>CAZRFL010000066.1:0-1913 GCA_964599365.1 uncultured Bacteroidales bacterium
ACCGATGCCGATGTCGACGGAAGTCACATTGCCACTCTGATTCTAACTTTCTTCTTCCGTTATATGAAAGAACTGGTTGAGCGCGGTCATGTTTACATTGCCACTCCCCCGCTCTATCTTATCAAAAAAGGTAACGAGCAGCATTATTGTTGGACGGAAGAAGAACGCATAGCAATTGTTGCTGAATTTGCCAAAACAGGAAAAGAATCGAGCATTCATATTCAACGTTACAAAGGTTTGGGAGAAATGAACGCCGAACAATTGTGGGACACCACCATGAATCCTGAGTTTCGCACACTGCGACAGATTACCATTGAAAGTGGCGCCGAAGCTGACCGCATATTCTCTATGCTTATGGGCGACGAAGTACCTCCCCGACGCGAGTTTATTGAGAAAAATGCAAAATACGCCCGAATAGATATTTAGTCATACAATTTTGGTCTCATGAATATTATTGTTACAGGGGCTGGTAAAGGCATTGGTTTTGAAATTTGCAAAAAGTTATTGGTTGATTCCAACAACGAAGTTATTGCTATTTCGCGTGACATCCGCAAGCTAACACCCCTTGCTACTGAAAATGAGAATCTAATTCCATTCTCTCTTGATCTGGAAAAAGACGATTATTCAAAGATCATTTCCCGATTACAAGGAAACATTGATATTTTGATTAACAATGCTGGATACCTAATCAATAAATCATTTTCAAAAATTGACAATACTGATATTGAAAGATCATTTCAGGTTAACGTCTCTGCACCATTTAAATTGATACAGTTATTATTGCCACATTTTAACAAAAACGCCCATGTAGTTAATATCAGCAGTATGGGAGGATTTCAGGGGAGTGCAAAATTTCCGGGCTTATCCGTTTATAGCGCCAGCAAGGCAGCTTTGGCATGCCTAACAGAATGCCTTGCCGAAGAGCTAAAAGAACAGCAGATAAAACTGAATTGTCTTTGCTTGGGAGCAGTGCAAACAGAAATGCTTCATAATGCCTTTCCGGGATATGAAGCTACTGTTGAAGCCTCTGATATAGCATCTTATATTTGTGATTTCGCTAAGAATGCTCATAAATATATAAATGGAAAGATCATTCCTGTTTCTCTAAGCACTCCGTGATTATTTTTTAAATTGAAGATATAAATAAAATAGTATTTTTGCAGTATAAAATTAATGGGTGGTTAGCTCAGTTGGTTTAGAGCACTTGCTTGACAGGCAAGGGGTCGATGGTTCGAATCCATTACCACCCACTTTCAAAAATCACATAGTCTGATTCTTAAAAGAAATGCCGATTATTTTTTCATTCTCCATCAGTAATTTGCGGCAGAAAAAAAATGATTACAAATACCATAATTTGGCATTAATTACAAATGAACAAGCCAACCTAACATTTTTATAAAGCTTTATTCACAAAAAAAGTTAAAAAAAACTTTTCTTGTGAATAATTTTGTTAAAACATTGAATAAAATGTTGTAACTTTATACCATATTTTTTGCTACCTTTATTCCAAGTTGTGAATTATGAGAAAATATTTACTGTTTATATTGATTCTGGTATACTTTGGTATCGTTTCAGGTCAAGCTCAGAAGTCTTACGAATCGTATTTGGTTAAAGAGACTAATTCTGTTATTCTAAAATATGTTGACCCTTCTTTTCCTTCTGAAACAATGGTTTCAGATGTTAAAAGTGAAAAAATGGCCGAATATGTGAAGATGCATCCGCCAGTTCCGCGTTTACTAAATAACGGCAGTTCTGTAAATGACATTTCTACTTGTGCACAAGCTCAAAAAGAATGGTTAGTGCACTATCCATATTACCCGCAATTTGTGCCTTATCACTTATATGACAAATTACTTTCACAGAAAGATGATATTCAAATATTTGAAACTGCTATAAAAGTTTGGATAAAAACT
>CAZRFL010000066.1:1923-19582 GCA_964599365.1 uncultured Bacteroidales bacterium
CAGAAGAAATTCAAATTGCTAAGGGAGATGCAACAAATTCAAAATAAAAATTCAATGCAATCAATTCATTGAAAATAAAAAACATAATATTGTAAAAAGAAGGTTTATGAAATCAATTTTACATAAAATAGTCTACATCGGAATAATATCCTGCCTGATACTTATCGCCCATCATTCCTTTGGCCAATTAACCTTACCTTACAGTCAAACTCTGGAAGGAATTGTAAATGCAAATGATCTGCCTACAAACTGGTCTAGAATTACAGGAACAACTACATCCCAACCTACCTATATAGCAAACACCACTTACAACAGAACGAATCATACAATAGGAGGGTCAAAGTTTGCCTCTTTTCAATATGCATGCGGAACGGTTTATTATGCCTTCGGAACTTTTAATCTTACAGCCGGAACTACATATACCTTTTCTACATGGTATATTGCTGATGGTGCTTCAGGTTTTATGTCATTAAGTTTAACATATGGAACTGCTGCAACAGCAGCTGCACAAACAAATATTGTTGCCAATGTTAATAATCCTACCAATACCACCTATCAGCAATTATCCGGCAGTTTTACACCGACAACTTCAGGCGCCTATTATCTGGCTGTCGAATGTATTTCGACTTCTTACACGCCATGGTATCTAACCATTGACGACATAAGTGTAACTACATTGAGCAACTGCGCTGGCACTCCCAATGCAGGAACTGCAAGCATATCGTCATCATCAGGATGTAGTGGAACAGGATTTACACTTTCTTCAGCTGGTTTAACCACTGGAGGCGGTATCAGTTATCAGTGGCAAACATCTGCTGATGGTATATCAGGGTGGACCAATATTGGTGGTGCAACTTCAACTTCATTAAGCACAAGCACACTAACAACAGCTTACTATCGTTTATTGACCTCTTGTTCAAATAGTGGGTTAAGTAATAATACGAATATTGTATCTTATACTGCTTTAGGATGCACCAATACTAATGTTCCTGCAACCGGTTCAAACAATGTTCTTTGCGGGACCAGTACCAATCTTTATGATGCCGGCGGTTCGGGAGCTGATTATATTGTATCTTCCAGTGGTTATACAGTTCTGGAAAATTCGGGAACCGGAGTAATAAATATATCCGGCAGTTTTACAGGAATTGAAACTTGCTGCGATCATCTAAATTTCTATTCCGGTATTGGAACAGGAGGAACCCTGCTGGCAACATACAACGGAACTGGAACAATTACTCCTATTATTAGTGCCGCCGGAATACCAATTACAGTTCAATTTACATCCGATGGTTCTATTCAGGGAGCCGGTTTTGCCCTTCAGGTAGCATACTCCGGAACTTGCTTGGCATGCACTGCTCCTCCATCCGGTGGAATTGCGGCAGCAGCTCCCAATCCCATGTGCCCGGGTTTGACAGTAACTCTTTCTGTCAGCGGGGCAACATTAGGATCTGGTCTTACTTATCAATGGCAATCATCGCCGGATAATGTAACCTGGACCAATATTGCAGGAGCAACTGCAAGCACTTATGTTGTGATTGCTTCTACTACAACCTGGTACAGAAGAATCATTACTTGCAGCGGAATTTCGGCAAACAGCACTCCTATTCAAGTGGTGGTAAGTATGACTTATGCTTGTTATTGTTCTTCAACAGCAACTTCTACTATAGATGAAGAGATCCTAAATGTCACCTTCGGTTCGTTAAATAATTCTTCCACTTGCTCTACAACGGGAGGAACAGGCTCTGTTTTGAATTTGTATTCTAACTATACAGCAATAGCAGCACCCATGGTTATGCAAACCCAGGTGGTTCCATTCTCGGTTCAGGTAGGAACATGCGGCTCAAATTATTCGAATGGAGTTGGAATATGGATAGATTATAACCAAGACGGCGACCTTACAGATCCTGGTGAGAACGTTTATTCATCCACAGTAACTACAGTAGGTCCACACACGGAATCAGGCAATATTACTATTCCTTTGACTTCGATACTGGGGGCCACACTCATGAGGGTGATTGTTACGGAATCATCTGTTCCATCTAGCCCATGTGGAACATACTCTTACGGCGAAACTGAAGATTATTATATTAATATTATCTCAGCTACTCCTTGCTCAGGAACACCTGTAGCGGGCTCTGCCAGTGCTTCGCCCCAATCCTTATGCTTAGGAAGTTCTTCAACCATATCATTAAGTGGATTTTCATCGGTAAGCGGACTTACATTCCAGTGGGAATCATCACCCAATAATGTCGTATGGACTGCCATAGCCGGAGCTACTGCCATAAGTTATGTAGCTACTCCAGGATCTAATATGTATTACCGTTGCAAGGTTACTTGTTCCATTAGTTTATTATCATCCTATTCGGTATACACTTATGTCACTTTGACCTCACAACCCAACGATCTGCCATGTAATGCTCAAAATATGCTCATAGGCGATCTTACACCCGGCGACAACTCGTGTGCCACAGGAACCGGAGAACCGGCTGTGCCCAGCTGTTGGTCTACTGGAAACCTGAACACGGTTTGGTATAAATTCACGACAAGTGCCGGACAAACCAGTATTAAGATCAAAACCATTGTCGGAAGTTTATTAAATACACAAATCGCTTTGTTTTCGGGCGCATGCGGACCCACACTTTCCATGGTTGCCTGCAATAATGACGTTTTGCCATGTGGTACGAGTTATTATTATAATTCCGAATTATTAGCAACTGTTACACCTCTTACCACTTATTATATAGCCGTTGATGGAGCCAATGATCTGACAGGAACATTTTCCATAGTTTGGGTTGATGGAGCTACAGCCTGGCCACCTGTGCCCGGGCAAGATTGTATTTCGGATGTGCCGGTTTGTGCAGCTACCTTTACCGTTGGTAATCCCGGCTACCAGGCTGTGGGTAACATTTGCGATTTTCCGGGAGGTGGAACCAATTGCTTGTTATCCGGAGAAAGAGGATCGGCATGGTACGAAATAAAGATTACGGCAGCCGGCGATATGATGTTTACTATTGAACCCAACGATGTATTGCCTGCCACGGCTGGCGCTACGTTGACCAGCTACGGTACCGACTATGACTTTGCCATCTGGAAAAAAAGCGGAACCGGTGCCGTGACCTGTGCTGATATTGCTGCTGGAGCCGTTCCGTTGCGCTGTAATTATAGCTATATTGGAGTTACCGGATTGTATACCGGTGGCGTCACCCCTACCATTCAAAACACTTATACCTCTCACTATTATTCTTCAGCAGCTTACGATGGCGCTTTCGAAGATGCGCTTCCGGTGCAGGCTGGCGAATCTTACTGGTTAGTGATTAGTAATTTCTCGAACAGTCTATCTGGTTTCGCCATCAATTTCCTCAATTCGACCAATACTTTCAACTTCAATATTCCTAATCCGCTGATATGGACAGGAGGTGCTTCATCTACCAACTGGTTCGATTCGCGGAACTGGGGAAATTGTCTGGTTATTCCTGACACCACAAGAAATTGTGTTATTGCTGCTTCTTCATTTTATCAACCGGTGATCAATGCCATTGGGGCCAAATGCCGAAGCATTACTATCAACCCCGGCGCTTCCTTAACGATCAACAACGGTTTCAATCTTGAAGTAGCCGGAAATTATAATAACCAAGGAAGTTTTAATGCGGTTCCCGGCTCGACAGTTACTCTGGTTGGCGGCGCCACTCAAACCCTGGATGGTATTATGGTGACCCCTCACGAATTCTTTAATCTTGTTTCCAACAGACTTATGAGAACCACCACTACCAACCAGCACATCGAATGCGACGGAAATTTCGCAACCAGCAATGTGAACAGTGTGATGAATATGAATAACAATAACCTGACAGTGGGTGGCAATTTTACCAACTTCAGCGGGAATACTACTTTTATTCCCGGCACAGGAACTTTGTTTTTCGATGGTAGCGGTTCGCAGACCTATACCAACTCAAATGGTGTGCTGACACTGAACAATGTGACCATGATACATTCCGGAAATGGGGTGACACTTGCCAATAATATGAATCTCGGACCTGCTGGCGTTCTCACACTGACTTCAGGCAAGATCATCACCAATGCCAATATGGTAATTGCAAATAACAACGCATCGGGGGCAGTGACGCCCGGTAACACGAGCAGTTATGTGGAGGGAAACCTCAGGCGCTATATTCAATCATTGGGTTCATACGATTTTCCGGTGGGTCATGCTTTGAAAGGCTATCAAAGAGCCAATTTCAACTTTACTACTGCCACCCAAATCACCATACTTACAGCCTTCTTTACTCCCTACAGTCCTTTGCCCGGCCCGTTGGGAAGCACCGAATGCAACGTAACATATAATATGCCCCCATTGAATAATGGTTTCTGGACGGTTACGGCCAACAACAACAATCAAACTGGTAAATATACGACTACACTGTACAATCTCAATTATACAAATGCCATTGGAGGAACTGCCTTCACGGTTATGAGCATTCACAGTTCGCAGGGGCCCAACTGGCAATTGCTCAATGGCGATGCATCGGCCAGCAATTGTGTGCCGAGCCCGGTGACGGCCGTAGTTCGTTCGAGTATGTCGGGCTTCAGTAATTTTGGTACGGCCATGAGCAATTCAGGGCCTCTGCCTATAGAGTTGCTTTCGTTCAATGGCAAAGCCGTTGACAAGGTCAACCTACTGGAATGGACGACAGCTACCGAAATCAATAACGATTATTTCCTTCCCGAAAAATCTATTGATGGGGTGAACTTTTATGAAATGACAAAAGTTATAGGAGCAGGCAACAGCAACTCCATCTTACATTATAATCAGGAAGATGACGCCCCCTTTGCACCGATTACTTATTATAAACTGAAGCAGGTAGATTTCGACGGACAATACACTTATTCTGATATTATTGCCATCGAAAGACCTATGGACGACAATGCTTCGGATGCAGTTAAAGTTTATCCTAACCCGGCCACTACCCTGATCCATATAGAAGATTTCAGCCTGTTCGAAACTACTGCCCAGATCACCATTATGGATATGTTCGATCAGGTGGTACTGCTCAGGGACGAAACCCTGCATAAAGGCATGAACACATTAACTTACGACATCAGTCCGTTTGCCAAAGGAGTTTACTTTGTGCATGTTAAAAGCGTTGCTACGGGAAATTCGGTGATGAAACGTTTTGTGAAGAAATAAACGCTTTCCTTAAAAAACAGAAGAGGCGGCCTAGTAAGGTCGCCTCTTTTGTTTTAGCTAAATCAGCTATCAATAGTTCTCTTCGCGCATCTGCATGAAAGCCTTGGAATGCAGACAGGCCGGACAATTCTCCAGAGCTTTTTCCGATTCGTAGACATAGCCGCAGTTGAGGCATTCCCACCAAACCTTGCCGTCTTTCATAAAAACTTTGTCTTCCGAAAGGTTTTGCAATAGTTTCAGATAGCGGCGCTCGTGTTCGGTTTCTACTTTGGCTATCATTTTAAATGCGGCTGCCACATCCATAAAGCCTTCTTCTTTGGCGATTTCGGCAAATGCGGGATACAATTCGGTCCACTCTTCGTGTTCGCCTTCGGCAGCAGCTTTCAGATTTTCTTTGGTGGTGCCGATGATTCCGGCCGGATACATGGCCGTGATCTCAACGCCGCCGCCTTCCAGAAATTTGAAATAGCGTTTGGCGTGTTCTTTTTCCTGCAAAGAGGTTTCCATGAAAATGTTGGCTATTTGCTCGTAGCCTTCCTTGCGGGCAACGCTGGCGAAAAATTCGTAGCGGTTGCGCGCCTGCGATTCGCCGGCAAAGGCTTTCAGCAGGTTTTGTTCGGTAAGTGTACCTTTTAATGATTTTGTCATAATATGGTAATTTGGGGTTAAACTTTTCTATAATACAATTACTCTAATAAATTTATAAATTTCAATGATTTATCCGCATACATTGATCAAAAGTATCGCCGCAGATTATTCTCAGATTTCATTATACAATATTGAGTTCATGAAACGCTACGCTTTTTTCGCAGATTAAAATTAGAAAATAATTTGCGCAGAGCGTAAATTTAAAAATGAAATTTTAAAATTTACGATTGTAATCTGTGAAATTTCTCCTAACAAAGAAAATCTGCGAACTGAGCGAAGCGACCTCATGAGCAGAATTAATTCGCGAATAATCTGTGGCATTTTTTTTTCTATCATGGTAATATTAATTTGGCTATGTGATGATTCTGAAATATTCTTTTTCGACACCGCACAAGGGACAATGCCAGTCGGCGGGCAAATCGGCGAAAGGAGTGTCTTCGTCCGACTCATTATATATATAGCCGCAAACTTCGCACTTATATTCGGCCGCCGGGGCGGAATGGGCCGCAGCCGTGTGGGCCGACAGATCGACATAGGTAGGCGCATTTTTGGGCGACAGACCCTTCTTCACCTCGCGGTAATACTGATAGGTGATAGGATCGAGCGCTGCGTTGATAAATTCGGAATGCAGCAGGGTGCCCAAAAACATCAGGTGAGTGCCTACATCGATGGTGCTGAACACGCGGCATTCGAGATAGGAAATGCAGTGATCGGTCACCACAGGCACGCCATTAGCAGTATAAATGATGTTGCGACCTTTTAATTTGTCGATATCGCGGCCGCTTTTGTATCCAAAATCGGAGAACATATCCGCCGGAGTATTGGTTTCGAGTATGCTAACGGCAAAAAAACCAGTATCGGCAATGAGTTCGGAAGTAAAATTATTTCTATTTGAGCAAATCGCAAATTGGGGCGGTTGGGCCGTAATCTGAAAAACCGTATTGGAAATGAACCCGTTGGCGCGCTCGCTGTTGCCCGAGCTTACGATGTATAAACCGTAGGAAATGCCGTATAATGCTTCGTAATTTATCATGCGTGCTATTTTTTGAGTTGTAGGATCACCCGAAAATAATCGATGATAAATGTAGATAAAAAAATGTTAGACTGATACAAAGATTTATAAAAATTTATCCCCCCTCACCTGATAATAAAGTGAAAATTATTAGTTATTTACGGCAAACAACCATCTCTGTAGTTGGTAAAAAATGCAAGCTTCTTATCACTTCATTTCAGCAATGCCTCTACTCTTTCCTGCGATTTGCTAAATCACCTGTGATACCTGAAAATACTCAGGAATTTTTGGTTGCGTCGGACTATTTTTTAGTAACGCCAGAAGTTCACTTGGTATCAACCAAATTATTTCTGGATGCATCTAAAATGAATTAAGCATCATAGGTCTTCAACATGGCAGCAAGTCTACTTTTTCAGGTATCATCAGGCCTTGAAATAGTATCATCAGAAAAATAAATAGTCGCAATGAATCAAAAGTAAGCAACAGTCTTAATAACCTATTGGTGAAGTGAATTTTTAATTAATTCAGCAAATTAAAAATAAATTAATAGAGGATTTATTTGTTAACTTTTACATTCAATTAAAAAAAGTAACACAAAACTTGACATCTGCCTTTCGGATTTTGTATCTTTGCGTAAAGCAAAAATTTAAATTGCCATGAGAAAAACCATTGTAAAACCAGAATATAGGATGTCTTTGCCTGATTTATCAATCCTAAAAGACAAAGTACAGTTATTAATCGCCCGCGATGGAGGCATATTAAGCAATTATGGTATTGATAACGCAACAGTTACATTTCTTACAGATACCAACCAGCAACTGATGTCGCTACCGTCGGATGTGTATCTGAAAGGGCAGGTAAGCGTTGCCACCGAAAAACGCGACCTATCAGCCGACCAAATTAAGGTAGCCATACGCGATATTATGCTGCGTCCGAAGCTGAAATTCGGCGAAAACTCAGCCGAATACCGCTCGTTTGGCACAGTGGGCATGGATAAATTAGATCATGCTCACCTATATTTTTGTGCTTCAACCGTTGCTCAGGTGGCAACCTTGTATCTCACCGAACTCGGCCCAGTGGGACTTACTCAAGCCATCATTGATGATCTGACTGACCTCAATACTACTTTTCATCAACAAATTGTGGACAAAATAAAAGCTGTAGCCCTACGCGACACCTACACCGAAAAACGCATCACACTGGCCAACATGCTTTACAACCGCATTGTACAGGTATGCGAAGTAGGTAAAACATACTGGTTCGACAAGAGCGAGGCCAACTACAATGACTATGTTATTTATAACACACCCGATCTGAAAAAACCCGAACCTGGTCAGTACGGTTCGGCTCATGGCAGCATGCTGCGCAGCGACAACAACGAATGTCCTGAAAATTCGCTGGTATTTATCGATGGTGTCGAAGCCCCTATTATCCCCGACGAAAACGGCGATTGGGAAATGGATATGATTCCCGTTGGCAAAAGGAAAATTAGCGCTACGGGCGATGAATGCAATGACTTTTCGGATGAGATAGAAATACTGCCCGACGAAGATATCGAATTCGATATTTTGATGGATCCGGCCGATGACGCTCAACCCGTATAAATGGGCATCCATAGTTTGCTTAAGAACGTTTTTTTCTGCCTATTAATATAATGTGTCAACTGTTCGCATCATTGATGCCATATTGCGCTATCAGAAGTCACTACACATTCGGGGCATTGAAAGAAAAAAACACTAGTTATATGAGATGAAATTTCCCTTGCAATAAAAAGTGTCCATGAAGCATTGCATTTTGGAATAAATATTTTTTTATATTTGCACAAACTAAAAAAAATAAAATGACAACAAACAGACATTTCGACGTTTCCAAAGTTGAGCGTACTGCCCGCAAATTCAGAATCGTCACACATCCTGATCGTTATAGGATAATTCAGCTATTGGACGAAAAAAAAGAATTGAACGTAACCCAGATCTATGAAGCACTTGAACTGAAACAGGCCGAAACTTCGCACCATACCACCATGATGCTCGAGTACGGTATTGTGAAAAAAGTAAGGCGTGGAAAAGAAAGTATTTATACGATCAATACTGAGGTTATCGAAAAGATAATGGAGTATACGGAAGTGCTTGTCAAAAGGAGCTAAGCGACTAAAATCTTCTATTCAAAAATTTCGTATTTCTCTGCTTGGCCGGCCGCATTCAAAAGTCGGTTGATCTCTTTTTTCAATTCAATCATTTTTATCTCGCGATCCACAAAGTAGGTGTTCATCAACCTTAGTTCTTCGGTTTGTTTTGCTAGATTTTGTTCTGCAAGTTTACGATTGGTAATGCCACGGTTGCTAACGCGCCTACCGATAAAGTAGCCTTTCTGGTCAAAAACAGGAGTACATATATGACCGATATAGGCCACAGAGCCGTCTTTTTTTATGATCCTGTACTCAAGTTCATCGGCATTGCCGGGATGGTCTTCCGCGTTAACTTTGTCCAAATGGTCTTTCCATATCTTCGAATCGGCAGGGTGAACTATCTTTAACAAAAGCTGATCGTCCGCAAAAAACTCTTCCACACTATATCCGCTGATGCGCAGGCATGAAGGCGACATGTAGACCAAGCGTTTATTTACACCCAACCAATATTCCCAATCGAAAGTATGATCGGCTACAGTGCGAAATTTCAATTCGCTTAGCAGCAAATCTTGCTCGGCCTTTCTGCGTTCTGAAATATCATTACTAAGCACTACAATTGATTCAACCTGCCCCTTTTCATCAAAAACAGGGGAATAATGAACCTCCACCCATCTTTCGCCTTTTGCCAAATTAAATATATTTTCGTAGGTAACGGATTTCCCCTCTCTTACCTCTTCAATATAAGGCAGTGCAGCCAAAAAATTCTCTTCGCCTATTATTTCCCTGATATGCTTTCCAACAATTTTTTCACGCGGCAGAGCAAAAGATTTTCCAAACTGCAAATTCACGAATTCGTAACGCAAAGTTTTTATATTAACATAGGCCACATTGCCTCTGATAAGGTCGGCCAGATTTTGAAACCTATCGAGGCTTTCTTTGACAATATTCTCAACCCTTTTTTTCTCAGTAACGTTTATCGCATAATGCAGATAAACATTATCTGTAATCTTGTTCCAATAAGTATCCCATATCAAACCAAATGCTTTCACTTCGGGGTTGTTTTGCTCGGGAGCCTCCGTAAAACACTTTTCGCTCATGCAAAAAACACATTTAATACCCAGATCAGCCGGAACTTCATCCGGATATTTTGAAACAAGTTCCTTATTGGCTTTCGAAAGATGTTCCGATTTCATAAAGTGTCGCCAACAATGTGTTCCAACTTTTACTCCAAGATCTATTGCAATTTTATTGGCCGCTATCACTATCTTGTCATCTCTTCTAATATACATAGCAGGGTGTGGCAATGAAGCCAGAAGCATTTCATTTATACTTGCCACGTTCTTGATTTCGGTAATATCTACTGCAGTAACAAGACACTGCAAACCGTTGTCGGAAGCAATTCCGGTTAGTTGTACCGTAGTCGGCAAATTGCCTTTTATGGAAAGTGACACCTCACATGTTTTCAGGGTCCTTTCGGCCAATACATTTTCAAGAAAAAGATTAAAAACAGGCCTAGTATCGATAGAAACAAAAAAACCAAACCGGCTCTCTTTTATACGCGAGCGATCCCCACCCAGCATTTCGGCTCCAAATAAATTAACATCAACGATTTCACCATTCTTCGAAAGTGTAAAATACCCCATTGGGGCAAAATCATATAATTCGGAATAGTTATCGACAGCAATATTTAATTGCTCTTGTGCCAGCTTAAGTTCTTCATTTTGCAATTCCAATTCCACCTGGTGCACTTCAAGATCGTAAATAAGTTTTTGATTATCTGCTTCAGAAAGTTTTGGGTCAGTTTTATACGACTTCAATTTAATCAACTCTTCAGCCTTTTGTCTAAGATCTGAAACATTTGATTTGATTTTATTTTTCATGATTACCTCCCTAATTAAGTAAATTAAATAGCGCGATCAGCATTGTATAGTATAAGTTTGGCTCCGTGGCCGCCAAAATAGAAAGAATATAATAATATCCCCACGGCAACTTTTTATTAACAAAGAACAAAACTAATAAATACAGATTAAACTGCCAAATAAAAACAAAAAAAAGTAGACTTACTAACACATTTTTAAAAATCTCACATCTTGTTCCAGAAAGATCAACTTTTCTCCTCAATTTCAAAGTTTGCGCTATAAAAATGTATCTTTGCAAAAAAACCAATATGAACAAGTCAATTGATCCTATCGGAAAACTCATGGGACTGCGCTACAAATCGCATCCCTGGCATGGCATCGACTTGGGTCCGCATGCTCCTGAAGAAGTTACCTGTTATATCGAGGTAGTCCCCACCGACACCGTTAAATATGAAGTGGATAAGGTCAGCGGATACCTAAAAATCGATAGGCCACAGAAGTATTCCAATATTATTCCGGCTTTATACGGCTTTATACCTCAAACCCATTGCGGAAAAATTCATGCTGAGATCACCAATAATATACTGAACCGTACTGATATAGTTGGCGACAACGACCCATTGGATATTTGCGTATTGACCGAAAAAGAGATCAGCCACGGAAATCTTTTGGTAAAAGCCCGCCCTATAGGAGGCTTCCGCATGGTCGACCGCAACGAAGCCGACGACAAAATCATCGCCGTGCTAATAGACGATGCCGTTTATGGCGGATATACCGACATCACCGATTGTCCTGCAGCCGTCATCACCCGTTTGAAACACTATTTTCTCACATACAAAGACATGCCTGGCGAAAAACGTGGCGTCGAAATACCTGAAACCTACGGCAGAGAAGAAGCCCATAGAGTTATTCATGCTACTATGGAAGACTACAGGGTGTATGTAGAAAAATTGCTATTCAGCTAAGCCTTCAATCCCTTTTCCTCATTCTTTTTTTTTGATAGTTTTTACCGACTGAAAAATCAGTATTATTATTAGTCTATTATTATTTTTTAAAAATTGTTGTTTTGAAAAAAAATACTAAGTTTGACGAATAAATATCAATGATAAAAATCATGGGACCGGAATATTACCAGCAGGCTGGAAAGCGCGCCATGCAATGGCACAAAGAGCACATCAACAATATGAAAAAGTGTCGTTTCGACACCATAGCCGTACATGGAATTTACTCCATGCAGGAAGCATTAGATTTTAACCAGGGCTCTATTATCGAGCCAATATACATGTCAACTTCGCAAGCCTATCGCGATTCCGACGAAATGGAAGCAGCATTAGGCTACACTATACCTACTTGGTGTTATTCGCGCATTGCCAATCCTACCATGTATTATATGGAAGGCACACTGGCCCTGCTGGAAGGTTACGGAGCCGATATTGAAACCACCTGCTGTTCCACATCATCAGGTATGGCTGCCATTGCTGCTGCAGTGGATCCTTTTTTGTGTGTAGATCCGAAAAAACCTAATCAGAAAATGAACTTTGTTGCCACCTGTCAGGTATATGGAGGCACATTTCAACAATTCGGTGTCAGAAAGGATCAGGAAAAGAATATTGAATGGCGCAAAGTTGTCAACTCAAATAATATTGATGAGTGGGCATCAAAGATTGATGAAAACACACGCTTCATCTATGGCGAAATGCCCAGCAACCCTTCGCAGGCATTTTTCGACATGAAAAAAGTGATAGACCTAGCTCATTCGCATGGTATTCCAGTTATTATAGATTCCACCGTGGCAACTCCTGCCCTGCTCCGCCCCCTCACATTGGGAGCCGATATAGTAGTGCAATCAGCCACCAAAACACTTACTTCAAGCGGCCTGGCCATTTCAGGTGCCGTGATCGCCCGAAAAAACATCGTTTCGCGTTATGGATCCGACGAGATGAAGGCCGATTTTGGAGCATACATCAAACTGCTGCCTAACCGCGACAACGGCCCCAACATTTCGCCCTTCAATGCCATGATGACAATGAACGATATGCGTACCTTACGCTCGAAGGTAGACATGCTTAGCCGTAATACCATGAAAATAGCAAAATTCATGGCCGATCACAAGCATATTCAGCAGGTAGATTATCTCGGGTTAGAATCGCACCCCTTGCACAAGTTGGCCTCGGAATATCTCTGGCTGGTGGATGCCGAGCACGACGATCTTTACGGAAAACCAGTCAATCGCTATGGTCATTTGATGTCGTTCCATATCAAAGGCGATGCTAAGCAAACCCGCGATGTATTCGACGCTTTCAGTCGTATTTGGCGAGCAACCGACCTCGGTCGTATTAAATCCGTAGCAACAATCCCGGCCATCTCAACCCACTCGCAGCAAGGTGAAGAAGGGCGCAAATTGGCAGGTATTCCATCCAATCTCATCCGCTTATGCGTTGGCGGCGAACATGCCGATGACGTAATAGCCGATCTCGATCAGGCTTTAGGCGTATTGGATGGTAAAAAGACTTTCATTACAACACCTGAATATTCTGCGGGTGGAGCTTCTTCAGCAACTTTACGAAAAAAATAATAATAAATCATTCATTAAATTTATAAAATCATGAAACAACACATTGCAATTATTGGTTTTGGGACCGTAGGTCAAGGTATCGCAGAAATTCTTTTAGAAAAGAAGGTATTCTTGAAAGACAAATACGAGTATGAGTTTGCCATTGTAGCAATTGCCGATTCGGTTTATGGAAACTGCTATAATCCACGCGGCCTAAACGTTACTCAAATGCTTAAAGAAGCGAAAGAAAAGAAAAAATTCACGCATGATGTTTACAAATTCGACACCGTCGACCTAATCAGAGATTGTAATGCCAATCTTATCTGCGAATTAACTTTTACCGACCTTCGCAATGGTGGTGCTGCCATTGAGCATTGCAAAGCAGCTCTTAGCACCGGCAAACATGTTGTTACCAGCAACAAAGGACCCGCAGCTCTTAAATATAAAGAACTAACCAGAATGGCAACCAATAACGGTGTCAAATTTATGATCGAAGGCACTGTTGTTGCAGGAACACCTGTTATTAATATGGCTTTGGGCCCCTTGGCGGGATGCGATATCACCAAGATCAAAGGCATTCTGAACGGAACAACCAATTACATGCTTACTGAAATGGAAAAAGGTATGGACTATGATGCCGTGCTTAAAGTTGCTCAGGAATTAGGCTATGCTGAAGCTGACCCCACCGGTGATGTGGAAGGTTACGATGCCCGGGGAAAAGTCTGCATTCTTGCAAATGTTGTGATGGATTTCCCATTGAAATTAGCTCAAATTGATTGCAAGGGTATTACCGAGATCACTCAGAAAGATATTGAAGAAGCGAAAAAACAGGGTAAACGCTGGAAACTGATTGGTTGTGTTGAAAAGAAAGACGGACAAGTAATAGGTTCGGTTGCCCCTGAAATGATAGATCTTTCGCATCCGCTTGCCGGAGTTATGGGAGCCAAAAATGCTTTGACTTTCACCACCGACTTACTGGGTGATGTAACCATCATTGGACCGGGAGCCGGAAGAATGGAAACAGGCTTTGCTATACTCTCCGATATTCTCGCTATTCACAATAAATAATATTTAAACCCTCGTCATTTCATTAAATAAATTAACGACCATGGCTTATACGGGAAAATACCTCAAAATAGATTTAAGCACCCAAAAGGTTGAATTCGGACAGACAGAAAATTCGCTGATCGAACAATACATTGGTGCCAAAGGAATGGGCTTTGCACTTTTAAACAGGTTGAACCCCTCTCCTGCTCCTTATGATGCCGAGAATCCTTTGATCTTCATCAACGGACCTTTCACAGGAACGAAGATGCAGACCAGCGCCCGCACCACACTGGTGACACGTTCGCCTTTGACGGGATGTGCGCAGGATTCGCATTGCGGTGGAAGTTTCGGTCCGCGATTGAAATTTGCAGGCTATGATTACCTTTATATCACCGGAAAATCAGCGAAACCTGTCTATATTTACATTAATGAAGACAAGGTTGAGTTTTTGGATGCTTCGGATCTGTGGGGCAAAGGGATTTTCTTTACCAACGATGAATTACAAAAACGACATGCAGGGATAGATCCACGTGTTGCAGCTATTGGAACTGCAGGAGAGAATCTATCAAAGATATCCTGCATTGGTATCGACAAGCATCGTCAGTTTGGTCGTGGCGGTGTAGGCGCTGTAATGGGTTCGAAAAATCTGAAAGCTGTCGTGGTTGACGGAAACATTCCCATCAAGATGTTTGATGAGGCTAAGTTCAAAGAATTAAACCTGGAAGCCACTAAAAACATACTGAACAATCCCAACATTAAGTTTCGCAGGCTGAAAGGAACCATGAAGTGCATACGTTCGTGCCAGAACAATGAAATTCTTCCGGTGAAAAACTGGCAGAAAGTTCAGTATGAGGATTTCGAAAAGATCAGTTCCGAAACCACCCGCGAAGAACTGAACTGGGAAGATACTGGCTGTTTCAACTGTTCCATTCGCTGCTCCAAATGGGCTAGATGGGATGGTCATGAGATAGAAGGGCCTGAATATGAAACAGCCGCTTTCCTGGGATCATCCTGCGAAATAGCTGATATCAAATCCATAGCTTTGGGCAACGAGATTTGCAACGATCTGGGCCTCGACACCATCAGCGCCGGCGGAACCGTTGGTTTTGCCATGGAATGTTACGAAAAAGGCTTGTTGGAGAACACCAACGGGTTGTCGCTTAATTGGGGAAATTCCGAGGCACAACACAAACTCCTTCACTTGATGGCTAACAGAACAGGACTGGGCGAATTGTTCGCTGACGGTACCCGTGAAGCAGCCACTAAAATAGGAAAATGTAGTATGGACTTCGCCATTCAGATCTGCGGAATGGAACTGTCGGGCATCAACCCCAAAGGCTCGCTCACCATGGGCGTAGCTATGGCTGTTGCTGATTTTGCCAGCCACACACGATTGTGGATAGCAGAAACCGAAATGGGACCTGATTTCAAGATTGAAGACATACTGCCTGCGGTCACCGAAGGTATTGACGGTACAAATGTTAGGAACAGTATGGTGGTTTGCGATTTCGTACCTTTAGGACTACCCGTACTGGCCGGATTGCTAAATGCTGCTACCGGAAGCAATCATACTGCAGAAAGTTTATTGAAAACGGGAGCTAAGATCACTCATCTGGCCCGCTGGTATAATCTGCGCAACGGACGTTCCGATGCCGATGATACTTTACCTGCACGTTTCTATAACGAAACCAGCCTGGCGGGTTTTATGAAGGGCAAAAAACTGGAAGAATCTTATTTCAAAACTTTCGTACATCAATATTACGACAACCGAAAATGGGATAAAAATGGGAAACCTACCCAGGAAGTTTTAAAAGAATACGAACTGTTATAAACTAAAAAGCCTCTGAAAATTCAGAGGCTTTTTTTTATAGTTCAATCCTGGTTAATCCATATATCCGTATTTATAATCACGGGCAGGCATCAATGTTTCCTTGATGGTACGGGGGCTAACCCAGCGCAAGAGGTTCAGATAACTTCCCGCTTTGTCGTTGGTTCCGCTGGCTCGCGAGCCACCGAAAGGCTGCTGACCTACCATGGCACCGGAAGGCTTATCATTGATATAGAAATTACCGGCTGCATAGCGCAATGTGCGACATGCTTCCAGCATGGCAAATTTATCGTTGCTGAAAATGGCTCCCGTTAAGGCGTAAGGAGAAGTTCTGTCGCACAATTGAAGTGTTTCCGAGAATTTGTCATCTTCATACACAAAAATAGTCATCACAGGTCCGAAGATCTCTTCTTCCATGGTGACAAAATGAGGGTCTTCTGTAACGATAACAGTGGGCTGCACATAGTAGCCTTTGCTTTTATCGCCTTCGCCACCGGCAATGATAGTGGCCTTATCAGAGTTTTTTGCCTTGGCGATATACGACATAATGCGATCGAATGCCGTTTCGTCTATCACCGCATTCACAAAATTGTTGAAGTCTCTCACATCCCCTACCTTCATGGTCGACATCATGGAAAGAACTATCTCTTGGGTCTTGCTCCACAAAGAGCGCGGAATATAGGACCTGGAAGCCGCCGAACATTTCTGCCCCTGATACTCGAATGCGCCGCGAACAATACCCGTGGCCAGTTCCTGAGGTGAGGCAGAATGATGAGCAAAAATAAAGTCTTTTCCGCCCGTTTCGCCTACCAATTTAGGATATGACCTGTATTTTGGCAGGTTTTCCGTTACTTTTTTCCAGAGGCTGTCGAAGGTGGCATTGGAACCGGTAAAATGCACTCCGGCCATGTCAGAATGATTCAACACTACTTCGCTGATCAGGGCGCCACTGCCGGGAATAAAATTGATGACACCATCGGGCATGCCGGCTTCCTTCAATACCAACATCAGATAATAGTTGGACAAAATAGAGGTGGAAGCGGGTTTCCATACCGTGGTGTTGCCCATCAGGGCTACGCTGGTATTGAGATTGGATGCAATGGCTGTGAAATTGAAAGGTGTGATGGAATAAATAAATCCTTCCAAAGGACGGTACTCCAGGCGGTTGATGTTGTTCAGATCCGACTTGGGCTGCTCACTGTAGATCAGTGAAGAAAAATAGACATTAAATCTCAGGTAATCTATTACTTCGCAGGCAGCATCGATTTCGGCCTGAAATACATTTTTGCCCTGCCCCAGCATGGTGGCGGCATTGATCACGTAGCGGTATTTTTTTGAGATCAGGTCGGCGGCCTTCAGAAAGATAGAAGAACGATCGATCCACGACAGGTTCATCCA
>CAZRFL010000066.1:19682-24025 GCA_964599365.1 uncultured Bacteroidales bacterium
GGATTGTCGAATACAAATATTGCGTTGTTCATGTTGATTAAGTATTAAGGGTATTACGGATAAGAAACGTTCTGTATCCGATACAAAATTACCTAATTTTCAGGAAACAACCAAACTATTTAGAACAAATCAAAATAATAATTACTCCTTCAACCTGGAGTTAAGTGCTTTCAGTATATTCAGTTTCTCGGTGATAAGCAGCAAAAGAAAGGAAACCAATGCAGCACCAAATAAACCTATCATTAGCGTGGCATAATACTTAATGGTCCATTCCATAGCTACCTTCAAGCGGGTGGAAAATGTTATCTTCTTTGCCGAAGTAGTTCCTTCGTATAAAGAGAACTTGACCGTGCAGAACTCATTCTCCGAATCGAAATTGCCCAGATCGACACCCAACTCCTGCAAACGGCTTTCTATTTCCAGTATCTTATCGTGCAAGCCTATGAAATCGGCCACGGCACCGGGCTTATTCTTGAGATCGTTGAGCGAGGCCAGTGTTTTTTCCAGCGATAGTTTCTGAGCATTGAGCTGCCTGTATTCGTTGGTTTTGTCGGTTTTGGTGATCTCCTTCGACTTCACAACCCCTATCTTCTGTATGGCGATATAGAATCCGTCGAACTTATCGGGTGTCACCCCCAGCATCAACTGCAGTTCGCGTTGCCCTTTGTTGCCCGAGTTCTGTTCGTATTGACTGATGGCATCAAATGATTTCACCACCTTGCGAATCTCCGTTTCGTCGTTATCGTAATTACTGGATTTGGATTTCACGGTGGCTATCTTTTCGTACTTCTGACCCGAAGCATAATCAGGGGTCTGTTGCACATTGTCGGTGGGAGGAGCTTCATATTTGGCCTCTTTCATCGATTTCTTTTCCGAAGCATAGTTTCTCCTTAGGTTGTCGACGCTGCTGAAAAAATCGTAGCCTATATCACCCGAACCGCCCGAACCGGGAACCAGGTAACCATAAGATAAACGGAAAAGAAACATTACTACAAATATTACCAGCATCCAAAAGAAGATGCGGCGGAATTTACTTTTACTCTTGAATTTCATGGGTGTTATATTTTTAGGTTGATTATTGATTTTCTGATAAATTGACATGAAGCTATTTGGTGTTCTGACCCGGTGTGAGTTCCTTGTACTTTTTCCAGAAGGTCCACATGACTTCGGCACGGGCATCGGACAAGAGAGAAGCGATGATATCCTTTTCGGTTTGCCTGACCGATAATATCAAAAGATCGAGATGGGCGATATCGTTGATGAGCATATTGTCTTGAAAAATTGATATTTCCCAATTTACTAATTCACCTGTTTCTTTCCATTTAAAGCCCTTATTATTGATTCCATGGAATATATTTGGAATCATATACCTATTACTACCACCTGTATTGAAATTTCTTAACACATAGAAATTAAACTTATCAATCAGTTTTGATATTTCATATGCTTTTCCAGAAATACCAGGCTTTTTGGGCCATAAAAAGTATTGCGTAGGCTCATTGGTTTTATTCCAGCCTTGAATTTCATTTAATTTTAGGGTGTCCACGTATACCTCTTTACTACAAAGGCTAATTACTTCAAGTTTACAAGTATTCAAAAATTTCACCAAACTATCGCTCATTTCTTTAATTTTCACAGCCTTTTCAAATTTCGAACTCATCTGGGCTGGAAATTGTGAGTTATTATGCTCGAATTCCATCATCACATAATGTAAGGAAGTATCTGATGCAGCAGTCATTTTATTGACCTGCATGTCGGAATAAGCAATACCCTCAAAGATTCTTTCACCCATATTGCGGCTGGCTATGCCAAAGACCAGTACTGCTATGATAAGCGATGGCAGTACCTTATTGAGGGCTCCCCCTTCGGGATGTTTGGCGCGTTGCACCATAAATTTCAGGCTGAGATAGCCCAGTATGAACAATCCAAAGCCTATATCCATCATGAATATAGCCCCGGAAAAACGTTCGATAAGAAACCAGGTACCCAGTGCCAAATACATATACGAAAGGTATTTCACAATATGCATCACCCTTTCCAGGCCCCGGCTTTCCCTTATTTTATTGATGCATAGCAGCACCATATACATCATCAGGAAAAAACCTATGCCCAGCATCAACAAATAGAATGCGCCGGGCAAGTGATAGGTTTTATGAACCACACCGGCTACGATAGTCAGCGCAGCCAATACACCAAATATTGTTGTAAGTTTTTTCATGAAATAAGATGTTTTGTTGTGTTAGCTTTTTATCATGATCAGTACCATCTTGAATCGCTGAATGGCACTCAGCGAGTGAGGTACATTGGCCGGCATAATGATGCTTTGCCCGGTGGAGAGCAGATGAGGCTTGCGGTCGATGAAGATCTCGGCTGTGCCGTCTATCACCTGAACCATGGCATCGAATGGGGCGGTATGTTCGCTCAAACCTTCGCCCTGATCGAAGGCAAATACGGTGATGGTGCCAGTTGTTTTCTTTATGATGGTGCGGCTTACTACCGCTCCGGGAGCATAGTCGACTACAGAGGTCTGGATAAATTCCTGTCCTCTTTCAAATTCGTTGGTTTCCATTTTATTTTGTTTTTTATAGGTTAAGATAAATAAGATAGCCACAAAGGCACAAAGATGCACTAAGATAAACAAAGTATCCTTAAGAAAAACTTCGTGTTTTTTGGTGACTTGGTGTTTTGGTGGCTAACATTTATGCTCTTGCGATTAAGAATCAAAGATACATTTTTCTGTTGGGGAATCAGACGGTAGCTACAAAATTTACCTTAACCTCTTTGAGTTTGCCCAGCATATCGGCTATACGGCCCGCATGCTGCTGACGTACGGAGAATCTGATGACGCATTCGGTGTCGAACTGATGCGAAAGCTGGGTGACCTGCTCGTCTTTCAACACCCTCATGACATCGTTCATATGGTCGTAGTTGAAAAATACCTCGTATATGTCCTGTACGGTTTTCTCGACAATGCTGTTGGCTTCGAGGGCTTCGCGGGCAGCGGTCTTGTAGGCATTGATAAGGCCCGGCACACCGAGTTTGGTGCCTCCGTAGTAGCGAACCACCACCACCAGGAGGTTGGTAAGATCTTTCGACTGTATCTGCCCCAGTATGGGCCTTCCGGCCGTGCCCGAGGGCTCGCCGTCGTCGTTGCTCCGGAAAATGGTTTTATCGGGCCCCAAGCGAAAGGCATAACAATGGTGGGTGGCATCGAAGTATTTCTTGCGTATGACATCCAGGGCCTGTTTCATTTCGGCTTCGGTGGTCACAGGCACGGCTATGCCTATGAACTTACTGGCACGATCGCGAAAAATACCCTCGGAGGTTTGGGATATGGTGAGATAGGTATCGGAGAAAAGCATGGTGGGGCAAAAGTAAGAAAAATTGAGATTTTTGATTTGAGATTTTTGATTTACAAATTCAAAATTTACCCCGGACCTGACTGCGGCAGGCAGGGGCACGGATCCGCCGCGGCGGACACGGAGTAGACATTTTAGTCATTGATGGTCATTCATTGTCATTTGTAGTCATTCATTGTTGTAATGTTCAATGCAATAAAGGCACCACAATAGACACATTAGGACACAATAGAAGGGCTGTAACACAGAGAAATCTTACCTCTTTCCATACTTCCCCAATCATAAAACATCATAAAAGTCAATCATACCTCTCATAATCGATCAGCGTAAACTTGTGCTGAGAGGAGTCGAAGCATCCGCGTCTCCTTTCCCATTCTAAATTCTCTCAATAAAAAAACTCCCGCAGCTTTCGCCACAGGAGTCTTTTCTTAAGTCCGCAGTCCTCAGTCTCCAGTCCACAACATGCCAATCGCAGGTTGCATGTGCTTTGCCGACTGCCGACTGAAGACTGCCGACTTTCCCGTAGGGACCCCTACGGGGCCGTCTTCCCTCCTATCCCTTCGACATAAAAATCTCTACCCTCAACGATTCGCTCAGATCGAGTAAATCGCCTTTGGTGTTTTCGTAAACGGCAATATACCAGGCATAACAAACTTTGTCGGGGGGCAAGGCTTCGGTAAATTTGCTTAGGAACAAACCTCTTTTGGCATTACCCACGGAGGTGTATTGCTCGAAACTGGCAGGTGCCGATGTGCCAATATATCGGAACACACGGGCACAGCGCACCCCATCGGGCAAAGCCCTGCTGTTGGGTGCCGTAGAATTCACCACCGTGAGCAATTGCTCGCCAATGCCATTCTTACGCAGACTCACCAATGGTTTCAGCATTTTGGCCAACACCGGATTACCTTCCTGTGAGGGGGCATCCTGAAGCAGGGTGCCGCGCTTGATGTTCACAGCCTCGCAGTCGGATACGCTGCCATA
>CAZRFL010000067.1:0-13547 GCA_964599365.1 uncultured Bacteroidales bacterium
ATGATTGGCGCAGATGATTCTTAGTCACGTGGAATACAATTCCACGCGAGCGGGGGTGGTTGTTTGAAGAATGGAAGAGTAGACGCGGATTCATTATGAAAAATATGATTTACGCGGATTTTATGATATTCGCGGATGATTTATTATGATGAAAGGGCGATAAACATCGCCCTTTTTTTATTACTGACTGGCTGCCACCTAAGGTTCCAATTGCCATCAATCAAAAATTGCCTTCCCACCAAAAAAGAACTAACTTTGTCTGAACATTTCAAAAGAGTAAACATGAATACAACCGTATGGTTCATACAGGCAGTTCTGACACTGGCATTTTCAATTGCCGGGTTTCTTAAAATAGTCATGCCTAAAGAAAAACTGGGAAAAACATTGCCCTGGGCCAAAGACTATTCGGCAGGAAGGGTCAAATTCATAGGCTTGTCCGAATTGCTGGGCGCTGTCGGACTTGTCGTCCCCCTGTTGACGGGTATTGTGCCTGTTCTAACCCCCTGGGCCGCTTCAGCTCTATGCCTCGTCATGCTGCTTGCCATGATGCACCACCTGCGCCGCAGCGAGTTCAAAGAGATATTGATCAATGCCGTTCTGTTTGTGCTATTGGTAGTGGTGGCTGTTTATCGTTTCAAATATTAGAAAACCTTTAAAAAATTTTACAATTAGTATGAAAATGAAAAATGCTAACATCGCAGCTTTCTTTTGTTTGGCTATAGCTGTGATGATCCTCAGCGGATGCCAAAACAAAGCCAACAGCAAAGAGATCAACATCAAACTCGATTCGCTCAGCGTCAATGGCAAAAGCCTCATCGAGCAAGATATTTCCAGGGAGAAGGGAGTCTATTTCGTAAAGGCCCACCTGCGCAAAAAGATAGTGACTATTGTTTACGACACCACACTTCAGACCCCGGACCAACTCTTCGCACTGCTCGAAAAGAAAGGTTATAAAACCGAGGTCACTTTGCCCCCCGTCCCTGATAAAGATAAGTAAGATTGAATAATTCAGGACTAAAGTCCTTGTATGAATTAGATTGTAACCCCAGCCTTTGCCGTAGGCATCCCTCTGGGAAAGGCTGGGGTTATTGTACATTAGCCTTAATTGGGCTTCAGCCCTGAAAACACTTCTTTTACCACGCCTTACTGCTAATTCTCATAAAAAAACTATTTTTACAATAAAATCTTCCCTCATGAAACACCTCATTTATCTCTCAGCCATCCTCTGCCTTTTGGCTTCCTGCACGCCCAAACCTAAGGATACTTTGGTCGACATTCACACTCCTTACGGGGTGATCAAAGTGAAACTATATGACAAGACTCCCAAACACCGCGACAACTTCCTTGCTTTGGCCCATAGCGGCTTCTTCGACAGCACTTTGTTCCACCGTGTGATTGCCGGTTTTATGATACAAGCCGGCGACCCTGTGTCAAAGCATGCACAACCCGGGCAAATGCTGGGCGACGGCGACACCACCTATAAGATACCCGCTGAATTTGTCGAAGAATATCTGAACAAGCGAGGTGCTCTGGCTGCTGCCCGCGAAAGCGACGATGTGAATCCAAACAAAGAATCCTCAGCCTGCCAGTTCTATATTGTTCATGGCAAAAAGTTCACCGATGCCGGTCTCGATTCAGCCGAACGCAAACGCGAACGCTACACCCGTTCCTTCATTCTGCTGGATATACTGAAAAAGAAGAACGATACCATAGAAATGAAGAAATTTCAGCAGCTCATGCAGCAGCGCGATATTCCCAATATCTACGCCATGCTCGACAAATACCGTTCGGTGGTAGAACCCGAGTATGCCAAAACCAAACCCTTTAAGTTGACACCGCAACAGCGCGAAGTTTATAAAACCGTTGGTGGCGCCCCTCATCTCGACGGAGCCTATACCGTCTTCGGCGAAGTGGTAAGCGGAATGGAAATAGTAGATAAGATAGCTGCCTTAAAGACCGACACCAACGACCGTCCGCTGCTGGATGTCCGACTGTGGATGAAGGTGGATCGTTAACAGTATTCTCCGAAAGGGATATTTCACAGCAATAAATCTGAGATCGTCTGCGGTGTAGTTTTAATATCTTCTATATACCAGCAGCTGTTTCGTCTTTATTTTCGTCCAGAGTTTGATTGGGTAAAGCATTAATTAGGGCAAGAGGACAATTTGTTTAGAATAAAGTGTAACTTTACCAACCTTACGCTTACCATTGTACCCTAAGAGACCAAAATTAATATGACAAGATCAAAATCGTTACTTCAAAAAGTAAGCAATAGAAATGTTGTGCTTGCGTGGATTGTACTGCTATCAGGATTTGTACTGACACTATTAGCCACTTACTCCACTCATCGCGACTTGCGTGATCACGAAAAACGTGAATACGAATTAATTTGTAATGAGATCAGAACAAAGATCACCACAAGACTTCATGCACATGCCCTGCTCCTGCGAAGCGGAGCTTCTTTTTTCTACGCAAGCGATTCGGTTGAACGCACTGAATGGAAGGAATTTGTAGAAAAGTCTAAAATAAGTGAAAATCTGCCCGGCATACAGGGCCTCGGATTTTCTCTCATCATTCCGGCGGATAAATTGCAGCAGCATATTCAAAGCGTACGCAACGAAGGTTACCCGGATTATAAGGTAAAACCTGAAGGCAAAAGGGATATCTATACATCGATAATTTATTTGGAGCCCTTTGCTAATCGCAATCTCAGGGCATTTGGTTACGACATGTTTTCTGAACCTGTCAGGCGAAAAGCCATGGAACGATCACGTGATAATGATCTTGCTGTGCTTTCAGGAAAAGTAACTCTGGTTCAGGAAACCAAAAAGGATGTGCAGACAGGCACTTTAATGTATGCTCCATTGTACTGCAAGGGAAAAGCGGTGACCACGGTCGATGAGCGTCGTGCAGCAATCAAAGGTTGGGTCTACAGCCCCTACCGCATGACTGATCTGCTAGATAATATTCTGGGACAAAGAGGATGGATGGATGATGATAGAATCCAAATACGTATTTATGATAATGATATTGTGTCAGATGAGACATTATTATTCGATAGCCATAGTAATGATTCGTTGGCAAAACAATCAGCTTCTGCATTGACAATTTCGCTGCCTGTCGATTTTAACGGGACGCATTGGTTGTTGTGTTTTTCGCAAAACCAGGACCCTGTATTTACTTTTTTTAATAAAACACTGGTTGTTTTCGGAGGTGGATGTATAATGAGTTTGTTGTTGTTTTATCTGGTATTTGTCTTAAACAAACGCAAAAGTTTTATAAAAACCCTGGAGCAAATGTCGAAACAACTAAAAGAGAGCGAACAACAATTTAAAGGTCTGTCGAATCAGCTCGAAGCCATTTTAGACCAAATTCCGGGTTGGGTATTTCATAAAGACAGAAACAACCATTTTTTACATGTCAATCAATTTGTTGCCAAGTCGCTAAATAAAACCAAGCAAGAACTGGAAGGGAAAGACCTTGCCGAAGTATTCCCGTCGGCTGACGCTGAGAAATATTATCAGGATGATTTGTTGGTAATAAAAACCGGAATTGCAAAATTGAATTTCGAAGAGTCCTGGGAAACAGCCGATGGAACCAGATGGTTTAATTCCAGTAAAATCCCATTTGTTGATGAATTAGGCAAAACTATTGGTATAATCGGAATATCTATGGATATCACCGAACGGAAAGAGATAGAGAGTGATCTGAGAAAAACAACGGATGAGTTAAAAAAATTCAATAGTTATTTTGTCGACAGAGAGCATAAAATGATATCATTAAAAAAAGAAGTCAACGAATTACTGAAAAAACTGGGAGAAGAAGAGCGATACAAAAATATTGTCGATTAACCCGGTATCTCAAATTACTCATTGATTTGTGTTAGCACCGGCATAAATAGAAAGAAATGCCGATGTGTTGAAAGAGTTTGCCCCCGAATAGAATTTCAAGATATTCGTACCAGATTTACCCCACGGTTTTATTTCGGGTTTATACGCCTTCCACTACTATCATCCTGGTCACTGCCGAGCGCAGCCTGATCTGTTTGGCTTCGGTATACACATCGGAATGGTACCAAGCTTTGGCTTTTTCCAGCGTAGGGAATTCCAGCACCACAATACGTTCGGGTTTCCATTCGCCTTCTAGGGTTTCGGTATATCCGCCTCTCACGGCAAATTTCCCCTCGAAAGGCACCAGCGAACCGGGGGTGTATTTTCTGTATTCTTCGTAAACCTTGGGGTCGGTCACGGTAATTTCAACGATAACGTAAGCTGCCATAATGATTATGATTTTTGGGAATCGGGATTCTGATGAATTATATTTTCAAGAGCTCCTTCAATTTCAGGAAACTGAAAGGAGTATCCTTCATCCAAAAGACGCTCTGGTAAAACTGTCTGACCGGTCAATAAAACCTTTGCTCCTTCGCCATACTTCATCCTAAGTACAAAAGCGGGGACCTTTAGTATCGCTTTTCTTTTTAGCTTTCCAGCCAATACTTCAGTAAAAATTTTATTCGAAACCGGATTGGGTGCGGTAATGTTATACGCTCCTTTACATTCCGGATTTGAAATTACAAAAGAGATAGCTCCCAGTACATCCTTGATATGCACCCAGGAATAAGCCTGCATGCCATTTCCAATAATACCTCCCAACCCAAATTTAAAAATGGGAAGCATTTGCTGCAAAGCCCCCCCTTTACCCAACACTACCCCGAAGCGCAAAATAACAGTTCGTATATTATTCGATAAGCGCATGGCTTCAGATTCCCAGTCATTGCATACTAAGGCCAGATAATCATAAGCATAGGTGAAATTGCTTTCGGTCTGCACTCCGTCTTCAGAATAGATGCCAATAGCAGAAGCACTGATAAACAATTGGGTGCTTTTCGGATCCATAGCATACACGAGATTTCGGGTAGTGTGAATTCGGCTGTGGTAGATGTTCTTTTTGTGGTAATCGGTCCATTTGTCGATAATAGGTGCTCCGGCCAGATTAATTACCAAAGAGGCATTATTAAGTTTTTGCCTGAGCAGAGATGTTTCGCCTTTGATGTCGCTTCTGCCTAGTAAAGTCACTTCATAACCCATAGCTTCCAGTTGACAAACAACTTGTTTGCCAATAAAACCTGTACCGCCTGTTATCGCCGCCTTCATCAGAATAATTTCGTGTAAATATACAAAACTTTGCCGGAATAGATGATAATATTATACTTTTTCATTAACTCCAAAACCAACCTGAACATAAAAAAAGAATACCTTTGTTTAACGAAAAATAAACCTTACTCATGAATACCATTAACAAAATAGGGGTGCTGACCTCAGGCGGCGATGCACCGGGAATGAATGCTGCCATACGTGCGGTAGTGAGAACTGCAATTTACAGGAAAGTGGAAGTTGTAGGTATTCTAAGAGGTTATGAAGGACTCATACAGGGCGAATTTCAACCTTTATATAATTACTCGGTTGCCAATATTATTCAACGCGGAGGTACTATTCTCAAAACCGCACGCTCAGAGTTTTTCCGTACCGACGAAGGTCAGAATATAGCGGCAGAAAATCTTAAAAAAGCCGGTATCGATGCTTTGGTAGTAATAGGTGGCGACGGGACTTTCAGAGGAGCCATTGCCCTGGAAGCAAAATGCAGTATTCCCGTGGTTGGAGTTCCTGGCACCATTGATAATGACCTGTATGGAACCGATTTTACGATTGGATACGATACGGCAATCAATACCGTGATTGATGCAGTGGATAAGTTACGCGATACGGCCGCTTCTCATAATCGTCTTTTCTTTGTGGAGGTGATGGGTAGGGATGCGGGTTTCATTGCTCTTAGATCGGGTATTGCAGGTGGGGCAGAAGATATTTTGGTGCCTGAGACACAGACGTCCATTGAAGACCTTATTGCCAGATTGGAAAATGATAGGAGAGAGAATAAAACTTCCGGAATTATTATTGTAGCAGAAGGGGATGATCAGGGAGGTGCCTTTGAAGTGGCCCGAAAAGTAAAAGAGAAATTTGATTTTTATGATACCCGGGTAGCTATCATCGGGCATATGCAAAGAGGGGGTACTCCATCGTGCATGGACCGTGTGTTGGCCAGTACACTGGGCTATGAAGCTGTCAATGCATTATTGGACGGAAAGAAAGGTATCATGATTGGCCTGATGAACAATAAACCTTCGTTTATCCCATTCGAAAAGGCTACCAAACACCATCAACACATGAATATCGAGATGCTCAACATGGCGCGCATCTTATCTATGTAAGACATGGAACGCGTCACCCTCTTTGTAGAAGTAATTCTTCCCCTTCCGTTACCCGGTTTTTATACTTACCGTGTACCCTACGAGTTGAATGATACTATAAAGGTCGGGATGAGGGTTGTCGTTCAGTTTGGTAAACGAAAGATCTATACGGCTTTGGTTTATCGTATTCACGAAGAAGTTCCAATGGGATATACTCCCAAATATGTTTTGTCGGTTTTAGATGAAAACCCCATTGTCAACAGTAAACAGTTCGATTTCTGGAAATGGGTGGCTGAATATTACATGTGCCGAATGGGAGAGGTGATGAATGCGGCCTTACCCTCTTCCTTAAAACTTGCCAGCGAGAGTTGCATAGTCCTTCATCCTGAATTCGACAGGAATTTCGATGCCCTGAAAGAGAAGGAGTTTCTGGTAGCCGAAGCCTTGGACATAAGACAAAAACTTTCACTTTCCGAAATTTCGAATATAGTTGAGCAGAAAAAGATCATACCTCTTATCAATACACTGATCGAAAAAAAAGTGGTTTTAATAGAGGAAGAATTATACGAAAAGTATAAGCCTAAAATGGAGCTCTGTGTCCGTCTGACGGAAGAGTATGAAACGGAAAAAACCCTGAACGGACTTCTGAACGAACTGAGCAAAAAGGCTTTCAAACAAGTGCAGATTGTAATGGCGTTTTTGCAATTGAGCCGTTTTGGAGAGTTCAAACCGGAACATATTAGCCGAACCACCTTACTGGAAAAGGCCGAAGCAACCACCACTCAATTGCAATCCTTGGTGAAGAAAGGGGTATTTAAAACCTACGAAAATGCGCTGAGTCGTTTGAAGGATTTCGACAGTAGTTCAGGAGCAGATGAGATCATACTCAATGACGAGCAAGCTGAGGCACTGGTTTCGATTAAGGAACAGTTCGAAATGCGGGATGTGGTATTGCTGCATGGCATCACCTCCAGCGGAAAGACAGAGATCTATATAAAGCTGATTAAGGAAACTCTGGAAAAAGGCAAGCAAGTGCTTTTCTTATTGCCTGAGATAGCATTGACAGCCCAAATAATCAATCGCCTCAGAAAGTACTTTGGAAAAAAGGTAGGAGTGTACCATTCAAAATACAATCATGACGAAAGGGTAGAAGTATGGAACCGAATTGTTAAAGACGATACAGATGAGGCGGTTCTCAATTCCTATGACATTATTCTCGGTGCGAGATCGTCTGTTTTTCTGCCATTTTCCAAATTGGGGCTGGTCATAGTTGATGAGGAGCATGATACCTCCTTCAAACAAAACGATCCATCGCCGCGTTATAATGGGCGTGATGCAGCTATTTTCCTGGCACATCTGCATGGGGCCAAAACCATATTAGGATCGGCTACCCCTGCTGTTGAAAGTTATTTTAATGTATTGTCGGCTAAGTACGGACTGGCTGAATTGAACAACCGTTACGGAAATATAGAATATCCCGAGATCAATTTGGTGAATTTGAAAGAGCAAGTGTATCAGAAGAGAATGAAATCTTTCTTTTCAGATGTTCTTTTCCAACACATTGATGAAGCACTTAAAAAGGAAGAACAGGTAATACTGTTTCAAAATCGACGGGGATTTTCAACCCGCGTTGAATGTAATGATTGCAACTGGGTACCCTCCTGCAAGTTTTGTGATGTGACACTAGTGTATCACAAACATATCAATCTGCTGAAATGTCATTACTGCGGCTATTCCACTAAGGTTCCTGAACAATGTCCTGCCTGTAAAAGCACTCAGCTTCATACAAAAGGTGTGGGTACAGAAAGAATAGAAGAAGAAACTTCTCTGTTATTTCCGGAAAATAAAGTGGCTCGAATGGATCTGGACACCACACGAAAGAAAAGTTCTTACCTGGAAATACTAAATGATTTTGAAGACCGTAAGACACAGATTCTGATAGGCACCCAAATGGTTACCAAAGGACTTGACTTTGATAATGTTTCACTGGTTGGGATACTGAATGCTGATAATATGTTGAGCTATCCCGATTTCAGGTCGCATGAACGAAGTTTTCAATTGATGTCACAAGTAAGTGGAAGAGCTGGGCGTCGCAATAAAAGAGGAAAAGTAATCATCCAAACTTATAATCCTGGTCACCCAATAATACAATTGGTGCTTCAAAACAATTATGCGGCTATGTGCACCCAGCAGCTCGACCAACGTCAGCGTTTTAATTATCCTCCCTATTGCAAGTTGGTTCAGATCACATTGAAACATCAGGATACAACTACCTTAAATGAAGCTGCTTCAGCCCTAGCTCATGATCTTAAATTGATTTTTCCTAAAAAGGTATTTGGTCCGGAATACCCGGTAGTTTCCAGAATTAAAAACCTGTATCTGAAAAATATTTTGTTGAAGCTTGACAGAAACAATTCTCTTGCTAAGAATAAAAACCTCATTTCACATGAACTTTCAGTTTTTCAGAAAAAATATTCATCTGTTAGGGTCAACATTGATGTTGACCCTATGTAATAGACTCGCGTCATTTTTTTTGTTAAAAAAACATAAATAATTAGTTAGCGGGCAATATCCTATGTGAAGTAGGATGTGATATAAGTCTTCTCCTTTTTGTTGAATTTCAGCATAATTACCGAAAAGAATAAGAAGAAAAAGGCTAAAGTGTTTTTTTTTGCCGCTTAGTAAGAAAATAACGCAAGAATTTTGTTGTATATTTGTAATAGTATAAATTCAAAAATCAGAGATTATGTTTCTTTATGAACAAATAGACAGTGATAAAATTGAACGTACATCTAAAAGACTGAACCTGATGACCCATCCAATGAGGGTGAAGATAATGGAACTTTTATTAGAGGGCAAAGGTTGTTCAGTTACCGAGATCTACGAAAAGATGAACATTCTTCAAGCGGAGGCTTCTCATCATCTAACATTATTAAAGGACTTTGGCATAGTCTATAAGGTAAGAGAGGGCAAAATGAGTATATATTCTATAGACCCTAAAGCATACTATTATACTCTGGATATGGTGGAAAAACTAGTTGGCGATAAAACCTTTTTTTACTAGCAGATAAACCTGAACCCTGTCGGAATTATTGTAAAATAGGCAGGGGAATGGCCCAATACTTCTCCGTCGCATTCCAGTAGGATACGCTTATCAGACTGTATTTGTATTTCTACACCTTTGTAAAGGCTTACTTCAGGCAAGGTTTTGAACGAGCCGTCGTACAAGCGTTTTACATTCGCTATTATTTTTACTTTTGACATTTTTCGGAAAAGAGTTACATCCAATAAGCCATCGTCAGATATGGCTTCCGGTACCTGCATCATACCGCCGCCGCTGTATCTGCCTATACCGACATTGAAACTGAAGAGGTCGTTATGAAAAATCTCTTTGCCATTTACGCTGACTTTTGCCTTTAAACAGGAATAGCTCATTAAAGAACGAAAAAGGCTATAGAGGTAGGAGAACTTGCTGCGGGGTTTCTTTCCTTTCTTTTTCGCTGTATTCATTACTACAAAAGCATCGAAGCCCATGCCGGCAACATTTACAAAATAGTTGGTTCTTGTTTCAGTATTATAATAATACTTAACCACCCCTACATCCTGAATGTTTGTTTTCCCTGCTTTTATCTTATCAATCATCTGCTTAGAATCCGTAGGTAAACCATGTGTTTTGGGCCAGTCATTACCCGTCCCCAGTGAAATCAACGCAGATGTTATTTCGTCCGGTTTTGCAACGGACTGATTGTAGATACCATTGACCAATTCATTCTGGGAACCATCACCTCCAATAATGATGAATTTTCTATAACCATCGTTTATGGATTGCCTGACGATCTCAATTATGTGTTTATGATATTGAGATTCTTCGTGGTCAAAATGAATTTCGGCATTTTCCAATTCATGGAGAATTCTTTGCCACACCGATGAATCGGTATTGCCTCCGGCATGTGGATTTATAATTACTTTCCAGTTGTTATTCATTCGGTCGCTCATAAAACAAAATAGTCATCTGCTGCAAACAGATGACTATTTTGCATTAAAGATTGATACTTTTATTTTTGGGTTCCACCTCCGTTGTCCTGTGTCGGAACCTGAATATATTTTGATAAAAGATCAGCAAATTTCTTGCTTTGTTCTTTTTCTCCGTTCTTATCTGAGTATTGCATCAATGCTTGCAGAACTGAAAGTCCCTGCTGCAGATCTTCTTCAAAGAATTTGGCCATTTTTGGTTCAACGCTCATGTAGTAATCAAGGTTTTGATCATAAATGGTTCCAACTATATCATAGATTTCATTGGCTTTCTTGGGTTGACCCACCTGGAAATAAAGTTCGCCATAGCCTATCATATAAAGATCATAGGGAACGGCATAATCAGGGAACATTTCAATTCCTTTGTCAAGAACTTTTAGCGCCTTGTCTTTTTTGCCTTCCGAGATCAAAGCTTGTGCCAAGCGGGCAAAGTTATTTCTCATGTAGAGGGCCATTCCATAACTTTCCTTATCAACGTAAACCCTCTTGTCATTTAGGTTGCCGTAAACAAATTTATCCATCATGGATTTATAGGTCTCATCGGTTAAAACGCCACCTCGGCGGTTATCACCGGCAACAGGTATGAACCTGTAAACTGAACCTTCCAAATAGCAATAATCCTCAAGATTGATAAAGTCGCTTACACTGGATGGACTTGCAAAATAGATAGGACGCTCCCAATTGTTGGTAGCAATAAGGTCGAGGAGCATTAGGTCGTTCTTATAAAGTGTATTCTTTTGCACTTTCCAGGTAATGGCTTTAACCACTTTGTCGGTAAGATAAGAAGGTACTGTTCCGTTATTGCATACTTTAAGTGAGTCGACACGTAAAGACAAATTCTTGGTCGGGATGAAAGCTACTTCGCGTTTATCCTGAAGCATGACCTTGTTGTCTTTATTATCGCTGTTGATAAAGTTGATGAGTTTCTTCAGATCCCATACGTTGTTCTCGTCTTTAGCATAGTAAGGAACAAAATCGTTGGTGCCTGCAGTATACTTATCTGAAGGAATAGTAAATGGCAAAGGCTCGGAATCGTACATTTTGTTAAACAATTGATGAATGTACCAATCTCCTGAAGCCAGTGTGAAGTTAACTACGCGTACATCGGTTCTGAAGCCTTCCACTTCCTGCACATACCATAAGGGGAAAGTATCGTTATCCCCATTGGTGATCAATATGGCGTTTGGTGCACAGGAGGCAAGGTAGTTCTTGGCAAAATCCCGCATGGCAAATTTATTGGATCGGTCGTGATCGTTCCATTCTTGCTTGGCCATGATAACAGGTACCAATAGAAAACATAAAATGGTTGCGATAAACACACTTGCCAATTGTGGGATTTTCTTGGATAGTAAATGGTAGAGTCCAACAACTCCTAACCCTATCCAAATGGCAAAGGCATAAAATGAACCCACATAAGCATAATCACGTTCACGTGGCTGATAAGGGGTGGGGTTGAGGTAGATAATGATCGCTATACCTGTCAAAAGGAAGAGTAGTGATATCACGAAAGCATCTTTCTTGTTTTTCCAGAAATGGAAAACCAAACCGCCTAACCCAAGCAGGAAAGGCAGGAAGTAAAAAGTATTTCTTCCTTTGTTTTGCTGCATTTTATCGGTTATTTTATCCTGATTACCTAATCGGGCCTCATCCAGGAATTTAATGCCACTGATCCAGTTTCCGTTTACTACATCTTTATTTCCGGCTTCATCAATTCCGAATCCCTGAATGTCGTTCTGACGACCAACAAAGTTCCACATAAAATAACGCCAATACTGATTGCCAAATTGATTCCTGAAGAAGAAGGACAGATTCTCGCCAAAGCTTGGGTTTCGGTTTCCCTTTATTCCTGTCCACGCTTTATATGCCCTGACATGTTTGTCCTGCTCACTCCACATACGCGGGAAAAGACCACAATTGCTGGGTTCATAAACATAGCTGATCTTTCGTGTAGTGGGAATATACTTGTCTTTTCCTTTGATATAGTTGTAGGCACCTTCTTTGGTGTCAATAACCTTAGCATTATAATATTGCCCATACAGGACCGGCCAGTCACCGTATTGGTCACGGTTAAGATAGGTGAGTAGTGAAAGAGCATCAACAGGTGCATTTTCATTTATAGGTGTGTTGGCATTTGCACGTATTACCAATACAAAAAATGTAGAATAACCTATGATCAGGAAAGAAAAAGCCAGTAAGATGGTGTTTAATACAACTGTCTTACGACGTAATAAAATAGCAAGTGTAGTTAAGCCTGCACTAACAAAGAAACGTAGGAAAAATCCTGAAACAGAAGTGCTGGTCACCAGTATCAGTATAATTACAAGTCCGTAAACTACCAAGGCGAGGATTCCGGTCATTTTTGAAGGTTTCACCGTGTAGAATATTCCTGTAACCAACAATGCCAATAGTAAAAAGCCGAAGAAAATAGTACCCGAGTTAAAAGGAAGACCAAAGCTATTAACAAACATTAATTCGGTTTGGGCGAAAATGTTTACTATCTGAGGTATGATTCCTACCTGAATGAAAGCAAGAATGATTAATCCTATCAGACCTGTAAGTGCAATCCCCCAAAATGTGGGTTTGTATTTTTTAAAATAAAACAGAAATGAAATAGCGGGAATGGTAAGCAGATTCAATAAGTGGACACCTATAGACAAACCCATCATGAAAGCTATTAAAATGATCCAACGGCTGGCATTACTGTCATCAGTGGCACTGTCCCATTTCAGCATAGCCCAGAAAACTATTGCAGTGAAAAATGCCGAAGTGGCATATACTTCGCCTTCGACTGCTGAAAACCAAAATGAATCCGTAAAGGTGTAAGCCAAAGCTCCAACAATACCGGCACCCAGTATGATAAGGGTTTGAGGCAGGGTAAGTTCATAGCTGGTACCTTTAACAAAGAGTTTTTTTGCCAAAGCGGTGATTGTCCAAAATAAGAACAGAATGGTGAACCCGCTTAAGATAGCTGACATTCGGTTGACCATAACGGCTACCTGAGAGACGTCGTTTCCGGCAAATAAAGTAAAAAAGCGACCCAACAATTGGAACATAGGTGCTCCGGGAGGGTGTCCTACTTCGAGTTTAAAGGCAGTTGCAATGTACTCACCGCAATCCCACCAACTGGCAGTTGGTTCTACAGTCATTAGATAAACCGTGGCGGCGATCAAAAAAACAACCCAGCCTACCAGGTTATTCAATACTTTGTAGTTCTTAAGAAAATTCATAAGCATTAGTTTGTTTCAAATTAAGTAGCGAAATTACTAAAAGG
>CAZRFL010000067.1:13557-23877 GCA_964599365.1 uncultured Bacteroidales bacterium
CCGTCTATTTTAAAAAAAAATTTAATTTTACACTATTATTGATCAAGGTTTTCATCTCCTTTAACGCATGTTTTTCAGAATTATTGAGTATATAAAATACTTTTTTAGTGCCGGCTCGCCTTTTGCTGTTCATGCACCTTTTGCCTACGATTTTTACACGAGCGTGGTCCTTTCGAAGGAGAAACCACCCGCAAATCTGAATCAGATGGAACAGATCCGAAAGAACCTGCGGAGATCAAAAGAGCTAATTCATGTGACCGATTTTGGCACAGGTGCAGCGAAACAGTCGGCCTTAAGAAAAGTTTCAGCTATTGCCCGTTCTTATGCCAATTCATCAAAGGATGCTTTCCTGCTTTATCGTATCATCCGTTTTCTGAAACCCGAAATTATACTTGAATTAGGAACTTCGTTAGGATTTACCACCATGTATATGGCAAAAGCGGCTGATAAGGCAAGGATGTTTACTATAGAAGGATGCCCCGAAACAGCGAAGCTGGCAAGACAGAATTTTGAACAAGCCGGTCTAAATATTGATCTGCTCGTGGGAAACATCGATATAGTACTGCCAGAATTCCTTGAAAAAGGATTGAAACTTGATTTTGTCTTCTTCGATGGCAATCATACCTGTGAAGCCACACTCCGGTATTTCGAGATGTGTTTAATGCATAGTAACGAAAGGACCGTGTTTGTTTTCGATGATATTTATTGGTCGGCAGGGATGAAGGATGCCTGGCAAAGCATTGTTTCGCATCCTCAAGTTATATTGAGCATAGACCTTTACAAAATGGGAATTGTGTTTTTTAAGAAAAACTCCGCCAAACAACATTTTGTTTTGAAGTATTGATTTACCTTTGTTCTACGAAATACCATTTATGAGTCAGGAAATTATCAGATTGACAGGAATCACCAAGCACTATAAGGTTGGAACGCATATTGTGAAGGCTTTGCAGGATATTACCCTGAAGGTTTATAAAAACGAATATGTGGCGCTGATGGGGCCTTCCGGTTCAGGGAAATCGACACTGATGAATATTTTAGGATGTCTTGATACACCTACCGGAGGCGAATACATACTGAACGAAAAGGATGTCAGCAAACTTAACGACAATGAACTGGCCGAAATCAGGAACAAGGAAATAGGATTTGTATTTCAAACCTTCAACCTGCTTCCACGTTCCACAGCACTGGATAATGTTTGCCTTCCGTTGGTTTACGCAGGACAGGGAAAGCAGAAAAGAATTGAACGTGCTATGGAGGTGCTCGATCAGGTGCAACTCAGCGACCGTGTTACGCATAAGCCTAACGAACTTTCCGGAGGACAACGTCAACGTGTGGCTATAGCCCGGGCCTTGGTGAATAAACCTTCTATTATTCTGGCCGACGAACCTACAGGAAACCTCGATTCAAAAACCTCAATAGAAATTATGGGGCTGTTGGAAGAGATACATGAACAAGGCAACACCATTATTTTGGTTACCCACGAAGAAGACATTGCACGACATGCTCACCGCATCATCCGACTGAAGGACGGATATGTGGATACCGACGAGATTAACCAGGATATCCGCAAAATGGCATTCTATACCGAACAAACGTAAATCATGGATCCGAAAGACTATAAAATATACACTAAGAAAGGCGACAAAGGCGAGACATCTCTGATTGGCGGAAGCCGTGTGGCAAAATCCGATCTGCGAATTGAGGCTTATGGGACCCTTGACGAATTGAACTCATTTGTGGGTTTGATAAGAGATTTTTCTGTCGATACAGATGAGAAAGAGACCATGGGGGCCATTCAATCGCATATCTTTATAGCTGAGTCTATCTATGCGGCCGACTCCGAAGATTCATTACAAGGTCTTCCCAAACTTACGGAAGATAATATCGTGATGCTGGAGCGCGAGATCGACCGCATGAACGAACACCTGCCCGAACTTAAGAACTTCATTATTCCCGGGGGGCATCCTGTGGTTTCCTATTGTCATATTGCCCGAACAGTTTGCCGCCGTGCCGAGCGTTTGTTGGTTCGTCTCGAAATGAGAGATGCCGATCACGAAAGGGTAGTGAAATACATCAACCGTCTGTCCGATTATCTGTTTGTTTTGGCTCGTTTCGTGGCTCGTGAATTGGGCGTCGGAGAACAGATTTGGAAGGTCTGATATTTTTTTTCTGCTTTACACAATAATTATTTCAGCGTTTACGTTAGCAATCATGAATTGTATATACCCTTGTTGTACACGGTTATGAAGTTATTAACAAAAAAATGCAATTGTTAAAATCTTTTACTTGACTTACTGTAATTAATTATTATATTTTTGCAAAAAATTTAAAAACGGAGAAGTATGTATTGGACATTAGAATTGGCATCTAAACTGGAAGATGCTCCTTGGCCTGCAACTAAGGATGAGTTGATCGATTATGCGATGCGTACGGGCTTGCCTTTGGAAGTACTTGAAAATCTAAGAGAGATCGAAGATGAAGGTGAGATGTACGAGACCATTGAGGATATATGGCCTGATTATCCTACCAAAGAGGATTTCTTCTTTCACGAAGACGAATACTAAAATTATGGTTTAATAACAAAATAGAAGCTTCCCCAAAGGAGGCTTTTTTGTTTAGGTGACGTCCAGTTCCGATAATTTATCCTGAATGATGAGAGCTTCCAGTTGCTCGGTGGTGATGGCATCTTCCAATGAATACTCCCCGATCTTGGTACGACACAATTCACTTAAATAAGCTCCACATCCCAAAGCTTCGCCAAAATCACGGGCAAGGGAACGGATATAGGTGCCTTTTGAACATTCCACAATAAAATCAACCTTGGGCAGATGTATCTTGGTGATCTCGAAACGTTTTATGGTTACCGTTTTGGCTTCAATAACAAAATCTTGTCCTTTGCGTGCCATTTCGTATGCTCTTTTTCCATCAACCTTCACCGCTGAGAAGTTGGGGGGTATCTGTTGCTGCTCGCCCACGAACAATTTGCTTTTTTCAATGATTTCTTCGTGACTCAATCCCGTAACATCAACTTTATTGGTTACCGGAGATTCCAGGTCGTAGGAGGCTGTGATAGCTCCCAGACGGAAGGTGCCTGTATATACCTTTCCCTGATTTTGAAACTCGTCAATTCGTTTGGTGAATTTTCCGGTACAGATGATCATCAGTCCGGTCGCCAGAGGGTCGAGGGTGCCTGCATGTCCTACTTTGATCTTTTTTATACTTAGGCGGTATTTAAGCATAACGCGTATCTTACCTACCACATCGAAGCTTGTCCACTTCATGGGTTTGTTGATCAAAAGTATTTCGCCGTCGAGGAAATGAAAAAACATGATCAGGAGATTTTTAGGTCGTAGCCAAAAATAATTAAAATCAGAATTACAGCACCTAAAATGATACGGTAATATCCAAAGGCTTTAAAACCGTATTTGGTTAGTATGCCTATAAAAGCTTTGATAGCGATGATAGCAACAATGAATGCAACAATATTTCCTACTGCCAGCAATTCAATATTGGTTTTGGTCAGCAACTGGGGCGTGTCTTTCCATGCGTCCCAAAGACTCTTGGCAAAGGCACCTGCCAAGGTAGGCACCGCCAAAAAGAACGAGAATTCTGCAGCTACCTTACGACTAAGTTTTTGCTGCATGCCTCCAATGATAGTGGCTGCACTTCGACTCAATCCTGGCATTATGATGGCCAGTACCTGAAACATACCTATGAATAATGCTTTTTTTGGAGTTACATCGTCCACATTGTCGATCTGAGGCCTCATAAACCATTTATCCACGAACAATAACAATATACCACCTGCCAGGGTGACTATAGCTATAAATACAGGGGTTTCGAGCATTTGGTCGATATGCTTTTTCAGCAACACACCCACTATCACCGCCGGTATAAAAGCAATCAGCAGTTTTACGTATAAGCTCAGTTTTTTGAAATCGAAAAACTTTCTCCAGTACAGTATGATAACCGAAATAATGGCTCCGAACTGAATGGTTTCGATGAAGAGTTTGGTAAAGGCATCTTTTTCTATTCCCATCATTGATGCCGTTAGCACCATATGACCGGTGGAAGAGATAGGCAGAAATTCGGTTAAGCCTTCAACAATGGCTATGATGATAGCCTGAAGAAATGTCATGCTTCGATCTTTTGTTTAGGCTTAAGCATAATGGCAGCCACTTCTACTGCAAACCCCAACAATATTAAAATAGGAGCCACTGTGAGGCGTTTTGCACTAAAGAGTTCTTCTCCGTTGAACACTTTGGGGTCGGTGGAACCACCACCCGACATCAATACAAAGCCAATAATGATCAACAGAATGCCTCCCAGCATCAACAGATAATTGCGCATATCGAACATGAGGCTCAGGCTTTTTTCTGTTGGTGCCTTGCTGCGGGTGTATGATTTAGCGGGTTCTGCTTTGGGAACTACCACTGGACTGCTTTTCTGGGTCTCGGCCGATAAAGGCTTTTGCGAAATATTTGGTTTTCTTTTCTGTGCCATGACTATATTTTTGATTTGAGATTTGAGATTTTTGATTTAAGTCCGCCGCGGCGGATTTGATTTGAGATTTAATAATACAAATGGTCGGTTTTTATTCTGAGGTATTTCTTTACAGCAAAATAGGTGGATATCCACGAAATAATGAATCCTATCAGTATTACTGAAGCAAACAGTATCAGGAAGAGATCCATGCTTTGCAGGCTGATGATTTCAGGTATTTGTTTGCGTGAAACGGATATCACTCCTATAAGCAATCCTATAGCCAGCATGGAGGATATCAAGCCGTGAATGAGGCTGGTTCGCAGGAAAGGCCAGCGAATGAATCCTTCGGTGGCGCCCACCAGCTGCATGCTTTTTATCAGGAAACGTTTGGAATAGACTGACAATCGAATGGTGGTATTGATCAAAGTGATGGCTATGATGAGTAGCAGCGCACCGAAGCCAAGCAAAATGATGGATATCTTACGAACATTATCATTCATTTCCTTTATCAGCGATTTCTGATAAGTTACCTCGCTTACGATGGGATTCTTTTTGATCTGCTCTATCAATTGATCGAAGAAGGCCTCATTGGAATATTCCGATTTGAAATGAACTTCCACGGAAGTATGCAGGGGATTGTAGCCAATAAACTGCACAAAAGCCACTCCCAGTTCTTTCTGGTAGTTTTCGGCGGCTTTTTCTTCGCTGATATATTCGGTGGAACGCACATAAGGATGGGCGTCGAGTTCTTTTTGCAGTTGCACTATGTCGGCTTCTTTCACATTTTTGTTCATATAAACGGTGAAACCGACATTTTCTTTTACATAGTCCGAAAGTTTTTTGGTGTGAAGCACCAATAGCCCTGCCAATCCTATGGCAAACAGCACCAGCGAAATGCTGACAATGGTAGTGATACGCGAACCTGTGAGCCTTCTTCTGGTAAAACCTTCCTCCTTACGGGCCATGCAATTTACTTTTAGGGTGCTAAATTAGTAAAATTTATTTTATAAGGATGAATGTTGCGATAATTAAGGGTATTATCCAATGGGTTTGGAACCCAACCATATTGTATTATTGGTAAAGATTGGAAATAATAATTGCTTCAATAATATTGGTTGCAGATGACGCATTATTTAAACCCAATTTATTCCTGATTTGATTAAAAAAAAGAGTTCGCCTTGTGAGCGAACCCTTTTTTGTAAACCCTTTAAATCGAAAATTTATGACATACTGCAAAGATACAAACACAAGGAGGGCGAAGTCAAGAAAAAAGTGAATTATTTTTATGGAATTAAAAAATACAAGATGTTGTATGATGACATCACAAAGAAAATATTCCAAAATTGATAAGCTGATACTCCAGTTTATTATTTATTCTTTAACCCTGATACATTTTTGAGAGTTACTATCATAAATTTTCGAAAATAGGTTTTTATTATTGAGAAAGTGGTATGTGGTTATTTTACTTAAATCGGGGTATTCAGACATAATTTTTTTGACAATTTCTGTGGCTCGCATTTGCTTTGTTTCAGTTGAATTTATTATGCTGATTATTCTTGATTTCACTTGACTATAGTAATCCAGAATTTCATTATTGAGTTTAATTTTCGGTTTGAATTTATATTTAGGATAGCGATTTTCCCATTCGGGAAGTACGTATATTCTGTCTTTAAAAGTTCGGGCATGAGGCAGGTTGACTATGGTTGTGCACAAGAAGCCGACCAAGTTTTTAATGGATTTGAATTTTGCCTGCGGACGAATGGTAAGAATGGCTGAATATATTTCGGACCCGCTGGCAGGTCTGTTTATTTTTTTGATGGTGTTTAAAACCAGATCATGGTAGGTTTCATGATTCAATCCCCATTCTGTCAGGCTCCAGAACCCTGTTTTTTGTAATGATTTAAATCGTCTGTCGGGAGCAAGATCTAAATCAAAACGGGTGTATAAAACCTTATTAGGTTCTGTTATAGTTGCATTCATTGCGTTTAAGATTTCTTCCATCGACATCACTTTTCCACCTTGTTTCAGCATTTCATAGACCCTGTCGCGGTTCAACATTTTCCGACTTTTTTTGATTTTATATTTTGTTTGATTTTCAATATCTACGACACTAATTTCGGGAAGTAGCTGAAGGATTGATTTTACGCTTAACTTTTGCGCTTTGCACTGCTTTTTAAGAACCCGAGCGAATATTTCTTTTTCGGTCAAGGGTATTGAAGATTGGCGCAAAATTTTCTTTACCAAATTTTCTAAATCTATTAATTCTCTTCTGTTTTTTTGTTCCTGTGCAAATATAATTTTTTGCTTCTTTTTATTGTCGTTGAGCCATAATGTCGTCTTGAAGGCAATATCGATAAAAAGAACCAGGAGGTTTTCTTTTTCAGCAGGCAGGCGTTCATGATTTTCAGAAATAAAAAATTCTTCTATGCTCTGAAAAGAATAATAAGAATTGGAAACCAAAGACAAATAGGTGGCCTTATAAGATTCAACAAAATTGGGATTAAAAAAGGCGCAGATATCCAAAGATTTTTGGCCATTGCATAATTGCTTCAGTTCGACCAGCATCGATTTAACAATTTGCCTGATTCTTTCAGGAGAAATGCTGTTTTTACTGGCCAGGACTATCTTCGAATGTTTATGTTGATTGATACCATATGCCTGTAAAAGAATATTTCCGGAATTATTTTTTGTTTTTAAACTGGCATAGTCAGTAACAATTGCAGCAAGGCTGTCCAGAAAATTTCCGCTTTCTATGGGAGGCTCAGACAGGGGTAATTGGGTGAAAAACTCCAAATCGGTGGTTAGATTTCCTTGTAAAAACTGTTTTTTTAGATGCGATATGTACAAATTATAGATTTCATCACTATTCTGTGAAATTTCAGCCTTGAAATCTATAAACGTTTTCAACGATTGGATACTTGAGCCTTTGAGCAACAAAAAGTCTTTATTGTCTACCTGAAAAATATCGGATATCGTTATCAAGCCAAGTTTCCGGAATTTTGTGTAGAGCATTCCGGGGATTAGTCGTTTAACATAAGCAATTTTAAGATTCAGGATTTTATGGTTGCTGATGGCGATATTATATTCAGGCGTTTGGTCGGAGATCAGGTAGTCGAGTTTTTTTTGATTATAACCTATTTTCTCCACCGGGGTTCTTTCATGTTTTTGAATATAAATGAAGAAGCTCGATGGCTCATCATATATTTTGTTTTTAAATTCCATAAAAACCCTAAGACTCCGTTCGCCAACATAGCGTAATCTCGAAAAGTCTGTAGCCGCAAAATCCAAATAATCATGGATGGTTAATAGCCCGATGCGCAAGAGTTTATTTAGCAGTACTCCCGGAATAAACCCTCTCAGTTGTTCCAGTTTGACACTTAATATATCATCACTTGGGTTTCCAATTAGCATTTGCATAAGCCCGAAGTTTTAGAAAAAATCAAGCACAAATTTAAAAGTTAAGTGTAAAAGAAACAAGCAAAATCAATTTTATTTTAAAGAATTTTTTTTTTGAAGCCATTGACACGTCCGAAACCCGAAAAAGTGTTTTTTACTTCCGTTGATATGTCAAGGCTCCGAATTTTTTTTTCTGTTCCCGGTATCTTTATGAGGTTTCAAAAATATTTTTTCACATGCACATTATTAGAAAATTATAAAATAATTTTTGTAATTTTACGTTCAGGAATTTTAAACGACGGAAATAAATTGCGAAAATCTTTTTACCGTTCTTGCAAAACCATCAGATAGAAATTTCAATTAAACCAATGACCACCGAAGGCCTCCCGAATAAGATCATTATACTCGTTGTTGAAGACGATGACATCACCTATATGCTCATTCAGGAGATTATTTTTTCTATGGGTATGAAGGCTATCAGGGCTACATCCAAGCCGGAGGTGCTGGAGTTGATACGATCGGAAGAAAACTTCCAGATGATAGTGATGGACATTATTCTCAATGGGAGCGATAATGGTTATAATATCGCCAAAGAACTGGCTGCTATGCAGGTCGACCTGCCCATTATGGTGGTTTCTGCCTATACAACTGCTGTTATCAAGCCTTCACCCGACAATATGAGGAACATAAAGGAAATTGTGGATAAGCCCTTCAATGTCGAAAATTTCAAGAAATTATTGTTGAAAACCCTCAACACCTGATAAGCTTCCCGGCACAATTATTTTTTCGGACCTACCTTTCTTTTTTTCTCCCTTTCGATCTTAATTAAAAATTATGAACTGCGTTTTTTTTATGCAAAAATCGCTGCAACTGATTTTTTTGATTTTATGATTCGTTGTCAATAATGTAGTATGTGTATTGGTTGAATATTGATAAGAACCCTAAAAAACATGGAGAGTATCAGGAGTCTATTTTAATTTAGTGTTAAAATAACTAAAAAGTGTTAATTAATATCACTAAAACATTAACTTTTACTGACCCATGTGGGTCATTTTTTTCAGAGAAAAATGTATTTTCTTTGTAGCTCGGTTTGATATGAAAGTAAATATACCTAATTAGACTAATGCAATAATAATTTTTATTGTTCTGAGAAGACATGAAACCAAATACTGAAATTAACAAGGCAATAATACTGGTGGTCGAAGACGACGACATCAGCTATTTTTTGGTCCAGGAAATACTGGCTTCCTTTGGCATGAAAGCTGTCAGAGCCAAATCGAAAGATGAGGTGATGCAGTTGATTGAGGCCAAAGCCGATTTTCAAATGATCATTATGGATGTGATGCTCGATGGCAGCGACAACGGCTACTCCATTGCTTGCGAGTTGGCTGCCATGCAAATCAATCTTCCTATTATGATCGTTTCGGCATGGGCCACCGCTGTGCTAAAACCCGACCGAAGTAAAATAAAAAATATTAAAGAAGTTTTAGATAAACCATTCAATGTTGATAATTTCAAAGAGTTGTTAATAAAAACGCTTAAAAAGATAGAATAATCCCCCCTGAGAAAAGTAAACTACAGAAATCACCGGACCATAACCCTGAAATTGTTTATGGATATTGGAGTTTTATAAAAACTCTGTTTTATGAACCATTAAAAATTGCGCCCATGAAAGATGTTTACGTTACTCCCTGTTTTGTGATCCACGACCACCTGGATAAGATATATGACATTGTGAATGCTTGGGACGATCGTTATCAACCCGATGTTATTAATCTCATGCCGGCTTCGCTGCAATTGCAACTGACTGCCGAAAAGATTGCCTTCAGGGCAGTGATCAATAAGGCGCATGTGTGGATAGACCACGTACAGGTGCGTCAAAGCATGCTCAAACCAATTTATTCTGTTCTGATAAAACTCTATCAATACCTAATTTCGGGTAAAGCATCTTATCAGGTGGTTGCCGATATTGAAATTCGTATACGTAAGATCAAAAGTGTTTCTTACGTTTTGCAGATACAAGTAACTCCCGACGATCCTGATACACCTACCGATGAGTCGATTGAAAAATTTGAAGTTGTTCAGAAGAGCATACAATTGATAGTTGACAACCTGAAAGGCATACTTCAATTGTTGACACTCGAATTATGTTATATCCCAAATGATGCTGATATCAGTGTTGAGGCCATCGAACACCTGATCAACTCTATTGAGATCACCAGTAAGGCGGCCAAAACATCGTATGCCCACCTACTTGAAGTGTGTAAAACTCGCGATGAGTTGATATTCGGTCCCGATGGAAACGTAGAGCGAACGGCCGGGGTGGTAGATTATGCCGCTTCGGTGTTCGGAACCAACAGCAAGGAATTTCAGCAGGTGGCTGTCTATCGATATGTGATGCCGGATTGATAGATATTATTTCTGATACAAGCTCAAAAG
>CAZRFL010000068.1:0-22275 GCA_964599365.1 uncultured Bacteroidales bacterium
AATTGGCGCAGGTGGGGAATTTTTTGTCAGTTGTATTTAACAGAACATTATGATCGCTGCTCATATAGTCATTAAATATGCTCTTATGGCAGTTGCCGCAAGTGGCCGGTATGTTAAGTGGGTTGACTGTTGAATTCGGGTCAGATTCTTTTAGTATGTTATGTGAAGTATGGCAGTCGGTGCAAATGGCACTCGAAAGCAGTCCTTTTTGCATTAATCCTTTTCCATGCACACTTGACGAATAATCGCTAAAAGCATCAATTTCTTTTAAATGGGTATTGATGGTTGCTTTGCCATTTTTGGTATGACATTTTCCGCAGAGTTTTGGTATTGATGCACGGTTGGTGGCAGAGGAATCGGCATATCGGCTCATTACTTTGTGTGTGCCATGACAATCGGTACAATAGGGTGCATTTGATTTCTTGGTGAAATAAGCTTTACCATGGCCGCTATTGATATAAATATCTGAAACTGCTTCGTGACAGATAGAGCAATCCACTTTCTTATTGGTGATACAAGGACGTCCACCTCTGTTATTAGTGGATACTTCAGTGTGACATTTATTACATGCAAAGTTTTTATGAGCCGAGACTGTAAAATCTTCGGGATTCATTTTTAATGAAACTTTCTTGTTATTGACCATTTTAAATGCCTGATCGGTTCCATGACATTTAATACAAATCTGGTTTGAAATTACGGTTTCTGCTTTTTGAGCTTTAATAAGATGCGATGAGTGACAATCGTTGCAGGCAGGAACGGTGCCGGCTTTTTTCTCCCAAAGGTCTCTTTTGATAACTTTTTTGTGCACCTTTTCTATGTTAGCATGACACTTCATACAGGTGCTTGCTATCTTCCCGCTCGAAGTGGTTGCCTGTTGGCTTGTATGAGGTAAAATCAGATGGTTTCCATGACAATCATTACAGGTAGCCGAAACTATAAGGCCGAATTCGAATAATCCTTTGCCATGTATACTCTCGCTATAATTGGTGAGGATATTCTGCTGAGTGATATTATACATTCGGGCAACTGGAGCACCTTCCTTATGACATTTACCACACAAAACAGGGATATTCATTTTGTAGGTTGTCGATTTGGGAGAGGTATGCGATAAGACATCGTGTTTGCCATGACATTCTTTACAATCAGGAGCATAAGGTGCATTGAATTTTAAAGCCTGTCCATGAATACTCATTGAAAACTGCGACTGAGCATTTTTATGGCAACTGCCGCAATTTACTTCTTTCAGGTTTTCCGGATGCGGGAATTCGGTTACGTTTGCATCTGTATGGCAAGATGCGCACTTAACATTGCGGTGAACTGATCCTTTCAGCATGTTCTCTTTAACGAATAAAGAAATGGTTTTGCCGTTCTTTACTTTTGTTAAAGTATTGTCGGAGTGACATGCCAGGCAGTCATCATTTGTCTGAGAAAATGATGAGCCCACAAAAAGAATGAGGCTAATGAATACGAGGATAGTGGATGCCTTAAATAATTTAAACATATTCTGTTCGGAATTAGTTAGTACGATTTTTTGTAGTGCTTTGGTTCTGCTAAAAAGAATTAAGGTTTTGTATAAGATAAAAATCACGAACCCTTAAGACACAGGATTCGTGATTTCGAAATGCATTAATGTGATATTTGGATAGTCAATTGATTATCTCAACCTGACAGTAATATTAAATCCTAACATCAAACCCATTTTTTTGGTGAAATCAAATTGGTTCTTTGTGAAATTGTGCTGAGGATTTAAGGCTCTGTAAGAAGAAACAAATACCTGGAAACAATGGGTAGGGGTTGCTATTTCGTAAGCAAGAGCTACGTTTGGTTTCGGGAATGGCATTTGGTTCTGACCAATCTTGGTGAAAAATCCCTGATCATACTCCAATAAGAATGAATGGTAGTTGTAGAAGTTGATTCTGGCTCCGGCTGATATTCCAAAGATTCCGTTTTCATATAAAGGTTTGTAGCTCGTTATGATTTCGGTATCGGTAGTATCAATGGATTTTACACTTTCTACCTTGTTGGTGTGGCTATAGCTGGCGCCTACTTCCAAAGAGAATTCCTTGCAGAATTTGCGGGCAACGATCAATTGAGCAAAATAAGACATGCGATCTTTGAATTGATAAGTGCTGTCCACTCCATAATATTCTTTAGGACGGCCACTGATGGTTGCATTACCATATAAGGTTAGCGATACAGGCATGCTGTTGCCTACATTTTGCTCAACGAGTTTCCCTTTTGCATAGAGTTCCTGATATTTATTGTCTTTTTCGGTAGCAAATCCAATAGCCAGTTGATCAATAATTGAATATTGCAAAGCCATACGAATGTTTGAAGCTCCATATAAACCAAATAAGTCATGAATACCGTTTTCGAGGTTTGAGAAACGGTGTTGTATGTGCAACTCCAGGCTTCCCTTTTTAGGAATCATACTTGTTTGCAGATCAATTAAAGATGTACAGCCCCATTGGTCGTCTACAGGTTTTTTACCTTCGGCTTTGGCCTGTTTGATAGAATCCTGTTTTTTAGCATCATTGTTTTGAGCGTAAAGACCGGCTGATAACAAGAAAGCTATAATTACTAAGTAGATTTTTTTATTCATAATAGTATGATGTTTTAAAATAAGGTTTGTAAAATTTTAATTGTTTAAGGCACCTTGGGTGATCCAGTTGAATATTTTTTCCTGTTGTGCTTCGGATGATCTGCCAAGATGTGTAGAGTTTAATTCAGTCAATTTAGTATAGAGCGAACTGGCTGCAGGATCGCCGGCAGTTACATACCCGTTCATTAGGTTGTCGTATGCTACACCTGCATCCAGAACCGGAGCCTGAGAATTGTGGCAGCTATTGCAATTAGATGAAAAGATAGGGAGGATGTCGGTACTGAAAAGCATGGTAGGAATAACCGCATTAGGATCATACGGTTTGGTAGTCGATCCCTGATCGATAGTTGCTTTTTCGCAACTGTTGAAAAGCATGATAAAACCACATGCCATGATACTTAAAACTAAGAATTTTTTCATTGTATATAATTTATAAATTGTTTAAAAATTGCCTTATTCTGTTGTATTTCGCTGCAAAAATAGTCTTTATTCAATGGCTTGTTCTTATCAGGTATTAATTAATTGTCAGGTTACTATTGATATTTATCATCGTTATATTATGTTGTTTAATATCAGATGGTAACAACCATCGAAAGGCTAAAATTAAATAAAACTCCTGATTTTTATCAGGAATTTTGTAAAAATATTATCTTTGATTAATAAAAAAGATTCAACTATTAATTCTCAACGGTCAAAAATGCCTAAAGCCTTTTGCAAAATTTGTGTCGCTAACGCTTGCGTAAACAATTGTATTTTATTTGATAATCTGAAGGATGAAGAAATAGAAGTAATTCAGCCTCAAAGCCAGATCGCTTTTTTCAAAAGAAAGGAAAATTTGCCTGCTACAGGGTTTTCTACCGCGCATGTAGTGTATATATGCTATGGTCTGGCAAAAGTTTTCATTAACTCGCCTTACAAGAAAAAATTCTTGCTGGAAATTGTAGGTCGCGAAAGGTTTATTACTAATTCGCTGACCGATTTTGGCTATAGCCTGACCAGTGTTACGGCTTTGACCGACCTCAAGGTTTGTTATTTTACCATAGAAGATGTGATGAAGGTGGCCGAATCGAATCCACGCTTTGCCATGGTGCTGTTGAAGCAGTTCAATATTAACGGCACCATTCGTTTTCAGCGGCTCGCCAGTATTGCTATCAAGCAAACCCGTGGCCGACTGGCCGATGCCATATTGTATCTGCATCGTAATTTTGAAAATGCGAATATTTACCAGCTGATCACCCGAAAAGACCTGGCGGAACTTGCCAATATTTCGAACGAGAATGCTATCAGAACCCTGAAGGAGTTCGAAAAGGAGGGAGTGGTTGGTACACCAGGCAAATCGATAGAGATTCTTGATGTAGATGCTTTGATGAAGATAAGCGAAAGAGGATAGGATAAGGGGTGGCTCAAAGTCGGGCCTCTTCAAGCAGAAAAAATCGTTAAATAAAAAAGCCCTGAACTGTTTCAGGGCTTTTCTTTTGTGTGTGACTCCGAAGGGATTCGAACCCCCAACCAACAGAACCGGAATCTGCCATTCTATCCAATTGAACTACGGAGCCAATTTCTGCAAAGATACTAATTATCCTCATTTCGGAATTTGCATTCCATTTTTGTTTTAATCGTGACGGCATATTCAATTATTTCTGTATTTTTGGATCACTAATTTGCACGAAAATGATCACGAAAGAACAAATAGACGAGTTTTACAGCCAGCCGCTGATTGCCATGATAGGCGTGTCGCGCAACACTAAGAAGTTTGGTTATGTTGCTTACAACGAACTGAAGAAAAAAGGATATAAAGTAGTTCCGGTGAACAGTTTTACCGATACCATTGATGGAGCGGTTTGCTATAAGAGTATTGAAACTTTGCCTGCCGAGGTGAAGGGAGCCGTAGTGCTTACTCATAAGAAAGAAACTCTGGGTGTGGTAGAAAAATTGCTCAACAAAGGCATCAAACAGATATGGCTGCAGCAGGGCTCGGATACGCCACAGGCGGTGGAATTGGCCAAAAAAAGTTATGCCAACCTGATTAATGGAAAATGCATCATCATGTTTTCAGGTGCGCTGAGCGGAATGCATAAGTTTCATTACAATATCGCGAAGTTCTTTGGCCGAATACCCAAATAACTGCTAATTCAAATTCAGTCTGCGGGCTGCATTGGCTTATGGAGAAACCTTACGATAATCTGTTGATCTATTACCTGAGCGGAACCGGCAATGCACTGGCCGGAGCCCGCTGGATGGCCGAAAATGCAGAGGGAAAAGGAGTCGCCACTCAACTGATCCCCATCGATAGGCAGACAGAGGCTTTCGTACCCGAAATAACAGGTCGCTCGCTTATAGGTTTCAGCTTTCCTACTCATGGTTTTGGCATTCCCTGGGCCATGTTGAAGTTTGTGTGGCGTTTTCCCAAACTAAAGAATTCCAAGGTTTTTATCAGCAACACCCGTGCAGGTTCCAATATGGGCAAGGTTTTTCTGCCCGGCATCAGCGGTATGGCTCAATGGATACCCTTTCTCATCCTTTTGCTGAAAGGCTACGGCATAAAAGGCCTCTTGCCGCTGGATATGCCCAGCAACTGGATATCGGTGCATCCGGGTTATTCCAAAAAATCAGTGGAGGCAATTTTTGCCCACTGCCATGGCATAGTCGATCGCTTTGCGGATCGTTTGCTGGCCGGAGGAAGATTTTACCATCCTTATGTTTTCATTTTCCTGCCTCTCGATCTGGCCCTGGCGCCTATCATGATAGGCTATCAGATGTACGGACGATTTCTGTTTGCTAAGCTTTTCGTGGCCACCGATAACTGCGATGGTTGCGGACTTTGTGTGGACAAATGCCCCGTAAGGGCCATTCGCATGTATGGCACCAAGCCTTACTGGACGCTGAATTGCGAGAGTTGCATGCGCTGTATCAGCATCTGCCCCAAAAAGGCCATTCAGGTTTCGCATCTCATGGCGGCACTCATTATCATTGCCATGTCGGCCATTCCCTTCTATTTACTAATCATCGAACTGTTCAGCCGCCTGCCCGGACAAGCCTTCAGCACCCTCGACTTTTTTGCCGAATGGGGCCTCAAAGTGCTGATGTTTTCGGCTATCTATGGTTTTGTTTACCTGTTGATGAGGTTTAGGGTGTTTAGCCTCTTGGTGGAATACACCTCGCTGACCCGCTATTGGCGGGGCTATCGCGCGCCCGGCATTTTTCCCAAAGATTTTTTCAGGTTGGGCAAAAAGGGGAAATAGGGGAATAACCCAGTCCGCGGTTTTAACCGAGGGGTAATTGGGAAAAACCTCAAATTAGGCCGTATTTTGCATGAATTCTGTTGACGTTAGCGAAAATTACGTTGTACCTAATGAAAATTACGTTGACCTTTGCAAAAATTGTGTCGTACCTAGCGTAAATTCTGTTGACGTTAGCGTAAATTATGTCATACCTATTGAAAATTCTGTTGACGTTAGCGTAAATTATGTCATACCTATTGAAAATTCTGTTGACGTTAGCGTAAATACTGTTGACCCTAGAGAGATAAAATCCCTGCTTTTTTCTTGATTTTGCTGACCAGAATTTAAAAAGAAAGGGTGATGAAATCTATTTCATCACCCTTTCTTTCTTTTAGTTAGCCAGACTTTTGCCAGGAATTTATGTTGCTATCAATCCGTAAGTGTAAATTTCATTTTGGCCGAAGGTTCGTTGATCCCGGCGGCATTTTGAATGGCCACAACATAATCAAACGGGGTCATCAGGGGAACTTCGGGCACCAGCAGCTTACGCGAATTGGTGCTCACACAACCTGTTCTTAATAATTTGCCTGTATTAATTTCGTAAACCAGCACTATATAACTCCTGTTTTCTCTTTTCAATGCCTCTTCGCCACTGGCTTTCACCAGCATCACCTTAATGGTATTAAATCCCGGGCCCTTCACAATTTTCTTGATCACAGCTTTAGGAGCCAGCGGATGCGCGGCTGCGGGAATGCTAGGATCGAAGCCCGACTTATTTATCAATGTATAATCGCCTATACAAATAGGCTTCACATACATCAGGTCTTGTTTTATCAAGCTATGCACCACAACTGATTGTTCATCACGCTGCTTAAGTATTGCTGTATTGCCCTTGGCTGCGGCAATAAGGTTGTTAAGCAGCAAAACTTCTGGTTTGAAATCAGTTAGGGCTATTGTTGGGTTTGGGAAATCGGTTGTATTGAAATACAAACCTGTGTTAATCAGTTTAGTACCGAGTTTTTCGACGCCTTCGAAGTCTGTTGCTTCAACATGCATCACGGGTTCTACGATCTTTGCTTTTGCCATGGCGATATTATTTTGTGGGTTTCTGTTTTTTTTTAATGATTATTAGTTGGTAAAATCTGTAGCTAAGATATAAAATAGTTAAATCGACAGTTCAAGGTAATATGCCAAATGCCTTTTAATGAGCGCAAACCCTTATCTGTTCTGAAACACATCGTATGCTTGTAAAAACAATAATTTAATGCTTTTTGCCACTATTAACTGTCGTTTGCATTTCATAGTAAGCTGAAGATCCTCGCCAAGAGGATCAATACTATCTATCATTGCCAAATTCACCCTAAAACTTTTTTGCAGCTTAAAATAGTTTAATTTATGTAGCCATGGATCTATCATTTTAAAGGGGTCGTCAATGAGTTTGATATCGTTATCTAAAAGGTTGGCTCGGGTGCTGTTGTTCCATTTGTCGAAAAATGTAACTTCTTTTTGGCTAAGCACCACAGCCATGCCCTTCTCCGAGAGCGCTTGTTTGTGCTGTCTTTTTGACTTTTTAGGATTGTTTTTCTGGTTTTTCCCCGAACTTGTCATGGTATGTATTTTTATGAATATTTTTTTAACCATAAAGATACATAAGACGGAAATAATTGTATATTTGTAAAAGGGAAAAAACTATTCTTTTTTTGTACAAAAAAACCAAAGCCATGAAAAAACTATGTACACTGATCCTCGCCTTGTTAACCACCATATTGGTAAATGCCCAACAGACCACTTTTTCCAAAGTTTATTACGACGTAGCGGGCAATGAGCAGGCCTATGATGTAGTGCCTACTTTCGACCATAACTACCTGGTAGCAGGCGAGCGCGACCAAAACGGACTGGTGATGAAGATAGACCCTGCAGGGACCTTGCTCTGGAGCAAAAAGATAGGGACAGATGATAATACCCAATTTAGCCGCATCATTGCCACTTCCGATTCCAATTATGTGATGTTGGGATATTGCAAAAACAGCACTCTCTTTAATAAAGATGTTTTTTGCGTAAAGATCAATTCTGCTGGCGACACCCTTTGGTCAAAGGCTTTTGATATGGGAGCTGATGAGTATGCCAAATCCATTCAGCAGACTTATGACAAGGGTTTTATCATATCGGGGATACGAGACCAGTCGGTAGTTACTCCATATACTTTTATGTTTGTCATCAAGCTCGATGCTGCGGGCAATCTTGTGTGGGCCAAAGAGATTTCTACGGCCAATTATCAAAACCAGGCATTTGCTATAAGGCAATTGCCCGATAGTGGTTACATGATGACCGGTTACATACAGCAACAGGTGGGTTCAACTTATGTGGGTAATGCTTGTCTGATCCGTTTATCGCCTGCCGGAAACATCACCTGGGCCAAATCTATTGGTCCCGATTTAGCTTATGGATATGATCTGAGAGTAACACATGATGGAGTGATGTGTTATCTGAATTTCCAGACTACTTATGCTGAAGTGTTCATGAAAGCTGATTTTAACGGGAACATAATATGGAGTAAAAGCTTTAGTCTTTTCGGAAGTTCGGGGCAATATGCCGAACCAACCCCCCAGTTTAATGCTACACCCGACGGCGGATTTATGTTTAGCGCAGGATGGGCTTTCGGTCCTAGCGAGCTCTATAAAATTGATTCATTGGGGACTCCGCTGTGGTCGAAACAAATTATGGCAGTGGCTACTTATGGCATCGAAACTCCCGATTCGGGAGTGTTGGTGTTGGGTAATGGTCCGGTTTATGGCGTTAAGACCTATCCGACCTATAACCCCCAGATCGGAATATTGACGATTGATTCATCGGGTAATTCAGTTTCACCTTGTATGTATGACGGCGGATTAAATTCTGCAAACGTAAATTTATTTTCTACCGCCATATCCTGCTCCACAGCCGTGGCAGGAACTCTGGTAGCAATGCATCCCGTGCTTGCCAATATTACTTTGGATTCCTACGATGGTTGTGTTGCCTTTTTGGGAAGTGTAGAAGAAAATCAGGCCGAAAACTCCGTAACTGCCTATCCCAACCCCAATCCAGGCGTATTTACCCTGCAAATGAAAAAGCAAATGGATGATTATAGTGTTACTTTAACTGATATCACAGGAAGAAAAGTTTTTGAAAGATCGGCGACACATAACGCCCACGACCTTATCGATATTTCAGCGCAGCCCAATGGCATTTACTACCTCACGGTGATTGATGGAACAAAACAATGCCGGACTAAGGTGGTTTTGTTGAAATAAGGTCGATTTGCCATGGCTGAATTCACAGAGCAAAAACTGTCTGCTATTATAAAGAATTGATCAACACCTAACCATAAACCCCTGTTATCCCATGAGAAAACTGATTTTCCCTTTCCTCATACTGATAGTGGCAGTCACTGCCTGCAAAAAAGACAATAACAATACGGACGACCCCGATACTCCTCAGTTGCACCTTACCGTAAAATGGGACAAAAAGTACAGCTATTGGCTCAATATGCCCGACAATCTGCACAACTTGGTGGCAACGCCTGATGGTGGCGCGGCGGTATTCTTTTCCTGGTTTACCGACGAGGATGCGGGTACCTGCCTATTGAAGACTAAATCTGATGGTTCTGAAGATTTTGTCAAAGAATATCCTGCGGGCACATTTGGATGTGGTGATGCTTCGCTCATACAGACTTCCGATGGCGGTTTTTTACTTTTTGGCGATTGGTCGCCTCCTACTTTGGGAAAAACCGATGCTGCGGGTAACGTTTTGTGGACCAAAGCAATGAATTATCATCAACTGCAGCGTGTCACCAGCATCGTTGAGAAGGATGGTGGTGGTTTCCTGGCTTTGACAGAATCAATAAATGCCATTTATTTGATCGAAATGGACGCTGCAGGTGATACCCTGAGAACTTTTTTGGTTCGCGATTCCTTAGAAATAGCCGACGGTCAACAAGTGGAGATTAATCCGGCCGGACAGATAATCATATTGTATACGGGTCGTCAGCAGGGCGATTATCGCAGTTTTGTGAGTGCCCTCGACACCAATTTCAGTGAAATATGGTCACAGGAATTCACACTGTCGGGGCATGGACTGGTATTACAGTCACTCTATATTAACACAGATAATTCGCTGGTGGCCGGGGGAGGTATATGGGCCAATGGAACAGGAGATTATTCAGGTTATGCTGTTGGCCTGTCGTCTGCCGGCGATGTAAGCTGGACCAGGCAAATACCCGAAGCGCAATATGGTTTTCTGGATATTGTGCCAGCTACTTCGGGAGGCTACTATATGGTGGCTATGCACGACATCATGGTCACTAAGTTGAGCAATGGAGGCGAGGTGCTGTGGCGCGAATCTCTCGAGCCTCTCAACCAGATAGGCCCCTCGGGCAATACGCTCAAAAGGTCGGGCAACGACATACTTTTCTTTGGTTACAATTGGGACATTTCTTCGATGAACTCTAATCCCGTATTGATCAAATTTTCAGAATAAAAGGAAATTCTAAAACTAAAATCCTAAATCCGAAATCTGGAATCTCAAATCTGAAATCATAACTCTGAAATCTGAAATCCTAATTCTGAAATCTTAAATCATAAATATTCTTACTACCTTTACACTGGTAAATTTATCTGCTCTATGTCGAACGAAACGCCCAATACGGTTCAGAAAGCCTTAAACATCAATCTCGACGATTCCATCTATGGTTCCTTTGCCGAGATAGGGGCAGGGCAGGAAGTGGCTCGTACTTTTTTTCAGGCGGGAGCGGCTTCAGGCACCATTGCCCGCAGCATTTCGGCTTATGATATGGCCATCAGCGATTCCATCTATGGCAAAACCAAAGACGGACGCTATGTCAATGAGAACCGCCTGAGCAAAATGCTGTATTACGAATACGGTAACCTCTTAAACCTGTTGGGTGAAAAGAAACGCTCCAATTTTTTCTCTTTTGCCAACACGGTAACAGCTCTGAACTATCAGAAAGACAACTATTGTCATGGGTGGATGGGCATACGCTACCAATTGAACAACAACCCCGAATGGAATCAGATCATTGTGCATTTCCGTTTGTGGGAAAACGATAACCAATTGCAGCAACGCACTGTGGGCATCATTGGTGTGAACCTCATTTATGCTGCCTTCTATTATTATAAAGACCCATTGAAGCTGATGCGTTCCATTATGGATTCCACATCGGCCGACCGTGTGACCATTGATATGATGAGTGTGAGCGGCCCCGATCTGGCTTATATCGACAACCGCCTGCTGGCCGTACAATTGGTCCGCAACGGCATGTCCGAAGCCACCATGTTCGATAGAAACGGCGATGTGCAGCAGCCTTCGGATATGCTGTATAAAAAGAATGTGATGCTGGTTCGGGGAAGTTTCCGTCCCATCACCTATGTGGGCTTCGATATGCTGAAAACCGGCTACCATATGTTGAAGCAGGATGTGGATTTCAGAAAGGACAACACCCTTACCTTATGCGAGATCACCATGGATAACCTCATTGCTGATGGCGATTTTCACGAAAAAGACTTCCTTGATCGTGCCGATCTGCTGTGTGGCATGGGACAAAATGTGCTTATTTCCAACTTTCGCGAGTATTACCGACTTGTGTTGTATATGTCACAGTTCAATACCCTGGCCCTGCGCCTGATGATAGGGGCCAACACCTTTAAAAAGGTCATAGAACCGCACTATTATGCTCATCTGAAGGGTGGAGTGCTCGAAGCTTTCGGGCGTCTGTTTGCTCAAAACCTTAAGGTTTACCTGTATCCGGCTCTTGAAAAAGATACCTGCGAACTGCTGACCTCCGAAAACCTTCCCGTGGACGATTCCATAAAAAGTCTTTACCGTTATTTGCTTGAGAGCAACAAGATTGTCGATGTAACCAACGTCAAGACCCAATGGCTCAACATTCATTCGCATGAGGTCCGCGAGAAGATACTGCAAAAAGATAATGACTGGGAAAATATGGTGCCAGCCTATGTTTCAAAATTCATAAAGACCCATCAGGTACTCGATTATTCAGAATAATCAGGTATTAATATCTTGAGAAAAGTCACTATTTGGATTTTTTCTAAATAGTAATTGTTTTGTACCTTTGCACGAAATTTACGATACTAATGAAACAAATCATAATACTACCCCTTTTATTCATTCTGTTTTCCTTTGCTTCTTATGCCCAGAATGGCAGCATAGAAGGCAGGGTTTTCAACGCAAAGAATAATGAACCTTTGCCCTTTGTCAATGTTGTAATATTCGGTACCAATACAGGTGTCACTTCCGATATTGACGGGAAGTTTACTTTCAAGGGCTTAAAACCTGGATATGTAAAGCTGGAAGCCAGCTTTGTTGGTTTTGAGAAAAACGTTACCAGCGAATTTATGGTTAACAATTCCAAGCATGTCAATGTTGAAATTGGTATGAACGAATTGGTCGTTAACCTGAAACAGGTTGAGATTAAGGAAAAACCTTTTGAGAAAAGCAGTGAAACCCCTCTCTCCATGCAAAAGATAGGTATTCAGGAAATAGAAAAATCAGCTGGCGGCAACCGCGATATTTCGAAGATCGTACAGTCGCTTCCGGGGGTTGGTTCCACACTTGCTTTCCGAAACGATGTCATCGTAAGGGGAGGTTCCCCCAGCGAGAACAAATTCTATCTGGATGATGTGGAGATTCCCAACCTCAATCATTTTGCCACACAGGGAGCGTCTGGCGGACCCGCCGGAATCATCAATGTGGATCTGATTCGCGAGGTGGAATTTCTTACCGGTTCCTTTCCTGCCAACAAAGGCAATATGCTGAGCAGTCTTTTCGATATGAAACAGATTGACGGGAATAAAGACCATTTGCACGCCAAGGGAGCCATTGGTGCTTCCGATGTGGCCCTGAGTCTTGATGGACCTATTGGAAAAAAATCCACCTTTTTGTTTTCTATACGCCAGTCATATCTTCAGTTGTTGTTCTCTTTGCTCGAACTTCCCTTTCTGCCAACCTATAATGATGCTCAATTCAAATACCGCATCATGTTCGACAAAAAGAACCAGCTAACGGTCATAGGTTTAGGTGCCCTTGACCGCAACAAACTGAATCTGAAAGCCAATAAAACCGATTCACAGAAATATATCCTGAGTACTATTCCGGTTAATAATCAGTGGAACTATGCCCTGGGAACCGTTTACAAACATTTCCGCAAAGACTCTTATGATACCTGGGTCTTAAGTCGCAACATGCTACGCAACAAGGCGTATAAATATTACAACAATGATGAGTCCAGCCCGGATAACAAACTTTTGGATTATGTATCGGATGAGATAGAGAACAAGTTTCGTTATGAATACAGCCTGAAGCGCAATGGTTTTAGTTTTTCGGCTGGTGCCGGATTGGAATACGCGAAGTATACCAACGATACTTACCAAAAATTCTTCATTTCTAACATTCCCGTAACCCTAAACTATCATACGCTGCTCGATCTGTATAAATGGAATGTATTTGCGCAAGTTAGTAAAGCATTTTTTGGTGAAAGGCTGGCCCTTTCCTTTGGTGTTCGTTCCGATGCCAACTCTTATTCTGCCAAGATGTCGAGTATGCTTAATCAGATCTCGCCACGTCTGTCGGGGTCTTATTCTATTACTGAAAAGTTGTCGCTGAATTTCAATGTGGGACGTTACTATCAGCAGCCTGCCTACACCACAATGGGGTTCAGGGACACGACAGGCGATCTGGTTAATAAAACCAACGGTCTGAAGTATATTTCGGCTGATCATGCGGTTTTAGGCCTTGCCTATCAGGATGGAAAGCATTTCCAGGTGACACTGGAGGGATTCTATAAAAACTACCGCAATTATCCGTTTAGCATTAATGATTCGGTAAGTTTGGCCAGTAAAGGCGCCGATTTCGATATTTATGGCAACGAAGCGGTCAGTTCCATTTCCAAAGGCAGAGCCTACGGAGCTGAACTTCTATTCAGAATAAAGATGCTGAAGGGTTTCAATGTGTTGCTCGCCTATACTTATGTGAGAAGCGAGTTTACCGGAAAGAACAATGAGTATATTCCCTCCTCATGGGATAACCGCAATCTACTGAACATTGTCTTCTCCAAGAATTTCAAAGGCACCTGGGATGTAGGATTCAAATGGAAATTATTGGGCGGAGCCCCTTACACTCCTTATGATTTGGAAGGATCGACTCTGATATCTGCCTGGAATGTATCAGGTAAACCATTTCTGGATTATTCTGCCTACAATTCCAAGAGGGTTCCTTTGTATCAGCAATTGGATATAAGGCTTGACAAAACTTTCTTCTTTAAGAAATGGTCGCTTGATATTTACGTGGATGTTCAGAATGTCACCAAAAGCAAAGCTATAGGCCAGGACAATTATATTTTGCAGACCGACGATGCCGGAAATGCTTTGATTGATCCTTCTGATGCCAGCCGATATGAATTGAAACCTATCAAGAACGAATCTTCTGTTATATTGCCAACCATAGGGCTTATCATCGAATTGTAATCTTCTGTCAGTCTCGGGCTTTTTTAGGCTTGAAAATAACTGACAAATTTGCTGATTAGGTAATAATGTACAATTTTTGAGCGAGTCTTTGTTCATTTCAATTTCTATGACAATAAATGAAGTAATCGCAAAACACAAGCAAATCTGCAATCTGGCCACAGATATGAAGCTCTATGATGCCCTGCAACAAACGGGCCTGCTGCTTCACGAGATACCTTACGATGATTTGCTGACTGAATTGGAGAACTGCAGGGAAACCTATTCCAATATGTTGAAATATACAGCTAAAGGAATAAAGGATCCTCAGCGAAATCTTATTCTCAATGCCTTGGTGGTCCGAATTGTCGAAATGGTAGATAAAATAAAGGAACTCTTTCTGGAGAAACACCATCATGCCCTGCAGGAGCGTAAAAGCAATGCTTACAATAAACTATCTGCCGTGCAGAAGGAATTGAAAGAGACCCTGGATAGCAGCAAAGAACATGATAAGATGGTGGAACTTCTGCACGAAACGGATGTTTCAGTAGATAATGATGATCTGCTCAAAAAGCAGCAATCTTTCCGGGTTGGTTTCTTTGACTATATTCTTTATGCCGACAAACTGAGTGATATGGATGTTCAGTTTGTTAAGAGCGTCTTTGATCTTCAAAATATTGAGTGGTATGACAAAAGCCTCATGGTGTCGTCGGTTACCCTCAGTATGATGCGCTATTTCGATATTATTAAGATGGATCTGTTGTTCCATTTTTATGAAAACGGAGTGTATCAGGTGAAACAAAGGTCGCTTACGGGTATTCTTATTCTGTTTCTGCTGTACGATAAAAGGGTGAAGTATTATAAAGCCCTCAACGAAAAGGTACATAAAATATATGCCGAAAGCCAGATCGACGAATCGGAAATCTTGATACTGATCAAGCAACTGGTAAAGGCTAGGGATACCGAGAAAATCTCCAAGCGCATGACTGAAGAGATTATTCCGGACATTCAAAAACTTACTCCCCGTATTGAGGAAAAGCTCGACCTGGATAATTTGTTGAAGGACGATGATTTCTCGGACAAAAATCCTGACTGGCAGTCATTCCTTGAAGAATCGCCAGAGCTGCTGGGCAAAATCGAGGAATTATCGAAAATGCAACTCGAAGGCAACGATGTCTTTATGAGTGCTTTTTCGCAACTGAAACACTTCGACTTTTTTGATCAGATATCAAATTGGTTTGTTCCCTTCTATAAGGAAAACCCTGAAATAAGTAAGATTCTGGAAAACGAAGACAATAAATTTAGAGAAGTGTTCTCCTCCTCACTGGAAAGGTCGAGCTATATGTGCAACTCTGATAAGTACTCCTTTATGCTCAACCTGAGGGTGATGCCTGCACAGCAAAAAGGAATGTTGCTCAATATGTTTAATGCTGAGTTGGAAAGCATCAACGAGATATCGGAGCAGGATGAAATGCTCAATGATCTGTTGAAGAGCCAGACCATATACACTCAATACATTCAGGATCTTTATCGTTTCTTCAAACTGCATCCCAATCGCAAGGACTTTGAGGATATTTTTGAATTGAAGCTCGATTTTCATGAGAATTCTTTCCTGAAAGCTGTTTACCCCGATCATGCTTTTCTGAAAAAGATTGCTGACTTTCTTTTCAAGACCGATCACTATGCTGAGTCGCTTGATATTTTTCTGCTGTTGAATGCCGGTAAGAACCAGGATATGGAACTTCTGCAAAAGATAGGTTACTGTTATCAGCAGACCGGGGATTTTACGAATGCCCTGAAGCATTATTATCTGGCAGAGCTATTTGATTCCAACAACGTCTGGAACCTCAAGAAAATTGCTTTCTGTTTGAAAAAGCAGAACGACTATCTGAAGGCTATTGATTATTACTATGAAATTGAGAAGCTAGAGCCCGAGAATATACAGATACAGATGAATATTGCTAATGCCTTCCTTCATTTGAAGGAATTCAGCAAGGCCTTGAACTATTATTATAAAATTGAATTCAGTTCCACCGAAAACCAGGGTATATGCAGACCAATTGCCTGGTGTCTGTTTGTTATGGGGCAGTTTCCAAAATCTAAGGAATACTTTACGCGGTTGTTGGATAACGGGGACTTCAATAAGTATGATTATATGAATTATGGCCACGTCCATTTTGTGGAAGGCGATTTTGGTAAGGCGGCAGAATTGTATCTGCAAAGCATCAGACAAAAGGATAACACTTTGCTGGGTTTCATGAAAGGCTTTACGGATGATAGGGAACACCTAAAGAAGCATGGGGTGAATCAGCTGGAAATACAGTTGATGATAGATTATTTGAAGTCGAATGCCAATATTGGATAAATGGTTTGTGAGTTGCCGCAAAGTTGTTACATTTGCCTCATAAATCTTAAAAGCACAATACTATGTTTAAAGTTAATGAATATTTTGAAGGAAAAGTAACTTCGCTGGCATTTGAAACTGCTGAAGGAAAAGCTACCATTGGTGTAATTGCTGCAGGCGAATATGAATTTGGAACGTCCACAGTAGAATATATGACAGTTACATCAGGACAAATGGAGGTAATGCAGGCCAATGAAACTTCCTGGAAAATTTACAAGGAATTTGAGACTTTTGTTGTCCCGGCCAACAGTAAATTTAAAATGAAGGTAAAAGAGGATACCAGTTATCGGTGCTTATACCGATAAATAAAAAAAAGCATCCGCCAACTTGCGGATGCTTTTTTGTTTCAGAACAATATTATTACTGTAATTCGCAGGTATAATCAGGTGATGAAGTTGTTCGGCCATCAAACTGATAGTTTTCGCAATCAGCTTTTGCTGCAGAGGAACTACCTGGTCCTACATTGTAATTTTGATTTGCAAATGGGTTAATTGCTGATCTGCATTCACATACTCTGGTTTTTAAACAAGAGGTAAGTGTCAGAGCAACAAAAAATAATGCTACGAATAAAAAAGCAACTCTTTTCATAATGTTATAGTTTAAATGTGGTTAAGGAATTGTATTATAGATGCAAAATTATTAAAAATATTTTATCTGTGCAAAAATATTTTGTTCAGCAACTATTTTTTGTACCAAAGTTTCAATTTCTTCTCCGATAAATTCAGGTAATCTGTTTTCTGCTCAACCACTGAATTGTTTAGAAAAACAATAGACGGCATAACATAGCCGGCCAGATCAATAAATCGTTGTCCATTGAGTATCATGTGTGGAATGTCTGAAGTTTTAGTTTCATCAAAAAAAGGTTGAAGATTTTTTAGGTCGCCATTGAAAATAAAATAAAAAGAGATTTCCGGGTCTTCTTTCTTGATCAAATGTATTTTATAGGCAGCTATTTTACAATGCGAACAAGTTAAACTCATGAAGGCCAGTATATGCTTTCCTTTTCGCAGCTCAACTTCAGGTTTTTTAAGGTCAGGACTGTTGTAAAGCGTGTCGAGGTTCATTTTGTACCCGACGGTTTCCTGTCTTGATTGGTAGGCCATAATAAAATCGGGAGGATTCAGAATGAATGGCAGTGACAATGAAGCAAGGCAAACCACCGGTATAATGATCTTTTTAAAAGGCAAATTAAAACCCTTATGCCATATAAATAGCACAACGGCAATCAAGAGCATGACCAGGTTTTTAATGATAGACTCCAGAGGAGACATCTTTAGCACATTGCCGAAACATTTGCAATTACCCTGATTGCCTTCTACTGCCAGTTGAATGATGAGATAAATGGTGAAGAAAACCAGAACGGCTATGGTGGCTTTTAAGGTGAATTTTCTCAGATTGATGTTCAGAATTAATAACCCACCTATAAGGAATTCACTGGCTATCATCAAACGTGCAAAAACCGGGGCAGTGGCCCAGTTAGAAACCTTGAGGTCTATAAGGGTCAGCTCAAATAATTCGATGGGATAGAGTTTGGTCAGGGCGGAAAAAATAAATACCAGGCCCAGCAAGACCGTCAAAACTGTGAAGAGAATCTTTTTAATCATTATGCTTTCTTATTACAATCCGTATTTGTCGATCAGATAGACCAGGGTAGCAATGGAGGCTGTTCCTAATTGAAGTTCGCGTTGGAAAACCGCTTCAAACTTATCGCTGGAAGCGTGTTGATAGTTGAAATAGCGCTGCGAATCGGTTATCAATCCGAAAAGCGGAAACTTCTGATCTTCCAGGAAACTGATATCCACACCCGAATATCCTTGGTGAAACTGCCATAATCCATAGGGAGTCAGCAGGGGTTTCCATTCTTCAAACTTTTTGGTCACACTGTCGCCGGCTTCATAACTGAAACCCTGAGGCAGGAGTGCCCCTTCGTCGGACTCAATGGCAGCAATATGCTTTTCATTGCTGTTCTTAACGGTTTCGGCATATTTGCGGCCTCCGCGCTGTGCCATTTCTTCATCAATGAATTCAATTATCCTGATGGTATGACGGGGCTTATAGTTCAGTTCTTTAAATAACCTTATGATATCGATGGCCTGAACCACTCCGCCTCCGTCGTCGTGAGCCCCTTCGCCATTGTCCCAGGCGTCAATATGTGCGCCCACCACGATAATCTCTTTGGGAAATTCACTTCCTCTGATCTCGGCAATGACATTGTGCGATATGGTATCGGGCAACTCATAGCATGTCGATTTCAGAAAAACATTTGTTTGTGGTTCTTTGTTGATAAGTGCGCTGAGGATATCGGCATCTGTTGTGCTTATTGCGAAAGCCGGTATCTTGGGAAGGCTGTCGATATATTGCATTATGCCTGTATGAGGATATTTGTGTTTCACAACTGTTATAGAACGAGTGATGGAAGCTACAGCTCCATAAGATGCTGCAAGCGAGGGTCCGTAAAACCGCTGATCGGCAGCTCTACCATAGGCCCTGAAAGTATTGTAGAAGGTAGGGTCGGCAGGGCGGTTGAAAAATACGATCTTGCCTTTGATCTTTGCTTCGCCCAGTATTTTTAGTTCGTCGAGGCTTTTCACTTCAATGATACCTGCGGTAATGCCTTCTTTGCCTGTTCCCTTAGCACCGCCCAATGCGCAAACATCGAAGACCAGTTTTCCGCTGGGAGATTTTAAGGCATAACATATTTCGGCACTGCCTCTTTTCCAACTTCGAACCATACATTCCTGCCTATAGACAGTATCGGCGCCTGACTGCCGGAGCGTAGTCTCGGCCCAGGTAAGGGCACGCACTGATTGAGGCGAACCTCCGATACGGCCACCGATGTTCTTGCAGAGGTAGCGCAATTGTTCGTAAGATTGATTATTGGACAATGCGTTTGCGAAAAGCTTTTGGATGAAAAGCGAGTCGGCATTTTGAGCTTTCATCAGCAATGTACTCAAAAGCAGGGCAGCAAGGATGGAAAGTTTCTTCATGGATTGTAAGGATAAAAAAAACCTCGTAGTTGCCTACGAGGTTTTAAAATTAGATAAAATTATCCGATTATTTCAGAACGGTAATTTTTTTGCTGATGCTTCCTTCGTTGTTGGTGATGCGGAGAACGTAAGTTCCTTTGGCTAATTCGCTAACATTGAGAGTGAAGTTGTTGTTCAGAACATTGTCGCTAGCAACCAGTTTGCCGAATACATCAAACATCTGGATGGTTGAGTTAGCAGCATTAACAATGTTAACTACATCGGTAGCAGGATTAGGATATACTTCGATGATGCTGTTTTGTGCTTCGTTTACGCCTGCACCAAGTCCAGTCATTATCTTGTCGATATAACAATTGTTACCATAACCACTGGTGAAATGGAATCTTACGAGCAAACTGGCTTGTCCATCGTAGGCTGTCATGTCGACAACGTTATGAACCCATTGAGCAGCGGTTGGTGTAAATGATGAAGTGGTGGCTGCAGCAGTGCTAAGTGTTGTTCCTTGTTTGTCGAATACGCTTGTCCAGGTGGAACCACAATTGGAAGAAACCTGTACCTGAAGACGGTCGTTTTCAGTTGAGTATTGTGCATAAGCATGGTCGAATGAAAGATAATGACCTGTTCCGCTGGAAAGATCCAAACCACTAACATAAAGGTCGTTTGTGGTTGCACTAGGTGCATTATAGAAATCCATTTTAGCAGATCCTACTCCTGTTGCGAAGGAACTTGTAGTAGCTCTGGTGAGATAATTGCCATCAACCACCCAGTTGGTAGGAGGGAAAGCAGTGCTGGTGAATTCTTCGTTAACCGGTGTGGCACTGTAAACCATGAAAATATTGTAAGCTCCGGAATATCCATCGTTCACATCGTTGAGATCGGCAACGCCGTTAGGCAGTGTGGTATAGCAACGAATGGTATGATGACCGTTGGCGGGGGTGATTGCATTGGTAATGGTTACGTTGGCTGTTGCTCCTGTGGCCAGAGATCCTGTCCAGTTTTGAGTTACTACGGCTCCACCGTCGATCTGATAGTTGATGGTAGCGCTGGTGAGTGGGTTGGTACCAATGTTTTTCAGCACAACAGTAGGGTTAATTGCTGTTGAAGAGCATTGGATCAAAGGTAATCCTGTGATACTTGTGATTCCGCAATCATCGGTAGGAGGATTTACGAAAGCAGCATTTCCGGAAACAATTTCCTGATTGCCTTCAGAAACAAAAGCTACTACTTCGAGTTCGGCCAGATTGGCAGCAACGCTAATGAAAGCAGCAGGAACCGTATAGGTAAAGGTTGTGTCCACTTTCATGGTTCCTGAAGCAGTGTTGGTATTGGCAATGGAAACACCCCACTGTCCTGTAAATAAGTTTTTCAGCATATGCTGATGCATATATTGTCCGTCAGGAGTAACCTGTGTGGGATTAGCACTTGAGCCTGACTGAGGTCCTTTGATGTTATTCTGCAAAAGAGCAATGTTCAATTTGTTTGAGGTTACAGTGCTGTTGGCAGTATAATATACCTGGCAATGCACGGTAAGTACGCGGGTGGTGTAGTTAACCTGTGCTGAAACACCTACGTTAACGTATGATGGTTGTCCCATGATAACACCAGCATCGCCGGTCCAGTAGCTACGGCTTTCGCCGGTGCCGCCTGTGGTCATTCCGTGACCGCTGAAAGCATGACGGTTAACGGTTCCTGCAGGATATCCTGTCAGACCGGTTTGTCCGGCAATAGCATCACCATAAATAGTACGATAATCGGGTTCGCCTGTGCTGGGAGTTGCATAACTGCCCTGGTGAATAGCTATCATAAAAGCATTTCCGGGGTTGTTTGCCATGATGGTTTGAGCGATGAGGTGACCATCGGGACAATAACCGCAATGAATACCGGTGAATTCTTCGAGAATCACTTTTTTGTTTTGCGGTGTGGTGCTTACGGGGATCTGTGCAAACAGAGCGATTGACGACAGTCCGAGAACGAAACTAAGTAGAACTTTTCTCATAATTTTTGTTTAATTTGTGGGTTAGTAAATATTTGACTTTGGAAAATTACAATACAAATTTAGGAAAAAATAATCACAATTTCACCTTTAACCTTTTTTTAACGCAAAACTAAATCCATTTAGGGAGCAATCCCAAATAAAACTCTCCGCGCCATCATCATCACTTGGGAAGTTTTTAGGTGTTATAAGGGATGTCAGATTTTTGATTTTTGATTTAAGATTTGTAGAAAAAGTAAAAGGCCTGCCTTGCTACAGAAATAAACAACACACCGCATATGTTTTGCTTTGCTCAATCAAGCACCAATCTATTCGTCTTTGATTACTTTCGTTAACTTAGGGATTATAATCCATTTATTTGTTTAACTGATTAATTCCCGACTGTTATAAACTTTTATTTTTTTTTTTTGCTTCAATTAAATTTGTAAATAAAAAATTATTTACTTTTGGGTATTGTTTTTATTTATTGTATTAGTTTTATAGTCTATACAGGTAACTTAAATTTTCTAAACTAAAAAAAAGAAAGGAAAAATTGAATTATGGGAAACAACATTT
>CAZRFL010000069.1:0-6092 GCA_964599365.1 uncultured Bacteroidales bacterium
ACCTCCGAGGTTCAATCGAGTAGCTCAGAGGTTCAACCGAGAACCTCCGAGGTTCATCCGAGTACCTCCGAGGTTCAATCGAGTAGCTCGGAGGTTCAATCGAGTAGCTCGGAGGTTCAATCGAGTACCTCCGAGGTTTATCCGAATACCTCCTAGGTTCACCCTAGCACCTCTTTGGTTCATTTGAGAACTTCGTTTGTTCAAATGAGAACTTCATTGTCCGGCGAATCATCATACAAATTGATGATCCCCCAATGGTAAAAAGTCTAACTGAAAATAATTTGGCGAAAAAAGAAAATAATTCGTGACCAAAGTTTCATTATCGAACAAGCGAAATATTTCCTTTTTTATCAACTTTTTGACCATCATTCATCGTGGCTTTCAACAGATAAGCATAAACACCTACAGGCATATCTTTTCCCTTGAACTTTCCATCCCAGAAGATGGATTGGTCAGTGGTCTCAAATATTTTTTCGCCCCAGCGGTCGAAAATCACAAAATTTAAAGTTTTAATGCCTTGTCCTCTGACATATAAATTATCATTCTGACCGTCGCCGTTTGGCGAAAAAATATTAGGAACATAGATCACAGGGCTCACACAATCAATAAGTGGTATATCAAACTGAACTGTCCTAATTTCTTTACAATTGTTCACATCGCTTACAGTAACAATGTAAATACCATTCGTGAGGTCAACCGCTGAATTTCCACTTACACCATTACTCCATGAAAAGGTATAGGGTTGGGTTCCTCCGCTAGTTTGCATAATGATGGATCCGTTATTGAAATCGGGGCAACCCGGATTTATAGTGTCTGCAGATACAATGGGGGAAGGCAGAACCGCAATTTGAACGGTATCCATATTTCCGCAAGCACCAGCTATGGTGTAAGTTATAATAGTATTTCCAGAGCCTGCAAGAGAAGGATCGAAAATTCCATTAGTGCTGCTGCTGATACCGTTTCCACTCCAAATGCCACCCGTTTGGGCCGCACTCAAATTGAAAGGTGAAATATTACTACAAACAGGATTAATATGAGTTATAGTAGCATTGGCAATAGGAACTACATTTACAATAATACTGTCACGCTTTGAACATAGGTTTGCATTGGTAACTTCCACCCAATAAGTTCCTCCTGACGATACTATTAATGTTTGATTGGTTGTAGAATTGGTCCATAAATAGGTTGAACCTGGGTTGCCCGCATTAAGCAATAGGGTACTTCCCTGACATAAGGTGGTGTCATTACCGAGATTGACCACTGGCAAAGGATTCACAATAATTTGTGTGGTATCGTCATCACCGCAAGTTCCAGCAATGGTATAAATAATCTGTATGTTGCCGGATCCTGCAACTGATGGGTTAAATGCTCCAGTGGAAGGATTGGTAATACCCGGTCCTGACCATATTCCGCCTGTTTGTGCTGCTGTTAGAATTGTTGGAGTTGCATTAACGCACATAGGATTATGAGGCGTGATTGTAGGATTGGCCATAGGGGTGAAGTTTATATTAATGGTATCCCGTTTCGAACAGGTAGCGGCATTGGTTACCTGAACTATGTATTGTCCGGAAGCAGTGACATTGAGAGTTTGCGAGGTGCTTCCACCCGGTGTCCATGAATAGGTCGAACCGGGGTTTCCTGCATTCAATAGTATAGAATTGCCCTGGCATAAAGTTGTATCATGACCCAGGTTGACTACAGGAAGAGCATTCACTATTATATGCGTAGTATCAGCATCACCACACATACCCGAAATAGTGTAGATTATTTGTATGTTTCCGGTTCCGGCAAATGCAGGATTGAATGCTCCGGTAGAAGGATTTGTGATGCCCGGACCTGACCATACTCCTCCTGATTGAGCAGCTGTAAGATTAACCGGGCTTGCATTTATGCATAAGGGCATATGAGGAGTGATAGTAGCATTGGCAAATGGGGTAAAATTCACATTAACTGTATCACGTTTCGAGCAAGTAGCTGCATTGGTAACCTGCACAATATATTGACCAGCGGTGGTTACATTGAGTGTTTGTGAAGATGATCCCCCAGGAGTCCAGAAGTATGTTGAGCCTGGATTTCCTGCATTTAGCAGAATAGATGTTCCCTGACACAAAGTAGTGTCATGACCCAAATTGACAACCGGCAAAGCATTTACTATAATATGAGTCGTATCAGCATCGCCACAGCTGCCAGAAATTGTATAAATAATCTGAATGTTGCCGACCCCTGCTGATGCAGGATTAAATGTACCTGATGATGGGTTTGTTATTCCGGGACCTGACCATAGTCCTCCGTTTTGTGCTGCATTGAGGGTAATAGTAGCTGAATTTACACAAACAGGAAGATGTGGTGTAATAGTAGCATTTGAACTGGTATTGACGGTTACATTGATGGTGTCTCGTTTCGAACAAGTGGCAGCATTAGTTACCTGCACTATATATTGTCCTGACGAAGACACGTTAAGAGTTTGAGAAGAACTTCCACCCGGTGTCCACGAATAAGTTGAGCCTGGATTACCCGCATTAAGCAATATACTACCACCCTGACAAAAAGTAGTATCATGGCCAAGATTTATTACCGGTGCTGCATTTACTAATATATGGGTGGTGTCGGAATCGCTGCAAGTACCTGAAATGGTATAAATGATCTGAATGTTTCCAGTGCCAGCTAATGCCGGACTAAAGGCCCCGGTTGCAGGGTTAGTAATTCCAGGTCCTGACCAGACTCCTCCGGATTGTGCAGCAGATAATGTAACCGTGTTAGAATTGACGCACAAAGCCGATTGAGGAGTTATAGTTGCATTTGCAGTGCTGTTGACTGTAACTCTGACCGTATCATTTGCCTGACAACCATCAGCATTGGTGATATGAACTGTATAAAGTGTTGTTGTTCCAACTGTACAAACAGGGTTGGGAATGCTTGTATTACTCAAGCCTGTTGCTGGCAACCAACTATATGTGGTTCCGCCGCTTGCATTTAATGTAACTGATGAACCTGTACAAAAGGATTGGTTTATACCCGCATCAGGTGTAAAAATCGATACTGTCATTGTAACTGCTACCCTAAAAGTACCGGGACAAACTCCAAAATAATAAGTGGTAGTGGTTTGTGGGTTGGGGATAGTCAGAGTAAGTGAATTTGATAATGCAGTAGTGCCAAATTCAGAAGAATACCATGCGTAAGATGCACCTGCAGGTAAAGTTCCTGTAATTGATGCAGTTAGAGTAACTGGCTGACTTTGACATGCTATGACATTAGAAGCAGTGATGTTATAATTTGTAACGGAAGCATTATTTACTCCCGGTCCACCCTTAGTGGCTCCGTTTGGAGGAAATTCGGATACTCCGGTTACGGTAAAAAGTCCTGTCGTAGTAACTGTTCCATTTACACCTCCTATGGTCGAACGTATTATCGTTCCGTTTGATATGGCAATATATCCACCCCCACCGCCACCGCCTGGGCCTTCTGCTTCATAATTGGTAAGGGATGTTGAGTATTTGATCTGAGTACCACCACCACCGCCATTTGCAGTTGCACTTATTCCTGAGATATTTCCAGTCGCATTTAGCACTATTGCACCGCCACCGCCACCGCCGCCGCATCCGTCAACACCTCTTAATGTTCCGGTTGTTCCAAAAGAATTACCTCCTGCATCACCATTTGAAGTTACTATTCCTGTACCAGATATTGTGCCATAAACTGTGAGATAAATTAGTCCACCTCCAATTGCTCCTGAACCGCCACCGCTGTTGTTTTGGCTTCCACCACCACCACCGCCACCCAAATATAATCTGGTGAGACCATCGGCATAGGCATTAAGTGGCCATCCTCCCAAACCCCCATTTGGTCTTCGTCCATCGCCACCCCAGGAAGCATCAGCAGGGGCCACAGTTAGTGCATCCAAATTTGCAGCAGAAAAAGTATAGCCACCGCGACCACCACCATAGGAAGCATTCTTATGAAAAGGGACGCCCGTGGGAACAGTTGTTGTCGTTTCCAGATCCCATGCCTGTTTGTATGTAGCACTGGTTGTCGTATCTGGAAAGCCAGCACCGTTCCAGTCAAAGTTATTACTGCAATTTGATCCGCCGCCGCCCCCAGCATTATGTGTATTGCCACCACCTCCTCCATTTGCAGGTGCTCCCCTTCCATAAATACCATCGGCAACAACCCCATACCCAGATATACCTTCACCTTTTGAGGCTCCATCTAATGCATTATTGGAGAAATAATAAGGCATGTAAACATTGTCCGAATTTGCTGAAACAGCACCACCTCTGAATCCTTTTCCAGAGGAATTTATAGTCCCATTGTTGTCAACATTACCAAGTGTTTCAACAACTAAAACTCCACCTTTACTCCCATCCCATGTATCGCAGGTAAGTTCGGCTCCACTATTTACAGTTAAAGTAGTATACCGTGGAATACGTACAATTTGAACTTTTCCGTTAGCCGTGTAGTTATTAATAAGTCCACAGGTGAGGTTTATTGTTGTGCTCCCCTGTACAGATGTGACTTGTGCCATTTCGTAAAGTCCAGCATTATTAATAGCGTCAATATAACCATAACCTGACCACCATTGACTCCCTCCGGATGTAATGAAGGCTCCTTGCATTTGGATAATGAAAATAAGATCACCTGCTGCCAATACCGAGCCGAAACGGTTGTTGGTGTTCAAAGTATTGGCTGCTACTGTTATAGATGTAGCACCTTGTGTGGCATCAACGGATAAAGTGGTATACTCGTTAACAATGCTATTGGTTGTTGTGATAACTTTAGCCCCGTTCTTTCCTCTTTGAGCATTAACATTTTGAATGGTAATTACGAATAGTGTAGCAAAAATGACAAAAAAGATCCTTTTCATAATCTGGTATATAAGTATTGACAAATTTATTAATTAGTTTTGAAGGTAGTGTGCTTTTCGAAATTATTTGTTGGCTTTTATGACTTTTTATATACTTTTATCAGTCTTGATAACTTAAATCCTGTATTAAACTGCATGGTTTAATATATTTAATTGATGATGAAAAGATCTGATCTGAAAACCACGCTTTTTATAACAGGTATAACTTTATTGGTTTTTATTGTTACTACAAATATCAATTGGGGTGGCGACAGAAGTAAAAATATAATCCGGTCGGATGCCAAGTGTTATTATTTGTATCTGCCGGGAGCATTTATTTATAATGATCTGAATTTTAAATTTGTTCAGGAAATTGAATACGGAACGTATAAGGATGAGTTTAATTGTCGTGATTGTCGTGAGTATATTGATGGTAAGGCCTATAGTAAGGTTACAGGGGGTGTTGCTATAGCTCAGATTCCCTTCTTTCTGGGCGCCCATGCTTTTGCAAAAGTATTTGGGTTGCCTGCCGACGGATACTCTGAGCCATATCAACTATGTATTACCATAGCAGCGGTGTTTTACTTATTTATTGGTCTTTTATTTTTGAGTATGTTGCTGGCAACATTTCAAATCAAACCTAACAGCAGGATCATTGTTCTGTTATGCTGTGTCTTTGGTACTAATCTGTTTTATTATACGGTAGGGGAGCCAGGTATGTCTCATGTCTATTCTTTTGCCTTCTTAAATATGCTTGCTTATTCCCTGCGGAAATATTTTTTGACAGGAGCGTCAAAATATATACCTCGATGGGGAATTCTTGTGGGAATCATACTTCTTATTCGCCCTGTAAATCTTATTGTTTTGCCTGGATTACTTGTCTTTGCAGGTGACTTTCAAAACTTTTCTTTAATGTTAAGACTGTTAGGTAAGAAATACGGATTCCTGTTACTTTCTTTATCAGGCTTCTTATTTTTTGTAGGTCTTCAGGTTATTATTTTTATGATACAAACCGGTAAGCCCTGGGTGGATACCTATGGAAATGAGAGTTTTGATTTTTGCAAACCTGAAATAATTAATGTTTTATTCTCCTACCGTAAGGGCTTATTCCTCTATACCCCTATGTATCTGATCGCTTTAACAGGATTGATTATTATGTTTAAAAAACAGAAGTGGGTGGTGATTTCGACAGCCTTATTCCTTTTGTTTTTCACTTACATAGTTTCCTCGTGGTGGAGCTGGTGGTATGGGG
>CAZRFL010000069.1:6102-22188 GCA_964599365.1 uncultured Bacteroidales bacterium
TTTACGTAGATATACTGGTCTTTTTCATGCTGCCTCTGACCTTTTTTGTAGAAGCATTTCATAAAAAGTGGCACAAGGGAATATTGATTATAGGTTTATTCTTAATCGTTGCTTTATGCCAAATACAAACCTACCAGTATAGATACTATCAAATTCATTGGTCGGATATGACAAAAGAGAGATACTGGGATAATTTTTTGAAAATAAATTGAACGCAGGTTGTTTTAACAGAATTTTCAGAAATATTCCTGTATAATTGAAAAGTACACTTAGCATATCATTAAGTCTACTTACCCACTGAAAATGTTCACTAATTTATTCAATTAGTTAACTCATTAGATCATAAAGTGAACTTATTTCGCCAATAAGTACACTTATTTAACCGATAAGTACACTTATTCGCCAGAAAAGTACACTTATAGCATCATTAAGTCAAGTTGTCAGAGAGTTAAGATTTCTTGTTTAATCAATAGTTTTACTAATCGATTCAATAAGTAGACTTATTGGTAATTAAACAGATTTGAAAATAGGTGAAAGTATTATGGACTTTCGGATAAGATAGTTTATTCCTCCCAATACTCATATTCGTATTTATAAGCATACATCTGTTGCACTCCATCGTCAGGATCCTGAGAATATACCAGCGATTCAATTAGTTTGTTGTCAGTATTAAAAGTGCGCTCAATGCTGGTGATTAGTATTTCGTTTTGGTTAAATTCTTCTTGCTTTATCTGGTTATTATCATCGTCATAATACAGACGTGTAATCTTATTCGATTTTTGGTTTTCTTCCTTTAGTTCAATCATGTTACCTTTTTCATCAAATTCCATCAGATTTTTTTCAATAAGCAGATTTTTATAGTTGTAGCGTAAGGTTTTAACTCGTTCGCCCTTTTCGTCATAGAAGTACTCATACCTCACATATTCATAAGGGTCTTTGGACGAATATTCGTAATCTGATACAAACCCTTCCTCATTGTAATTGTATTTCTTAGAATAAACAGGTTTGTTTTCATAATCATACTTACGTTCTAAAATAAGTTTGTCATTCTGGTATTCATAAATATCAAGTTCTTCCAATTCGTTATCATGATCTACTACACGTTTTTCTGTCAATAAATTACTCGAATTGTATGTGAATTGAGTAATGTTTTCGCTTCCTGCTTCCATATAAATCACTCTTTCTGAAATGCGCAATCTGTCAGAATTCCAAGTAATAAATTTATGTTCAGCCAATTCGTTTTCATCGAAATAGCAAAGTTCTTCTGTCAAATTATTGTCATTGTCATAAATATACTCGTAATACTCATGAATTTCGTTCCCTTGATTATAGGAGGATGCTTTTATGAGATTACCATTCTTGTCGTACTCGTTTAAAGATGCGATGTATGTTGAAGATTCTATCCATTCTGTTTCAGCAGGTTTCGAAGGGTCTTCCATGGCGTAACCAATATGAATGCCATTGATGGATTTTAGTTTTTGACTCATAGTAAATGTTATTTTAAATATTTAGGGCAGTAAAATTACTAATTTAGTTGTAGTTGCTGATAAGTTTTTATGGTATTGCTTCAGGAAAAGATTTGACTTGTGGTGATAAGAATAATATTTTGAGGAATTTGAATAGCTTCCTCCTTACTTATGATACACAATTTTGTTTTTAAGGTAGCATCTTGATCGACGCTGAATTCATCTTTCATCGCGCGGAATGTGTCTTCTGAAGTTAGAACTGTATCATCCGAAGTTGGTACCACATCATCCGAAGTTGGAACTACATCATCCGAAGTTAGGACTGCATCACAAGAGGCTGGGATGTTGTCCTTATGAGTTAGAATTTATAAGCCCGAAGTTTGAAGGACAGAATTTGGAGGAAAAATCTGTTTTGCAAAAAATCAGCAATAGATTAAAGTCTTGTTATGGCCTTAATGAGTTCGGTAGTATTGGACACAGCGAATATCTGAAAAAGATTTTTTTTATGAAATTTAACTGTTTGAGGGCTAATACCAAGCTTGGAGGCTATTGCCTTATTTTCAGTAATTCCTTCTTTTAGAGCCAATAAAACCTGATGCTGTCTTAAAGTCAAGGTTGGTAAAGGGGAGGTGCTTTTCATCCTGTATTTTGCCAGATTCACTGCGGCAACCACTTGAGTATTGGTAAATGGTTTGGTAATATAAGAGACATGGTTCTTGTCCGATATCTTGCTGAGAAGTTCATCGCTGGAGAATGCGGTAATAAAAACAATGGGGACATTATTTAACGCATTGATTTTGTTCGCAAAATCGATTCCTGTTTTCTCTCCTTTCAGGTAAATATCGCAAAGAATAATCTGTGGATGTTCGCGGCAGAAGATTTTAACTGCTTCTTCATAGCTTTCTGCGATGCCACAAACCTCATAGTTTTCATGACTCAAAATCTGTTTGAGGTCATGAGCAATAATTATCTCGTCTTCAACGATCAGAATTTTAGTTTTAACTGTCATAAAATATTTTTTAAGCGTATAATAACTTCATTTTTACCGTTCTCGTTAAATGATATCTCACCGTCTATTTGCTTAACTAATGAAAATATAAGACTTCCTCCAAATGATTTTGAGTAATTATCATCTGCAATTCGATTAATACCTTCTCCACTATCCGAAATCGAAATTATAATGGTATGGTCAGGGGCCTTCTTTACTGAAATTTTAATGAATTTCTCTTTTGCTATTGACATTCCATGTTTAAATGAGTTTGTTAGTATCTCATTTATTACAAGTCCTATATGTATAGCATTGTCAATTTTCATTTCTATCTTGTCGATGTCCTTAATGATATTAGCGGGGTCTGACTTATCGTCAAAAATATCAATTAGATAGGTTATAAGATCTTCCGTGTAGTCTGATAATGAGAAGGTGTTCAGATTATCGTTTACGTAAAGTTTCTGATGTAGCAAGGCCATGGCAAATATTCTATCCCTGGTATCATCTATAGTAGCCTTTGCCATACTATCGGTTATTTTACCTGACTGAATATTTATAATGCTGGATACCAATTGTAAATTGTTTTTCGTCCGATGACTTAACTCCTTTAATAGCAATTGTATTTCTTCGCTTTTCTGATTGGCTGATGCAACAGCTCTTTCAAGCAAAAGATTCTTTAGTTCAATTTCTTTTTGTTTTTTCTCGTGCTCAGTAATAAACAAACTTAAGAAGGCGTAGCTTGATAGGAAGGCAACAACAATGTTAATAAAGTAAAACACTTCCGTTTTATCCGAAACTATCAAAACAGAGTTCACATTATAATCGAAGTATTTTGCTAATGCAAAAAGAATGGTATAGTAAATAGCTATTATCGCCAGTCCCCGACGTTTCCTAAGCAGATAAAATGATAAAATAAAAAAGGTGAAATAATAAAACTCTGTTCCAACCTTATCAAATACAATGTTCAATGAGAGTAGTAAAGTGGGAAAGGTTATTAGCATAAAAAACCCTCCCTTTCTGTAATCGTACTTCTTTAACAGGACGAAAGTAAAGAACCCGCAAACAGCAAGTAGCAGCAAGAAAGAGATATCGAATATGAAATTGAATTGAAATTCAAATCGGACTAATTTGGGAAGATAAAGAAGAATTAAAACAATGGCATACAGTGATGTATTTAATAATCCAATAATGCTGGATTGGTTGATTATCCTAACCCTTTTAATATCTTCAAAATCATGTTCAGGGCGAACACCATTATTGGATAAATTGTTCCAGATTTGAATAACTTTCTTAATCATGAATTAGAAGGTAGAAATTTTTCGGTATCTTTGATTGTGTTCCAATTTTATTATGCACAAATATTATTAAATTTAATAAATATCTCATTACTATATAACTTGTTCAGTTCTATGCTTCCGTTGAGCTGATTAACAAGACTGTAAATAAGACTTGCCCCAAATCCGGTTGAAAAGTTATTGTCTGCTAATTTTTCGATTCCGTTTCCATTGTCAGAAACAGATAATTCAATGCCTGATTCATTATCGCTTCTGACGCGTATCTGTATGAATTTATTGTCTGAATTAATGATACCATGCTTAAAGCTATTTGTTATTATCTCATTTATTATTAATCCGATATGGATGGCATTGTCAATCTTCATTTCGATGTTTTCGACGTTTTTAATTATTGTGGTCGGATGGGTAATATCATCAAAGATACCTGATAAGTAAACAAGCAAATCATCGATAAAAACAGATAGTGAGAAGGTGTTCAGATTATTTTTAATATAGAGTTTTTTATGGATCAAAGACATCGAAATAATACGGTTCCTTGTATCTTCCAGCGTATTTCTGGCATTAATATCGGAAGTCCGCATTGCCTGCATATTAATTATGCTAGATACCAGCTGAAGATTGTTTTTTGTGCGGTGACTGAGTTCTTTAATTAAAAGCTCAATTTCCTTACTTCTTTGAATTGCTTCTTCTGTTGATTCCTGCAGTGTCTGGTTCTTTTTTTCCATTTCAAGATTATGCAACCTGTACTCTTTAACGAATAAGCGTAGGAGTATAAAACTTATTATAAAAGGTAAAACAATATTTAAATAATAAAAAATTTCAATTTGCCGACGTTGTTCTTCGGGTATGACCATATCCGATCTTAACAAACTTGCAACTATGTACATGACAACTAGAAATAAACCAACAAAAGAACTGACTTTTATGTTTCTGTAAATATAAAAAGTTAGCGTGAATAGTGGAAAAAAGAAATATTCCGCCCCGGTTTTTCCATAAAAATAGTTTAACAAAACAATGGATAATGGTCCTGTGATAAAAAGGACGACTGATCCGGTCAGAAAAAACTTATACCTGATAAGAATGAAAGCAATGATGCCCGAAATAAATATAAAGCCACTACAAATGATTGGAGTTACAGGGGCATTAATTGCAAAAAGGCTTAAAATAAATACAAAGGAAAGGATAGTCGATATTATACTGAAATAAAAAAGAAATTTTTCTCTATTCCTTTTTTCAAAGTGGGGTTCAACAGAATTTGTATATTTCATTAATTCCCGATTTATTCCAAAATGATATTTCTCCAAAATTAAATCTTTTATTCAAGGAATTGTAAAAATGCTTTTGAAATAATTTCGTTATGGTCGAATGCTAAGCGCGATAATTTGTCAATAGCAAACCATCCGACCTCATTAGCATCATCTCCCGCCCGGACGATGTTATTGCCAGATTCATATATTCCTGAATAAATTACCCCAATGGTCCTATGTCTGGGATCACGATCAACAGTACCTATTGTAAAAAGTTGTTTCAGTTGGTTTTGTACAATACCAGTTTCTTCGAATAACTCTCGTCTGGCAGCATCTTCCAGTTCCTCGTCAATTTCGATGAATCCTCCCGGTAGTGCCCATTGGTTTTTAAATGGTTCTTTACCTCTTTTAATTAGCAGAACTTCATCAATGTTTTGTTCGTTTTTTCTGTAAATGATGCAATCAACTGTGACAGCCGGCATGGGAAATTGATAGGTATAAGACATTGTTGAATAGATTATTGAATAATGAGCTTTTCAATGGCAAAATTATTGCCATGGGATACATGAAGCTCTTTAGCACCTGAGTTCTTAAGTTTTTCCCATGCCTTTGCCAAAAGACATGGTTCTTCCATCACTAATGGGCGATGTTTCAGCCCAAATAACCCCAAAATATTAAGGGCCACATCCCCGATAAAGGCAAATCCGTTATCTAAAACTATAGCAATCGAATCATCAGTATGCCCAGGTAAATAGAGAATACTACCTTGCAAGCCGATTGACGGAAGAAGTGTGTGGTCGTCGTTATGTATTAGTATTACTTTGCTATTGGGAACAAACGATGGAGAAGGTTTTTGTGGCGAGATGTTATCTCTAAGTTTCATGATAAATCCAATAAATGGAGTCGTTGGTTTCAAACAGGGATTATTACTGCCTTTTTCAAGATGCGGAAGTGCATTCTCATGAACAATTAAAGTAGCATCACTTTCCATTAGTATTTTTCCCAGAAAACCAGTATGATCAGTATGATGATGGGTAAGGAAAACATGGCTGATCTGTGATGCTCTAATATTTAGCTTCGTCAATTGAAGCTTGAAATCTTTGTAGTATTTTTCAAGTGAAGTATCGATGAGCAAATAAGTAGTGCCCATGGATAGTAAAAAGCAATTAGTAATCCCCAAAGACAACTTATAAAAAGATATCTTTGAGGATTCATCCATGAAAATTGGTGTTAATCAATATTAAAGCTTACTTGGCAAAACTGATAGCCCTAGTTTCTCTGATTACAGTGATCTTTATCTGACCGGGGTAAGTCATATCGTTTTGAATTTTGGTAGAAATATCTGAGGCTAAAGTATTTGCTTCTGAATCGGATATTTTGTCTGCACCAACTATCACCCTGAGTTCTCTTCCTGCCTGTATTGCATAGGTTTTAACCACTCCGTGATAGGAGAGAGCCAATTCTTCAAGTTCTTTTAAACGGTTGATGTAAGATTCAACAATTTCGCGACGTGCTCCGGGGCGCGCACCGGAAATAGCGTCACATATCTGAACTATTGGTGCTATGAGTGAATTCATCTCTACTTCCTCGTGGTGAGAACCTATAGCATTGCATATTTCAGGATGTTCTTTGAACTTTTCTGCAAGGTTCATACCCAACACTGCATGTGGCAATTCTGGTTCGGTATCAGGAACTTTTCCAATATCATGCAACAGTCCAGCTCTTTTAGCCAGTTTTGCATTCAGACCGAGTTCTGAAGCCATTGTAGCGCATAGATTGGCTACTTCCCTTGAGTGTTGCAACAGGTTCTGACCATAGGATGAACGATATTTCATTTTTCCTACCAGACGAACAAGCTCATGGTGCATTCCATGAATACCGAGGTCAATTGTAGTTTTCTTACCTACCTCGACTATTTCCTGCTCAATTTGCTTTTTTACTTTAGCTACAACTTCTTCTATACGCGCCGGGTGAATACGACCGTCAGTTACCAATTGATGGAGAGACAATCGTGCTATCTCGCGACGCACAGGGTCAAATCCTGAAATAATAATTGCATCAGGTGTGTCGTCAATAATAATCTCAACTCCAATGGCGGCTTCCAATGCACGTATGTTTCTGCCTTCTCGTCCGATAATACGGCCCTTGATTTCATCATTATCAATATTAAAAACAGACACAGAGTTTTCGATTGCATGTTCTGCAGCTGTTCGTTGGAGTGTTTTAATAACAATCTTCTTTGCTTCTAGATTTGCTGTGTCCTTTGCCTCTTCAATGATTTCCCTTATATTGTTTGCTGCTTCACTCTGAGCTTTAGATTTTAGCATATCAATAAGTTGAGCCTTGGCTTCAGATGCAGACATGCCTGAAATTTGCTCTAGTCTTTCAGCTTGCTCTGCTTGTAAACGATCAATGGTTTCTTTCTTTTTGTTCAACAGATCAAGTTGATTGCTGAGGTTTTCGCGAACAGTTAAGAGTTCTTTTTCTTTCCGGCTGACTTCTTCCAACTTCTGAGTTATGAGAGCTTCTTTTTGGTTGGCTCGGTTTTCGGTTTTTAATATGTTGTTGTTTCGTTCGTTAATTACTTTTTCATGTTCCGATTTCAGTTGCAGGAATCTTTCCTTCGCCTGAAGCATTTTGTCTTTTTTGATAACTTCTGCCTCGTTCTCAGCGTCGCGCAGCAAATGTTCAGCTTTCTTCTCAATCGATTTGCGTAGCAGGGTGGAAGCAACAAGCGCTCCAATGGCCAACCCGACAACTAAACCGATCGCAATAAATAAAATTGTCATAATGATAGATTTATATGTTGATTAATATGAATAAAAAAAACCCGAACTTAATTCAAAAGAGTTTATAATAAACCCGAATATAACACTCATAGAGCCTCCTGCTTTAGTCGAACTTCTACTGTCTCGGAAGGTTGCCCTTTCGAAATTCCATCATAGATGGACTGAAGCCTGTTCTAGTATTACAGAGTTAGCTCTAATCTGACAAATGTTGAGTTTATCAAACGATGTTTTTGAATCAATGCGGGTAATTGGTTAAAGTCAAAGAACGATATTTATTTTTCCAAATGTTTGTCTAAAATTAAATCAAGCTCTATCAATTTGTCTTTCAAAAGTGTATTGTTATATGTTTTCGCATTCTCATAGTTCAATGCACTTGACGTATATTGTAAGGCTATCATGGCGAGCAGGTCTTGTTTGTCTTTAAATGCATAGTTGGATGCAAATTCCTTTATCTTGTCATTTATTAACTTCGCTGCTTTTCTTACAATTTCCTCTTCCTGCTTTTCTATGGTCAGTTTGTAGGTTCTGTCTGCAATATTTACATTTATCGAAAACTCTTCCATTGATAAGTCAGGTTGTGGTATATCACTTATTTAATAGCGCCAAACATCTGTCAACTTCCCGCAAAACTTCATTAATTCTTAATTTTGCCTTTGTTTTATTTTCTGGTCCTTCTACAGAGTTTGCTATCTTTATTATATTGTTTTTTTCTTCTAAGTATTTAATTTTTAGTATATTTTCTTCTTCTGATTTTTGTAAAACATTTAATTTCGCTTTTAAACCAATGTTTTCATTTTTTACCTCCTCAAGCCTTTTTATCAACTGATGCGTCTTGTATTCAAGGCCCTGCAGAATAACTGAAAGATCTTCCATGTAACTCCATTGATTTAACTACAAAAATACGATAATAATAGGAATAAGCAAATTATTTTGACTTAATTTTATAATTTTATACCTCCATTAATAATGCATTTTATTGTGAGTTATTTATTCTGAATTCATGAACGAAGATCTTTTGCAATATATTTGGCGCTTTCAGCGGTTTAAAGGAAATCTTTTAACTACGGATGGCAACTCGCTGGAAATTAAATGTCCGGGAATTTTTAATACCAATGCTGGTCCCGATTTTCAGGGTGCCAAAGTACAAATAGGCGATACTTTGTGGGCAGGGAATGTTGAAGTTCATTTGCAATCTTCTGATTGGTTTGCCCATAAGCATCAATTGGATAAGGCCTATCAAAATATTATACTTCATGTGGTTTATGAACATGACCGGGAAATTATTGATAAACATGGAAATGCTATTCAAACATTCGAGTTGAAGGATTTTGTGGATGAGGAGTTGATTGAGAAATATCAAATATTCATTAGGAATAAAAACTGGATTCCGTGCAGCGGGTTGATGGGTTCTGTCGAAGGGTTCATATTGAATCATTGGCTTGAATCTGTTTCCATCGAAAGACTTCAGAAAAAGGTTATAGATATTGAGTTGAAGCTATCCTTATACAAGAATAATTGGGAACAAGCTTTTTACGAATCTTTAGCACGTAATTTTGGCTTCAACCTTTATGCAGAACCATTTGAGTTACTCGCTAAGTCTTTGCCGTTAGCTTATATTTCTAAGCATAAGAATAACTTATTTCAATTAGAAGCTTTGCTATTCGGGCAAGCGGGGCTTCTTCAAGGGACATTTCAGGATGAATATCCCAACAAGCTTAAGGTTGAATATGATTATTTATCTATGAAATTCGATTTGCGACCCATTGAAAATCACATGTGGAAATTCTTACGAAGCCGTCCGGCTAATTTCCCCACCATTCGTATTGCACAGTTTGCATTTCTCTTGCATCGTTCTTCGGCACTGTTTTCGAAGATCATGGAATGTAGAACAATAGGGGAGTTACGCAAACTTTTCGATTTTTCCTGTTCGGATTATTGGAAAAATCATTATACATTTGACGTTTTATCACCCTTTGCATTGAAAAAACCTGGGCGAAATACAGTTGATCTTTTGATCATTAACACTATTATCCCTTATTTGTTTGCTTATGGAGCTAAAAAAGATGATTCTGAGATTGCTGATAGGGCTCTTGATTTTCTGGATCAAATACCTGCCGAAAAGAACGGTATTATTACGAATTACGGAAAATGCGGCATTCAGATTAAAAATGCAAGACAATCACAAGCTTTGATCCAACTATATCATAACTATTGTTTACCTAAATATTGTTTAAAATGTTCCATTGGCGACCAGATCTTAAAACCGGGAAATCGGATATAAAAATATCGTTAAATTACTTTCGGAAGATTTTTTATGCCCTTATTCTGATCTTTATCCTTATTGCATTTGGTATTACAGGGTATACTTTATTGGAAGGATATTCGTTATTGGATTCAATTTATATGACGGTGATAACAATCGGCACTGTCGGATTTAAAGAGGTGAGGCCACTATCTGATAATGGAAAAATATTCACAATAGTGCTTATTATTATTTCTTTAGGTACTTTTGCATATTCTTTGTCTGTTATCACCAGTTATTTTATTGACGGTGAAATACGAAATTTTTATCGCGATTATAAAACAAAATCAAGAGTTAAGAGAATGAAAAATCATGTTATAATATGCGGGTATGGCCGCAACGGAAAGCAAGCTGCTATTCGTCTGAAAGATCATAAACTTCCCTTTGTAGTGATTGACAATGTCCATGATATTGTGCAAAAATACAGTCAACGGGAGATCACATTTGTGGAGGGGGATGCCACTACCGACGAGACCCTGATTAATGCCGGAGTGACGAGTGCCCGTGCCTTGATAACAACATTGCCTATTGACGCTGACAATATGTATGTGGTATTATCCGCTCATGCTTTGAATCCTGATTTAAAGATTATTAGTCGTGCTTCTAACGAAAGCGCCGAACAGAAATTACTTATCGCAGGGGCAGATAGTGTTGTGATACCCGAAAGTGTAGGGGGGGCTCAGATGGCTTCATTGGTTATCAACCCTGATGTGTTGCACTTCTTTAATATGATATTTGTACCCGGAGAAGACTCTCCCAATTTGGTCGAATTTGTTTGTAAGAACATGAACCCTGAATTTCTGAATCATACAATTTCTGATCTTAAAATACGCATTAAGACCGGCGCAAATATCATTGGCCTCAAGACTTCCGATGGTAAATACCTAATCAATCCTTCACCCAATACGCGTCTTTTACCCGATTCGAAGTTATTTGTTCTTGGAACTCCAGAGCAAATAGAGCATATGAAGCTGTTGCTGAGTAGCTAGAAGCTTGAATCCAAATTGTATTGCCTTCAGCTAATTCTTCACTTTTTTCTGATGCTTTTTAAATAGGTCTTTCCAATTATTGAATTCCCTGCGGTAGACTATTCCAAGCCCCTGTGTGTATGGAGAAATGTACTGTAGTGCGTCGAACTCGTTGGTTCGATTAAATACCTTAAAGCGAAGGGTGTTGTTCAATTTAATTTCCACATTAACATCTCCAACAATTTGGTTTGAGTTCTGACTACTGGTATTTTGACCGGTACTAACTCCCAGATTGCTTTCAATGAGTACCTTATCATTAAATAACTGGGTAGAAAGCGCCACAGCCACTTCTTCCTGCGAAAGGTTTTGTCCGGGGCGATAATTGATGCCTATATCCACTTTTTTGCTAATCTGAGATAACCAATTGGTTAGTTGGTTCGAAAGCACTTCGCTAGCGCTTTTTCCTAATAGGCTGGCACCACCGAGTGTATTACCTGCAATGCCACTTCCAGAACCGTAGAAGCTATTCATTATGAGTAAGGTGATAAAGTTATTGTTCAGATTTTGATTGATGACCGACAAATACGGTCCTTTTTCAAAATCGGTCATTGTAGGGAAATCGATTTCAAAATCGAATTCAGGATTAGAGAGAACATTGTGGATATTGATGATACATTCCACGGGCATATTGCGATTGCTATCACTACTAAGCACGCCCAGATTTCCAAGGTTTGCTTTCAGTTTATAACGTGCTGTTATGTCCAAGATGGCGTCATAAGGGTCGCCATTCCATTTTATAGTACCTCCCTGGTCGATGTTAAAACGCTTATTGATAATATTCTGGAAAGTAAACAAATAGTCTCCTGAAGTTATCACGTAATCGCCATAAAGGCTAAAGTCATAATCAGGATTAAGCAGTATGCGTATATTCCCATTACCTCTTCCCCGAATACGATCACCTGTTCGGGGATCAAACATAATCTGGACTTCAGCATCGTCCGTAGCGTTAACCAGCATATCCATGTTGATGCCTTTTATTTCTGTTCCCTTAGCATCTATTGTGGTGCTATCTTGACTTTTGCTGGTGAAAGTTATATAGTCGTTTGAACTTAAGCTGGATGTGCCTCCAATAGGGATAAAAAGCTGAGTTCCTTTTTCAGTTTTTGCGATAATATCCATATTGATATTGGCGGGGGTACCGTATATATGGGCGTCGCCGCTGGCAAAGGCCCTCCCGTAGAAAACCTCATTAAGTGAGGCATTGGTGTTCAAGCAGTAGATCTTTTTAGGATGAATGCTGATGTCGAACACAAGGTTTTTGAAGTTTTTGTGAGTTACTGTGCCATTCATGATGGCAGTATCGTTATAGGGTTGGTCAATTAACACAACGTTCTGAAAATTGAATTCATTTTTGGTGATCTTAAGACTATCGTATGCCAGGGAGTAAGTAGTATTTAGATAGTTTATGTGGACAAAGGTTCGCATCAACTTGATATTCCCTTTAAGTTCAGGACTTTTGTTTGTTCCGCTAAGTTTCAGCCTACCCATTGCCGTACCATTTACAATGCTACCAAAACTCTCAATATATCTCGACAATGTCTTCATACGCAGATTATTCAGGTCAATATCGAGATCGAAATTCTGTTTTTTATCCGAAGGATAATAATAGCCGCTTACAGCCAGTGGAGTACTGGTGCCTATGGTTCCGGTATAAAGTATCTCTGCTTTGATATTTATGCCCTTTTTTAGTGCATCCCATTTGCTCATGACCACTGCATCGCCCAGTTTGTCATGATTAAACCCAAAGTCCTTGATCTTGATATCGGCATAGTAGGCAGGGTTATCATACAGGTTAGAAGCATAAAAACTTCCGTTGATAATCCCATCCATGTCGAAATCCATGGCATTGGTAAGGTAATCGAAGTTCGAAGAATTAAACCCTGTGAACAGGACGGAGAATACATCCTGAGGGTTGTGCGAAATATTTCCGCCAATGGCAATATTCTGTAAATGATTGGATAAAACAATATTATTGAAGGAGATTCGACCCGTATCAAATGTCACACTGCCTCTGGGATCAATAACCCAGGCAGAGTCGTTTATGGTCAATTCTGAAGGACGGAAACCAATAATCGATTGATCATTGTGATAGAAATAGGTGTATAGGTTTATATTCCCTGAGTTTCGATTCACTTTGCCTTTATTGTTCCATAAAACCCTGGTCAGCAAGCTGTCGTTCTTTTCGAACGAATGGATTTCGAAATTCGCCATCCATATACTGTCGCTGATTTTCAGCGAGTCCGACTGCAGATCGAGATGCATATCTTTGGCATTTGCCTCAAAATTGATGGTGCAGTTCAGCAGCCTTTTATCGTAAAAATTGATCTCCGAAGCAGTGGAATGGACGACGGCCGTATTGTTTATTGAATTGAAATTCCCTGTGATGATTGAATTACCCGATAATTTCGACCCGGGAACAAAGTAATTGATTACGGGGTTGGCATTATACAGTTTTATGTCAAAATCAAATTCCTGTCGGGCTATGGTCTTCGAGCTAGTGTCGAGGCTGAGGTCGAAATTGGGAAGATAGGAGAGGACAAACCGTTTCATTGAGTTCGGAAGTTCCTTAAAAACGAAGAAACCTTTGAACACAGCGTCTATATAATCCGACTTTAAGTCGAAGGTTCGGTAACCTATGGTATTGGCATGGGTTTCAAGAGACAAAGAATTTAAATTAAAAACTCTGTCATTTTGGCTGATTTGCGCTTTTTCTATAAATACCGCGCCTTTCAGGTTGTCGATGTTTTTTCCGGTGAAGTTCAATTTCACCGTTCCACTGAACTCAGAAATGGAATCTTTTGTCAGGAAGTTAAGTTCTTTCAGGTTGGCATATTTGATATTCGAAGTGAAATTATATCCCGGTATCGAATCGCTCAGGTCGATGACTCCATTGAAATCCAACTTAAGATTTTTATCGTTGATGTTGATCTTGCCATTATAGACCATTTGGTCCAATCCTCCGTTTATCTCTATCCCCGTGTACGAATACTTGTTGAATTCCAGTAGGTTCATAATCCCGTTCACCTTAAAAGAGGCTGTCTGTGCTGTTAGTCCGGAACCGGCAATCTGGGCATCTATGCTCATTTTCCCCACTATATCAGTTGATTCAATAAAGTTTCCCAGATCAAGCCCTTCAGTCTTCACTTTGCCATTGTAGGATATCTTTCCCTCTTTATTGCTGACAATGATATCAGTAGAGGCCGATCCTATGTCGGTTTTTATAGAACTATAAGCAACGAAATTCGAATAAAATCCTGTGAACTTACCCTTTAGATCGACATTTCCCAGGCGGCGCAGAATTTCGGGTAATACCAATTGAGTTGTTTTTCTATCCCCAATAGGGATAATGATCTGATTAATTTCATCCACACTGGAAGATAAGCGGCGTATATTGAGATTGATAAAGGTTTCTTTGATCAATGGGAGGCCACTCAGGCTTACATCAGCATCCAATCGGGTATGATTGCGGTACTGCATTTTGAAATCGCTGACCTTAAGATTGCTAACGGTTCCTTTTACCTTTTTGGCCGAGAATAATATCTTATTGTCCATCCCTGTAAGTTCTCCTGCAAAGTAGGAGATATCCAGAAAGTTGAAGGCTGCTTTGCGTACCTCGGATTTGATATTTACCTTATTCACAAAATCATTAAATTCGTCGAAGTCGTTGTAAGCAAATTTCAGGTCCAGATCGAGCTTGGAATGTGGCGTTTTTATCAGCAGATCGTTGACGATAATGTGCTTTTTCGAAACTATGGCTTTACCTGAGAAGTTACTTAAGATAAAACCACGTTTTTCCCAGATTGTCAAATTTTTAATATCGGCTGCTACCGAATCACCCAAAACAGCAACATGCTCCATATCGATGTTGAGGTTTTTTAGCCCTACATCCATAAAATCTATTACTTGGTCGTTATGATGTGCCATGTTGTCGCTGGTAAAGGAGAAGCCCGAATTGAATATCTTCAGTTTGCCGACTTTAATCTTCAGGGGGTACTCAGTCTTAGTTTTCGAAGGAGTGGAATCGGTCACAAACAGTCCCACAAAATTTCCAATGTTGAGTTTGTTATCGCCCTTATACCGGTGAAGGTTGAAATAGGTATTTTCGAGAGTGAGGGTTTTAATGTTGAAATAATTGCTGCCAAAATCATACTCTTCGAGGTTAAGGTGGATACGGCCGGCTTTGAGCAGAGTGTTTTTGTGATTATCTTCTATGTAGATGTTCTTAAGCTCGACATTCAAGAAAAACCTTATGTCTATTTTTTCTATGGATATCTTTGTGTGGTAGTTCTCGGTAAGATATTCTGAAACTTTTTGACCCAGATAAGATTGTACTATGTTGCTTTGTAATAAAATATAAATACCGCCAGGCATCACAACCGTGATTGCGTAGACAATAATCAGTATTTTATATAATTTTTTGATAATTTTGTACTTTAATTCCGGTTCATGAGCAATTATATTCTTGGTATCGAATCATCCTGCGATGATACTTCCGCATCGGTTGTTAACGGTAATATGCTACTTTCCAATGTTATCGCCAATCAAGACATTCATAAGAATTTCGGAGGGGTGGTGCCTGAATATGCCTCGAGAGCGCATCAGATCAACATCGTTCCGGTGATCGATCGTGCCTTGCAATTAGCAAAAATACACAAAAATCAATTATCTGCCATTGCCTTTACACGGGGACCCGGTTTATTGGGTTCGCTCTTGGTGGGAACTTCTTTTGCAAAAGCCATGGCTTTGTCGCTTGATATTCCCCTGATAGAGGTAGATCATTTGCAGGCCCATATCTTATCCCATTTTATTACCGAAAAGGATGAGGAGAAGCCACTTCCGGAGTTCCCCTTTTTGTGCATGATTGTTTCGGGCGGACATACCATGATAGTGCTCGTGAAAGATTTTTCTTCGTTCGAGATCATCGGAAACACCATTGATGATGCAGCCGGTGAAGCTTTTGATAAGGCCGCC
>CAZRFL010000070.1:0-21468 GCA_964599365.1 uncultured Bacteroidales bacterium
GCTCGTGAAAGATTTTTCTTCGTTCGAGATCATCGGAAACACCATTGATGATGCTGCCGGTGAAGCTTTTGATAAGGCCGCCAAGATTCTGTGATTGCCTTATCCGGGCGGATTGATGATTGACAGAAACGCTGTAACGGGCAATCCTCTGAAGTTCTCCTTCCCCGAACCCAAGGCAGGAGCCTTGGATTTTAGTTTCAGCGGACTGAAAACTTCCTTTCTTTATTTTATTCGCGATAATATTCGTACAAATCAGGATTTTATTGCCGAAAACATGGCCGATCTCTGTGCTTCCATTCAGCATACCATTGTAAAGATCCTGATCAAAAAAGTGGGTTTGGCTGCCAAACAGTATGGTATTAACCAAGTAGCCATATCAGGCGGAGTTTCCGCTAACTCTTGTCTGCGACAGACCCTTACCGACCAAGTTTCGGCGCAAAACTGGAAGGTTTTTATTCCGAAAACGGTTTTCAGTACCGATAATGCTGCCATGGTGGCGGTGGCCGGTTACTACAAGTTTCTGCAAAAGGAATTTGCTTCGCAGCATATTACGCCCTACACCCGCAATCAGTTATGATGACTTTTGCAGTAATTTTTGTGCGCTGATTGGTTTTTTATATTTTTGCAAAAAAAATCATTATGAAAAAGAACTTACCTTACGTATTGTTACTATCAGTTATTCTTGTCTTTGCAGCCTGTTCGGGTAATAAATCGGACAAGTATCAGGGAGGACCGGGAAGTGTGCTGATCTCGAGCGATATGGAAAACCTGGCATGGACCAATATGCATACCCTGTCGAAAGAAAAAGCGTATTCTGGCAAATTTTCATCCAAGATCGATTCGGTGAATCAATATAGTTTTGGGTTGTCGAATACCTTTAACAACCTCAGTGATACTTTGCCTACCAGTGTCGATGTGAGTGTATGGGTTTACTTCCCGGAAACCAAGATCAAAAGCAGCCTGGTGATCAGTATTGATTCGGTGAGTAAAAATATTTTCTGGAAAGGTGTTCCGCTGGCCGATTCCGTAAAAGCTGCCAATCAGTGGCAGGAAATTAAAGTTTCCTTCGAAATTCCCAAAAAGATCATGCCTACCGATAACATCAAGATCTATGTGTGGAACAATGAAAAGCGGACTTTCTATGTGGATGATATTAAATTTTTGTTCCGTATGGAATAGTGATTTTCCATCTTTTTAGTAACAAAGAGCCACGAAAGTGGCTTTTTTTATTCCCGCGGGTTTATTTTAGCAGGAAACTATATCTGTTTGTGCATTTTTTTGTATTTTTATGATCGCATTTGTTTTTCTTATTTTTTACCATTTTATAACCTAAAACTCATTGCTATGGACCTTAGGAAAATAATTGAACTCGAAAATATTAAAGCCGAACTGATTGCCGTGAAGAACGAAGCCCTGATCAGGGAGCAGGTCGTTAGAGCCGAAGAAATGGCAAAGATCAGGGCTGCCTTTATGAAGCATCTGGAGCTTTTTCCCGAATTCAATGTGATCACTACCGAACACGAGATCAGAGCGACCTACATGAATGCCACAGTGCTTCTGATGGACGACCCATCAGCCACGGTGCCCGAAATGCCCCTTTCGGTGGGTGTGAAGCTTATTATGCCCGAAAATCGCGAATATAAGATAACTACGGTGTATGATCCGCATCAACAGGAGAAAACCCCTCAGGGACTCTCATACCGCCTCACAGAGGATGAAAAAAAGATAATATTGATGAAGCGTTTTATCAGCGGCGAATTTGCCTTTACCTTTCAGTATCGTACCAACTTCCGCATCAAGCCCTACGAAACCATAGAGGAAGTGCTGAACCTTATTAATTGAGGGAGGCCAAAAGCTTAGTTGATCATTTTTGATTTTAGATTTTTGATTTAAGATTTAAGATTGAATGATGGTCATTCATTGTCATTAGTAGTCACCTGTCCCGATACGAAGTATCGTGGATTAATGGTCATTTATTGTCATTAAAAAAAAACACTAAGGCACTAAGGACACAAAGAAACACTAAGAAGATGAACCACGGACGGCAGTCAGGGGCACTAAGCACACGGAGCTACACGGAGGAAAATGTCCCGCATCCGCCAGCTAGCGGACGTAGATCTGCCGCTGCAGATCAATTTTCAAGGAAGATAACCACAAAGTACACAATGGTTTTTCACAAAGTTCACAAAGAGGGTAGAAGTTGTTTTTCATAGTGAACATTGTGCATTCATTGTGTCCATTGTGGTTAATTTCCCAATAAAAAAAAACTCCCGCAGATTACGCAGAGTAACACTGATAAGAAATCTGCGTAAATCCTTGTCCGCCTGATGGCGGAAGCGAGATCAGCGGGAACCATTGTGACGATTCAGTGAATTTTCATATTCGATTTATTATTCGGGTTCATTTTTTGATTAGTTTTAATATAGATGCTACTTTCCCTGAAACTGTAATAAATCATGAATAACTAGTAATACTATGTTAGTTTTTTTTCTAATAGTTTTTCAAAAATTCAGAGGCAGTATTTTTTCTATTTTTTACCTGTTCTTATTTATTTTTATACATTTTTACAGTGTTTACTACTTTTTAACCGCTGTTTTTAAGGAGTATGACTTTTACAAAATTGATTGGTTGGTATCGTTATTAAGTTATTTTTGTATTTATCAGGATATACTTAGAAATTTATAAAGTGTCTAAATAGCGGCTCTTTTGCTACAGGTAAAAGTACTTCGTGATGTTATATTTTTTCATACCGTACTTAGCCTATTAAATTATTTAGTAAAATACTTGACAACGCTTTTTTCTGGATGTATCTTTGCAATTAGAAATTATAAAAAATGTTTTTCGATAAAAAATCAGTTCCTATTGTTTAACAATTTTAATACATAAAGAAAATGGCAACAACTAACCCAAAAAGATTGAAATGCGAATACGAAAAACCCAGTAACATTTCCGAACTCTGCACCTATTACCTGGCATTTCTGGCAGGCATGCTCACCGACCCTCTGTTTACCTCTATTGCCACGCTTTTGGGCGATGCGAAAACCCAGGTACAAAAACTGCAAACGGCCGAAGAAAAGGCCCTCACCCGAGTGCCCGGTGCGGCGGCTATCCGCGACACAGTGCTAGTGGCTACCGAAATTATTATGGACAAGGTGCTGGGCAAGGTGCAGGAAGCCGGCGATGACAACATGGACCAGGCCCGTATCATATTCGAAAGCCACCAGTTGAAGGTAGTGGATTACGGCACTCGCGAAAGAGATACCTTTGAGGTGAAGCACGGCAAAGTATCAAAAACATTTATCGTCCTCAACAAACCCGTTTCCGGCAGGGCTGGATACATCTGGATGATCAGCACCGATAAGATCAACTGGTTTGTGGGCGATTTTGCCTCATCGGCTTCCGGATTGATCGATTCGTGTAACGACCAGGAACTAGTGCCCGGCAAACTCTATTACTTTAAATCGCGCCACAATGTAAAAGGTGTGAAAAGCGACTGGAGCCAGATCATGGAAAAACATTGTATCTAAACTTTTATAATGAAATTTTTGCAAAAAGCGGACTTCACTTATAGATGCCCGCTTTTTTTTATTGCTTTTGCGGTTTTTTTTAAAATGACGTCTGAATTTTTCAAACGTCGTCCGAAATTTTCAAACGTCGTCTGAATTCTTGAAACGTCGCCTGAATTTTTGAAACGTCGCCTGAATTTTTAAAACGTCGTCTGAATTTTTGAAACGTCATCTGAATTTTTCAAATGTCGTCTGAATTATTAAAATGTCGTCTGAATTATTAAAACGTCGCCTGAATTTTTCAGACGTCGTCCGAATTTTTAAAACGTCGTTTGAATTTTTAAAACGTCATCCGAAGTTTTTCGAAAGGTAAGAGATAATTTTATATATTTGATGCTCGAAAAACATTTACAATCGTTTATTGTCATTTGTCCCATAGGGATGCCTACGGCATAAGTGGACTGGCAGCAAGCGACAAGTTATGTATAATGCAAATGAAATGATCATGAGAAAAATAGTTTTACTTTTAGGAATAGTTAGTCTTTCTTCGTTTTTGTTTATACAATGTAAAAAAGATTGCAATTCAAAAGAATTAGACGACAAAATATTTACAGATATAGAACTTGATGTGGTTCCCTATAACGGGGCAGAAACACTAGTATTTAAAAACTCAAATGGAGATTCTATGGTTTTTTCTGGACAAGGACGCTCATCCACTATGGTTAGGAGAGTTGCTAATCCAGATCATGACGAAGATGAATGCGCAGGAGATTACAGGAATACTGAATCTAATATAGTAAAATTCAAGCATGGAATAGACACAATAATGAGTATTGAGCTTGGTTTTTATCGTCCTTTCGGTGATGATGAAAATATGAAAAATATTGACTTTCGCTATTATAAGGAAAATCTAAACTATTCATATTTTTATGGTAATTACAGGTTTTTTGCAAAAACCAGCAATTCTGACACAATAGAGGGTCTGAGTTTTTATGGCTATAGTTATTACTTCATTACAAATTATTACAGTTCTCTGACACTTGTAAATAAAACTTATACGCGTGTTTATGAATTGACGTATTTTAATAGTTTTGGTTTTTCATTATTTTATTCGGTTGTACAAGGTCTTGTTGGCTACAAAGAATCAACTGGAACAATTTGGTATTTGGACAGAATAAATTGAATAGAATAAATGCACTATACATAACTTGCGTTTCCTTTCATTGGCAGAAAGAATAAGGATAATTTGATAATTTGAAAATGATATGATAAAATGAAAAGCCAGCGCTAATGGTTCGGTCAGGCGGGCTTGTCGGCAGGGGGGCGGGCGTTTTACTTTTTCTACCATGCGGTGCACCACAAACTTTTTTTTCTTAATTTTGTATAAAATGTTTCAATTATGACTAACGTAGAATTAAAAAACATCCTTATTCACCAAATTGCAGCCATTAACGATACATCATTTCTAAATGCAATTAAAACCATAATTGGTACCAAGTCGGAATCAACCATCTATAAAACCACTCCTGAACAGCAGCAACGCATTAAGGAAAGCAGGCAACAACTTGCAAGAGGAGAGTATTTTACTAACGAAGAGGTTGAAATGGAGATCGATCAATGGTTAAAAGAAAAATAATCTGGTCATTACAGTCAAAACTCGACTTGTTTGCCATCTTTTAGCAAAAATGTAAAATCTGTGCTGTCCGCTCATGGCAGTCCTTTTACTTTCCCCCTAAATCTTAAATCTAAAATCTCAAATCTAAAATCAAAAATCTAAAATCTGATTTACTTCAGAGATTTATTATTTATACCCCTCACTCTGAAATCATTCAAGAGGAATTTTGTATCTTTGTAAAAATTAGCTGACATGAACAGGCAAGTGCTGATAAACAATATTATCAAAAAGATCAACCGGCTTCCTGATATTAAGATCAGGGAAGTGGATGATTTTACCGATTTTATTTTGAGTAAGATCGATGATAAGATTATACTGGAAGGAATTCAGAAACTTACTTCTGATTCAAAATCATTTGATTTTCTTAACGAGGAAGAAGACCTCTATACCGTAAACGACGTAAAGGAAAAATATAAAAATGAATAAAGGCGATATAGTCCTGCTTCCTTTTCCGTTTACTCTGTTCGGCGGTGGTTGCACCAACGTCTTTTTATAATTGAGGCTACGCATTTTATAAAATAATAAAATGAAAGGCTTGCCACACGGCAAGCCTTTTACTTTTCCCCTAAAATCTTAAATCTTAAATCTCAAATCTTAAACTTGTGCTGAGTCCGCCTTATGGCGGATCGAAGCATCAAAAATCAAAAATCCCACTTCCAAACAATCTCTCACTATCTATCGAATAATGTCTTAATTTTGCTTCCAAATTCCTCATCCCTGAAACAGATACTCATCATACAAACGGCCTCCATTGGCGATGTCATTCTGGCAACTCCCCTCATCGAGAGTTTCCAAGCCGCCAACGAAGAATATAAGGTCGATATATTGGTGCGTCGCGGCTGCGAAACACTTTTCGCGGGGCATCCCTTTCTGCGTAAGGTGCTGATATGGGATAAGTCCCATGCCAAATACGCCGGATTGTGGAAACTGCTTCGCCAGATACGCCGCACCCGCTACGACCATGTGATCAACCTGCAGCGTTTTGCTTCTACAGGATTCCTTACGGCATTTTCGGCTGCACGCTGCACCACAGGCTTTCTCAAAAATCCCTTTTCATTTTTATTTATACAAAAGGTCGCTCATAATATTGGCACAACATCCTCGCCTCACGAGATCGACCGCAATTTATCCCTTTTGCAGGGAATGGTTCAGGCTGTTCGCAAGGTGAGATTATATCCTTCTCAGGAAGATTTTGCTCATGTGGCCCCTCTGAAATCAGGCAAATACATCTGCCTGGCTCCGGCCTCGCTTTGGGAAACCAAACGCTACCCCCCCGAAAAGTGGACAGAACTCATAGATTCGCTACCGGAGGATGTTTCGGTTTACCTGCTTGGCTCAAAATCGGATGAAGATCTCTGCAACTTAATTGCTGCAAACTGCGTAAAAAGGACTATTGTGAATCTTTCCGGCAAACAGAGCTTGTTGCAAACCGCTGCTCTGATGAAAGATGCCCTGATGAACTTTACCAACGATTCTGCCCCCCAGCATTTGGCTTCGGCCATGAATGCACCGGTGGCAACCGTTTTCTGTTCCACAATGCCTGCCTTTGGGTTTGGCCCCTTATCGGAGGTGTCTTTTGTTGTTGAAACGACTCAGCCTCTGCCTTGTCGCCCTTGCGGACTGCATGGCTACAGGGTTTGCCCCGAGAAACACTTTAAATGCGCATTAACTATAAAAAACGAACAACTACTATCATGCCTGATTTGATGAAGGACGAGATTATCCGAACTTACGAAGTATTGAAAAAAGGTGGAGTCATACTTTATCCTACCGACACCGTGTGGGGATTGGGATGCGATGCCACCAAAGCCTCGGCTGTCGAAAGAATTTTCAAATTAAAGAACCGCCCCGAAAAGAAAAGCCTTATCATCTTGCTCGATCAATACGAGAAACTCTACCAATATGTGGACGATGTCCCCGAAATAGCTTTCGATCTCATGAACAGCATCACCACACCTCTGACTATTGTCTACCCTCATGCAAAGAACATTGCTAAAAAGCTAATTTCAGAAGACGGAAGCATAGCCATAAGGGTGGTGAAGGATGAATTTTGCCGCAAGCTCATCTCCCTGATGAATAAACCTTTGGTGTCAACATCAGCCAACATCACGGGTCAACCCACACCCTTGATATTTAAGAAAATCGCCCCTGAAATTCTCAATGGGGTAGATTATGTGGTCAACTATGCTCAAACCCGTATCGATCAGGTGAAACCATCTACCATTATTAAATTCAATCAAAAGGGAGAATACGAAATAATCAGGAAATAAGCGGTTTTTTCGTATTTTTGTTTGATTAATACCTCCCTGAGTGAAAGATTACCTAAAGCACCCCGTATTTAAAGTTATATCCGATATTTCTCATAAAAATCAGACCGAGGTCTATGTGATTGGAGGTTATGTGCGCGATCTGATACTCAAACGTCCTTCCAAAGATATTGATTTCGTGGTAATAGGCAGTGGCATTGAGCTGGCCGAAAAAATAGCCCAATCATTAGGTCACCATTGTAAAGTAACGGTTTACAAAAATTACGGCACGGCCATGCTTCATTATGATGATTGGAACATAGAGTTTGTTGGCGCACGCAAAGAATCCTACCGCGAAGATTCACGAAATCCCATAGTGGAAGATGGTACCCTGGCCGACGATCAGAATCGCCGCGACTTCACCATCAACGCTATGGCTATCAGTCTGCAGGCCGATTCTTACGGCGCCTTTATCGACCCATTCCATGGCATGGACGACATAATGCACCGCATCATCCGAACCCCTTTGGATGCTGATATCACCTTTTCCGACGATCCCCTGCGCATGATGCGCGCCATTCGCTTTGCCACCCAACTGAATTTTACCATTGAAGAAAGCACCTTGCAATCCATCGCCCGGAATAAAAAACGCATAGGAATTATTTCGCGCGAACGCATTACGGATGAGATCAATAAGATCATACTTTCGCCGGTTCCTTCCAAGGGCTTTTTGCTATTGGAACAAACCGGGTTGCTTCAGCTTATCTTCCCCCAGTTATATGCCCTTAAGGGAGTGGATGTAGTGGGCAATCAAGCGCATAAGGATAATTTCTATCATACCTTGCAGGTACTCGACACCCTGGCTCAGAGTTCCGACGATCTCTGGCTCCGCTGGGCGGCCCTGCTGCATGATATAGCCAAACCCGTTACCAAGAAATTTGTGGAAGGCACAGGCTGGACCTTTCACGGGCATGAGGTCAGGGGTTCGAAGATGGTGTTCGAGATATTCAAAATGTTCAAACTGCCGCTGAACGAGAAGCTACGTTATGTTCAGAATCTTGTCTTTCTGCATTTGCGCCCCATCGTTCTTGCCGAAGATATTGTTACGGATGCTGCCGTCCGTCGATTGCTTTTCGAAGCGGGAGATGATATCGATGACCTCATGATGCTTTGTGAAGCAGATATCACTTCCAAAAATACCAAAAAGGTTTTGCGTTTTATGAATAACTTCGAGATCGTGAGATACAAATTGCGCGAAATAGAAGAAAAGGACCGTTTACGCAACTGGCAGCCACCCATATCGGGTGAGGTCATCATGGAGGTTTTTGGCATTCAGCCTTGTCGCGAAGTAGGTATTATAAAAACGGCCATTCGCGAAGCCATACTCGATGGTGTTATTGAGAATAATTATGAAGATGCTTACGGTTTTATGCTCACCGAAGGGGCAAAGCTGAACTTGCAGGCAAAATAAATAGTACTTTTTTTTCGGTTGCCGGGCAACCTTTTTCGTTAGCAAGTGTTACTATATAGATCAATGTGCTGATGAGTATAAGCGAACTTATTGATGGATGTGCAAAAGCGCGCAAAAGTGCCCAGGATTTTCTATATACGAAATATTCCTCAAGGCTCTATGGGGTTTGCTTGCGCTATACCGGAAACCGGACTGAAGCACAGGATGTTTTGCAGGATTCTTTGGTAAAGATCTACAAGAACATTCATAAATTAAGTTGCGACAGCGAAAAAGTTTTTTATTTGTGGATGCACAAAATTACGGTCAATACCGCTTTAAATTATATCCGCGATAATCTGAGGAATAGCCGTTCGCTGGATATTGATGAGCAGGAGAGTGAATTATTGGGCGATACAGCGGACGAAAGCTTCTCTTTTTATGATAATTTGCTTGAAATTGTCGATGTCGCCAGGCTTTTATGTTTTATACAAGAGATGCCCTGTGGTTATCGGACGGTATTTAATTTGTATGCTTTAGAGAATTATAGTCATAAAGAAATTGCTGACGAACTGAATATTTCGGTAAATACATCAAAATCACAACTTTTTAAAGCAAGAAAGATGCTTGCACAAAGAATAAACGAAACCATTGAGGTTAAAAAAATAAAAATGGTAATATGAAAGAGGATATGGATAAACTCGACCAGTTATTCGAAAAAGCCTTCTCAGGCTTTGAAGAATCGCCGCCGGTAGCAGTTAAAACCAGCGTTTTCAGGAGAATGCTGTATTTTAATGCCTGGCGGTCTCTAAGAAAATATGTGGTGATATTCGCGATACTGCTCATGATAGGGGGTGTTGCCTGGTTTTCAGGTGCATTTTCTTCCGGCCCATCGCAGCAGATTGCTTCCCAAAACTCAACAGTAGTTAAACAGGAGAGCGATCAGGTAATCCCTAAAACAAAAAGTAACGTTGAAGTAATTTCTTCTGATTCTCCTGATAATATTGCTTCATCAACATCTAAGACAGTTGGCTCTGCTAAAACCAATAATCCAAAATCATTAGTCAGTATTGAGAATAATGCAGATGAAAAACCGATACTAAATAAGAAAACAGCCAACACTTCAAAAACTTCCGACGAACAAGTGAGTAATAATAATTCTATTCATTTGGATAAACACAAAACAAACACCTCTGATAATAATAGCAAACCTGCAAAAAATGATATAAACAGTACTCCTCAGCTTGCTACAGCCAATGTTAAAGCCAACGCTTTGTCAGGCCAAAAGAAAACAGAAGAGAATAGGATAGAAATGAGTGATAAGACTACCGAAATGCCTGCCGGTACGATAATGGTTCAGACCGAAGTTCAACCAAACTCCAACCCTGATAGCCTGAATAACCTTATTAACCAAGATGTCGGAAATGTCCTGCTAAACTCAAATAATAATTCAAACCCGGGGGTGAACAAGAAATCATCTTTGTTGTGGTCGGTTGGTTTAGATCTGGGACACTCTATCCTTCAATCTGGTTTCATAAAAACGAAGGAAGAGGTTTCAGATGAAGTTTCAGCTTTTCATACCTCATTGAACTTCCCTTCAGGTTTTGTCGGGCTGAATATCAGGGCCGAGAAACAACATTTCTTTTTCGATTTCGGTTTGCAATATGCCAGTTTTTCGGAGAAGATATCAACCGATCAACTATTGTATAATCCGACTGAGTTTCAGAATTTAGAATTCTTAGGACAAAATACAATTATTGATACCAGTGGTTACTGGCATTATTTCTATCTGAGTACAACTTCAATTACCATCATTGACTCTATCTGGACCTTAAGAAATGATACCACTATAATCAACTTGTACGATACTGCTTATTTACAGAGATATGATACTTTGAAAAACCCTTCCTGGGTCAATACCTACTCACAATTCGAGTTTCCTGTCAATGTAGGCTGGATGAAAAGTTTTGGAAAAGTGAATCTGGGAATAAGCACGGGTCCTATCTTTAGTTTGCTGGTAGGAACCAAAGGTAAATTACCTTACCATTATACCAACGGAACCGAATTGATAGCCACCCGTCAGGAATTCAAAGCGTTTAAATTGGGTATCTCATGGCAAATTACCGGTCTGGTAAATTATCAGCTGACTGACAGGATGACGATTGAGTTTATGCCCTATTATAGAAGAACCTTATTGCCTTTTAAATCAGCTGTAAGTTCGGCTGTTTTGAGAAATAATTCTTTAGGACTACAGATCGGATTTCGATATTATTTTTAATTTTACAGGCAACCTTTTCCAAAATCAGTGTTCTTATAGAAACAAAATTAAAACCTATAACCATGAAAAAACTTTTTACAATTTTATTCTTTGTTGTTATTTCAACAACAGCTTTTTCACAACAAATGTGTCAGGCTAACTTTACCTACACTTATAACCCTGTTGGTGGAGCCGCCGTCAATCTTTATGACGCTTCCTATAATTGGGATTCAACGCAGATCAATGTAACATCCTGGACCTGGACAGCTACTTATGGAGGAGCTGTTCACACATATACCGGACAAAATCCTGTTATTCAGCTTAACGGATATACGGGCAATATTCCCGTTTGTCTAACAATAACTTCAACCTATTTATTGCAAACTTGTCAAAGTACTTTTTGCGATACTGTATTTTTAAACAATACCCCGCCACCTGATACGTGTATTGCAGCTTATACATATCAGGATAGTTTAAATCATTTAGTTCATTTTTTCGATCAATCGACCACTACAAATGGAACAATTAATTCGTGGTACTGGGCAGTAATTCAAAATGGTGTTACAGTTTTTACTTCTAATCTTCAGAATCCGGTTTTTACCTTTCAGCCTAATGTTTACTATAATGTATGTCTTCACATTGCAACCGATAGCGGCTGTTTGGCGCATAATTGCCAGAATATAATGGTTCAGGATAGCAACACATTCCCCTGTCAGCTAACTGTTACTTCTCAGATCAATCACGTTTCAGTCATCAATGGTTCCGATGGGTCTATCGATCTTACCGTCGCGGGAGGCACGCCGCCTTATACTTATCAATGGAATACCGGAGCCACTACTCAGGATATTTCTAACCTAACCAGCGGAGTTTACCATGTGGTGATTAGCACTGTCCCTGCCTGCCCGACTTACACCTATGTTTTTCATGTTACCGAACCTCTCGACTCGTCAAATATTGTTATCGACACCTTGTATTCGCCTATCATTGATACCTGTTTAAACTTTACTATCGATAGTTTTTATGTGGCCGATATAACTGTTCAGGGCAATACGGTGATTGTTGAGTGGGTATTTACAGGCGGCGGCGCTATGGCTACACTCTGGGTTACTTACACATTTACCAACCTCGGAACCCAGGTGGTAGTACTTACCGTAAGTTGCGGTGCTAAAGACCTCACCACCTTCATCAGCTACATTTATATCAACCAGATCTACGGTGTAACCGAAAATGCCGATGCCAACCAGGTCAATCTGTATCCCAATCCGGCTACCGACTTTATCAATATCACCTTCAGCAATCCAATGCTTAACTCTTCATCTCTAAAGATATTTAACACTGCAGGTCAACAGGTATGTGCCAGGTCAATTGCTGCCAACACTACACAAGTGGGCATCAATGTCAGCGAATTGCCTTCAGGCGTTTATTTTGTTCAGATCGATGCAGCCAATGGTAATCCCATGATAAAGAAGTTCCTTAAATAAATAGTGTGAATTAAGTTGTAAAACCGTTCCGTTCATTCGGAACGGTTTTTTTTAATCATTTTTTTTAAAAAAATCCCAATCTTCCCTTTTTTTATAAATTTGCACTATCTTTATCTTATAAAAACGATTTTTAACGGTTTTCGATATGATTATATACAAATTCAGGATTACATTAGAAGAGAATGATAGTTACCTTAGGGAGATTGAGATTAAGCCGGGGCAGACCTTTCTGGATTTTCACAATGCAATACTCGACTGTTCCATCCTGACTAAGGAAGAAATGGCTTCTTTTTTTATTTGTGATATTAAATGGAGAAAACACCAGGAGATCACTTTGGTGAAGATGGAAGAAGTGGAGGATCGTCGCAGACCTGCAACTGACAGACCTCCGGTAAAAATAATGTCTGAAACCACTCTCAGCACCTGTATCAATAATCCCAACGAGCAATTGATATACATAAACGATTTCCAGAAAGTTCACACTTTCTATATTGAGTTGTTCAAAATTTACAACAGTGAAGAAAAAGCAACCTTTCCACGCTGTGTAAAAAGGGTCAGTGATCTTCCCAAAATAATTAAGACTATTCCGGGTGGCGAACCTTCTGGTTTTGTCGAAGAGGAAGAAGAAGTTGTAGATGAATTTGATGTGGAATTCGACGACAGTCAGATTGGAGATGATGATAGCCTGTTAGGCGATATTTTCGAGGAATCAAGTTCCGCCGATATCATTGAATGATTACCCAAAAACCAATTACTCCCTCTAAATACCTTGTAATTATTGCCGGTCCCACGGCCGTGGGTAAAACTTCCGCAGCCATTACTGTTGCCAAAGAACTTTCAGCTGAAATCATTTCAGTTGATTCCCGTCAGTTCTATCGCGAAATGATGATAGGAACAGCAGTTCCTTCCCGGGAAGAACTCGATTCAATTCCTCACCATTTCATCGGAAATCTTTCCATTCACGACTATTATAACGTTTTCAAATTCGAAAGCGATGCCCTTCAGCTGCTTTCCGAATTATTTCAGGCTATGGATGTGGTTGTTGCGGTAGGAGGGTCTGGTCTTTACATAGAAACCCTTTGTCATGGAATCGATCTTATGCCCGATGCACCTCCTGAATTGCGCGAACAACTGAATCACACCTTCGAAACGCAAGGAATAATGGCTTTAAGAAGCCAGCTAAAGCTCCTCGATCCGCTTAGCTACGAAACCATCGATATTGCCAATCCCAAACGCATCATTCGTGCACTCGAGGTGTGCATCACTACAGGCCAACCTTATTCTGCTTTATTGAAGAACAAAGCCTCCGAGCGTCCTTTCAATATAATAAAGATAGGCCTCAACCGTGATAGAAGCGAACTCTACGAAATCATCAATCATAGGGTCGATGTAATGATTCAGCAGGGTCTTGAATCAGAAGTCCGCGATTTGTACAAATTCAAAGGGATAACCGCATTAAATACTGTGGGTTATCGTGAAATGTTTTCTTATTTTGAAGGAGCGCTTTCTTTGTCGCAAGCCATCGAAAAGATTAAAGTGAACACACGTCGATACGCCAAAAAACAACTCACCTGGTTTGCACGCGATAAAGAGTTCCAATGGTTTCATCCCTCTGCAGGCAATGAAATAATCAAATATGTAAAGGCTAAAATGTGAGTTGTTAAATCCGCAATTAAATGGATTTTTACTTCTGTTTTTTTACCATCGAATTCATTTGCAATAAGTGTCTCTTCGAACTAGTTCGAAACACACCCTCATTCACCGACCTGATTTCTTCAATGGTATAGAACGAATGTGGACTGAATTCGTTCAGTACAGCCACAAAATGCTTGACATCCTTGCGCTTGATGATTGAAAATATCACTTTTACCTTACCCTTGCCGCCTTCGGCATCAAGCAAGGTGAGACCATAGTTAGCAGCCTTTAGGTGGTCTATCAGTTCATGATTCTCTACACTTAGAATTACCCTTATTATAACATTTCCAATTGAAATGCGCTCATCCAGCCACATGCCAACCCAATTTCCCATGGCATAACCTCCGGCATAAGCCACATAGCAGAGAGGGTTATTCAGATGTTTCATTATTTCTCCAATAGCCAGTAACCATATCAGAGATTCGAAGAAAGCGAATATAGGTGCAATAGTCTTATAACCTTTCGAAACGAATATCATCCTAAGCGTTCCTACGCTCTGGTCGAATATTCTGGAACAAAAGATCAACAAGGGAAGTATCACCCAGGTGAAAATAGGGGCTTCGCTGGCTAAAAAATTTAAAAGGGTCATAGCGTTGAATTATAATTTGTGATTAAACTTCTGAAATCTGACTTCCTAAAACATCTTCCTGTAACACCTACGACGTTTGTGCATTATATGGTCATAGTTTTTCCAGGTCACAATGGCCTTTTGGTTGGTTTCAAAAATCCCGGTCGTTTCCACCGCTTTCACACCATTGGCAATCATGGCCTGTTGCAATTCATTGATTAGGATAGCCGGGATGCCCAGGCTTTGCAATTTTGGGTCAACTCCTGTCAGGAAAAGGTCCATTTCTTCCGGATGCTTTAATGCTTTCAAAATAGGAATAAACCCAAACGGTAATAATTTCCCTTTGGCTTTCTGAAAAGCTTTGGATAATGACGGAACGCCAATAATAAAACCTGCCAATTCACCATGTTCTGTTTGAACCAGTTTGACAAAATTAAAGTTCAGCGAACCAAAATATTTATCAACATAATAGTCTCTCATTTTTTTATCAAAACTGATCACAAAGGGCAATTCGTCGAAAGAAGCATTCAGCAGGTCGAATACCTTTTCGGTATAGGATAGGAGTTCCTTTTTCGATTTGCAATGAATGATGGTCAGCTTATTTCGTTGTTTGATGAGGTCGGCCAGACGAGCAGCTTTTTCGGGTACTTCTTTTATAAAGAGGCGAAACTCCACCCAGTCAATTTCTTTCGTATATCCATTTTTCTCAAAATGCAATTGATAATAGGGCAAGTGGTAGGTCGATGCAATCGAAGCAATATAATCGAATCCCTCTACCAACAAACCTTGAGTGTCGAGGTTGGTGAATCCCAATGGTCCCAACACACCTTCGACACCTTGTTCCTTGAGCCAGGCTTCCGCTGTCTTGAAAAGTTTTGAGCTTATCTCATAATCATCATAGAATTCCATACGGCAGATACGGCCAAGGTTTTCGTTCTTCTTTTCGTTATAGCGGTGGTTGATCAGTGCGCCTATTTTCCCGACACACTTATCACCCTGCATAGCGATCCAGAACTTTGCGGTACAAAAATCGAATGCAGGGTTGAATTCCGGCATGATACTGTGCATCTCATCCTTTTTCATTGGAGGTACCCAATAGGCATTCCCCTTATAAATGGCAAATGGCAGCTCTACGAATTTTTTTCTATCACCGGCTGTGGTAACCTCTCTGATCTCAACTGACATAATTGTCTTTTTTGCAAATATACTCTATACTTTTGCCAAAAACTGAATTGATCTTTAGATTTTATCAACGCGTGTTTGTCAATTCAATAGAATTAACAGGGCTACATTGTAATTATATCAGATTCAGTTCGACCAGACATTTCTTTATCCTGTCGAATGTACGGCTGATATCCTGATCCAATCCTACTGAAAAACGTACCAATCCGTTCGACATACCCATCTCTTTCTGTTTTTCTTCAGGAATTTCCGAAGAAGTACTTTTTCCTGAATTGCTGAAAAGGGTTTTAAAATAACCTAAGCTAACAGCCAGGTATCCCACTCCCTCCTTTTCCATTTTTTCCATCAACAGGCTGGCTCTTTCAGCAGTGCCCATTTCTATAGTTAACATCCCACCGAATCCGAACTCAGGATTCATAATCTTAAGCATGGTATTATGGTCGGGATGGTTTTTTAAACCGGGATACTTAACATCCAATCCCAGTTCGGTTAGTTTTTCGGATAAGTACTGTGCATTATAGCTGTGCTGCTTCATGCGAATGTGCAGAGTATGGAGGTTCTTCAGGATATTACTCGAACGCAGAGGGTCGAGCACAGGGCCAAGAAGCATTGCCGTTCCGTCGTTAACATTGGAAATACCATTAATAAAATCGTTATCGGCACAAATAGCACCGGCCACACAGTCGTTCTTTCCGTTCACGAATTTGGTCATACTGTAAACTACTATGTCGGCGCCCAATAATGCGGGTTGTACCATCATAGGGGTAAAGGTATTATCTATTACAAGCTTAATATTTTTTCTTTTGGTAATTTCAGCTAAAGCCGGAATATCTGATACCTGAAGCATAGGATTGGTCATAGTTTCGGTATAGATCAGCTTGGTATTTGATTTAACCGCTTCCTCAACTGACTTCAGATCTGTGATGTCAACAAAAGTTACCTCAATGTTGAACTTTTTGATGTAGTTGTTCAGGAATGCATAGGTTCCACCATAAGTCGACAGGCTGGATACTATATGGTCGCCGGCATTGCAAAGTTGCAACAGAGTAGAGGTTATGGCTGACATACCCGAGGCGGTCACCCATCCACACTCAGTGCCTTCCATAGCCGACATGGCATCTGCCAAATATCGGTTGCTTGGGTTCCAGTGACGAGAGTACAGGAAACATCCATTCTCAATACCGTCAAAGGTATCGCTCATGGTTTTAGCCTGCATAAAGGTGTAAGTGGCTGAATCGGTTACTGAAGGATTAACATCTCCATATTCACCGAATTGTAGTAAGTCCTGAATTTTCGAAGCTGAATCGTAGCGCATAGTGGTTGTCGTTTTTTTAGTTTTGCCGGCAAAAGTAAATCTTTAGATCGATAAGCGTGAAGGAATTTTTTGTCTAAAATGATTTATTTTTTTGATGATTTTAATCAAGGACGCTAAAAAATTTGTTATTTTAAAACGGAATAAATTAAATTTGTATAAAAATTAAAAACACAGCTTTATGAAGAAAATTATTATTGCATTATTTATTACAGGTTTGAGCCTGACAATCTATGCTCAGGATTACCTTGCTTTGGTTCGTTTCGGAAAAGACTGGGGCTTTATCGACAAAAAGGGAACCTACGTTATCAATCCTCAATTTGCAGGGGCCAAAGGATTTTTTAATGGTGTGGCCCGTGCACGTACAGCTATGGAATGGGGGTATATTGATGCAAAAGGAACTTATATTATAAACCCTCAGTTCGAGAATGCTGAAGATTTTTCTGAAGGTCTGGCCAGAGTGCGCAAATTTAAACAATGGGGTTATATTGATAAGAAAGGTACTTTCGAGATCAATCCTCAATTTGATGATGCACGCGATTTCAACGGCGGACTGGCCAGGGTGCGCAAGGGAATGCAATGGGGTCTGATCGACAAGAAAGGCACTTACATTGTGAATCCTCAGTTTGACGAATTGGGTGAATTCTACGATGGATTTGCCAAAGCACGAAAAGGCAAAGTATGGGGATATGTGGATAAAAAAGGATCATGGGTAGTAAACCCACAATTTGACGATGCCGAAGATTTCAATAACGGCCTTGCACGCGTTCGTAAAGCATTCAGTTGGGGCTTTATTGATGCCAAAGGCACTTATGTGATCAATCCTCAGTTTGAAGCAGCCGGCGATTTCTTTAATGGATTGGCTCGTGCCAAAAAAATGAAACAATGGGGATATATTGATAAAAAAGGTATCTGGACTATCAACCCTCAGTTCGATGATGCATACGATTATATGGAAGGTCTTGCCCGTGTTCGTAAAGGTAGATCCTGGGGTTATATTGATGCCAGCGGCACCTATGCTATCAATCCTCAGTTCGACGATGCAGAAGGCTTCAAAGAAGGAATGGCTGCTGTGCGCAAAGGACCACAATGGGGTTACATTGACCTGAAAGGAACTTATGTGGTAAATCCTCAGTTTGATGCTGCAAAAAGTTTTGACGGTGGAATGGCTGTTATTCGCAAAGGAACCAAGTGGGGGTATATTGATAAGAAAGGAAGCATTATAATTAATATGCAGTTCGACAATGCTGAAAACTTTACTGAATAAAAATAATTGAACTATTATGAAACTCCCTTAGTGATTGTTAGCTAAGGGAGTTTTTTTTAAACAAATTGTATTTCATTCAGTGTTTTAGCGAAAAAGAACTACTTTTGCACTCCGATTAATTATCCTTTGGATAATACCCATGTCAGAATTTAAACATAAAATTATACCGCATTTTTTTTATCTGGGAGTATTACAGCTTTTTACGGCACTGTTTGCGGGAATCATCTGTCTTTTGTTTCTTAGATTTGCCGATGATGAGATCTATGATCTTATTCTGGGATTTTTACCTGATGTTTCTTTATTAACATGGTCAGTAATTGGACTAGCCATGTTAGGTATTCAGGTTGTTGGTAATGTTATTGGGGCTGCCTTATCATTAAAGAAATTGGATGCAGCGGTTAGTATTGCCTACCTGATTGGAGGAACTGAGATGTTATGGATGATGGTTCAGTATTTTGTTTTGCATATTCATAGTGTTTTGATGATCCTGTTCTTTTTACTTGCTCTTTTTCAGGTGATTTTGGCTTATATGCTGCGACAAAGGATCCATTTGCTGAATAGCGAGGATTAGAGTCTTTTTTATACTCGTTTACATTATACCGAACATTTCGCTTTACAAGGTTTTCATTATGCTTTTATTATGAATTTAGCATAGCTTTAGCAAAAAACTGATTCCCTATTTCGAACCGAATAATTCTAAAAACTGAATTTTTTTTTTTCTTTTCCAGCAAAGTATTGGGTCATTTATTACGTTATTTGTGTGTCTGAATAATTCGGGCATAATTAATCCAATAATCAAATTATGAAAAGACATTTTATTCTATTATTCGCAATTCTTATTCTTGCTTCGTTGAGCTCTAATGCACAAGTGTACACTGATGGTGATGTAATGGTTACCCTTCAGCCAAGTGGTTCGCATGATACCAATACTTGTTCCAGCACGGGACAGATGCTTTATATGATTACCGTGAGTAATTCATTTTATGGAGATTCTATTATAATTAAAGATATGTTTAGTGGAGCCGTTATCAATACCGCCTTTAATTCGACCGGTCAAAACCCCTGGATTGTTATGTTGCCGGTTTATAATGGATTCGGTTGGGTGAACGACGATCAGGTTTTCAGTGGATTTGCAACAATCGCCGGATCAGTAAATAAGGTTATTGTAGGTCCCGATACGGTTTATAATATTGCCAATGTATATCAGATTCCCGTACCTAATCCCTGCCAGTATTCCAGCTTATATGGCAGGGTTTATGTTGATTATAACAACGATTGTGTATTCAATGGAACCGATACTCCACTTTCAGGAGTGGGCATTGCTGTGGAAGAAACTTTAAACAGTCCTTCCTTGAATTATTTTTATTATGGCTGCGCTTCTGATGGCGGCGGCGGCTGGGGTCTGAATCCGGTGCAAAGCTGGATGACAAGCATTACCGCGAGCCTGCCATCCAATTATCAGTTTATTTTCCCCTCATCAGTATGTTCGCCTGTTATCTATACCTTTAACTCTTTGCCTCAATTGAATGTTGATTTTGCGCTTCAATGCACCAGCCTTATGGATGTGATGTGTTATGCAGGTTCGCAGGGAGTGGTTCGCCCCAATATTCCTTTTATGATGTATCCTTATGTGGGCAATACGGGTTGCAATATGGCCAGCGGATTGTTGAAACTGGTGCTGGACAGCAATGTGGTTTATGATGCAGGTTTAAGTCCCAATCCTGCTGACTCAGTGATAGGCGATACCCTGATCTGGAATTATGCTAACCTTACCAGCATCAGCAACGGCGGCTACTGGAACAGTTTTTCGTCGGGTATTCATCTTACTCCCAATACATCCGTGGTGGCCGGTACTTCTCTTTGTTTTCATGTTTTTACCAATGTACCCGCAGGAGATGTGGATACTACGAATAACGAATATACGCTGTGCTTGCCCGTTGTGAATTCCTTTGATCCTAATTTTAAAGAAGTATCACCAAAAGGAGAGGGGGCAAACGGAAACATTCCCTTTACTACCAACGAACTTATCTATACCATTCATTTTCAAAATACCGGAACAGCTCCTGCTATCAATATTTCAATAATTGACACCCTAGATATTGATCTGGATACTGAAAGCCTCAGAATCTTAGGGACCAGTCATACAGCTTCACCGGAATGGCTGGCACCCGGCATAGTGAAATTCAATTTTTACAATATCTATCTGCCCGACAGCGGTGCCAACCTCGCTGCATCCAATGGTTTCATTCGTTTTAGTGTGAAACTCGATACTCCCCATCCCGTGGGTATGGTGATAGAGAATAATGCTGATATTTATTTCGATACCAATCCTGCTATAGTTACCAATACGGTGATCAATACACTGGTAAATCCTTCGGGCGTCAACGAAGTGGCTGATAATAGAATAGGCCTGAATATTTATCCCAATCCGGTAACTGAGCAATTGACCTTAGAGATTACTTCATTTACTGAGGATTGTCTCTTGACTGTTTTGGATATCAACGGTAAGGAACTGATCAGGCAGCAAATCAATGAAAGCACTTCGCAAATCAATATGAGTAAGCTGGCAAGCGGTCTGTATTTTGTAAAACTCGTTAGCGGTAAGGCCGTTGAAGTGAGGAAGATCGTAAAGGAATAGTTGCTGTTGAAGGGATTTTTATCAAATCTCAACGCTCAGCGGCCTACCATTAAGGAACTCCCCGCTCAATGGACCAACACTACTTTGCCGCTATACCATTTACCGTTATCGCTGAATTTCAGGAAGTAGATGCCTGAGGGATATTTACCCAGATCGATCTGAGTTTCTGAGTCCCCTGAGGTATTTATGTTCTC
>CAZRFL010000071.1:0-21098 GCA_964599365.1 uncultured Bacteroidales bacterium
GCAGGAAGCCCACGAAGCCATACGTCCGACCTACATGAACCAAAGTGCTATCGATGGTCCTGCCGAGCAGAAAAGACTTTACGATCTGATCTGGAAACGTACTATAGCTTCTCAAATGAGCGATGCCCAGCTTGAAAAGACCAATATAAATATAGGCAGCAAATCATTCGCCGAGCAGTTTGTTGCTACGGGCGAGATCATAAAATTCGACGGTTTCCTCAAGGTTTATCTTGAATCTACGGATGATGAAGAGGATGAAATCCAAAAAGGATTGCTTCCTCCTATCAAAAAAGGCGACTCTCTTGATTCGGATGAAATAAGCGCCACAGAGCGTTATACACTCAATCCGCCGCGATATACAGAAGCCAGTCTGGTAAAAAAACTGGAAGAACTGGGCATCGGACGCCCCTCCACTTACGCACCAACCATTTCGACCATTCAGAAACGCGAATATGTCGAGATACAAACCAAAGAAGGTGTCAGCCGTGAATACAACTGCATTTTACTTGTCAACAACAAATTGAATGAGGTAAAGAAAACTGAAAATGTGGGTGCCGAAAAGCAAAAGCTTTTCCCTACAGATATTGGCGTATTGGTGACTAACTTTTTAAAAGAGAATTTTCATAAAGTATTGGATTATGGTTTCACCGCCGATGTCGAAAAGGAATTCGACGAAATAGCTGAGGGAAAAATAAACTGGAATAACATGATCCGTGAGTTTTATGTTCCATTCCATGCTCAGGTGGAAGAGACCCTGAAAACTGCCAAAAAGGTAAGCGGCGAACGTTTGTTGGGAGTTGATCCTGCAACCGGCAAAAATGTATACGCCAAACTGGGCCGTTTTGGTCCTATGATACAGATTGGCGAGAACGACGATGAAGATAAACCCAAATTTGTTGGCTTGCTTAAAGATCAGAAACTGGATGCCATAAACCTGAAGGAAGCTATGGCTTTGTTTATGTTTCCCAAGAATATCGGCAAATATGAGGAGGAAGATGTTTTCGTGGGTTTAGGTCGCTTCGGTCCCTATATCAGGCATAAAGGAGTTTTCTGCTCTCTGGCAAAAACCGATAATCCTATCACCGTAAATCTGAAAAGAGCCATTGAACTCATCATTGAGAAGGGGCAGAAAAAAGAAAAAACCATAATTAAGGAATTTACTGCGAATCCCGATGTGAAGATCATCGATGGTCGCTATGGTCCTTATATTGCAGCTTCAAAATCAAATTACCGTATACCAAAAGATCGCAAGCCCGAAGATTTAACACTCGAAGACTGTCTCGAAATTATCGACAATGCTCCAGCTCCTTCTTCCGGAAGCAGATATAGCAAGAATACCAAAGCCGTTAAAAAACCGGCAGCTGCGAAAAAACAAGTAAAAGCAACAGCTAAAAAAGACACCAAGGCTACAACTGCAAAAAAAACGGTGAAAAAAGCAGCAACTAAAGTTATAAAAAAGAAGGCCCCGGCAAAAACCAAGAAGTAAACCACCCAACAATTATGGATGTTTCAATTTATTTTGAAAAGATAGGTATTGACAAGATCATCGATAAGGAGCAAATTCATCCGAATCAATTCGTGAATTTTATCGGAATTAACACTGCTGACGGTGGATTTCCTGAATTGGCTGATATGGATATTGCCTTAATAGGAGTTAATGAGGGTCGTGTTTCACTAAATAATTCAGGCAGTGCCAATGCCCCTGATATTGTCAGAAAATATCTTTACTCATTGTTTCGCCCTGATCATAACCTTCGTATTGCTGATCTTGGAAATATAAAACCCGGTAATTCTATTAACGATACTTATTTCGCAGTTCGCGATGTTGTAGGGACACTTTTAAAGAAAAACATAGTTCCGGTTATAATCGGAGGAGGCCAGGATCTGACCTATGCTACTTACCTGGCTTATGAATCCATTGGGAAAATAATAAATATTGTAGCGGTTGATAATGCCTTCGATTTGGGCAGTACTGATAGCCCTTTGACTTCACGTACCTACCTAAATAAAGTAATTACCCATCAACCCAGCTATCTTTTTAATTTCTCCAATATCGGTTTTCAAACCTATTTCGTCGATAATGAAGCTATAGAGCTGATGAAGAAGCTTTATTTTGATGTTTACAGGTTGGGGATTGTTCAAAACGATATCGAAGAAGTTGAACCCATGGTCAGAAATGCCGATATGATCAGTGTTGATGTATCTTCTGTTCGCATGTCGGATGCACCAGGAAATGGGAATTCTACTCCTAATGGTTTTTATGGTGAGGAATTGTGTCGTATCATGCGTTATGCCGGACTTAGCGATAAGCTTTCTTCTATAGGCATTTATGAGATTAATCCTGAAATGGATCGGAATGGTCAAACGTCGCATCTGGCAGCTCAGGCAATTTGGTATTTTATTGATGGTTTTTATAATCGTAAAATGGATTTTCCGGTAAAGGATAAAAAGTTTTACATTAAGTATCGGGTTGTCATTAAGGCAATACAAAACGAAATCGTATTTTACAAAAGCAAGAAAAGCGATCGTTGGTGGATGGAGGTTCCGTGTCCTACCAAACTAAAATCAAAATACGACAGACATTATTTGGTCCCTTGTTCTTATAAGGATTACCAAACTGCAATGCAGGAAGAAATTCCCGACCGCTGGTGGCAGGCTTATCAAAAATTAATGTAGTCGAAATCTTATATTGACTTTTTTCAAAATTTTCCGCCAAAAAAGTACTAAAATAATTTTGCCAACGTTACTTTGGTAAATAAAAAAAATTATCTTTGTACTTCAAACTTTGTAGTAAAACATCAGTAAAAAAAAGTATTAGGGGACATTTTTTTAATTTACTGTTTAGTAGTGGTTTAAATATTTGTGTTATAACAAAAGGGTGTGTTTTGTTAACATCTGTTTGTTAATATTAAAAATTATGTGTTACTTTATGCCCGAATTTTGAAATTTTCAAATTGTTGCTCATGAAAAAAATTTACATTATCCTGATTTTTGCGCTCTTTTCAGTTGAACTTTTTGCTCAACAGGAGGCCCAGTTTACCCAGAATATGTTCAATAATGTGTTGACCAATCCTGGATATGCAGGAATTAATAAAAGAATTTGTGTGACTACATTGTTGAGACAGCAATGGGTTGGTTTCAAGTCGACTTTAAAAGACGGTTCAGAAGTTAAGACCAATCCTGAAACATACGTTGTATCCATCGATGCTCCCATCAGGGCTCTTCGTGGTGGAATTGGAGTTTCACTTTTCAGTGATAAGCTTGGTTTTGAAAGTAATTTGGGAGTAAGAGTGGGATATGCATATCATGTGGGAATTGCTAGTGGGGTATTAGGTATAGGTGTACAGGTTGGTTTTTTGAATAAAAAGATCGATTTTTCAAAATTTAATCCAATTGATGCTGGAGATCCTCTGTTAGCTGCTCAGGATAAGAAGACTACATTTATGACCGATGTTTCTTTTGGGTTGTTCTACAATATTCCGGGCAAAGCTTACGTTGGTTTGTCATCAACGCAGTTAATTCAGAGTAAAATGAAATTTGATATCCCAAATATCGAGTCCAAGCTTAAAAGACATTATTATTTGACAGGTACTTATCATTGGACAATCCCTGGTGCTACCGATTGGGAATTAAGCCCTTATCTGTTTATAAAAACAGATTTTGCTTCTGCGCAATATGATATTACTGCAATGGCAAAATGGAAAAATATGATTTGGGCAGGTGTTTCTTATAGGGTTCAGGACGCTGTCGCAATAATTGTAGGTGCTTATCCGTTTAATCAACCAAGTATGAGTCCAGCTTTACAACAAATCAGAATTGGTTATTCTTATGATGTTACAACATCAGCTTTAGGAAAGAGTGGAAGAAGTAGTGGCTCTCACGAGATTATGCTGGGGTATTGCTTTAAAATAACTTCAACACCAAAAATAACGAAGTACATTAATACACGATATTTGTAAAAAAATAAAATAAAAACGCAACAAAAAAAATATTTTTGCGTTTTAAGGATTAAGAACAAAAACTTGCAGAAGGTAGAATTTATAGAAAATACTAAAAATATGAAAAAATTCCTGGTAATTATTTCTTGTGTTGCAATACTTTTTTTAGGTAGTTGCAAAAATAATGGAAGTGGAGAACTGATAGGAGTTCAGGGAAGGGGTGATTTTTTTCAACCCACCCCTTATGGAATGTTATTTATCCCTCCAGGCAGTTATCAAATGGGACCTAGCGATCAGGATGTCCCCTATTCAATGACTTCTCAGCAAAAGACTGTTACTGTTCAGGCTTTCTATATGGATGAAACAGAAATTACTAACAATGAGTATCGTCAATTCGTTTTTTACGTAAGAGATTCTCTTGCCAGAGAACTTCTGGGTACTATTGCGCCTGAAGAATGGTGGGTAGAAGAAGATAAGTATGGTGAGCCGATTGATCCACATCATTTAAATTGGGATAACAGAATTAAATGGGATGATCTTGAGCAGGAACAATTAGAAGCAATTCAGCCATTGATGATGCCTGAGCATGAAAGATATTTTAGAAGGAAGGAAATTGATTCTCGTCAATTAAATTTTGTGTATTATTGGGTAGATTATAAAGCTGCTGCAAAAAAAGATTTTACATCAGAAGAAGTTGTCAATGTTCAGGAGCAAGCTGATCATGATTTGGCAAGCTTATCAAATCGTCCACAAGGAGTAAAAGACAGATCTGTTTTTATAAAAAAGGATGTAATAAACGTTTATCCTGATACTCTTTGTTGGGTACATGACTTTACATATTCCTATAATGAGCCAATGTTAAATTATTTTGTTCATCCAGCATATGACAATTATCCTGTTGTTGGTGTTAGTTGGAAACAAGCTCGTGCATTCTGTATTTGGAGATCAAACATGTTGAACGATTACTTGGAAGCAGGTGGCGAATACAGGGTTAATGATTTCCGTTTACCAACTGAATCGGAATGGGAATGGGCTGCTCGTGGTGGTCTCGATCAAAGTCCTTATCCTTGGGGAGGTCCTTATATTCGAAATAGTAACGGATGTTTTCTTGGAAACTATAAACCATTACGTGGAAACTATATCGATGATGGTGGAGTTCAGACTTTAGTTGTAGCGCATTTTGCTCCTAACGATTTCGGTCTTTATGATATGGCTGGTAATGTTGCGGAATGGTGTTCCGATGCATTTGATGAGTCAGCTTATAATTTTGCTCATGATCTCAATATGCATTATTCTTATGAAGCAAAGAAAAATGATCCTGAGGTGTTGAAAAGAAAAGTAATTCGTGGTGGCTCTTGGAAGGACATAGGATATTACATGCAGGTAGGTACAAGAACATATGAATATCAGGATACAGCAAAATGTTATGTCGGATTTCGTTGCGTGCAGACATATTTAGGCCGTCATATTGATGATGGCGCAAGTTCATCAAATGTTTATAAATAACAGATAAATAGTAAACTTAAGTATTAACCAAAAAAACAAAAATTAGATTATGGGACTTTACAATTTAGTAAGAAGTAAGGGTTACAAACAATTCATGGCCAAATTGTATGGCTGGGGCGCTTCTGTAGTTATTCTTGGTGCATTGTTTAAAATTAATCACTATCCAGGAGCTGACTACCTTTTGATTGTCGGTTTAGGAACTGAGGCATGTATTTTCTTTTTCTCAGCCTTTGAACCACTTCATGTAGAATATGATTGGTCATTAGTTTATCCTGAATTAGCAGGTATGGAAGATCTTGATAATAAAAAAGGTTCAAAAAAATCTCTTACTCAAGAACTTGATAAAATGCTTGCTGATGCAAAGATTGGTCCGGAGTTGATTGCTAGTTTAGGGGACGGCATGAGACATCTAGGCGACAATGCAATGAAATTATCTGGTGTTGCTGATGCAGCTACTGCTACTGATGGGTATGTGACAAATCTTAATAGTGCCGCTGGTTCAGTAAAAAACCTTTCTGATGCTTATCAGAAAACTGCAGTTGCTTTAGAAAAGGACATTACTATTACTGAGGAATTTTCTAAAAATATTAAATCTGCCTCTGAGACTGCTAATACTCTGGCTGGTGCATATAATCAGGTTGCAGAGAATATTAAGAAAGACATCAACGCAACTGACGAGTATGTGAATAGCATTAAGTATGCTACGGAATCGGCACATAGTTTGGCAGATAAATATGCAAAATCTGCGGAATCATTAACAAGATCTGCTGATGCTATTGATTTTTCTGCAGTTGATGGAAAAGCTTATGGGGAGCAAGTTCAAAGAATGTCAAAAAACTTATCTGAACTTAATTCTATTTATGAATTACAGGTAAAGAATTCTGCAGATCAGTTAGATAAGAGCAATCAAATGAAAGCCGGTATTGATGGTTTCCTTGCTAATCTTAATGAATCTGTTGAAGGAACAGCCAGATATAAGGATCAGGTTAGTGTTTTGGCTAAAAATGTTGCCGCTCTTAACCAGGTTTATGGAAATATGCTGACTGCGATGAATGTAAAACAGTCTTAATAGGTAATAAGTTAGATATTAATTAAAAAAATAGGAGCATAATATGGGTGCAACAAATTGTCCGGAAACACCGAGACAGAGAATGATATCGATGATGTATCTTGTATTAACTGCGCTTTTGGCACTTAATGTGTCTAAGGAAATATTAGACTCATTTCTTGTAGTTAATGAAGGATTGATTATTACTAACGAAAATTTCGACAAAAAGGTAGCAGGTACTTATACTCAATTTGAAAAACAATTGTTTATAAATAAGGGCAAAGTACTTCCTTTTTATGAAAAAGCTATGCAAGCAAAAAAAATGTCTAAGGATCTTGTGGATTTTATTGAGAATGCTAAAGTAGAAGTCATTGCTGCTGAAAGCAAACTACCTAAAGAGGAATGTAAGAATGCTGATCTTAGAAAAATCGCTGCTCGTGATAAATACAACGAAGGTACTCGCTATTTTATTGGTGATTCCCCTACTGGTGCTGGTGGCAGAGCTAACGAATTAAAAAATAGAATTGAATCTTACAAAACAGCAATGCTGAATCTTTTGGATGTAAAAGTTCGTAACTCTGTAAAAATAGGGTTAGAAACAAAAGGGCCTTATAAGGATGCTGGTGGTAGAGAGCACAATTGGGAGATGCACCATTTTTATAGAACAATTTTAACTGCAAACGTGGTAATATTAAACAAGTTAGTTTTAGAGGTGAAAAATGCAGAATTTGATGTTGTTAATAAATTATTGGAATCTGTAAGTGGTAGAGACTTTAAATTTGATAAGATTGGCGCTAAAGTTGTTGCAAAAAGCAATTATGTTTTAACTGGTGAACAATTTGAAGCGGACATTTTTGTTGCGGCCTTGGATACAAAACAAAATCCAACAATTGAAATTGGCTCAAGTGTTGATACATTGACAAACCAAATTTCTGGCCCAATTACAAAAGTTGAAGGTTTTGGTGGTGTTGGAAAACTTAAAATTCCCGCCGGAGGTCCAGGAATTAGACAATTTGGAGGCGTAATTCGAATTAAAAATGCAGAAGGTGTTGAAGAAGCATATCCTTTTAATAGCGAATATATTGTTGGTACGCCATCTGCTACTATTTCTCCTACCAAAATGAATGTTTTTTATATTGGCGTGGATAATCCAGTATCAATTTCTGTTCCTGGTGCCTCAAATGAGCAAGTAACTGCATCTATTACTGGTGGTGGTGGTACAATAAGTCGTGCGGCTGGAAATGGAATGTGGACAGTCAAAGTTACAACTCCTACACAAGAGTGTATGGTTAATGTTGGAGCAAAGATGGGTGCAAATTCAAGATCAATGGGCTCAATGAAATTTAGAGTTAAACGTGTACCTGATCCTGTTGCTACTGTTGCTGGTGTGAGAGGTGGTCAAATTGCCAAAGGAACTTTAATCGCTGCTGGTGGTATTATTCCTAAAATGGATAATTTTGATTTTGAATTGTATTTTCAAATAACTGGCTTTACTTTAACAATGAATAAGGCAGGAGACCTTGTTTCTGAATCTACATCTGGTTCAAAATATAGTCCCAAAATGACATCTATGCTTAATGGCGCAAGTAGAGGTCAAAGAATTTATTTTGAAGATATTAAAGCAAAAGGACCTGATGGTACAACTCGTAATTTAGGTTCGATTGCTTTGAAAATAATGTAATTATAATAATCGGGAGACAAATTATGAGAAAGATAGTTTTAGTTTTTTCTGTATTAATGATGTTACTGTCATTACAGAATAATTCGTTTTCGCAGAATAATCTGGGTAAACAACCTTTAGATGGGGTTTATAATAAGTATAATTCTCCTGATAGGGAACCAATACCGTATACTTCTTTAAGAGAAGCTGATGTAATGTGGTCAAAACGTATCTGGAGGGTTATTGATATGCGTCAGAAGATTAATCTCCCGTTTTATTATCCTACTGATGAACAGAAAGGTCGTAAGAGCCTCATGCAAATCCTTTATAATGGTATTAAGGAAAACACTCTTACTGCTTATAGTACTGGAGACGAGGAATTCCAATCAAGATTAACTCCTGCGGAGCTTTCCAAATCTTTGAATAAAGAGGATACTTTACGTTTAACCAGAAATTATGAACCATACGAAGAGTATGATACAGTGATTTCACAGCCATTTAGTACTTCTGAGGTTTACTTGCTTAGAATTAAGGAGGATTGGTTTTTTGACAAACAACGTTCAGTGATGGATGTTCGTATTATTGGACTCTGCCCTATAAAGGAAGAGATGGATGAAAATGGTGAGTTTAAAGGGTACCGACAGTTGTTTTGGGTTTATTTCCCGGAATGCAGAAAATTATTTGCTAATAATGAAGTGTATAACCGTTGGAACGATGCTGAGAGAAGAACATACGAGGATGTATTCTTTAAAAGACTTTTTGGCAGCTATATCTTTAAAGAATCAAATGTCTATGACAGAAAAATTTCCCAATATGCAAAAGGCATGGATGGTCTTTTAGAAGCAGAACGAATTAAACAGGAACTATTCGAAAAAGAGCACGATCTTTGGGAATATTAAAATCATAAAAACCCGGCTTTAGGTCGGGTTTTTTTTTAATCTTTATTTTACTTTAATCTGATGCTGCATAGTTTCCTTGATACTCCAATCGAATATTCCAAGGGTGTAGGTCCTGCAAGAGCCGAATTTTTCAAGAAAGAATTAGGGATTTTTACTTTTGGAGACCTTCTAAGCTATTATCCTTTCAGATATGTTGACAGAACGAAATTCCATAGAATTTCCGAAATAAACAGTGAATCCGGTTACATTCAAATAACCGGTAGAATCCGTGCCATTACTCAAGCTGGTGTGGGTAGAAGCGTTCGCCTTATTGCTGTTATATCTGATGGTTCAGGTGAAATCGATCTTGTTTGGTTCAATGCTTCAAAGTGGTTAAAAGAAAAGTTACATGCTGATTCGGAATTTGTTGTTTTTGGTAAACCAACTTATTTTAATGGGAATCTAAATATTACTCATCCTGATATTGAATTTAAGGAAAAGCTTGTGATATCTGATAGTATGAGTTATCTGGCCCCATTTTATTCTTCTACCGAAAAACTAAAAGAAAAGGGATTAGATAGTTTGGGTATTAGCAAAATAGTTCGCAATATTTTACAGGATTCGAAAGGGAAGATTAATGAGATTTTATCTTCTGAAGTTATTAGTAAGTCGGGATTAATTTCCAGAGAAAAATCGATTTTCAATATTCATTTTCCTGAAAACGCGAAAATGCTTATAGATGCTCAAAACCGTCTGAAGTTTGATGAATTGTTTTTTGTACAACTTAGGTTGTTAAAGCTAAAGCACTTTCGTAATACGAAACTAAAGGGGAATGTTTTTTCATCCGTAGGTGCGTATCTGAATTCTTTTTATTTTGATATTTTGCCTTTTGAGTTAACAGAGGCTCAAAAAAGGGTAATTCAAGAGATAAGAATGGACCTTGGCTCAGGGAAACAGATGAATCGGTTGTTACAGGGAGATGTTGGCAGCGGGAAAACCGTTGTTGCCCTGATGTGCATGCTTATTGCACTTGATAATGGGTTTCAATCGTGTATTATGGCGCCAACTGAGATTCTTGCAGGACAACATTTTAATACAATTGAACGTTTTTTAAAGTCCTTACATATTGAAGTAAAATTATTGACAGGTTCAGTTAAATCAGCCCGCAGGAAAGAAATATTGAATTCGTTATCAAATGGTGAATTAAAAATACTCGTCGGCACTCATGCATTAATTGAAGATGAAGTTCAGTTTAAAAATTTGGGTCTGGCCGTTATTGATGAACAGCATAGGTTTGGTGTTGCTCAGCGGGCTAAACTTTGGAAAAAAGGCAATATTCCTCCACACATATTGGTAATGACTGCCACACCTATTCCCCGCACTTTAGCAATGACCCTTTATGGTGATTTGGATGTTTCCGTAATTGATGAGCTTCCTAAAAATCGAAAATCGATTAAAACAATTCATCAAAAAGATTCCAATCGGCTGAGAGTTTGGGGGTTTATAAAAGAACAGATTAAGCTTGGCAGACAGATCTATATTGTTTATCCATTGATTCATGAATCTGAAACTTTGGATCTGAAACATCTTATGGAAGGCTATGATGCTGTCGTTCGCGACTTTCCATTGCCTGAATATGCTGTAAGCATGGTGCATGGTCAGATGAAAACTAAAGAAAAGGATTTCGAGATGGCCCGTTTTGTAAAGGGCGAAACACAAATAATGGTGGCAACTACAGTTATTGAAGTAGGTGTTGATGTTCCAAATGCTTCTGTTATGATCATTGAGAATTCTGAGAGATTTGGACTTTCACAACTTCATCAACTTCGGGGAAGAGTTGGCCGTGGAGCTGAGCAATCATATTGTATTCTTATGACTTCGGATAGAATATCTCAGGATGCACGACAAAGAATTGATACAATGCTGGAAACAACTGATGGTTTCAGGATATCTGAGGCAGATCTTAAACTTAGGGGGCCAGGAAATATTGAGGGTTTACAGCAAAGTGGTATTGCAGATTTGCGTTTGGCGGATATTGTTACTGATGAAAAAATACTAAAATATGCTCGAAAGATTGCAATCGAATTGTTAGAGTCTGATCCCGATTTAATCTTACCCGAAAACAAGCCCATCAAAGATTACATCCTTACTGAGAACAAACGAAAAGGTAATTGGGGAATGATTAGCTAACCCAATGACACTTCTGGGAACGGATGTTTTTTATTATCTTTGTAAAAAAGACATAGATGCCGGTAATATTTAAAGATGTTTTTCTAAATGGAAGTATTATCGGCGTTTGGCAAATTACCGAATCGGTTGAAGACCTTATCCAAAATGTCCATCTTTCAAGTAGGGAGAGTGAATCTTTGACTTCCTATAAACATGAGAACAGAAAAAGGCAATGGCTTAGCTACAGAGTGCTAATTCAGGAACTGGTGGGAGAAAAATATGATATTTCATATTCTGATTTTGGGAAACCTTTTTTGAAAGTTGAAAAGAAAAACAATCATATCTCTATAACCCATTCCGGTGATCATTCTGCAGTTATTATCAACAGGCATTCCTCTGTTGGAATTGATATCGAAAAACCCTCCAAACGAATAGAAAGGGTTTCAGGACGCTTTTTATCGGACGATGAGTTAGGATTTATTGATTTTGGGAATAAATGGGATCATCTTACAATTTGTTGGACTGTAAAAGAAGCTCTTTTTAAGATTCATGGTAATTTATGTTATGATTTTAGGGAACAAATTATGATTGCGCCTTTTAGTTTCTCTCAGTCGGGTCAGGTGAATTGTAAAATTTTGGGTGATAATGATCTGCATGAGTATGAAGTAAGATATACAAAGATTAACGGGTTTTATTTGGCATACGTGACAGCTTAAATTTAATAAATGAGAAGTAATATAATTAAGTCAATTCTGAATCAAAGGATTCTTGTACTGGATGGAGCCATGGGGACCATGATCCAAAGATATGATTTGGAGGAAAAAGATTTTAGGGGTGAAAGATTTAGTGACCATAATTCCCTGTTGAAAGGGAATAACGATTTACTTGTCCTTACTCAACCTCAAATTATCAGACGTATTCATGAAGAGTATCTCGAGGCTGGTGCCGATATAATCGAAACCTGCACTTTCAATTCAACATCGGTTTCTATGGCCGATTATGGTCTCGAACCTTATGTGAAGGAAATAAACATCGTTGCTGCCCGTATTGCAAAGGATGTGGCCCGGGATTTTACTTTAAAGGATCCTTCAAAACCTAGATTTGTCGCAGGATCTATCGGTCCTACCAATAAAATGTTGTCCATGTCCCCTCATGTCAATGATCCGGGTTATCGTGCAGTTACTTTTGACCAGATGGTAGTGGCTTATTCAGAGCAGGTATCAGGTTTAATGGAAGGTGGTGTTGACATTCTTTTGGTCGAAACGGTATTTGATACTTTAACGGCAAAATCAGCCCTATTTGCTATCAAACAATACTTCAGAAATACGGGTACGGAAGTGCCGGTTATGATATCCGGAACCATTACTGATGCCAGCGGTAGAACCCTCTCTGGACAAACAACTGAGGCGTTTCTGAATTCTTTATCCCATTTTGAATTATTGAGTGTTGGATTGAATTGTGCTCTCGGTCCGAAGCAAATGAGGCCTTATCTTGAGGAGTTATCCGAAAAAGCGCCGTTTTTTATCAGTGTTTATCCAAACGCAGGTTTGCCCAATCAGTTTGGCGAATATGACGAAAGCCCAGAAGCTATGGTCAACGTTTTACGCGAATTTGTTGAAAATGGGTTCGTGAATATTATTGGCGGTTGTTGCGGCACTACACCTGATCACATAAAACGGTTTTCAGAATTTGTAGTACAACTGCCTCCTAGGAAAATTCCCGAAAGATTGCATGTAACGCGTCTGAGTGGGTTGGAACCTTTGACGATTACAAAAGAGAGCAATTTTATTAATATAGGCGAAAGAACCAATGTCGCAGGTTCGAAAAAGTTTGCCAGACTGATTCGGGAGAAAAAATATGAAGAAGCATTATCGATTGCGCGACAACAGGTCGAAAACGGCGCACAGATCATTGACGTAAATTTAGATGATGCCATGTTGGATGGTCAAACAGAAATGACTTTGTTTCTCAACATGCTTGCTTCCGATCCTGATATATCCAGAGTTCCTGTGATGATCGATTCCTCTGATTTTAGAAATATTGAAGCAGGGTTAAAATGTGTACAGGGCAAATCTATCGTTAATTCAATAAGCCTGAAAGAAGGTGAAAGTGTATTTATTGAGCATGCTAATAAAGTTAAGGATTATGGTGCGGCTGTAATTGTTATGGCATTTGATGAGCAAGGGCAGGCAACTAATTTCGAAAGAAGAATAGAAATATGCAGAAGGGCCTATGATATTCTAATCAAGAAAGTAGGGTTTAGACCAGAAGATATTATTTTCGATACCAACATTCTCACAATTGCAACTGGTATTGCAGAGCATAACAATTTTGCAATTGATTTTATTAATACTGCTATCTGGATCAAAAGCAACCTGCCCTACGCTAAACTGAGTGGGGGAATAAGTAACCTTTCGTTTTCGTTTAGGGGTAATGATACCCTTCGCGAAGCCATGCACGCAGTCTTTTTATATCATGCAATTCGTGCCGGATTAGATATGGGTATTGTTAATGCCGGAGCATTACCATTATATAGCGAGATTAATCCGGAATTACTGAAACTGGTGGAAGATGTTGTTTTGAATCGAAGGAAAGATGCAACGGAACGATTATTACTTTTTTCTGAAACTTTAACTAACGACAAAGTCAAGCAGACCCGTAAAGAAAATTGGCGCGAACTGGAAGTAAAAGAGAGGGTAAAATACTCACTGATCAATGGGGTCGATGAATATATTAATGTTGATGTCGACGAATTAATTCCTCTGTATAAAAGAGCTTTGGAGATTATCGAGGGGCCTCTTATGGACGCTATGAATGAGGTGGGCGATCTCTTTGGCTCAGGGCGAATGTTCCTCCCTCAGGTAGTGAAAAGCGCCAGAGTGATGAAGAAAGCCTTTTCACACCTCCAACCTCTTTTAGAATCTGAAAGGGCCGTTGGCGATAAGAGTTCTTTTGCCGGTAAAGTGCTACTGGCTACGGTTAAGGGCGATGTACACGATATTGGTAAAAACATTGTAGGTGTTGTCTTATCTTGCAATAATTATGAAGTTATCGATTTGGGTGTTATGGTCCCTTCTGATAAGATTATTCAGACGGCAATAGAACAAAATGTCGATATTGTGGGTCTCAGTGGTTTAATAACTCCTTCATTAGGCGAAATGGTAATGGTTGCTAAGGAAATGCAGCGCGAAAACATCAGTATTCCCATACTGATTGGTGGAGCCACTACTTCAAAGATTCATACCGCTGTTAAAATTGCGCCCAATTATTCTCATCCGGTAGTTTATGTGCGCGATGCATCAAAAGTTGCCGGCGTAGTGAGTGAATTGTTATCCGCGGATAATAGGGCCAACTTTATTGAAAAAACAAAACAGGAATATTCTGATATTCGGGAGGAATATCTGAATAGCAAGGTAGAAACGAACTTTATCTCATTACAATTGGCTAGAGAAAACAAACCATTGGTCAATTGGGACGATGTTGTTTTTACAAAGCCTGATTTTCTGGGTTGCAAATATTTATTGGACCAATCTTTATCGGAGTTGATTCCTTATATTGACTGGACTTTTTTCTTCCATAGTTGGAAACTTTCCGGAAAATATCCATCCATTTTTCAGGACCCTCTAAAAGGAGAGGAAGCACAAAAATTATTTGCCGATGCTCAGTCAATGCTGACAAACATTATTGAGAAGAAAATGTTACGAGCCAATGCAGTGCTGGCATTTTATCCTGCGAATTCAAACGGTGATGATGTAATTCTTTACAAAGATGACTCCAGACAAGAAGAATTGCACAGATTATGTTTCCTCCGAAATCAGCAAATGAAAGACACAGGGGTTCCCAATCTTGCCCTCTCCGATTTTATTGCACCTGTTGGTTTCAACGACTATATCGGAACATTTGCGGTTACTGCAGGTCTCGATTCCGAAAAATGGGTAGATCATTATACCGAACAACTCGACGACTATAGTAGCATTATGCTAAAGTTCCTCGCTGATAGACTGGCCGAAGCATTTGCCGAATATCTGCACCATAGGGCCCGCACAGATTTTTGGGGTTATGTAAAACAAGAAACACTGATACCTAAGGATATGCTGCATGAAAAATATCAGGGGATCAGACCTGCTCCTGGATATCCCGCATGCCCCGAACATTCCGAAAAAGAAGTTTTGTTCAAACTTATGGATGTAGAGAAAAATTGTGGCATCAGCCTTACAGAAAGCTATTCAATGTATCCTGCCGCCTCGGTTTCTGGCTACTATTTTTCCCATCCTTTTTCACAATATTTCCAGGTGGGTAAAATTGGGAAAGATCAGGTGATTGATTATGCAAAACGTAAATCAATTTCAGTCGAAGCCGCTGAAAAACTACTTGCTGCCTCATTAAATTATTAATAAGAAAGATTATGAAAGTCCCCGAAATACTCGAAAAAGCGAATAAAACACTCTTCTCATTCGAACTGCTGCCTCCCTTAAAAGGCGATAGCATACAAACAATTTATGACACCATCGATCCGCTTATCGATTTTAATCCGGCGTATATAAATGTTACTTACCATCGCGAAGAAGTTTTGTATAAAAGTAGGGGTGATGGTTTGTTGGAGAAAAAGATAGTTCGCAAACGTCCGGGTACGGTGGGCATTGCTGCTGGTATTAAGTATAAGTACAAAGTGGAAGTCGTACCACATATCATTTGTGGTGGCTTTAACAAACAGGAAACCGAAAATGCCCTCATCGACCTGCACTTTCTGGGAATACATAACGTTTTAGCCTTGCGTGGCGATACCAAAAAAGATGAAAGGGTATTTGTAAAAGAACATGATGGTCATGGATATGCACTTGAACTGGTACGTCAGGTCATGGAAATGAATAAAGGACGATATCTCGACGAAGAGCTTGAAAACAATTCACCTACTAACTTTTCAGTAGGAGTGGCTGGATACCCCGAAAAACACCTTGAATCTCCTAACATGGACGCTGATCTGCATTACCTGAAGAAAAAAGTGGATGCAGGTGCAGAATATATTGTCACACAGATGTTCTTTGACAACAGTCGCTATTTTATGTTTGTCAGGCATTGTCGTGAAGCCGGGATCAATGTCCCTATTATTCCTGGATTAAAACTGATCAACTCAAAGAGGCAGTTATCGGCTCTTCCGCAGATGTTCAATATTGATTTGCCCAGCGCCCTTGTTCTTGAAATGAAGAAGTGTGTCTCCAATGATTCATTAAAACAATTGGGTGTGGAATGGACCATTGCGCAAGCAAAAGAGCTCATCGAACATGGAGTTCCTGCTTTACATTTTTTCACTATGGGTAAATCAGATAACGTTCGTAAAGTATGTGAATCGGTATTTTAATTTAATAACCTTATCATGAAAATCTACAACAGTATCACTGACAATTTGGCATCAGGCAAAAAACTATTTAGTGTTTTGATCGATCCTGATAAATCATGTACTTCCAATCTGCAGGAAGTCTGTAAGGTTTCCTTAAGATGTAAAGTAGATTATTTTTTTATTGGTGGAAGCCTGATTACCAATGATGCCATTACATCCTGTATAAAGGTGTTGAAAGATAAGACGGATATTCCTGTTGTCATTTTCCCGGGCAACACCATGCAAGTCCATAAAGATGCCGATGCAATACTGTTCTTGTCCCTTATTTCTGGCAGAAATCCGGAAATGCTTATCGGCAAACATGTAATTGCAGCCCCTTATATCAAACAATATGGTTTGGAAACAATTCCTACAGGCTATATGCTGATCGAAAGTGGAAGGCCAACTACGGCCCTTTATATGAGTAATACCATTCCTATACCTCACGATAAAGACGATATCGCTGTTTGTACAGCCCTTGCCGGCGAAATGCTCGGATTAAAAATGATCTATATGGATGCTGGCAGTGGAGCCATGAATCACATTGGTTTATCAATGATTGGTAAGGTAAAAAAGAACATTTCTATTCCCCTCATCATTGGTGGCGGTATAAGAACAGCCCAACAGGCAAAAGATATTTATTCGGCTGGTGCCGATATGATAGTAATTGGAAATGCTGTCGAAAAAAATACTTCTCTAATTGGGGAAATAGCTGAATTAGCTATTCGCTTTTCTTGATGTCTTTGATGTTCAATTGAAGGGTGACATTCCCGTTCCATTCGTTTTCTTCAATATGGTAGCAAATGTCGAACTTATTCCCTGTTTGTACAAAACGAAAATGTTCACCCAACTGAAATCCAATGGCTGGGAAAGGTCCTATGGATATTTCCGGATAGGTAATACAGAGTTTTAGGTGGTTTTTATCGTTCTTCCCTACCAGCCTTACGGTTCCGATATCTACAACACCTGAAGTCTTAAATACAGGAGCCATATTTCCCGGACCAAAGGGCGCAAATTGTTTTATGATTTTGTAGAAATTATTGGTGATTTGATGCAATTCAATTACTTCATCTATCTCTACTTCCGGAACCTGCATTTCTGAGGTTATGGTCGATTCTACTATCTCTTCAAAGCGTTTGCGGAATTTTGGCAGATTTTCCAACTTAAGAGAAAGACCTGCGGCATATTTATGTCCGCCAAAATGTTCCAGCAGATCGCTACATGAGTCTATTGCATTGTAAATGTCAAAATCCTTTACCGAACGTGCCGAACCGCAAATCAGGCCATTTACATTTGAATCCGTGAGCACTATGGTCGGTCGGTAAAACGATTCGGTGAGTCGCGAAGCAACTATCCCAATAACACCTTTATGCCATTCGGGTTGATAAACCAGCGTCGACTTACTGTTTAATATCTCAGGGTTCTTATAGATCATATCAACGGCTTGCTCCGTGGTCAATGTATCCAGTGTCCTGCGTTCTGTATTGTAAAGGTCTATTTGCGAGGCTATGGTTTTCGATTCGTCCAGAGTTTCGCATATCAATAGTTTAACCGAATCTTTCCCGTTCTCAATTCTTCCTGCTGCATTGATGCGCGGACCAATCAGAAATACCAGATCGTTTATGTTCAACTGACGGTTAAAAATAAAACCATTCTTATCGCATTCTGCCTGACTTTTTCTTAATACCCCGCCACTTTGCAAAACAGCCTCCAAACCCGGGCGTGGATCGGTATTGATCAATCGCAATCCATAAAAAGCAAGTATCCTGTTTTCACCGGTGATCAATACAATGTCCGAAGCAATGCTTACGGCAACCAGATCAAGATATTTATAGAGATCCTGAATCCCGCCTCCTTTTTTTTGCGAAAACGCCTGAACCAGTTTAAAACCTATTCCGCATCCCGAAAGTTCCTTATACGGATATTCGCAATCAGGTCTTTTGGGGTCCAGCACGGCAATCGCTTGGGGTAGGTCATCATCAGGGCGGTGGTGATCACAGATTATAAAATCGATATTCAGCGAATTAGCGTAGGCTACCTTATCCATCGATTTGATGCCGCAATCCAATGCTATGATAAGAGAAAATTCATGCTCTTTCGCATAATCTATACCCATGGTCGAAATCCCGTAACCTTCCAGATAACGGTCAGGTATGTAGTAATCTATATTCTGGTAGAATTTATGAAAATAGGAATATACCAAAGCTACGGCCGTGGTTCCGTCAACATCATAATCCCCGTAAATCAGTATCTTTTCTTTTTTTGAAATGGCTTTTTCAATGCGTGCCACTGCTTTTTCCATATCCTTCATCAGGAAAGGATCATGCAAATGCGATAACTCGGGCCTGAAAAATTTTCTTGCTTCTTCAAAGGTAGTAATGCCGCGCTGATATAGCAAATTGGCGATTGGAAACGAAACTGTCAATTCTTTAGCCAATTGATTAATCAGTTCGTAATCACCCAAATGCTTTATGGTCCACCGCTTTTCCATCAAATTCTATCCTTTGTGCAAATTTAATCATTAAAGTATTCAAAAGGTGTTGACAGAAATATAAATTTTTATGTACATTGATGATCTGAGAAGCACTTTAAAATTAGCGGTTTCCTTATATGGATTTCAGCAGTCCGCCATCTATTGGGATATTAGTTCCGGTGATATACGATGCTTGCTCCGAAGCCAGAAATGCAACCAGATATCCGTATTCTTCCGGTTTGCCAAATCTTTTCATGGGCACATTTGCCAGCATCTGTTGGGTTTGTTCCTCTTCAGGTATCTGTTTACTTGCCGATTGAAATTTTATCAGGCCTCTGATCCTTTCAGTATCGAAATAACCTGTGAGAATATTGTTCACCGTAATATTGTCCTTTGCAACATCTTTTGATAGGGTCTTTGCCCAACTGATCACCGAGGCCCTTATTGTGTTTGATAAAGCCAGGTGCTGCAACGGCTCCTTCACCGAAACCGACGAAACATTTATGATCCTTCCGAAACCTTTGCTTTGCATGGCAGGCAATGCTTGCAGTGTGGTAAAACATACGGTTTGAAAAAGCAACTCAAAAGCAACCTGATAATCATCTGTACTCTTTTCAAGTACGCTCCCGGCTATAGGTCCTTGCGTATTATTCACCAGAATATCTATGTTATTGGCTTTAAAAAATCCGGAAACCACACTTTTAAAACCTTCTGCATCCGAAAAATCTGCCACAATATACCCATGTTTCTGACCCGATGTGGAGGCAAGTTCTGTCAGCACATTTTTCAGTTTGTCTTCATTTCTGGCCATCAGTGTAACCTCTGCACCACATCGGGCCAGCTCCAGCGCAATAGCCTTTCCAATTCCCTGCGTGCTCCCGCCCACCAGGGCTTTTCTATTGTTAAGTTTTATTTCCATATTCTTTTGCTCGCAAAATTTTATTGTCAACTTTCTAACTAAATTTACTCAATCAACCATCTCCCACTTCTCTATCCCGCCTTCTATTATTTCAAATAGGGGATGAGGCAGAAATGATCCCACCATCACCAGTTCATCATACCTGTTTGGGTCTCTTTTCTGAAGCTTCCCCAGTAAATGATTTCTTTCATAATCCATCTGTCCCTTACTCACAGTGATTATTGTTTCAGTGGCCACCTTATCGATTTTCCTTTCATCAAACGCATAATTTCTGGATTTAGCCTCTATCCACACTACCCGTAAATACTGATTGATATTGTCCAATGGACTTTCCGATTTTTTAAACCTCTCCAATTGCGGATGATTTTTATATCCTTTGGTTCTACCGGCCAACACATGTTTAGCCAGCAATGCCTCTCGCCACAATGCCACCAGGCCTTTGGTGTCCAGATATTTCGGATGTAACGACCAAATTCTCATACCTTGTTTTTTATTCCGTTCTCAGCACTTCAATCCTGTGCCCAGTTGGGAGGTAAATCGGCTATTTCTAAAAAAATCAGGAAACTCCAGCTCATAAAACCATTTCATAAAAGCATTTTCCAGTGCCTTATCAAAATCTTCCCCGCATTTGTCACTTCTTATGATCCGGTGTGCCGTCACTTTCCCCTCCTGGTTTATCGTCATTTCCACCTCCATCAGCACATCTTCACAGTGAGCGCAATTCATGTGCAGCTTAAATTTCTGCAATATCTGCCCATACTCACCATGCATCCAGGCCGAATCAATCTTGCTCCATACGGCCCAGGCTCCCTCTGTGTGAATATCAATTATCTTTAGCGAATCGCCATAAGGCTGTTTTGCCTCCGTTTGTGCAAAAGTTATGAAGGGCAAAATGCAAACAAAAATCCATACAAACTGCTTCATCCTAAAAAATTATTTGGTAGTATAAAGGTAGTCATAATTTTATTAGCTCCTTCCTTTTCGGGGAAGCTAACAGTGAGTGAATCCCTAAACTCTTTGCTGCTTTTGCTATAGAATGATTGAACAAAAGAGGTTGCGGGGCTATGATTGAACTTAACGGCTGAGGCTAAAAGCTGGCGGGCATTTCGGAGCACTTCACTGTCAATCTG
>CAZRFL010000072.1:0-20995 GCA_964599365.1 uncultured Bacteroidales bacterium
AAAGATCTTTCCGAAAAGAAAATTATTCCTTTATAAATTTCCGGCAGTAGCTTTGCTGGCTGTTTGATATCCTGATAAAGTAAAGCCCTTTTTCGAGATCGCTTAAGGGGACATCCGTTTTATCGGTGTTTTTACAAAGCTTCTGATAAACCTCCTTCCCGGTGATATCCGTAACGGTAAGCAGATTTTCTGACAAATTTTCCGGCAGGATTACTGTCAATTTGTCAGTGGCCGGATTGGGATAAATTTGTATGCCCTGATTGCCATTATTGGCCTCAATGCCAAAATCGAAAGGTAAAATGGTGTAATATTTTACGGTGATGAAATTGTTTTGCTTGGTGATAAGCAAAACTGGCTCGTGATGGCCCGGGGTGAGCCATTTATATTCGGTTTCGGTGCGGGGGAAGTTAAAGCCAAAGCCAATGGTATCTAAAAAGAGCGAATCCGTATATTTTACGACCGATTTTACACGAACCACATCAAATGTATCGCCCGGAAGGTATAAAGTGCCCCATCCGTCGACAAAATTGACGCGGTGACGGCTTTCGCCATAATATCCAAAGCCGGTGATGCTGGCATGATACTCGGAATCGGACGAATCGCGGGCACCGAAAGTCACAGGAAAGTGATAAAGAATTTCAGGATTATCGAATTTCATAGGAACTGCCACTCCGCTGATCTTCACCCCAACGCCTACCTGCGCATACTGCGAGGAAGAATTCTTCATAAACGAATACCCGTCGCTGATCTGCAACATGGGTATGTTCTGCATGGTTTGCTTGAAAGCCACTGTGGCCAGATGTTCCTGATCGAAAGGATTGCTGAAGGCTACATTATATAATATGGGGGTCGACAAAACATTAACGAAGGTGTCGATAGTGGAATTGGGCGAATGCAGGCTTGAAAAATCCCAGGTATAAGAGCTTCCGGTGAGGGTATAATCAATACTATTGACCGTATTGGTAGTGTGTCGCCTGATGGTGTCGCCCGGAACCGGCATGCTGCTGTTGTCGATAACCACTTGCGCATGCAGGCTGCTGATCAAAAATAAGGATACAAACCAAAGAAAACTCCTTTTCATCTTATGTTTTTTTTGCAAAGCTAAGAATTTTATTTATCCTGATTTTTTTGGGAGGATTGATAATTATTAAATTAATCCAAGCTTTAACATACTCTTATTTGTCTCTTAATAAGATGTCCGTATTTTTCTTTCCATTCGGGTAGAATGTATGTATTATCCAAAAGTGGGAAATAATACATGTTGACAATTGTACTTATGCTTTTGCTTTTTACATCGGGACGTGTTTTTTGAATTTGCTGAAGAATTTCTTTTGGAGTAGCTGGTCGGTTAAGTTCTTGCAATGCTTTTCTGACTAATGTTCTCATCGAATCGGTATTTTTGTCCCATTCGGTCAATAACCAGAAACCAGTTTTGCCGATAGGTCGTAGTCTTTTATCTTTTAATAATAGGTTTTTAAAATAAGATGTGGGAAGCGTAATGTCGTTTTCGAATCGTTTCCATGCTTCGGCAATGAGTTCGTTGCGTGATATTTTTACGCCTTTTTCGGATAGAATTGTGAAGAGCAGGTCATGATATTTTGGTTTTTCAGATGGTGGTATCCTAAAAGATATGGTTTCGTTATCTTGTATTTTTTCGATGGTGGTATGCAGATCAAGAATATTTTTAAGAAGTGTAACCGTGAAATGTTGTTCAGGGTTGCAGAATTGCCTGATGATATGATCAAAACTTACCTGTGGCGGATTTTGGGTTATATGGTTTAATATATCGTTGTTGAGTTTCATGATATTTTCTGTCGATATCTTTTTCGACAGGGCAATTTTTCTAGTATCGCTTTTTTTAAGAAAGGAGTTATGAACGGAATAGTCAAAAAAGTACAGAAGCATGTTGAGCAGATTTTCTTTTTCGGTGTCGAAGTTCTCATAATATTCGGAGGTAAAATGTTGTTCCAGTTCGCTGTAGAGATGTAAAGGACGCGATGTAATATAATGAATAGGGTCGTGAAGTAGTGTCAGAACCGATCTTCTTATGTAGGTTTCTTGATGCTGAATTTTTTGTCCATTTAAAAGTTTTTGAATTGTCGACAGTTTTTTGGCTAGTAACTGTCGTAATCGTTCTGGTGTTATCTTCATCTCATCAGCAATATCTTTTCTGCTTTTGATATCTTGATTCAACCCGAAGTATGGCGATATGAAATCGTATTTGTATAACTGGTTTTCGTCCAGTTTCACATAATCGCACATTATGGTTTTTATAAGTGAAAGGGGTGTAGCATCTTCGGGGATATAGGGATTCAGTGGTAGCAGTTTAATGTTGGCATTATCTAAAAATGTTCTATCGAAAAAGTCGTATCGCTCCGTTCCGTATAGAAATTTATGCATTTCTTTCAGATTTTCTGTTACTTGTGTTTCAGAAATAGTGTAATTAGAAGGATTGTGTGTAATATCGTACCTGACATGAAAAAAATTGCTGCAGAATTTTTCGTTGCTCTGCAGTTCTTTGGGCAGATCCGAAATTTTGATGGAGAGAAGTTCTGATATTGTGAAAATGCGTACTTCGCTTAATAATTGCAGGAAATATGAAGGAAATGTTTTTTGCGTGGCTCTGAGTCGGATGTTTAAAAATTTATTTTTATCGATAATTAAGTTGTTGTTATTAATAATGTTTTCCGGTAGTTGTTTGATCAGGTTGTTGTTGTTTTGCTCTTTTTCTTCTTGGCTGAGTTTGTATCGTTTCAGAAAATTAAAGATCGATTCTGGTCGAATGGCTGCTGTTTCCTGAAGGTTTACTAAAAGTTCAACTGTACGTGCTCCAACACCATTGGTATATAAAAGGATTCGGGGGTCGAAATGCAACAGGTCGGCGATGGTATTTATTTTTTGACATTTTAAATGTAACCATGTTGTGGAAGACATCATTTCTTTAAGCGAATCCACTTTGATATCCAAAAGATCCTGGTCGTTTATTTCGTAACCAATGTACTTAAAAATACTGACAGGCAGAGCTTCTGCATCTTTTATTTTAATTAAAAAAACGTTACGCAGATGTTGACAAAAATAGTTTGCCTTGTCTATCTTGCCAGGTTTATGATAATAGTTGTGCCAGGCATAATTGCGAATAATTCTTTTGTGAATTGCATTTAGTTTTCCGGCTATGCAATAGTTATAAAGATCAAACTCGAGCAGTTTGCCTATGGTTTTCAGGCCAAGATCTTTCAATTCTTTATTCGAAAATCCCATAATGGGTTCTTGCAGACCGTCGAGTCGTGTGTCCAGGGTTTTCTGCGAGGGGCGAAATTTCTCAGTTTTCATAGATTTTATTTTTTGAGACCATTCGAGCCACAAATTTAACATCAAATTAAATTGAAATCAAGTAGATTGAAAAAAAAAATTGCAAAAATTGTCTTCACCCATAAAATATTCCGGGTTTAGGAGATGATTTTGCTTCTGAGACCAATCCGACGCATGGAATTGCATCCATAAAAATCATGAGTGCTTTCCGAAAACCAGAATTGCATCCAGAAAAAATCTGAGTGCAATTGTAAAATGCAAATCACGTCAAAAAAAAATCTGAGTGCAATCGTAAAATACAAATTGCGCTGAAAAAAAATCTGAGTGCAGTTACAATTTGCAATTCCACTAAAATAAGTTTTTTACAGCATGAAAAATGGTTTTTTGCCGACAAAAAAATATGCAAGAAGATGTTATGAAAAAAAAGTAAAATTTTTCTTGACTTTCCTCACAAAAAAAGCTTATATTTGTCATTGTGTTGAGAAAAGTCGGGAGACTTCATTTTGTTGGATTGTATTTTTTGTTGTATCACCTGTAAAATCGAAAATATGAGTCAGTATCTTGGAAAAAATCGTCATTTAACAGTCACAAAGGGTAATTACAAACTCACCAACACCCTTCAGGAAAAACATTTTGCTTTAATATCAGCCGAAGCCGGTGATGCGGATTTCGATGCCATGATATTATTTTTTAAGCCGGTACATGTGAAATGGGGTACCAAATATCCCGAATGGAAAAGTGTTGCCGACACCTCTCAGGGTAAAACTCAGCTTATGCTCGATTTGTTTCGGGTATACGCTAAGGAAAAACTTCCTGTTTGGGAAGTAGCCATCTATTCGGTTCATCCCGAATATACACCCGAAGCCAAAGCAATTCTACCTAATAAACGCAATCCTTTTCTTCAAGGCACTCAGTTTGCCCGCATTCAGGCCTTGCTCACCCTATCTGCGAATATTGGCAGCGAAGCAGCCCTGGCTGCAACCAAGGCTGATATACTCGATTTTCATGATCAGATTCTGGCCGTCTACGAAGATCATGTGGCCCTGATGAAAAAGATCAATATTCTGTCGAAAGATCTGGAACCTGTGCGCATTGAGGTTTGCGAGGCTCTGTATGCCGACGAAGGCACGCTGATGAAAAAATTTAAGTCGAATCCCCAAAAGGTCGACCTTTATTTTGATGTGGCCTCCATGCGTCGCACCGCCAAAAAACCTGCCGACGATGGCGGGCTTCCGGTGCCCTTGCTTCCTTCCGAAATAAAATTGCTGCCCATCACTTACAAAGGCGACGAACTCTGGCTGGTTAGCAACTTGGCCGATTATGATGGCTGCGTGTTTTTTAGCGATAAAAACAACCTGATCGTAATTCCTGATGACCACAAATATATTGTACCTGTGGGCGAATCAGCAGAAATCGACCTGAGTACGCTGCCCATCGAATTGCGCTTTGTATATGCTGCCAATCTGAGCAACGAAACCGATGGCGAATTGCTGATAGAAGAAATAAAGAAATAGCTCTGTTCTCATAATTACGGAAAATCCCCCCGGCACATCTGGCGGGGATTTTTTTTTGTGAATCAAATCAATTTACTCTTTGGTGCTCTTTGGTGCCTTGGTGCTTTGGTGGCAAGATATTTTCCCGCAGATAGCGCAGATATTCGCAGATAGAAATTCGGAAAGAAAAAATCTGCGTAAATCAGCGAGATCAGCGGGAAATTTTAATGATTTCGATTTTAGTTAAAAGAGGTAAATATTTTTATTGGTGCCCTTTGGTGTCTTGGAGCTTTGGTGGCAAAATATTTTCCTGCAGATAGCGCAGATAAGACGCAGATAAATTAAGCAGCCTCATAGCCAATCAGCCTAACAGCCTATCAGCCTTTCAAATTCAACGCCTCAATCGCATCAATGGCATTTTGAGTTCTTTGCTCTCCTGTCCCGGAAATTATCACAAAAGGAACTTTTCGACGGGTAAGATCGTGCAGGTATAGATCGAAAAAATACTTTCTGCGCTCGGGATGTTCGCGCAGAGGGTCATATTCCCATGGCAGGTCAATATCGCAAAGCAGATAAAGGTCGTATTTTACTTTATCCAGATATTTCAAAATCCATGGATGACACATTTTGTATCTGTGAAATGCCCAAATTTTGATCACTGTAAGTTCGGTATCGCAAATCACATATGGGTCGGCAAGTTTCATTCGATAGCTTTCGGCGGTAATTTGTCTCTTGGCAATGACCAAAAGATCCAAATAGTTATAAGGGCGATTGAGATATTGAATGTAATCTCTTGCTGCTTCTTTCACATAACCGGTATTATAATGCCGGGCCAATTCTGAGGCCAGCATCGATTTGCCTGTCGACTCGGGGCCGGTTATGGCTATACGGATAATTCGGCCCGTTTCTGATCCAGTTCTTTCTTCCATGTGAAATATCCAAAAATGGCTAAAACAGTAAAAATAAAATAAAGTGGTGAAAAAGCGTACAGATTTTTGCAAAAATAAAGAGCTGTGCAGTTGAGATCGATGATGATCCACATCACCCAGTGTTCAATAATCTTTTTCGCCATGGCCCAGGTAGCTATGATGCCCCAAACCATGAGCATCGAATCCCAATAAGGATAAGCCGCATCGGTATATCGCGCAAACGCAAAACCTACCGCAACAGAGAATATCAAACCCAGAGGCAGTATGACCACCAATTCGACCAGGCTCATGCGTCGCACGGGCACTTCAAATTTCTTCTTGCCTCCGTAAATCCAAAACCACCAGCCGTAAAGGGTCATCACTAGGTAGAACACCTGAAGCACCACATCGGCATACAATTTCGAATTAAAAAAAACTACCAGCGAAAGCACCACATTGATCAAACCCACGGGCCAGCACCAAATACTTTGCCTGATGGTGAGATACACCCCTGCAATCCCCAGCAGGGCCGCAATAATTTCAATATAGTTGTCGAGTATCCAGTTCATATGCTCAAATTCGCATTGTGGTTTTAAAGGTTCTATTTGCTGACTTCATAAAATATTTAATCACTAAACTAATCAATTAAAGGAAATCAGTAATTGACTTCGCGAATTTCGGTAATTTAGATCGCCACAGATTCGCAGATTAAATTGAACAAATAATTTGCGCAGAGCGTAAAATTTAAAAATGAAATTTTTAAATTTTACGAATGTAATCTGTGCAATTTTTCTTCGAATTGAAAATCTGCGAATCTGTGGCATTTTTTTGTTATCAAAGGGTGATTCTAACTTCCGACTTCCGTCTTCGGTCTTCCAACTTCCTCTTGCCATTTTTCCACCACCTGCAGATCGGCATTGATAATTTTCATCACAAACACCGAATGAGGATTTTCGAAAGCCTTTTCGATTTCCACCGTCAGTGCATTCATCACATCCCGATACTCGCCAAACACCTGTGTGCTCATGCCGTTGGTTTGCGCGGTCAGGCTTTTGTAGGTATTAATGGCTTCAATAAAAGCGATGATCTGCGGCTTAAATTCCTCCTTAAGCGGATAATAGCTGATGTCGACGGATATTTTCATGGGTTTATTTTTTGTGTGTGCAAAGATAGGTGCAAAATTATTAGTAAATTTGAATCCGATTCCTGAATGTTAAATTCCCTTCATAAATTATTAATAACAGGTTTGGTACGCATTTCAGGATAGGGAATTGCTACCGGCCTATAAAAAAACATAACAATGAGAAGATTCCTATTATTTTTTGCCATTGGTGTATTCGGATTGATCTTAAGCAGTTGCTTAACCGTTGAAAAGAAACAATACACTTTCGAATTTACCGGAAAAAACGCAGGTAAGTTGACCATCAAGTACATCAATATCATGTCGAACGTAGATTCAGCCGGAGTTACCGAAGTGGAAGATTTTACTGATCTTATGGATAACTATATAAACGGTGATAAGATGTCCTCATCCTATCCCACAGCCACCAATATTTCGAAACGATTGTTCGAAGAAAACGGTGTTCTGTGTGGCGAAGTAATTATGGATTTCCCTGATCTGGCTGCAGCCCGCCTGTATCAGTACGATAAAAAGAGCCCTTATATGTTTTTGGCCGGATCTATCGACGGCGAAACCTATGTGGAATCGAACGGAACCTATGGAGGCGAAATTATGCCAGTGGTGATTTTTCCGGTAAAACTCAAAAAACTGGAAGTAACCACCAGCGTCAGCAGTCCTTCCAGCGAAAGCTATGTAAGCCTGTTAGGCGAATATAAAAAGTGGAAAAAGAACTAATCAGACCATAAAAAAAAGCCCCGCATCAGCGGGGCTTTTTTTTATGCCAAAACAATTTAACAATTTAGCAATAGAGCAATTTAGCCATTCTTATTTCTCCTTCAGTTTCTGCAACAGTATTTTGTTGAATTCTTTCTCGCCAATATACATAGCGACCACTTTTTTGGAGCCTATCAGTTTTTTAAATTTGGGCAGATATTCTTTTTTTAGGTCCAGTTGATCCTGCTCTTCCTGAATTTGCGCATTGATGAGTTCGTCGGCTTGTTGCTCGGTCAGCAATTCTGCAGTAATCTCTTTGGCGGCTTTGGCTTTCTGCCTGAATGCTTTTTGCAGGGCATCTCTTTTGTCCTGATATTCGTTGTAAACGGGCCAGAACTTTTCAGCATCAGTTGAAGTCAGATTTAATTTGTCGGTGAGGTAGGCGACCTTCATGGCCTGTACTTTTTCTTTTTTGTCCTGGCCTTTCACTACATTGTTTCCGGCATTTTGTGCCATCAGGAAACTGTTGGCCAGAAATATCAGGGCGACAAATAAGCTGCCTGACAGGATGGATTTTGCATGCGATGTTTTCATTTTTTCGGGTTTTAAATTAATAATTCTATAGGGTTTCGGGGTCAATGTTTTCGTTTAGGAGGTAGTCCAGTATTTCGTCTTTTTTCAGGGTGGTATCAGCTTCTATGGTACTTTTTTCCTTGTTTGGAATGATACTGTCGTCAGATGCCATTATATCTTTCAGTTTGTCGGCATCAAAAAAACTGATGTCGTTGCTGCTGGCTTCCCAGAGGGTGTTTTCGTCCAGATTGTCTTCCAGATATTCTGATATCGACTGCTCCGAAAGCGAAAAAAGCGCCATTTCATTCTGTTCGCTATTCTCTTTTTTGAGGAGGAAAGAAAATAGCAACAGCACTACTATCATTGCGGCAGCCAGTCCGGAGATCAATGTGATGCGGCGCATATCAGGCGATTTCCTGAGAACGGCGGTTCGGCCGGAATCAATTTTTCCGTTGATATCCTCTTGAAGTTTTTCAAAATAACCTTCCGGAATTTTAAAATAGTTCTCCTTATTGAGATTATGATTATTTTCTTCCTGTGTTGAATCTGAGTGCATGTTATGGGGCTATTTTTTTTGCGATCCGGTTATTAGATTAATTTCATTGAAAAAGGTTTAATCGGCCAGCAAATATTTTTCAATTTTTTTAAATGCTATGTGATAATTGGCTTTCAAAGCTCCGGTGCTGGTGCCTAATATTTCGGATATCTCTTCGAAAGGCAACCCGTCGTAATATCTCATATTGAACACCAGTCGTTGTTTCTCGGGAAGCTTTAGTATGGCTTGATGCAGTTTCAGCGATATTTTTTCAGCCGAAAAGTAGGGGTCATCCTTAAGGGTATTTGCCAATTTATGTTCTACACTGAACCACGGAATAAAGTTTAGTGTCTTTTTCCGGTTTAGGAAAGTCAACGATTCATTCACTGCGATACGGTGAAGCCAGGTATGTATGTTGGATTCGAAACGGAAACTGTCAAGGTTGTTCCATGCTTTCACAAAGGTGTTTTGCACAATGTCATTAGCATCTTCATGGTCGATAACAATCTTGCGCACCATCCAATATAGCTGCTGCTGACTCGAAACAATAAGCTGGCTAAAACCCTTTCGGCGGGTATTGGCATCTTTTATCAGGGCCAGGATGTTGTTATCCTTTTCGGAGGTCATAAAACAATTTGTGGTTAGATGCTTTCAATTAATAAAGGTTTAAAATTAGTAAAACTTTTTTGCGAATTAAAAATGATGTTACTTTGCACCGTATTTAAACTGAGTATCATGAAAAATATTTTTCTGTTGGTGGCTTTTTCTCTCTTCCTGATCGCCTGCACATCGAAAAAAGAGAAAGCCGTTCAGTACAATAAGGCCGGAATTAAGAAAATGTTCAATCTTCAATATAAGGAGGCCATGGAAGATTTTGATCTGGCCATTGAACTCGATCCTACCTACGACCAGCCTTATTTTTATCGTGGAAATTTGAAATATAGCAATGCTGATTACGAAGGAGCTTTGGTTGATTATACCAAAGCCATTGAAGTGAATCCCGGATTTGCCGATGCATACAGCAACCGTGGAAATCTGTATCAGGCATTAAATAAAAAAGACAAAGCCTGCGCCGATTGGAAAAAAGCGGATGAACTGGGCAAACCCAACCTGAAAGACAAATTGCGTTTCTGTCAGTAAAAGCCTAAACGTTGAACCTGACATGGAGGATATCGCCCTCTTGCACTATGTAGTTTTTTCCTTCTACATTAAATTTCCCTGCTACCTTACACGCTTGCTCCGAGCCTAAGCTGACGAAATCGTCATACTTCATCACTTCAGCACGAATAAAACCTCTTTCGAGATCCGAATGTATTACACCCGAAGCCTGTGGGGCGTTCATTCCGGCTTTGATGGTCCAGGCACGGGCTTCCATGGGGCCGGCTGTATAAAAAGTGCTCAGATTCAATAAATGGAAAGCCGAATTGATCAGTTTGTTCACACTGGGTTCAGTCAACCCAACATCGTTCAGAAATACCAGCCTGTCTTCTTCTGTATCCAATTCGGCAATCTCTGCTTCCATTTTACCGGCTACGACCAGCATTTCTGCATTTTCTTTCTGAATAACATCTCTCAATTGTTCGACGTATTTATTTCCGTTTATGGCAGAAGCATCATCCACATTACATACATACAGAACAGGCTTTTCGGTGAGCAGACACAGATCACGGACCAGTTTTCTATCGTCAGCGGTAATATCCAGGCTCCTTGCCGATAGAAAGGACTCGAGGTGGTCTTTATATAAATGAAGCACTTCCAGGGTATGTTTGGCATCTTTATCTCCGGCTTTCAGTAGTTTTTCAGTTTTGGAAATTTTACGTTCTATCAGATCGAGGTCGCCGATTTGCAATTCGAGGTCAATGATCTCCTTATCACGAACCGGATTGACATTGCCTTCTATATGCGGTAGGTTTTCATCATCAAAGCAACGAATCACATGAATTATGGCATCGGTCTGACGAATATCCGAAAGGAAAGAATTGCCCACACCTTCACCTTTGCTCGAACCTTTGGTGAGGCCGGGAATATCAACTATCTCAACAGCCGCATGAACCACTTTGGCCGCTTTGACCAGTTTCTGCAAAACATACAACCTCTCATCGGGAACATTGACCACGGCAATATTTGATTTGTTCGAACTGAAAGCAAAGTTGGTGATCTGTGCCTTGGTGCTCGACATACAGTTGAAAATAGTTGTTTTGCCGCAATTTGCCAGCCCGATAATACCGCAATTTAATCCCATAAATGTTTTTTTTGCAAAAGTAGCTAAAAAAATCAGTTAGCTGAAGCAGAAGAATTCCCAAGCCGGCATAATTGTCGCCTCAAAAACTTATTCATTACTTTTTAACATTGCAGAGGCATAGAAATAAAAGTAATACTTTTGAAGAAAAAACCTCAATGAATACTGTTGAAGACTTAAAGAATATTGCCACCCAGGTTCGTCGCGATCTGCTGCGGATGATTCATGCTGTTAATTCCGGTCACCCGGGCGGTTCACTGGGATGCGCCGACCTGTTCACCTGTTTATATTTTTCTGTGATGGATCACAAACCTGTTCCTTTCGATATGGATGGAAAAGGTGAAGATGTATTTTTCCTTTCCAACGGTCATTTATCGGCCGTTTGGTATAGTGTGTTGGCCCGTTCTGGATATTTTCCTGTGAATGAGTTGGCAACTTTTCGCAAGCTGAACACCCGCCTTCAGGGACATCCGACTCCGGCCGAGCATATTCCCGGAGTCAGGATAGCTTCAGGATCTCTGGGACAGGGAATGTCGGTGGCCATTGGAACGGCACTTGCCAAAAAACTGAACCATGATAATAAGATCGTCTTCTCATTACACGGCGACGGCGAACTTCAGGAAGGGCAGATATGGGAAGCGGCTATGTATGCGGCGGCCAAAAAAGTGGATAACCTCATCTCCATCGTAGACTGCAACGGAAAACAAATCGACGGCCCTGTAGACGAAGTACTGTCATTGGGAGATTTAAAAGCCAAATTCGATGCTTTTGGATGGAAGGTGTTCGAAATGAACGGAAATGATATGGAAGAAGTGCAGCAAATGCTAAAGATTTGCAAAGCGAATACTTTTCAGGGCAAACCTATCGTTATTCTTATGAAGACAGAAATGGGGCAGGGGGTCGATTTTATGATGGGAACCCATAAATGGCACGGCGTGGCTCCCAGCAACGAGCAACTCGAAAAAGCATTGGCTCAATTACCTGAAACTTTAGGTGATTATTAAAATAATAAAATGAAAGGTAAACTTAAAGAACGTCCGTATTTTAAAATTTACTTGCTCATTATTTTGAGTTTATTTCTGTCCGGCAAAATGCTGGCTCAGGATATTACAAAAGATAAGGAAAAACCGAAACCGGTTACCCGCATATTGTTTGTTTACGATGCCTCGCAAAGTATGCTGGGCCTCTGGCAAAGCGACCGCAAGATATCCATTGCCAGCAAACTGATGTGCGAATTGCTCGACAGTTTGCGAAATGTTCCCAATCTGCAACTTGGAATGCGTGTTTACGGTCATCAGAAAACCTATCCTCCTCAGGATTGCGATGATTCTAAATTGGAAATTCCACTGGGTTTCGGGAATATTGATAAGATCAAGAACAAACTGAAGACCGTCAGTCCCAAAGGTACCACTCCCATAGCTGCCAGTCTGGAAGCTGCCGGAAATGATTTCCCCCCTATGGATAATGTCAGAAATATCATTGTTCTGATCACCGATGGATTGGAAGAATGCAGTGGCGATCCCTGTGCGGTTTCTCTGGCTTTGCAAAAAAAAGGAGTCGTACTGAAGCCTTTCATCATAGGTATTGGCAGGAACTTCTCCGAGGCCTTCGATTGCGTAGGGACCTATTATGATGCTACTACTGAAAAAGATTTCAGCACGGCACTGAAAGTGGTTATCTCCCAGGCTCTGAATTCGACCACAGCCCAGGTGAACCTGCTCGACTCTTATGGTAAACCCACCGAAACCAATGTGGGAATGACCTTGTACGATAATTTCTCGGGGACCATAAAATACAACTTTGTGCACACCATGAACGATATGGGTTTGCCCGATACCCTGGTACTCGATCCTTTGATGGCTTATAACCTGGTGGTGCATACCATTCCTCCAGTGGAAAAGGACAGTATCGCCATTACCCCAGGAAAACATACGGTGATAGCAGTCAATACTCCTCAGGGTACTTTGCAGCTAAAGGTGGGCGGGACTTTTCCTTCTATCAAGAACCTGAATTGTATCGTGAGAATAAAAGGGAAGATGGAAACCCTGAACGTGCAAACATTCGAACAGGATGTGAAATACCTGACCGGGAAATACGATCTGGAAGTTTTAAGTTTGCCAAGGCTTGAGATCAAAGATATTGAGATCAAACAAAGCTATACCACTACGGTGGAAATTCCCATGCCGGGCATTGCTGTCATCAGCAATTCGATGCGGGGCTACGGAGCTTTGTATCAGGAAACCGATAATAAATTGAAATGGATTTATAATCTGAACGAAGAGGGACAGCCCGAGACTCTGTATATGTTGCCGGGAAAATACCGCCTCATCTTCCGTTCTAAATTCTCGACCCATTCTATTTACACTATTGACAAATCATTTAAAATTGAATCCGGTGCTACCACACGGGTGAATTATTATTAATACGTGAGTATGGAAAAATTTATAAAGACAGCTGAAAAAGATACCCGCTCGGGGTTTGGTGAAGGATTGCTTGCCTTGGGACGCAGTAATCCCAATGTAGTGGCACTTTGTGCCGACCTGATAGGTTCATTGAAGATGGATGCTTTTGTTCACGAATTTCCTGAAAGGTTTTTTCAGGTAGGTATTGCCGAAGCCAATATGATAGGCATAGCGGCAGGTCTGACCATTGGTGGGAAGATACCTTTTACCGGGACTTTTGCCAATTTCTCTACTGGCAGGGTTTATGACCAGATCAGGCAATCGGTGGCATATTCGAACAAGAATGTGAAGATATGTGCTTCACACGCCGGTATCACGCTGGGCGAAGACGGAGCCACACACCAGATCATGGAAGATATAGGATTAATGAAAATGCTGCCCAATATGGTGGTGATCAATCCCTGCGATTTTAACCAGACCAAAGCGGCCACCATTACCATCAGCGAGTATGTGGGGCCGGTATATCTAAGGTTTGGCCGTCCGAAAGTACCTGTATTCATTCCCGAAAATGAACCATTCATCATTGGTAAAGCACTGACCATAAATGAAGGAAAAGATGTCAGCATTTTTGCCACCGGACACTTGGTTTGGAAAGCCCTGGAAGCGGTGAAGATCTTAAAAGAAAAGGGAATTGGTGCCGAGCTGATCAATATTCATACCATCAAACCACTGGACGACGAAGCCATTCTGAAGTCTGTGGCCAAGACCCGCTGCGTGGTGACCGCAGAAGAACACATGATTAATGGCGGACTGGGCGACAGCATTGCTCAACTGCTTTCACGAAAGCTGCCTACACCAATGGAAATGGTTGCCGTGGACGATAAGTTCGGCGAAAGCGGCACTCCTGATGAACTGATGACCAAGTTCGGACTGGATACGGTGAATGTGGTGGACGCTGTCATGAAAGTCATAAGCAGGAAAAACTAAATTACAAAAAACAGCTTTATGCTACAGCAAAACCAACACGTGGAGATCATCCTATACGTGGCCGATCAGAAAAGAAGCCGGGATTTCTATGAAAAGATTTTGGGTTATGAGGCTGTGCTGGATGTGCCCGGAATGACCGAATTCCAACTGAACGAGTTTTGCAAGCTGGGGCTGATGCCCGAAGAGGGAATTGCTAAGATACTTCAGCCCGAAACCAAACATCCCGCTTCAGCAAACGGCGTTCCCCGTTGCGAATTGTACCTTATGGTTGACTCGCCCGCCGCCAGCATGGAAGAGGCAATAAGCCTGGGTGCTCGCAAAGTAAGCGATACGGCCAAACGCGATTGGGGACATGAAGTAGCTTATGTGCATGATTTCGACGGACACATTGTGGCTTTTGCCAAAGTGATCTAGGGTTTAATTATTCATAAAAGAAAAGTCGGCCACAGAGATGTATAGCCACAGATTCGCAGATTAAAATTATTTAGTAATTTGCGCAGAGCGTTACATTTAAAATGAAATTTTAAATGTAACGTAAGTAATCTGTGAAATTCAACTATAAGAGGAAATCTGCGAATCTGTGGCTATTTTTTTGATTATTATACACAAAGCCACTTACTGATCATTATTAATTGATTAGTGTAGTTATATGATATTTTGTGGATGGTTGTTAATACTCCTGTATCTGTCCGGATTCAATGATGCTGAATCCACTATCATTCGTTGATTTCGCTTCCGTAATCATGGCTTTTGCCACTTGTGAAGCTTGTACACCCCTGTATTTTCTTAAACTTCCTACCAACATAAATTGGAAAATAGCCATAACTCCTTTGCCTATCTTTTCGCCCAGACGAAATTCGCTGCGGTTGCCCAACAGCATGGACGGACGGAATATGATCACAGTGGGTATACTCATCTGCCTGAGGCTTTCCTCTACCTGTCCCTTGGTGCGCAGGTAAAAATTACCTGAATCTTTGTTGGCGCCCAGAGAGGAAACGTAAAGAAACTTCTCTGTATCCGACTTCTCGGCTATACGCCCACATTCTACAACATAATCGTGATCGATGCGGGTGAAGGCTGCCTGCGATCCGGCTTTGCCTATGGTAGTGCCCAAACAACAAAACAAATGATCGGCACGGGTGCAATCAGCCTGATGCAGCTTGTCGAAATCAATGATCTTTTCTACCAACTTTTCATGAACTGTGCCAGTGGATCTTCTCACCCATATCTCCACTGCGGAATAGTATTCATCCTTAAGTAACATATTCAGGCATTCCTGTCCGGTAAGGCCGGTGGCTCCTATCAACAACGCTTTTTTATTCATGATGGGGTGGGTTTACTCCTGAAATCAATCTGTTCTCCAGAATTTTCAGGTCATCGAGGGCATTCGTGAGGTTGTTTTCTTTAAAAAGATTGCGATAATATCTGATGCCTTCCATCAGGTTTTCGCGAAATTCCCAGAAGTATAAGGTCTGTTTGGCTGTGGGTGACTGGGTTTCGGCTATTTTTCCCTGAAGGTAATCTATGTAAGCCTCCAGTTCGCGTACGAAAACATGAGGTACTTTTTCATCATCCAAAACGCTGGCTTTTCCATAAATATGGTCTATCATGCGCTGCAGGCTGATGGTCTTGTTGAAGAAAGCTATGTTGGGGCTGGGACATATGGAAACACCCTTGCCTTCTTCTCGGGTATTCATGCGGTTGACCAGCAGGGCTGAGGTGCCCAAACCGACGCAGATACAGGATTTAACAACTATCTTCTCGTAAGCAGCTTCGTATTGATCGGGGGGGAGCTGCATTTCCTGTAGTTGTTTTACCTTTTGCTCTTGGTAATCGCGCGAAGCAACACAGAGTTCGTTTTCGCCAAATTCGGTATTGAACGAAAGATATTTCTTTGGACACAGACTGCCCGGCATATTGTTGCTGATTTTTATGTCGCGCTCCAGGTCCTTGGAGTTGTATTTCAGATTGGTGAAAGGCACATTCAGAGGCGAGATATCGCTGACGCAAACATCCTGCTTGCCGGCATTGATGAGCAACTCCAAGGTGTACATATCCACATTGCTGACCTCGGGCACCAGCAGGAAAGGAGTGCCCCAGCCTACAGAAGACAAACGGTATTGCTTCATCAGAAACTGATGTTCGGCAGCCGTGCTGACGCCTCCCTGGGCCGTGATGCGTATGTTAACGGCGCAGTCGTTGGCCGTGATGTTCTTTACGTTCAACGCCCGCATATAAATTGGGTAAAGGGTTTCGAATAGTTCGGCATGTTTGCTTTTGAATTCTTCCAGTATGGGGCCCATCAGTACTCCCTGTGTAGGAAAAAGATGTCCGCCGCAATATAGCCCCGATTCTATACGGTATTCCGATATCCACAGTCCCTTCTTGGCGAAAAACATACCATGCACCAGGGCCGAACGATAGTCGCTTACTTTCAGAATGATCTTCTTCTTCAGACGGCCGTTGCTGTCGGGATAGAAATCCGGGAAGCTTTCCAGATAGGTGAACAAATTGGGATTGAAACCCGCCGAAAATACCACTCCTGCCTGAAGCTCACTATTAGCAAAGCCGCGCAGAGCCGCATGGGCATCGTTATATTCGCGGGGCAGCTTTTTGCCATCGGCATAGTTGGGCTTGTCGAGCTTGGTCATGATGTTCACATCAATGCTGCCGCAACTGATGTGCTGTGCCAGCCAGCCCGCTATCTCTTCTTTGGTGCGGAAACTATCTACAAAATCGCTTACGCTGAGCTGATGTTCAGGCGAAAGCGGAAAAGCAGACAAATAATCTTTCAGGGTCGCGCGGTCGTCGGCAAGCTGGCGTTTCAGTTTGTCGAACTTTGCCGAAACCAGTTGATTCACCAGGTTGAGCCAGGCGGTGATGCGCCGGGCGCGATAATCTTCGGTAGTATCAGGAATAGGGGTGAAGGGTATTTTGTTTTTCTTGCAATAGAAAACACGCAGTTTTTCAATCAGTATGTCGTCGGCCAGCGACAAAGTGGTGGTGACACCCTGATGGGCCACTTTGATGGCTGAATCGAGAGTGAATCCAATGCCCATAACAGGCACATGGAAGGTATGTCTTGGTAAAATGTCAGGCGACTTCATCTTCTGCAAAATTAAGAAAAATAACAGAGACTGCTGGATAATATTGTTGCCACGAAAGCACCAAGACACCAAGATACACCAAAATGTTCTTTGTGTTGCTTTGTGGAATTGCTAATACACGAAGTTGCACAAAGGACTACGAAGTTACCCAAATGAATCCTAAGAAATAGTTCATAAAAACTGAAAAAAATACTACCTATTGTTCTCCGGAAACATATGTAGGCTCTCATATTTGATATTTTTTTATTATTTCTTATTCTCTGCTTTCAAATTATTGTTTATTAATGAGTAAACATGCCTAAAAACATATTCAGAATTAATCAAGAGGAACTCCTTTATCGTTAGTCACAAACGCGGATTAGTGTAAAAGGAGTTCCGTTATGGTTAGTCAGTAACGCGGAGTATAGCCAAAGGAGTTCCGTGATGGTTAGTCAGCAGCACTGAGTATAGTGAAAGGAGTTCCGTTATAGTTAGTCAGAAGCACGGAGTATAGTGAAAGGAGTTCCGTTATGGTTAGTCAGTAGCGCGGAGTATAGTAAAAGGAGTTCCGTTATAGTTAGTCAAAAGCACGGAGTATAGTGAAAGGAGTTCCGTTATGGTTAGTCAGAAATGCAGAGTAGGGTAAACAATTTATAAATAGAACTTTAACCTTTAGTTCCGAACGATTTTTCCAAGGGAGTTCTTAGTCCCTCAAGGCAATTTAGCCATATCCAAAACCTTTTCTATCCTATCAACCACTGCCTGCAGGCTTTCGTGGCGCTGTATTTCCACCACATGGGAGGCCATTTCGTAAAAGGGTGAGCGATGGGTCAGCATTTGGATTATGGTGGTTCTCAGGTCAGTTGCTTGGCTGATCAGGGGGCGTTGTAGGGTTTCGGTTTCCAGTAGTTCGTAGAGTTCGTCGGGGCTGCGTTTCAGATAGACAGTTTTGCCAAAGAAGTTCATCAGTTTTATATTCTCCTCAGAGCAGGGCATGCCGCCTCCTGTGGCTATCACCAGTCGACCGGGCTTTTTCACTATATCGTAAATGGTGTCATTCTCGCATTCGCGGAAAGCTATTTCGCCTTGGCTACTGAAAATGGCCGGAATATCCATGCCCGTTTTTTCTGTTATCAGATGGTCCGTATCCACAAAATCGCAACCTAGCCTCTCAGCCAGCATCTTTCCAGCGGCGCTTTTGCCACTTCCCATAAAACCTATCAGAAATACTTTGCTATTCATGGTCATTTATGGTCATTAGCTTCGCGTCATTCGTTGTCATTTGCTTCGCGACATTGATTGTATTTGGATTCACCATCATCATTTACTTCTGATTGATTTGCCTTTTTGCCGACAGCGTTGATATAGTTGTTTAATTTTATTCCAATAACGTTGATGTCATTCATAAATGAGCTAAAATCATTTTCGGTAATCAGTTTTCTGATGTTAGCTTTAGTAAGCCATGTTTTTGTTTCGGATAAGGAGCCTCGCGAATAATAGTAAAAGTGTTTTGACTCATTATAATGATACCTTCCAAATCCCTCACTCAAGTTGGCAGCAATCGAATCTGCCGCTCTTACCAATTGTTTTCCAACAGTATCTTTTGAGAAATGATCCCAGTTAATTACAATTTTCCAAACTTTATCACCCATTTCCATGGATAGTTGATAAACCTGTAATTCCTCTAATTTCATCTTTATTACAATTTAATGACAACCAATGACAATGAATGACTATAAATGACTATCAATGACTTCCAATATTCTTGACTAATTTTTGTAAAACAAATTTACTAATAAAATCTTACATTTGTAAATAATAAATCATTCTTTTTTTATGGAAAGGATATCACCGCTTGAGCGAAAATACGTTTCGGAAGCACTCGACAACGAATTTCGGGCTTCAAAACGCAATGTGTTCATACGCCGTCTTGAAGCAGCCTTTTGCGGATTTGTGCCCACCAAATTTGCCATAGCTCATGCCAACGGAACCTGCACACTGCACACAGCCCTGGCGGCATTGGGAGTGGGCGAGGGCGATGAAGTGATAGTGCCTGCACTCACCATGTCAAGCCCGGCCCTGGCGGTGTTGCACAACCATTCGATTCCTGTTTTTGCTGATGCTGATGCCCGCACTTTCACCATAGATCCGGCATCCGTTCTAAAGCTCATCACTCCCAAAACCAGGGCCATCATTTCGGTTTCCCTTTACGGACAACCGCCCGACTACATGCAATTATTGAAAATCTGTCACGATCATAAACTTTTTCTGATTGAAGACAATGCCCTCTGCCCGACGGCGGGCATTTCAGGCCGCAGGGCCGTTACTTTCGGCGATTTTGCCAGCTACAGTTTTCAGGGGAGCAAGCATCTCACATCAGGCGAAGGAGGCATGTTGGTTACATCCAATGAAGTCCTGGCCGAAAAAGCCCGCAGTTTCAGCGGATTGGGCTTTAGCGGCATCACCGCCGCGGGCAGCCTGCGCAAACGCGAAGAGGTCCAAAATCCCCAATTCGATCGCCACCTCTCTCTCGGTTTCAACTATATGATGTCCGAACTTTGTGCCGCTCAGGCATTGGCCCAGTTGGAGAGGGTCGGCGAAATCGTGGATCAGCACAAAGCTGTGGCTGCCCTGTTTCTACAGGCAGTGGAAGGATGCCATTTCCTGACACCTCAATGGGTTCCGCCGGGCTATGATAACGACTTCTGGTCAATGGCCATGATATTACACACCGAAAAACCCGAAACAGATTGGTTCCGTTTCCGCGATCTCTTTAAGAAAAACGGGGGCGATGGTTTCTATGCCGCCTGGAAACTTTCGTATAACGAGCCCTTATTTCAGCATGAGATACAATATTATGATAACATCTGGCAGCAATATACCCCCGAATTATGTCCCGCGGCCGAATATCTGCAACCCCGGCTCATTCAGTTGAAAACAAACTATCGGGATTTGGACCAAGCCGAAAAACAGGCCGTGATATTGAAAAAAACCTTGTCGGAATTTAGCCTGTAGCAGATTCATTATATCGTAGCTCTGGCAGGTAGGGTGCCCTGCAATGTTCGTTATTTTGTTAATTGATGAATTTTATAACGAGAGCAGTTAGCATATAAAATATTATTTTTGCTAAATAGAAAGTTTTTCCGCTTTCGCGGGATGCAATATTACCTTTATTTAACCATGTTACAGAAGGCAGTCTCATTTTTTAAACAGAAAGATAAGAAACAGGTTTTCTCGAACTTTGTTTCGCTTTCGTTCATGCAGGCGGCCAACTACCTGATTCCGCTCATAGCCATTCCCTATCTGGCGCGAGTGTTGGGCGACGACAGGTTCGGACTGGTGATGTTTGCCCAGGCCTTCATACAATACTTTATAATACTGGTCGATTTTGGTTTCGAACTTACTGCCACCCGCGAAATATCGGTCAATCGCAACGACAGACATAAGGTAACCGAGATTTTCAGTTCGGTTATGTATGTAAAGCTCATGCTGCTATTGCTCAGTTTCATCATCATGTCGGTGGTGGTGTTCTCCTTTTCGCAATTCAGCAAAGAGTGGCTGCTCTATTATCTCTCTTTCGGAATGGTAGTAGGACAGATATTGTTCCCCGTGTGGTATTTTCAGGGCAT
>CAZRFL010000073.1:0-20892 GCA_964599365.1 uncultured Bacteroidales bacterium
AAAAGGGTTTTCCAGTTAGCGGTAGTAAAGGTAAATTTTGAAGCATACGAACAAGAACTATTGTATTTGAAATGATTAATCAGTGCCGAGGGACAATCAGAAGTATTAGCACCTGAGCCATCGAAAGCATAATTCATATCAACTGTTTTACCGGCATGATACAGTAAAGTGGCAACAGCATTATTGTAATTACTAAGCCTATCAAGCATGTTATCCCAATTATAGGTTGTAGTCCCCAAATTGATTCCACCATGCGACCCTAATCCCTGATTGGGATAACGATAATAATACATTACTTGACACATAGCGGTCGCCACACATCCGGCATAAGCCTTATCGTCAGGACCACCCACTGCCACAGGGCAAAGTTCATTATAAAATTTCCCCTGATCCCAGGTTGAGGTCATAAGTGGAGCCACGGCCTTCTCTTTTTTTACGATAAGATTGGATTCTGTCCGGCTTTTATAGTAATTCCACGAATCAGCAATTTCGGTAGTTGCACTCAAGTTATTTGTGATTGCATTTTTAATTGTCATTTTAACACCATCCAGCCAATACCGTAACGCAGGCGAAATGGCATTTTCCTTAAAATCCGATTCATAAGAATAACCTATTACCGGAATTGCAATGTCGTCAGCGCTAACAATAACAAATCCATTATTGTTGATATTAAAAATGTAATATACAGGAAGTGTGTTCTCATATTCTGTCAGCACAGAAGTCACATTCATTGCCTTATATTCAATTGGCAAAAACTGATTCACATGCTCATAATAATATGCCATGCCCACATTACGAGCAGTAAGTAATTCGACCTTTTTTGCCTGAATAGAATAAGTAAAAAATAATAGTAAGGAAATGAGAACGATACGTTTCATAGATTTGCGTGTTTTTTTTTCAAAAATAGTAATATTTTTGTAACAAAAAGTCCTGATTCTGTTTATTATAGTTGATTAACGATTAATTAACTACCTTGCACGGTATTAGAGTCCAGCTAATTTTTATTCAAAAACATCTTATCATATGAAAATTCTAATCAAAAATATCAAAGAACTTGTTTTAGTTGAAACGGAACCAAAAAAACTAAAGTTAAAAGTTTCAGGCAGTGAAATGTCGAAACTCAATTCAATTAAAAATGCTTTTCTCCTGATCGAGGGCGAAAAGATATCAGCTTTTGGCAAAATGGCAGGGGTAGACATCTCCGATTATGAAAAGGATACTAAGTGTAATATCATTGATGCCAGAGACAAAATGGTTTTCCCATCGTTTTGTGATTCGCATACTCATTTGGTTTATGCCGGCAGTCGGGAGATAGAGTATGTAGATAAAATCAAAGGGATGTCCTACGAAGAGATTGCTATGAGAGGCGGAGGAATTTTGAATTCAGCCCTTCTTTTGCATAATACCTCTGAAGAGGAATTGATCAGTCAGTCGCTGGTAAGGCTGGAAGAAATAAAAATGCTGGGAACCGGAGCCGTCGAAATAAAAAGCGGCTACGGATTGTCCACAGAGGATGAATTGAAAATGTTAAGGGTGATCAGGAAACTGAAGGGAATAAGTCCTTTGACCATAAAATCAACTTTTCTGGGTGCACATGCTGTTCCGGCTGAATACAAAGGCCGGCAGGGAGAGTACGTCGATCTCGTCATAAACGAAATGATTCCCATGGTAGCTTCGGAGGAACTGGCTGATTATATTGATGTGTTTTGCGACAAAGGATTCTTTACTGTCGAAGAAACCGAAAGAATATTGATGGCTGGTATGAAATATGGTATGCGTCCGAAAATCCACGCAAATGAGTTGGCTTTTTCCGGAGGTATTCAAACTGGTGTTAAATACAATGCATTGTCTGTCGATCATCTTGAATATACCGGAGACGAGGAAATAGCCTGTCTTCTGAATTCCGAAACCATGCCAACCTTACTTCCTGGTGCCGCTTTCTTTTTGGGAATGGCTTATGCTCCAGTCCGAAAGATGATAAATTCCGGACTTCCGGTAGCACTGGCAAGTGATTTCAACCCCGGATCTTCCCCATCAGGCAATATGCAATTGATACTTTCTATGGGTTGCATCAAGTATAGAATGCTTCCTGAGGAAGCCATTCATGCGGTGACTCTGAATGGAGCTTATGCCATTGGCGTTTCCGAAGAACTGGGTAGCATTGCTGTAGGAAAGACCGCTAACGTTTTTATTACAAAACCCATCCCTTCACTCGAGTTTATGCCTTACGCCTATGGCAGCAACAAAGTGGAAACAGTAATCCTGAATGGGAAAATACAGAAATAGCATGAAAACAATAGGATTGATTGGTGGAAACAGTTGGCAGTCGTCTTTCTGCAGTCAACCTATTGCAGCCTGAGGATTTCTTACAATCAAAACTTCGCTACCAGTTTCACATTGAACAGCCGATTGGTAAGTTCATTGGGAACGGCATATTGGCGGTTGTTTACATCTTTTACCCAGAGATAGGATATGGTATTCAGTCGGCCCAGCAGGTTGAATACTTCGGCCGAAATCCAGAGTGATTTCAGGATACGGGTGCGTCCTTTTTTTGAGACACGGCTTTCGTCAACAAGTGATTTGGAAAAACCAATATCAACCCTGAAATAAGCAGGCATGCGCAAGGTATCTTTATAGCGCAGATGTTCGGGCGGCCCAAAAGTGAGAGGCGTAGAGTAAACAAAATTCAAATGCATCTTAAAGGTAGGCCAGCGCGGGAAATGATCCTGGAAAAAAATATTCACGTTGAGCAATTGATCGGTAGGACGAGGAATATAACCAGGATCGCGGCGCACACTATCTACAGCAACATTATCTTTGGTATATCCCGGTTGAATCAGTACGCCATCCTTATTATAATACTGCATGTAATATTCACCGGCAATCTTTTCACGGGTTTGCATCAGCGATAAACCCAGCCAAGACTCGTCACCTTTAACAAATTCACCGTTTATTTTCAAGTCGATACCAGTGGCGTAGCCTTTGCCGTTATTGTTAGCAAAGTACTGTATTTTTACATTATCCACTTCATAAGGAACTAGGTGGTCAAGATGCTTGTAGTATAACTCGGTTACGAACTTGAACGGGCGGCCCCACATTTGGAAGTTCCAGTCGCTGCCTACCAGCACATGAATGGAGCGCTGTGCTTTCAAGTCGGTGTTGATGGTGCCATCAAAGCGTTTCATTTCTTTATAGAAAGGCGGTTGGTAATAGACCCCTGTCGAGAACCTGAAAACAATATCTTTTTTCCAATGAGGTTTGTAGGATAAGGTCAACCTCGGACTGATACAAATCTGTTGGTTGAGATCGTAGTATACGGCACGGGCTCCAACGGATAGGGCCAATTCGGCACTATCGATGTTAAAAGTCCATGTGTTCTGCAAAAATCCTGAATAGCGATTGCTTTCCATTCGGATCTTGTTGTTTACTAAATCCTGAAGCAATATTGGGCTGAAAGGCTGCAAACCAGGGTTGGTATATCCGATAGAATCGGGTTGATGTGGAAGCGAGTAGCCGGATGAATCTATCATTTCCCATTCCTTAAGATTGTCAACGATGATCTCATGCTGATATTTTACTCCGAATTGGAGGTAACTTTTCTTTTTGGTATATCCACCTTTTATCTCACTACTGAGAACCGTTGCACGCAAATCGTCGCGGGCATGCTGCAGGTGGGTTCCCACACCCAATACATCGGTCACCTGTCCGAAATTCTCTTTTCCGAAATCGGCTTCCAAACGGCCAATCATATATTGACCGTTGATGTCGTAGGCTTGGGTTTCGTGGGTTTGGTAGCCCGAACTGATCCACTTAAAGAAGAGGTTCGATTTGGGCTTATAGGTAAAAGTAAGGGCTCCCAGATATGTGTTGATTACATCCAACTCTTTGCCATCAAAAAATATCTTCAGCTGGTAGGACTCTTTAACGGTTCCAAACTGAGTTTCGCGACTTTTGGGAATTACCAGATATTTGTTGTGAGCATAATTTCCTAACAGGCTTACCTCGAATTTTGGGCTAATTTGGTAAGTAGTGTATAGCTGCACATCAGTAAACGATGGCTTATACGACCCTTTTGTTTGCAAGGCATTCAGCACATATTGATTGGATTTTTGACGAACGCCTACCAGAAAAGTGAATTTTTTATTTTTCGAGGCTGCTTCCAAATGGCCCGATGCTCCCAAAAGACTCAACATAACCGAGCCACGGAACTTATCCGGTTTCTTATAGGTAATATCCAACACTGACGACATCTTGTCGCCATATTTGGCATCGAATCCGCCTGAGGAAAATAATATGCCCGAAGTGAGATCGGGGTTGGCAAAGCTTAAACCTTCCTGCTGACCCGATTTTTGTAGCAACGGACGGTAAATCTCAATATCGTTGACATACACCAGATTCTCATCAAAATTTCCGCCGCGGACGGTATATTGCGAGCTGAGTTCGTTATTGGAATACACACCCAGACTGGTTTTTTTGATCAGCTCTTCGATGGCATTGCCCGAAGTCGTGGGGATAAATTCGGCCTGCTTAATGTCTATGCGAGTGATCACAGCCCTCTCGTCTTTTGCGTACACTTTAAATATCGGAATATTGGTAGTGGTCGAAACCATAATCTGGTTCATCTTCCTGCGCTCGCCTGCAGCCAGTGTGACTTTGTGGTTAATCTGCTGAAATCCTACAAAAGAAAACCCTATGGTTACTTCGCGGTTGGCCTGTACGGAAAGTTCGTAATTGCCTTGCGGGTCGCTTTTGGTGCCCTGAGTGGTTCCCATGACTGAAATATTGGCCAGTTCGATAGCAATTCCACTGGTGTCGCTGATCTTACCATAGATAATTGCTTTGTCCTGCGCCACGAGGTTGAGTCCCCATCCGCAAAGCAATAATGTTATGAATAAGCAACGTCTGATCATGTGTCTAATCTTCGCGGTGTTTTATTTTAAATTTTCCGTTTTTCCAGGCTTTGATGAATTGCGCCCAGGCAAAAGGATTCAAGAGGTTGTTAGGAGGCATTTGCCCGGCATAATAGAGCTGTCCTACCCTTTTGTCGATATAATTGCGGAAATTCATCGAACCTGTCATGGCCACATCATCAAACATAATGCGTTTTTCGATCTCGATGATATTTTTGCGGGCACGTTCCAGATCGTCGTCCGGAATATTGGTGTTGACGAATGCTTGTGTGAATTGTTCGTAGGTGGGCCAGGGATATATTTCGGTTTCGTTCAGCACTAGGGTATCCATGCGCATTACCTGTATCATAGAGTAGCGATTGGAATGTATTGTGTCGGGAATGGTGAATCGAACAGTTTTATAGCCGAGGGCGTTGAAGAGTATGTCGTCGTTTTTATGAGCCACAAACGAAAAGAAACCATAGAGATCGGTGATGGTGCCGCGCCACGAATCTTTGATAAAAATATTGACAAAGGGTATGGGTTTCAAACTATCGGCCGTAACGACAACTCCCGAAAACTGCACCAGGGTTGAGTCGCTAACTTGCGCACGGACTGCTTTGGGTGCTAACCCCATCATCAATAAACCTAGCAGAAACAGTGATTTCGTAATTTTTTGTTTCATTCGTAAGCTATTAGCGGGTAGTTTGATGAGTTTTTTGAGTTGATGATTGCATTTGCCAGAAGTAACGTGGGTCTATAGATTTTATTGTGCAACTACAAAACTAAATAAAATAAAAAAAGCTGTTACCAAAAAGCAACAGCAAATTTCATAATAATCAGAAAAAATCGACCGATTTATTTAAGATGGCCTTTTTCTTTAGCTTCTTTCATGCATGCGGTAATACCTTTTTTATCTATGGTACGCATGGCTGATACCGAAACTTTCAGTGTTACCCATTTATTTTCTTCGGGGATGAAGAATTTTTTGGTCTGAAGATTGGGGACAAATTTACGTTTTGTCTTGATATTAGAGTGCGATACGTTGTTGCCAACCATCACTTTTTTTCCAGTTATTTCGCAAGTTCTCGACATGGTATTTTGTATTTCTTATTGTTAGCTTTTCAAAATGGGGTGCAAAGATCATTATTTTTTTTTGATTATCAAAGAATATAGGAAAATATTTTTTAATCTTCGGTGACAAAGTTACAATAATCCATGGTTTTTTCGCCGCCATCCATTGCGGCGGACTCCAAAGCACCATTTAGCACCAAGCCTTTCTTTTTCTCGCTAAGGATTAGTTGCTGTCAAAATGGCATAAACCAAGGTGAAAGCAGCCTTAGTTGTGACAAAATTGCTCCTTTTTGATCAACTAACGCCCCTTTTTGATCAACTAACGACGCTTTTGGATTTCCTAATTTCCCTTTTTGATAGCCTGACTTTCCTTTTTTATCAACTAAATTTGCTTTCCGATTTTCTAAGCTTACTTTTTTAGTTGCTGAGTTACCTTTTTTATTGTATAAGTTTCCTCTGCAATGTGCTAACAAAAATTTTTTATTAGCTAAGCAAGTTTTTCAATCAATCTTGAAATTTTTTGCCCAAAATGTTTAGCAATCCCATGATGGGGCGATTTTGCCTTTTTCGCATTAGAAAAGGTATTTGTATTCATTGATTAACTTTCTTCCAACTCTCTCCTGAGCATATTCAGCCCAAAGATCGCTGCCCGGCGTATGTTGCGTTCGCGGTCGTCGCCCAACATGAATTTCTGCGCATAAACTTTTTTAGGGGTAGCAATGGCTATCCAGGTAGTTCCTACAGGTTTTTCGATAGTGCCTCCGTCAGGTCCGGCCACGCCAGAAGTGGTAATGGCATAATCGGTTTTCAATAATTTTCTTACTTTTTTGGCCATAGCTTTTACCACCTCTTCGCTCACTGCACCCTGCACAGCGATAAGCTCTTTATCAACTCCCAGAGTTTTTATCTTAACTTCATTATCGTAAGCCACCACCGAACCTTTATAATATGCCGAGCTTCCGGCCACCGAAGTTATTAGGTGGGCAATATATCCTCCTGTGCAACTTTCGGCGGTGGCCAGAGTTTTGCCCAGGCTCTTCAATGTTCTGCCCAGCACCCCTTGCAGGGTATCCGTTCCGTAACCAAAAATAAATTCAGGAATCAGTTGCTTGAGCTTCTCTATTTCCTTGTCAATATTTTCAATTGGGCTGCCTTTTGTGGCTTTGTAGCACGATAGGCGCAGTTTTACTATCCCCACTTCGGGCAGATAGGCCAGTTTGATATCGCGGGGCAACTGATTTTCCCAATCTTTGATACGCTCGGCTAGGGCCGATTCGCCAATTCCGGTGGTAAGTACGGTTTTGTGATGGATAGGTGGCGCAAAGCTGATCTTTCTCAGTTGAGGGATCACCTCTTTGGTCATCATCTCTTTCATCTCAAATGGCACACCGGGCATGGATATATAGTGCTTCAGTTTTTTCTCGAACCACATACCGGGGGCAGTCCCCACCAGGTTAGGTATAGCCCGGCAACTAGCCGGAAGCATGGCTTGATGTCGGTTAATCTCTGAAACTCCCCAACCACGATTCTTAAAAAGGCGGGTAATATTATTCAGCGATTCTTTATGCAACACCAGTTTGGTATCGAAAAACAAGCACAGGGTGTTTTTAGTAATATCGTCATTGGTGGGTCCCAACCCTCCTGTAAGAATGGTCAAATCAGTTATTTCCGAAATATTTTTCAGAGCATAAATGATCTCTTCGTGGGTATCCCCAATAGTAGTCATTCGCTTCACCCTTATACCAATCAAGTTCAGTTCGGATGCAATATACGAAGCATTGGTATTGACTATCTGCCCAATCAGTAGTTCGTCACCAATAGTAATTATTTCAGCAATCATGAAAGTTTATCTGGCGAGAGTATCTCCCATATCCTTAGGAATAATGGACATAACCGGGTAGCGCGAAAGTCTTATGATCTCAGTGGCCTGACGATCCACAAAAAACGGAATAAAACCTGTTTCCTGTTGTGTCATGATCATGATCAGGTCAACATCTTTCTGCTCTTCGGCATATTTCAGGATCAAAGGGGTTTCCTCCGACTCCTTATTGGCTTCCAGAATTTCGGCCGTACATTTTACATTTCTCTCTTCAATAAAATTTTTCACCTGTATCACCTGAGCTTTCAGTTGAGTTGATATTTCCTTATGATTGGTCGACCAAAGTACCGACACCACTTTTATCGTCGACCCAAACAATTTTGCCAGATCAATGGCCCAGCTAACCTTCTGACGGGTTTCCTGTGTAAGATCGAGAGGCAAAAGAATACTACGGCAACCATTGTAATGGCAAACAGCACCAATGGTAATTACCGGACATTTCGCATTACGAATAACACGACTGGTGTTAGCTCCAATAGCATTTTCTTTTGGGCTGGTGGCACTGGCAGTACCCATCATAATAAACTTTGCCTGTATCATTTCGGCCACTTCAACAATTTTTGAATGAACTTTTCCGCGGGCGACCATAAAATTAATGTCCAAACCAGTTTCCTGACATTTCTCCTTTGTGAATTTATCAAGTTCTGTCTCCATTTTTTTTATTAGATCAGCACTTTGGTCATCAGAAAAGAACTTGCTTAGAAATCCGCCATCTTCGTGAACATACAATAGAGTTATGCTCAAATTGGTCAGTCGGGCTATGTTGTAGGATTGGCTCAAAGCAATCTCTGCCTGCTCCCTGAAATCGAAGGGAACTAAAATGTTTTTAAAGGTTTCCATATATTTTACTAAATTTGTTTCAGTTTATAAAAATAACAACAAAATCATTTACTATAGTACAACAAATAATAAATCAAGAGGGTTTCAATAAATTAGATTTTTCGAGGCAGACGAGACTTTTAAATGCGGAGTTTACTACAGTAAATGAGCATTTTAAAAATTGAAGTCAAACGATGAAAAAGCAATTTATGGAAATCCCGTTAAGTGCTTTTTACAAAAGTACAACACTTAATCGTTATAACAAAATCAAAAAAGCAATACAATTATCATGAGAGTATTTGAAGAGTCGGAATTGATACTGACAAAAGAAAACAAAATCTATCATTTAAACCTTTCTCCCGATGAAATAGCCGATGATATTATCGTAGTTGGTGACCCTGGCAGGGTTCCTGAAATCTCAAAATATTTTGATTCCATCGAACTAAAAGTACAGAATCGCGAACTCTTGAGTCATACAGGTATTTTCAATAAAAAAAGAATAACGGCCTTGTCTACCGGCATGGGCCCTGACAATATCGATATTGTGCTTAACGAACTGGATGCACTGGCCAATATTGATTTCGAAACCCGTACTCCTAAAAGTTCGCATCGACAACTAAGAATTATCCGAATTGGAACCTCAGGGGCGTTACAAGCCAATATCCCCGTTGACTCCTATGTTGCCTCAGCCTATGGACTAGGAATTGACGGAGTAATGAATTTCTATAAAAAAACCCAAGAGATTATTGACCCTGTAATGACCGACGAGTTCATCAGCCAATCGCAATGGCCCTCATTTCTGGCTAAACCTTACGCGGTTCGAGCCTCCGATTTCTTGCTGCAAAAAATAGCATTCGACATGGTACAGGGTATCACAGCCACTGCCCCGGGCTTTTTCGGACCCCAGGGTCGTGAACTTCGTGGCGAACTGGCTTTTCCTGAATTGAATTCCCGTTTAACATCCTTTGACTACCAGGGAAAGAGGATTACTAATTTCGAAATGGAAACTTCGGCATTATATGGATTAGGCAAAGTTCTTGGCCACGAAACCCTCACAATCTGTGTGATTATTGCCAACCGTATCTCAAAACAGTTCACCAAAAACTACAAACCTCTGATGGAAAACCTGATAAAAATAGTTCTAGAAAGGCTTTCTGCGGAAAAATAAAGGAGTATTTTTGCCTTTCCATTGCTATTGTCAAGGCTCTGGTTTTATAAATAAATCTCTATGAGGAAAATCTATTGTTTTGGTGAGGCAGTATACGACATTATTTTCAAGGATGAAAAGCCTGTAGATGCAAAACCAGGTGGGGCTATGCTTAACATCGCCGTTTCTCTGGGACGTTTGGGGCTACCTGTTCATTTCATTGGCGATTTTGCCAACGACAAAGTGGGATCTATCATTAAACGGTTTTTAACAGAAAATCAGGTAGACACTTCCAACATCACCATGTATAGTAATGCTAAGTCACGCATAGCCTTGGCCTATCTGGATGAAAACAACAATGCTGATTATTCATTCTATAAGATCAGAGTGGAAGACGAACTTCACATAAAGTTCCCTGATTTGAATGAAGATGACATCTTGCTTTTTGGTTCTTATTATGGCATAAAACCTGAGATCCGACCTATGGTCCATGATTTTTTAAAAAAATGCCGTAGTCAAAATGTCATTATTATATACGACCCAAATTTCCGTAAGGCTCATTTGAATATGATAGACATTGTAAAACCATTTATCGAAGAAAACATTAGTCTGGCAGATATTACAAAAGGCTCCGACGAGGATTTCCTCAACGTTTTTAGTACTTGTAGTGCTGAAGAAACATTTAAAAAACTTTCCTCTATTGGCTGCCAATCACTCATATATACCAGAAACCGCAGGGGTGTGGACTTTTGCAGAAGAGTTGAGCAATTTCATTATCCAGCAATCGACCTGATACCTGTTAGCACAGTCGGGGCAGGAGACACTTTTACATCGGGAATGGCTTACTGGCTCTACAAAAACAAAATAAAACAGGCAGATATTCTTGCCTTATCAGAAATACAATATAAAGAGATGATTTCCACCGGTGTCTCCTTTGCTTCCGATGTTTGTATGAGTTTCGACAACTACTTATCACATCAGTTTATTCTGGGACTCGAAAGAATGTTAGATTAAAGCCTAATTGTCAGGCAAAATGCAGCAGTTTAAATAACTGTAAAATGACACTTTAAATTGAAAAAAAACATAATTTTGAAAAAATTTATAGGTGTTCAAAAAAAAAATCATAAAAAAATAAGATGTCACCCAGTTTTTTCTCAAAATATACGTTTTATTATTTAATCCCGAGCAAATGAATTCCGGTAATGAGTTGAAGGATATAGTAAAACTATGTAGAGAGGGTAATTCTGCTGCTCAGGAGAAGCTTTATAAATTGTATTACGGGAGCATGATGAATGTTTGTTTACGATACGCTAAAAACGCTGAAGATGCTGTTGAAGTATTAAATACGGCTTTTTTGAAGGTATTTCAAAACATCGATAAATATGTCGGTGATGGCGAGTATCTTCATGCCTGGATTCGCAGGATCATGGTGAACACTTCTCTTGACAGAATAAGGTTTGAAAAAAACCGTTATAACAATACCGTGCCTCTGAATATAAACAACGATTCAAAGCACATAGAAAACGAAGCAATCAGCCAAATGGCTGAGGGGGATCTGATAAAAATGATTGAAGATCTTCCTCCTACGAGCCGGACAGTGTTCAATCTATTTGTTTTTGAAAATTATACTCATAAAGAAATAGGTGAAATGGTCAATATTACTGAGAGCACTTCACAATGGCATTTATTGAATGCCCGAAGAATTTTAATGAAAAAATTAACTGATATTAATATAAAGGAGTCTGTGATTAATGGATAAAAATAACCATATCGACGATCTTTTTAGATCAAAGCTAGGCAACTACCAGACCGACTATGTTCCGGAGCACTGGCAGATGATGAAGGCGGCTATGGAATCTTCTCCGAAAGTAGCCCCAATCAGTTCCGGGAACTTTACAGCCAAACTGTTAATTGTCTTATCAGCAATTATTATTGTTGGATCTGGCATTTATGCCTACCTGTTAACTCAGAATCCAGGGTCTTCCGAAACCAGAGAAAATGTTATTGCTAAATTAAAACCTTTTGATAATGCAATAAATAATAAAGTTGAGAATAAAATCAGCCGTAACATACCTTCTGAACAAAGTTCTTCGTCCCCAATAAATTCAAAAAACAATGCGTTAAATGCAAATACTGATGTAAAGGGAAATATCCTTCCTGTGAATACAGGTTCGAAAAACGATAATTCTCAGAAAAATAACATTAAAAATCAAAACACAAAATCTACTACTACTTCCGCATTCAAAGAAACCAATTCTTCAGCTAATAGTGTTATTATTAATGAAAAACCTCTTACAAACAATTCCGATATAGCTGTATTATCAAATAAACAGGTTGACGAAATCATTATCTACCCAAAAACAGAAACCGTTAATGTGAAGGTAATAACTAAGAATGAAGGTCAATTTAAAATTACGGAGAATAAATTTAATGACAATCAGTTAGACAATAAAGAAACGAAGACCTCTTCTGAAATTCAGACAACAGAAGACGCAACATATACTTCTGTCACCGAAGATTATCTTGCCAGAAAAGAAAAACTTGACAAGAAGAAACAAAAAATGGCTGACCGAAAAGGAAATTACAGCAAGCGTTATGAATCTACACCTGACTGCAAGGTTAGTATGGTCAACAATTTCGTAATCAATCCTGCTTACGCTGGATTTAATCAGAGACATACTATTAGTTTATCAACATTGGTTCACAAACCATTGTATAAGCCATCAAACGATTTTAATGTTCCTTTCGAATACAGCCTAGCTTATGATTTCAATTTCGGCAAACGTAAAAACTGCGGAATAGGCATTAACTATAAAAGGTATTTGGGAGCTGCAGAAGGCTCTTTGGCCCTGGATCTTACTTTTGCCTATAGAATATTCCTTGCAAAAAATCACAATTTACGACTAGGCTTTTCCGCGTCATACTTAGCATCTGATATTAATAAAGACAACCTGAGTTTTTCAGACATGATTGATACTAGAGATGGTTTTGTTTACAATACTAACGAAATGTTTCCGGATAAAACCGCCAAAAACAACTTCGATATGGGTTTAGGAGTTTGGTATAATTGGAAAACATTGTTTGTCGGTGTTTCAGCTATGCATTTAACCAGCCCTGAAGTGGGAGTCATTTCTAAATCAAGGATTCCACGAGAATATATGCTTTCAGGAGGTTATGGTTTTAATATCAGCAAAAAAATAAACACACTTCCCGCCTTTGAATTAAAATATAATGGAAGGTTATTGAACTTCAGTCCAAGTATGCTTTTTACTTACAAAAGATGGTTGCTATTTGGGGTGGAATTTCAGAATCTTAGAAATGCAGGCATAGTCTTAGGCTTTAATTTGAAAAACAATGTCATTATCAATATCCATAGCGGTATACCTATGAAAAAAGATATAATTAAGAATTTTGGGGTTGTTGATTATGCCGGTTTGAGTTTGCGTTTCCAGTTTGGTAACTATCGTTAATCTACAATGAAAAGACTCATATCCCTGTTATTGCCATTAATACTTATTTCAGTAATTTCTTGTAAAAAGCAGGATGTTCCCAAACTTGACAATGTATATGACACAATACCTGTTAATACACAGTATATAGAATATGGCCTACTCGAAAACACTATTCTAACGTTAGATGCCACTGCCGCCGATGCTACAGGATATTTATGGACTCCCGGCAGTTATGATACACCCACAATTAATATTGACCATGAAGGCATTTATACTGTTAAAGTTTTTACACATTTACCACCTGCCAATACCTATCAGGTTATAGTTTATTACCAGGGCAGCGACTGTTATATCCCAAATTCGTTTACTCCAAATGGTGATGGTATCAACGATTTTTGGCATCCTTCATTTTTTAATATTAAGGATGATAATTTTCTGTTGAATATTTATAATGCTGAAAATGCAAAATTATTTTCTACAACTGACAGAACCAATTATTGGAATGGCAAATACAATGGAAATTTAATGCCTGCAGGATATTACTACTACACTATTTCTTATCAGACCATTATTGGCGAAGGTAAATCGCTAAATGGAATGCTGCAACTGGTAATGTAAATTACTTTTTAATCAGTTTCTGAATGCTTCTTGATTGGCCCTGTATAATCTCAACAATATATAGTCCACTGTTAAAATCAGAAATATTTATTTGGTTGTTAATGATAGTTTTTCTGTCAAGCACCTTCTCTCCTAAAACATTATAAATAGTCACTGAAACCGGCTCTTCATTTTCTTCTGCTATAATAAATACAATGTCAGAAGTTGGATTAGGGTAAATAACGGCACTGAAAGCAATATTCGCTTCCTGAATTCCTGTATAAGCCATTTTTACAGCTCTCCATGCATTTATCTTCCCCCATCCCCAACGATAGCTTCCTGTATCAGGGATATCACCTGTCTTTAGATCTTCCCGGGCTGTGATCTTGATAATATCTTTAACCTGAGCAGGGGTCAGCGTAGGGTTGGCTTCTAGCATCAAGGCAACAATTCCTGTAACCATAGGCGAGGACATGGAAGTGCCAGAAAACCTATAGAACCTGTAAGTACGCCCGTTGAAAGAAACACTTGTAATCATTCCAGTTAAACTTTGGTTGGTGAATGAAGAAACAGATGAACAAACACTTTGACCCGGCGCTGAAATATCTGGCTTCATTCGTCCATCATAGGTAGGCCCATAGCTGGAAAATGCAGAGATAGTACCACCCACGATGCTACCATTGGGTAATTTTGTTTCTGATAAGTGCGAAGCAACACTAATTACACTTTCTGTACATGCAGGTTCACCTACTCCACAATTATAATCTCCGTTCTCCCACCCTGCTATAGGAGCACTGAAAGGAGAGCCCCAATTGCCAACATCATTAGTAAGTTCTATAACATTCCAGCAATTCACTGTTGCTGGTGTGCCAGAAGCAAATAAAGCTATTTTATATAATGCTGTATTCAGATTTCTGACCCTGATACGCATGTGGGGCCTACTATTTAACACATTTGCCGAATCAGATCCAATGTTATAAAATATGGTATCTGTGCCTACAATTATTTGACCTTCCGCATAAGTATTGGTATCATTGGTAGAATGAATTGGAGATTCAGCCAATCTGATATTAGAGGCATTTAATACCTTTAATGAAATATCAAAACTATTCCCCGGTTCGCCCCACACACTTACTGATTGTCCCCACATAGTAGGATAATAGGAATAATTATCGAACTCAACTACTGTCTTCAATGTGTCAGAATTTCCTGTAAAATTATGTTTCAAATGAAAGTTAACATCACCGTTATTCCCAGCACTAACAACAAATACTACCCCTTGAGATGACAGATTGTTGATGGCCTGACTTATTAATGAAGTGCCATCTAAGTTTCCGGCCCAATACAATCCCCAGCTTTGATTTATTACTAATCTTTTTCCGACACTTTGTGCATAGTCATACATCCAGTTATACGCATCAATCACTGCGGCTTCATCTACCAAAAAAGTAGCCATTAAATATTGAGCTTCATATGCTACTCCACGGTAAACCGTTCCCGCACCACTTCCACCACAAATACCGGCCACATGAGAACCATGGGTGGCCCATTGGTAAATATTAAAAGTATCACATTGAGCCTGCAACAAATTCGTTTCACCACTGATTTCAGTTCCATAACTAAATCCTGAGGGCGGTGGTCCCGAGTTTCGGTATTGATCCCAGGCTTTTACAATCCTGGTATGCGACAGAGTTGTGTCATAAAACATTGGATTGGTATAATCAAATCCCCAATCTGTAATTCCAATCAAAATATTTTTTCCAGTAAAGGCTTGCGGTAAGCCAATACCTTGCCACACACTGTCCACACGGGTGTCTTTCAAGGCTTTATCCAGATTAGGCTTAATCTTGCCTGCTATCTCAAGGTAATCAATCCCTTTAAGGGTGGTAATTTGATTGAAATATTGAATCGGAATACGTAAGGTCACAATATTTCCTGTTTGAGATCCTAATAGAATCCCTGCAGTATACATATCGTTTGCACTAAAATTGTTGTTTACTAGTGCCAGGCAAGAAACGTAAAATCCTTCATTGACTTTATTTATAGGATATTTATTACAGAGATCCTTACTGATATAGCTATTGTGACTTCTGTAGTTATTATTCAAATCACTAATGAATAGTCTGGTATCAGTAGAGATATTAATTTGAGCATGCAACATAATGCTCCCAATTAAAATGATAAATAAAAGTATTATCTTTTTCATTGTAGTCGAATTTAATGGTATTGTGATACTAATTTGTTTTCACATATTAGATCACAACATTGAAGTACCGTAAAACTATTTTATCTCTTTTCCAAGAATTCCGTATACCGGAAAATGGTCGCTATAGCCACCTAGATATTGACCTCCGGCAGCAGTACGCCATGGATATCCCGCAAATGTGCCGGTTTTTTGCCTCAGAAATGTTTCATTAAATATCTTTGCCTTAAGCAACTTGAATGTGCTTTTGTCTTCACCGGTTAAACCATACGATACTATAATCTGATCATAGAGATCCCAGGAATCACGATAAGCATATGATCCAATGCCGTCGCGGTACAATTTCAGCATAGGATTGTGTAGATCTCCTGCAATAATTTCTTCAGGTTTTCCTTTGGCTTTTAAGTACTTTGTAATGCTGGCATTTGTTGGATTATCGTTTAAATCACCCATGATAATCAATTTTACATTAGGATTAATTTTCATAAGCGAGTCAGTTATATGTCGGGCAAGTTCAGCAGCAGCTCTTCTTTTAGGTGCGCTTCTTTGTTCGCCTCCTCTGCGCGATGGCCAATGGTTTACTAAAAAGTAAATTTCTTCACCATCGAGTTTGCCCCAAACCAAAAGTTGATCTCGGGTCCTAAATGAGGTGTCCGAAGTTCTTAATGGCATAGATTGACTTCCTTCCACTACAAAACGATTCTTTTTATATAAAAAACCGACATCAACACCTCTGCGATCAGGCGAATTATAGTGTACAATGCCATAGTTTTTCGATTTTAAATTGTCAGAAGCTACTAATGCTTCTAAAACCCCTCTGTTCTCTATCTCTGATAATCCAATAATGACCGGTCCACCAGGAACAACTTCCTCGCCAATTTTAGATATTACTTCAGAAATACGATCTAACTTTTGGTAATATTTTGCCGAATTCCAATTTTGAATTCCATCAGGCAAGAATTCTTTATCATCTGTTATTGGGTCGTCAATAGTGTCGTAAAGATTTTCTACATTGTAAAATGCTATTATAGCAACATCTATCTTTTTCTCCTGTGAAAAAATGCTTGAACTAATCAAAAATAAAAATACAAGCAATAAGGTTCTTTTAGCCATTAGTTAGTTATTTGATTCATAAAATGAATAACAAAAGTAGCTTTCTTTGGTCAAACGCAATCAGAAAAATTAAAATTTAATCATTATAGTAAAGGGTGACTATTATTTGTGTAATTTTGCTGGCTGCGCCTATAAAATAAGACCATTACACTTGGTGTAATTGACTGCATTTAAGAATATTATTGACGTCAAAATATTTACTAAATAAATTAAGAACTAAAGAAACTGAAAATGAAGAAAACGTTATTACTAATTGTGCTTGTTTTTTTTACCAGTACCTGGTTAATAGCACAAACTGCATCACTCGAAGGGGTGGTCACTGATGTGACCGGAAGCCCTATCGGAGGGGTGTCGGTCAATGTCGGGAATAAGACCTTCCAAACTGATGCAGCCGGAAAATTCACTGCAGATGGAATAAACTTTGGAAAAATTGACGTAAATTTCTCTATTGATGGTTACGAAACAAAGACTGTAACTGTTGATGTTAATTCTTCTTCCATCAAACTTGGATATGTTCAGGTAAAATCGACAGGAAATGTTAATGCCAGTGAAAACCAAGGTGAAAGTACTATAACCACTTTAGATTCTGATGACGATGTAAAGGAACAATTCGTTTCAGGTTTGCTTCATTCATCAAACGATGCATTTGTTTCTATTTCAAACTATACATTAAGTAGTGGTTATTTCAGGCCCAGAGGCTATGATAATGAGTATTCTGAAGTATTAGTTAGCGGTTTAGCTATGAATGATCCGGAAACTGGGAGACCTAATTTCTCGGATTGGGGAGGATTAAATGATGCTACCCGCTATAAAGAAAGTGCATACGGACTGAATCCTACACGTTATTCTTTTGGTACCATTTCCGGTACTACTGATATTGATGTCAGAGCTTCGCATCAGCGCAAACAGTTGAAAGCATCCTATGCTTTTTCGAATAAGTCTTACCAACACAGGGTTATGATTACCTACTCAACCGGTGCTATGAAAAATGGATGGGCTGTAACCGCATCCGCATCTACCCGTCAGGGTGACCATGGTTATGTGAAAGGTACTTTTTATGATGCCTACGCTTATTTTCTTTCAGTTGAGAAAAAAATCAACGCAAAACACTCACTCTCTTTTACCGGATTTGGATCACCTGCCAAAATAGGTATGCAGGCTGCAGCCACCCAAGAAGTTTATGATTTAGTTGGATCAAATTATTATAATCCCAATTGGGGTTATCAAAATGGTGAAGTAAGAAATGCTAAAGTTCGTAACTCACACGAACCAGTTTTATTACTGTCACATTTTTACGACATTTCTGATAAAATGAAACTTACAACAACATTAGGTTATAGTTTCGGACGTACAGGAACCACTTCATTAAACTGGTACAACTCGGCTGATCCACGCCCTGATTATTATAGGTATTTACCCAGTTGGCAAAATACGATGGGTTATGATATCGATGTTGCGGGTGACCCTGCAATAATGGATGCTATATCTGCGTTATGGAAAAACGATGAATCAGTTAGCCAGATCAATTGGGATCAACTGTATAAGATAAATTATCTTAGTATCCTTTCCGGCAACCAATCACGGTATACAGTTGAAGAACGCCGTTTGGATCACTCTCAATGGGCATTAGCATCTCATGTAAATTACGAAATCAACAAACATGCCTTCTTCTCTGGCGGTATCAATGTAAATATTTATAAGAGCAAAAATTATAAGGTGATGACCGATTTGCTGGATGGCAATGGTCAGGAAGGTTATTGGCTGGACATCGATCAATATTCGCAACGCGATAATCCTGGTGATACGATTATAATTCAAAACGATATAAATAATCCGAATAGAATCATCAGAAAAGGTGACAAATTTGGCTATGATTACGATATACACATCAATTCCGGCAACTTGTGGGGATTGGGTGAGTTTACCTATAACCACTTTGATTTCTATGTGGGACTTAAATTGACCGGAACACAATTCTGGAGAGTGGGTAATATGCAAAACGGACGTTATCCTGAAGAATCCTTAGGAAAATCTGCAAAATACAGCTTCTATGATTACGCTGCTAAGGTAGGAGCTACTTACAAGATTTCGGGCCGTCATTATGTGGTATTAAATCTGGATTATTCGACCATGGCGCCGGCATTTAGCGATGTTTTTAGTGCTCCCAGAGTCAGAAATGGTGTAATACCCAATTATAAAACCCGTAAGATATTTAGCGGCGACCTTAGTTACATTATACGTTACCCTAAATTTAATGCACGCATAACGGCTTTCAATACCAATTTCAATGATGATACTAAGGTGATCTATTTTTATAGGGATGCGGCTAATAATTCAGATGGTTTGGAATCATTGGTGAATTATTTTATGACTGGAATAGACAAGGTTCATCAGGGAATTGAGGTGGGTTTTGAAGTGAAAATTATTCCTGAGCTTGCAGTTATTGCAGGTGGATCGATAGGAAATTATCGTTATACCAGTCGTCCGACAGCATTTATTACTAATGAAAGCAGGCTTCTGGAGGAAACCACACAAACAGTTTATTGTAAGAACTTTTATGTTAGCGGATCGCCCCAAACAGCCGGATCGCTTGGATTGAAATTTGGACCCATGAAATATTGGTATGCCAATGTGAATGCCAATTTGTTTGCCAACAATTGGATTGATTTTGCACCCAATCGCAGAACCGTTGAAATCTTTGAGAATTCAGGAATATACAATGTTGATCCGGTGTTCAACCAATTGATTGAGCAGCAAAAAGCCAATGCAAAACCTCAGTTTACTTTGGACGTTTCGGTTAGCAAGTCTTTTAAAATTAAGAATGTTTATTTAGGGATTAACCTTAGTTGCAGCAATGTATTGAACAATACCCATATGATTACTTCAGGGTATGAGCAGGCCCGTACAGACGTTTATCAGTACGGACCCGATGGATTTCCAGCAAAATACTATTATGGTTTTGGCCGCACCTATTTTTTAATGGCTTCGATACGATTATAATTTAATTAAGATATAAACAATAAAAATAAATAATATGAAATCACTCAGCGTAATAAGAAAAATTTGGGTACTGCTTCTTTTAGTTCCCACAATATTTATGGCAGGTTGTTCAAAGGAATTTGATGCACCACCTGTTGATGTTCCCATGTTCACCTTGCCCATTGGTGCCAGTGTCATTTCGATCAAGGATCTGAAAAACCGTCACACAGTTCTCGGAGCACTCGATAGTATTAATGACGATGTTTATGTGACCGGTATTGTTGTTTCCAGTGATGCAACCGGAAATATTTACAAGAGTTTATACATTCAGGATACATCGGGTGGTCTGTTACTTTCGTTGGATGCAACCAGTTTGTACAATTTGTATCCTTTAGGACAAAGAATTTATGTTAAATGTAAAGGCTTATTCTTAGGCGATTATAATGGTATGACTCAAATCGGATTACCCTATAATGGTGCCATTGGCAGAATTACTGCACCACTTATCAGCCAATATTTGTTCATCCACGATTTGCCTGGAGCCGTTCCTTCACCTAAGGTTGTTACTATTCCTACCATTACCCCTAATGATCTGGGAACATTAATAAAACTGGAAAATGTTTATTTTGTTGAAGTAGCCATGCCTTTTGCTGATGCATCGGCAAGTACAAACCGCACTATTTCGGATGGAACAAATACTTTGATACTACGAAGCAGCAATTATGCTACATTCCGTGCCA
>CAZRFL010000074.1:0-20484 GCA_964599365.1 uncultured Bacteroidales bacterium
ATGAAAACGACACTGTTTGGTCTGCATCTTCTATTGAAGTACGCGTTTCCTCCATCGTAGTAAGTTTTACTTACATCGAACTTGTGATTAGTAACATCGATTTAGAAAATAGTAACATTGCTTTATGATTTAGTCGTATTGAATTTATTCTTACTTCTACCGTTGTTATGAATGGTTACATTCAATGAGTTATTGATTACTTCGATTTTTCCGTTTCTTTATTTGTAATACCTGCAAGAATGAATGAAAAAGAAAATACACCCTACAAAGCAAACATAAGAGCCTCTAATTTTTTAGATAAGCACGACGAAGAACTTATGGGTATGGAACTTTATCTGCAATTAAAAGCTGCGTTCGATGCTGAAATGATTACAATTGAAAAGGCCAAAGAAAAACAGTTCGAACAGACCAAGCCTATCACCCAAATTAAAAACAGTTTGAGGGAGGTTATGGCAGAAACCATGGTTAAATTCCTGCTTAGGGCTGCAATGGCATCTTATTTTTAACACAGAGTCCTCCCGGTTTGCGAACCGAACCTCAAAACAGATAACTTCTATTTATTTCCCGCAGATCTCGCTGATTTACGCAGATTTTTTATCAGCGTTTATCTGCGTAATCTGCGGGAGTTCCTAAAAATAATACCTGAATTATAGTGACTTACATTTTATTATATAGTAGGCACCAAGACACCAAATTACACCAAAAAAAAATCCGGAAGCTTACACCACCGGATTTTTCTTAGTAACTAAAAGCCTATAGCCTACATCACCATTCCATTCCAGAATTCGCTGGGTGGGCCGAAGGTTTTGGTTTTGCCTTTAATCACATTGCGGGCATAATACCAGGCTTTACTACCCACCAGCGACGGATCGAAGACCCTGTCGTATTTTCCGCGGGTAACCAAACCGTCGAAATGAAAATCTTTCATATTGGGCGCGGTGGTGACGGTGGCCTCCGTAAAAGCGATAAATACCTGGATTTCCAGCACATCTTCTCCCATAGCTGTGTCGGTTTGACCCAAAATATTAACCTTGCTGTGATGCATCAAATGCGAAGCAGAAACAATACGTCCTTCCAAAGCTGCTTCCGACTTTTTGGCCAGTTCGGGCGAAGTTTCGGTTATCACATCGTCAGGAACCGTAATTTTCAGTGCTTTTTTCTGAGTATTGCTCACCTTGGGGTTGTTGCGGATGTAGCGCGTGATATATAGCCTCAGACTGGTATCATTCGGATCGTCGCGACGACCGCTCTCGTAACTTTTGCGGGCATCAGCACATTCCTGTGCCTGTGAGTGGGTAAATTCTTTGGTTTTCACGATGTCCCAAATAGTTTTCCATCGTTTTTGCTTATTACTGGGCTCTGAGGTAAGTGTTGCCCATTCGTCCAGGGCATCGGTCGAGAGACCCCATCCTGAGATGTATAAGTTTACTGTGCTGACGAAGGAGCTTTGCCAGTTGTCGAAGTCTGCATTTGGACCAGGGATAAAATCTTTTGTACTAGCCATGATATTAATTTTTTTTTGGTTAATAATTGATTTATTAATTTGTTGAAAATAAAGATTGTAGTTTTGTTTTTTATGGTTAACCTGATATTTATTTTGTACATTTTATTTTTTTTTGCCGTTTCGGTGGAAGTTTCTCCGAGCTCCGCCACCCTTTCTCCGAGCTCCGCCGAAGTTTCTCCGAGCTCCGCCACACTTTCTCCGAGCACCGGGAAAGTTTCTCAGAGCACCGCCATACTTTCTCCGAACACCGGGAAAGTTTCTCCGAGCACCTAGAAAGTTTCTCCGAACACCGGGAAAGTTTCTCCGAACACCTTTAAATTTCCGTCATGCTGAAAAACCTTTCCATTCACTACACGCATTTGCCAAAGAACAAGTGAAAATCACGTTTCAAATGTAGTAACGGCTGCCTCGATAACAAAGCAAATCTGAGTAAGTGTGCAATTATCTTCAATGGCTTGAAAACCAGTTGGGCCTGAAAGGTCGCATAAACTTCAGAAACTGATCTTTTTTTCTCCATGAAACAGGTATTTCCTCTTCGTTGAGGAGAGTGATGATGAGTCCACGATTGTTGCGTCGCTTTTTATCTACGTAATTTCCGGCGACTATATACTTGTCATGACAACGGCTAAATTTTGCGGGATCAAGCCTGTCTTCTGCATAACACAAGCAAACGGCCTGAGTCATTTTGTTTCTGTTCTTATTCTTAAATTTGATCTGGATGTAGTTGTCATCGGCCATGATATAAGCAATATCGTTGGTGTCCTCAATCACATTTTGGGTATACCCCGGGAATATGATCTTCCCATAGGTTTTTGGGGTTTCATTTTCTTCCATAAGGCTGATAATTTGAATTTATCGACCTAAAATTAATAGGAATTTATTTCCCGGAAAAGCAGAAAATGAGGAAATCTAGATGCGGTTGATTAAAAATTTTACGGGGGCAGATTGTTTCAATCGAATTATTTCTATATTTGTCATGGTGTTTTACGTATAATTTCAGATATAAGAACATGAAACGATTAGGGTTACTATTGTTGCCAATAGTTTTTTGCTTGCTTCTATTCGCACAATGCAAAAAGAATCCTTTTAATTATCGCACCAAGTATTTGGGTGATTATACTTTTACCGTCCATAAAATATTATGGTCAATGTCTCCATTAGGTACAAACATTGATACTAACTATTTTTATGACGGTAAAATCGAATATGGTACAATAAAAAACACTATGCTTATCCATTTTTCAGAAAATAATACAGTCGAGGTAATTGTTAGCAAAGATGGACTAATATCTAATGATAATGATTACGATCCTGTAACCGGAAAATTTGAATCAAAGACCAGCATGAATTTCAGTTATCATCTTGGAGGTCTTGGAAGCGGTGGTAGCTATGGTGTAAGCGGAACCAAAAAATAATTTATGAGAAAACTTCTCTTCATAGCCCTCCTCATCATCGCCTCCTGCCGTGCCACGGCTCAGGATGTGCCTGATTCATTAAAGATTGAAAAATACGGATGGAGCTATTATCAGAATGATTACCGCCTGCGGCTGTCGGACATGATGCAGATCACCTCACACAACGATGAGGCCTGGTCGCAAATGTATTCGGCCCGGAACAACTACTGGATAGCTACGATTTTCAGTTCGGCGGGCGGTGTCTGCATTGGCTACGTCTTTGGGCGTTCGATTTACGGATACCCGCTCAACATGACGATGATCTATGTAGGTTGCGGACTGGTTGCTTTTTCCATACCCTTTACGATAGGTTATTATGTGCACCTCAACAAAGGGGTGAAGATATACAATAAAGGACTGCCACCTCCCACCACCACCAAACTCAACTTCAAGGTCGGCCTTACGGGCAATGGCTTTGGATTGGCGATGCGGTTTTGAGAGTTCCGAAAAAATATATTCTCTGTGTAGCTCCGTGTTCTCAGTGTCTCCGTGGTTTTCTTCCACTTGAAAATTGTTCATTGAGAATTGAAAATTGAGCATTAAATATTCAATAATCAATGTTCAATGCTTCCCGAAGGGACCCCTATGGGGCAATGCTCAACGACTAACGCCAGCTACTATACGCTCTCTTGTTCCTCACCTGAGGAGTCTTGTTATTGCCTCCCGATTTCGAATCCACAGAGTTACGTTGCTGACGCATTTGGTTGCTGCGTGGCTGGCGTTGGGGCGTTTTCACCGGATTGTGATCCATCAAAGGATAGGGATGCTCGTCAATCACGGGAATCTTTTTGCCAATCAGCTTTTCGATATCGCGCACATAAGGCTTTTCTTCGGCATCGCAGAACGAAAAGGCAGTGCCTTTGGCTCCGGCGCGACCTGTGCGGCCAATACGGTGTACATAAGTTTCGGGCAGATTGGAAATCTCGTAATTGATCACGAACTCCATATCTTCCACATCAATGCCGCGGGCGGCAATATCCGTAGCTACCAGCACCCGTGTGGTCTTCGCCTTGAAGTTGGCCAGGGCGCGTTGGCGGGCATTCTGAGCCTTGTTGCCGTGAATGGCTTCGGCCGTGATTTTGTGTTTCTCCAGAATCTTCACCACGCGGTCGGCGCCATGTTTGGTACGAGTAAACACCAGGGCGGTGCGGATATTCTTATCTTTCAGCACATCTACCAGCAGGGCGGGTTTGTTGCCTTTATCTACAAAGTAAATAAACTGTTGTACAATATCCACCGTTGAGGCCGAAGGGGTAACTTCTACCTTCATAGGCTGATACAAAATGGTGTTCGAAAGTTTCACGATCTCGGGGGGCATGGTAGCCGAAAAGAACAAAGATTGTCTTTGTTTGGGCAGGGCAGCGATGATCTTGCGAACATCGTGTATAAATCCCATATCGAGCATGCGGTCGGCTTCGTCCAAAACGAAGATCTCCACATCGCGCAGCGAAATAAAACCCTGATCCATCAGGTCAAGCAGGCGGCCGGGAGTGGCTACTAAAATATCAACACCTCTTTGCAGGGTGGCGGTTTGAGGGTTTTGGTTCACGCCGCCAAACACCACAGTGCTGGTCAGTCCGCAATAGCGGCCGTAAGCTTTAAAACTTTCGTCAATCTGTATGGCGAGTTCGCGGGTAGGGGTAACGATGAGGCTGCGTATTTTGCGTTTGCGGTCGTAGGCTTTGTTGGCGTGTAGTAATTGTAAGATAGGAATAGCGAAGGCAGCGGTTTTTCCGGTGCCGGTTTGTGCGCAACCCAAAAGGTCGGTGCCGCGCAACACAATAGGAATGGCTTCTTTTTGAATAGGAGTGGGTATAGTGTAACCTTCCTGTGCTATCGATTTCAGGATAGGCTCAATAATGTTTAATGATTGAAATGGCATAATTTTAATAAAATGTAATGAATTGTGTAATAAATTGGGGAAATCAAAAACCTGTCTGTCGTAGGGAGGGAAAAAAAGTCCGGATGTGAATTTTTGCAAAGGTACGTCTTATTATCGGATAAATGATAAAAAGGATTTCAGAAGACAAAGCCCCAAGAACCAAGCCCCAGGAACCAAGGACCAAGGAGCAAGCCCCAAGAACCAAGCCCCAAGAACCAAGGAGCAAGGAGCAAGGAGCAAAATCCATGACAGCAATCCACCACCCCTAAGTTTGCGTTACAAGTCTTTGGCTTGAGACTTGGAATTTGGGCTTTGGGCTTGAGGCTTGGAATTTGGAATTTGGGCTTTGGGGATTGAGGCTTGGTTCTTGGAAATTGGAATTTGGGCTTTGGGGCTTGAGGCTTGGGTCTTGGAATTTGGAATTTGGAATTTGGGCTTTGGGGATTGAGGCTTGGTTCTTGGAAATTGGAATTTGGGACTTGGAATTTCATCTTTATCCCTCTACTTTCCAGCAAATTTTTATCTTTGTTAACAGATTTAACCCTTACCGAATTGGAAATCCTCCTCACCATATTATATTCCCTGCTGTTCATCTTTTTGATCTACAAACTGCCTTTCTTTAAGATAGAAGGATTCACCTGGAAGAGCCTTACCATTGTTTTTATATTGAAGATAGCCGCCGGCCTGGTGATGTACTTTATCTACACCTATTATTATACTGATCGTTCCACCGCCGATATATTCCGCTATTTCGACGACAGCAAGGTGATGTACGATGCCCTGTGGAAGCATCCGCTTGATTATATCAAAATGCTGACCGGCATAGGCAACGACTCCACCTACTTCGACCTTTATTATAAGAACATGAACAACTGGTATCGCGTGTTCGAAAGCAACATTTACAACGACAGCCATACCATCATTCGTTTCAACGCCGCCCTGCGACTGTTTTCTTTTGGCTATTTCAATGTGCACACTGTCTTCATGTGCTTTCTGTCGCTCACGGGGCTGGTGGCACTCTACAAATTCTTCGTCACCTATATGTCCGACCGTAAGCGAGAACTGTTCTTCGCTGTATTCTTGTTGCCTTCCGTATTGTTTTGGGGTTCGGGTGTGCTCAAAGAAGCCATATTGTTGTTCGGCATGGGCATGCTTCTCTATAATATGGATAAACTGACGCGTCAAAAGGTGAATGTCTGGGCCATCATCTGGCTCATGTTCTCCCTGCTGCTGCTGATCTACACCAAGTACTACATTTTTATAATCATGGTACCCCTGCTGGTGGCCTTTCTCTGGTGCAAATACACGGGCAACAGGCTGTGTCTACTGAAATATGCCGGGGTATTGGTGCTCTATATTCTGGTGGGACTGAACATACACCTGATATTCCCGGGCTACAATATGCTGGAAATTATCGCGCAGAAGCAAAACGACTTCATCGGTCTGGCCAAAGAAATGCATTCGGGCAGCCTGCTCACCCAAAAGCTTATGCAGCCTGATCTGCTGAGCCTTTTGCGGGATGCTCCCTTTGCCTTTTACAATACCCTGGTCAGGCCCTACATTTTCGAAGCGGATTCTTTCCTCATACTGTTTTCTGCCCTCGAAAACCTGATGATATTTACCATCATTCTATTGTGCCTGGTCTTTTTCCGCTGGAGGATTCCCCAGTTGCCGGTATTGTTTCTATGCTTCTTCTTTTTCGCAGGCACCTATACCCTCACAGGCCTCACCACTCCGGTGATGGGAGCCATGGTCCGCTACAAAGTGCCGGCCATGCCCTTCCTGCTGATCTTCTTTATTATGATGCTCAACAAAGATAAGTTGTACCGGAAATTACCATTTTTTAAGAAAATACTGGACTAGAACTTTTATCGAATAACTTACTTTTGCAGAAAATTACGGATTTGAAGCCTTATACATTATTAATAATAGTACTGTTATTTTTTCCTCTGTTGGGATGGTCGCAATCCGATACGGTTTTTATCGACGAGGTGGTCATCAGTGGCGACAAACCCTCAGCCTTTCACATGGATGGCAACCGTGTGGTGCAGATCATCAGCCGTGACGATATCAGTAAGTTGCCGGTCCGCACCCTCAACGATCTGCTGGAGTATGCCCTCAATGCCGATGTCAGGCAGCGCGGCGCCGACGAAGTGCAGGCCGATATCAGCCTTCGCGGAGGTTCCGTCGAGCAAACCCTTATTTTATTGAATGGCATACGCGTGAACGATCCCCAGACGGGGCACCACAACCTGGATATCCCCGTCGATCTCAGTCAGGTCGAAAGAATAGAAATACTTGAAGGTTCCGGAGCCCGCCAATATGGCGCCAATGCCTTTTGCGGAGTAATAAATATTGTGACCAACCAGCCTGATAAAAGCTACCTGAAGCTGGGCGCCACCGGGGGCATGTTTGGCCTCTTCGATGGAACTATTTCAGGAAGTATCGCCGGCAAGAAGACCTCCAACTTTATTTCTTTCAGTGGAAAAACCTGTGATGGTTACACTAGGAATACGGATTACGATGTGTGGAAAGGATATTATTCGCTGGCTCATTATTTCAAGGGCGGAACTTTCAACTTTCAGGTGGGCTATTCCGACAAATCCTTTGGGGCCAATAGTTTCTACACAGCCAAATACCCCGACCAGTTCGAGCACACCAAAACTTTGTTCACGAGCATACAGTTCACTACCAACGGCAAGATCAAATTCACTCCTCAGATCTATGGCCGCAAACATCACGACCGTTTCGAGCTGTTTCGCAACGAGGCTCCTGCCTGGTACAAGTCGCACAATTACCACATGACCAATGTGCTGGGTGGTTCGCTGAATGTGCAGTTTAATACTGCCCTAACCAAAACGGGCATCAAGGCCGAGTATTTCCAGGAAATGATCTATAGCAATGTTTTGGGCACGGCTATGAAAGATACCCTGAATGATGAAATGGACCCTTCGGGGTTCTTTACCAAAAGTGCCCATCGTAGCAACATCAGTCTTTCGGCCGAGCATCAGTATCATAAAGATAGCTTCAGTTTCGCGCTGGGACTCTTAGGTAACTACAACGAGGATTTCGGCTTCGATATTTGTCCTGGCCTCGATCTTTCTTATTCTTTCAAGCCCTGGATCAAATGGTATTTCACAGCCAACAAATCCTTCCGCATGCCTACCTTCACCGATCTCTATTATAAGGGACCCACCAACAAAGGCAACCCCGATCTGAAACCCGAAAAGGCCTATGCGGTGGAGACAGGATTGAAGTTCCTTCACAAAGGTTTCTTTGCACATGCTTCCGGCTTTTACCGAATGGGAAAGAACATCATCGATTGGGTGAAGCAGCCCGATTCAGTGAAGTGGGAGAGTGCTAACATCACCGAATTGCATACCTGGGGCTTCGAGGCTGCGGCTCATATTTCGCCGGCTGAGTTCAGCAAGACCAAATGTCCCGTAACGGCTATCGACCTATCCTATTCCTATCTGAATTCGACCAAAAACAGCGGCACCTACATTTCTTATTATGTAATGGACTACCTCAGGCACAAGCTGAATCTGGGTGTTGACCTGCGCATTTATAAAAAGCTGGGTGCAACTCTTACCTTCTCCTGGTCCGACCGCAACGGCACCTACACCAACTTTGCCGATGGAATGGAGGTGGAATATAAGGGCTTCACAACAACGGATGCCAAGATCTATTGGCGCCCTCTCAATTTCGACATTTACCTTAACTGCAATAATATTTTTGATTCCCGTTACTACGACTTTGCCAATATCGAGATGCCGGGACGTTGGATTTTGGGTGGTGTTAGTTATAAATTTGATTTCTCAAAAAACAAAAAGAATCATGGAAAACAATAAGATCGTTCTCATCACCGGAGCCAGCAGTGGCATTGGCGAAGCTTGTGCAATTAAGTTTGCCGAAAACGGGTACAATATCATTATTACGGCTCGTCGTAAAGATAAACTGGAGAAACTGGCCCAAACCCTGAAAGACAAATTCAATAGTAAGGTATTCTACCTGGTCTTTGATGTACGCGATGAGAAAGCTACGCGGGAAGCATTAGAGTCTATTCCACAAGAGTGGTCAGCGATTGATGTCCTGATCAATAATGCTGGTCTTGCTGCCGGAATGGGCCCTATTCAGGATGGTCACCTCGAAGACTGGAACAAAATGATAGATACCAATCTGAAAGGGTTGTTGCATGTTTCGAAATCTATCATTCCCGGAATGATCCTGAGAAAAAAAGGACACATTATTAATATTGGCTCCATTGCCGGTAAAGAGACCTACCTGAATGGCAATGTTTATTGCGCCAGTAAGGCTGCTGTGGATTCCATCACCAAAGCAATGAGGATTGATCTCTTGAAATTCGGGATAAAAGTTACTCATATTGCCCCCGGTGCTGCTGAAACTGAGTTTTCAATTGTAAGGTTTCATGGTGATAAGGAAGCTGCTGCCAAAGTTTACGATGGGTTTACGCCTCTAACCGGCAAAGATGTGGCAGATGTTGTGTATTATTCTGCTTCATTGCCTGTACACGTAAATATCAATGATCTCATTCTTGTTCCTACGGCACAGGCAAATACCTCCCATTTGCATCGTTGATAAGCATCAGCATAAATCCTGCAATTAAATGAACTAAAAAATAAACTCCTGATGTAAAAGTTTATTATTTTTGTCATACTATCATAAAATAGGGTCCTAAATTCTTAATAAAATCTGATCAATGGAAGTAACCAGAGTTTTTGATTTGCTGGATCGTTATTTGGAAAAGTTCCCTAAAGACGATGCTCTGGCAGGAAAAGAAGAAGGTGAATGGATGCAATACAGCGCCCGCTCTTACGTCGATATCTCGAATTATATTAGTTATGGTTTTCTGGCCTTAGGAGTTAAGAAGGGTGATAAGATAGCGACCATTACCTTTAACCGTCCTGAATGGAACTTTCTGGACATGGGCATTACTCAGGTTGGGGCCATACATGTTCCAATTTATCCTACCATCAGCGAGGCAGATTACAAGTATATTCTGAACCATGCTGAGATCAAATTCGTATTTGTGGCCGGGGAAGATCTATTTCGTAAGATTGAAAATATTCTGCCGGATATTCCTTCCTTAAAAGACATCTACACTTTTAAAAACCTTCATGGATTCAAACACATGAACGAATTGATTCGTCTGGGATGGCAGAATCGGGCCAAAGAGAAATTGGACGAAATAAAAGCAACCATAAAACCTGAGGATGTATTTACCATTATTTATACTTCCGGAACCACAGGAACTCCGAAAGGTGTCATGCTTACCCATACCAATATTATCTCTAATTTTATAGGGGTATCAAATATACCGCCAGTGGGATATAATTCCAAGGCACTTAGCTATCTTCCGCTTTGTCACATTTACGAGCACATGTTGAACTATATGTATCAGTATTTGGGGGTATCTGTGTATTATGCAGAGAATATGGGAACCATTGCTGATAATATTAAAGAGATCCACGCAGATATACTCACAACAGTTCCCCGTTTGCTTGAAAAGATATATGACAGGATCATTAAGAAAGGCAGGAAATTGACCGGGGTAAAAAAGAAATTATTCTTCTGGGCTGTTGAACTGGGTCTACAATATGAGTTGGATGGAAGTAATGGTCGTTGGTATGAATTCAAGCTTAAGATCGCCAATATTTTGGTATTCAGTAAATGGCGGCAGGCTCTAGGTAATAACTTGCGAACCATTGTATCTGGTGGAGCCGCCTTGCAACCTCGATTGAATCGTATTTTCTGGGCAGCACGTATTCCCATTCTGGAAGGCTATGGTTTAACAGAGACTTCTCCTGTGATCGCCGTGAACCATTTTGGAAAAGATGGCCTCAAGTTTGGAACTGTGGGTCCTGTTTTACCGGGAGTAGAAGTTAAAATTGCAGAAGATGGTGAGATACTTACCAAAGGGCCGAATCTGATGTTGGGCTATTATAAAGAAGAGCAATTAACAAAAGATGTTATTGATGAAGAGGGCTGGTTCCATACGGGTGACCTTGGTCAAATAGAGGAAAAAGGGCAGTTAAAGATAACGGGACGAAAGAAAGAACTTTTTAAAACTTCTTTTGGGAAGTATATCAATCCCGGTCAGATCGAAGATAAATTCAAAGAATCACCTTTCATCGACACTCTTGTTGTATTAGGTGAGAACCAAAAGTTTGCTGCAGCATTAATTGTCCCCGATTTTAACGACCTTAAATCGTGGTGCGAGGCAAAGGGTATTGAATACACAACCAATTCGGAAATGATCAATGTCCCACGAATTAAAAAGCGCTTCAAAAAGGAGGTGGACTTTTATAATACCTTTTTTGGGGAGACCGAACAGATAAAGAAATTCGAATTGATGGAGTCCGAGTGGACTAGTTTCAGTGGGGAGTTAACTCCTACGCTGAAGATCAAAAGATCGTATATCAGCAAAAAATACGAGTCGACTATCAATAAATTATTTTCTACCGGTGAAGAATCATTAATTTAGAAATTATGAGAAATGTACTTTTGGGTTTATTTGCCTTATCATTATTCGTTTTGGGTTTTTCCTGTAAGAACAATTCTGAAAATGATGGGAAAACAATTATTACAGAAAGAATACAGTATCCTGTATTCATAAAATGTCCTTATCCCGATGAAACAGATTGGTGGGTTGAAAACATAGAAGGAGCAAAACGCGAAAAATTCGTGAATATATTGCTAGATGCTGCTTTCGATGGTAAGGTGAAGGTTTACGATTATCTTGATAATACATTGCTCACCAAAGCTCAGGTCGACAATATTGCCAGCCGGTCGGATACTATGAAAGTATTGAGATCTGCACCACCTTACGATGAGGTGGACACAGTTATTGTCCAAAAACTAGACCGTAAGGACATACACAGGGTGACTTTTATGGAAGAGTGGAATTTCGATGAAAAGAATTTCAAAATGGAGAAAAAGGTTGTGGGTATTGCTCCAGCAGAGACTGTTTATGGCGACAGTTCCATCATCAAAGGCTACAAGCCACTATTCTGGATCTATCTCGATGATAAATATCCAATAAAGAAGTAAAGAGTTTAATTAGCTTTTTTATCCAATTAATTTATTGGCAATTATCTCATTGCAATCGCCTTTTTAGTTACTGAAAAAAAATATTGCGTTTGACTAAAACATTTGTTCTTTTTTAACGTATAAAAAGAAAAACTTGATTAGTGATTTTTTTTTTACTAATTTTGGACAAAGGTTAATTTGTGAACTATAGGTATATATTTGCAGTTTTATTAGTCTGCTTCTCCGTTTCGGGTTTGACTTATTCTCAAAACGAAATCGAAATAAGGCCGAAGTATGCCCCCATGTCTGATAAGCACAGAAATGTTTATGATGAAATGGGTCGTAAACAAGGCCTTTGGAAGTATTATACCCGGGATGGTATTTTGTTTAATGAAATTACTTTCCAGAATGATGTTAAACATGGTCCCTGTATTCGCCATCATACCGCCAATGGAGTTATAATTGAAGAGTCAAATTATTTTAATGGGAAGCGCGATGGTGACTATAAAAGATATAGTGTAACTGGGAATCTTATTAACGAGGGCTTTTATACAAATAACCGCAAGACAAATAAGTGGACATCATTTTATGCAGTAAATGGTGAAAAGAAATGTGAAGGTAATTATGTTGATGGAAAACGAAGTGGTCCTTGGGTTTATTTTAGTTCTAAAGGAAAATTAAAACTAGAGGGAGAGTATAAGGATGGATTACGTGAAGGCATTTGGACTACTTATAATGCTGATGGTGCGGTTGTCGAGCAAAAGAAATATGTTAAAGGAATAGCCCCGGAAGATTCTAATACAGCAACAACAGGAGCCTCAAATTCCAAAGGAGGCAAGAAAGAAACAAAGAAGACTACCGGAAACAGCAAAAAACCGATTCAAAAAAAACCGTCCAACACTAATACGGGAGATGGTTCGTCCAATACAAAGCCAACAAATTAAATATTTTTTGATAGATCAGGCTTGATGAAGGACTTGTTCGTTTTTTCGATGTAATCAAGGATTTCGTCTCTGCCTAATTTGTTTTTTGAAGATGTAATAATCGATATGGGTAATTCTTCCCATGTTAGAGAGAGAATTGTTTTCAATTCTGATAATGTATTAGAAGCATGACCAAAAGAAACCTTGTCACATTTGGTCATAATGATCACAAAAGGCACCCCGTTTTCACCTAAAACATTAATAAAGTCGATATCGATTTTTTGCGGTTTAATTCTGGAGTCGACCAAAACAAAAATTGACATCAGGTTTTCCCTTTTTGCGAAGTATTTCAAACTCATAGACTGCCAACTTTTCTTATCTGATTTGCTGGCTTTAGCAAAGCCATAGCCCGGTAAATCTACAAGATACCATTGACCATTAATCAGAAAGTGATTAATTAGTTGAGTTTTTCCGGGAGTTGTAGAGATTTTTGCCAGTCCACTTACGCCGGTAATCATGTTTATAAGGGATGATTTTCCAACATTGGATCTCCCGATGAAAGCGTATTCCGGAAGTACGGGCTCCGGACATTTTCGCGGATCAACACTGCTTTTTATATATTCCGCTGTCTTTATAATCATGATGCTAGTCTTTATGGTAAGAGGCCAAATGTCGCTCTTTTTTACTTTCGTATATATCGCCAATGGTGACCAGAATACCTGTTTCCTGAACACTTCCAAATCCGGGATTAATAGCTGTGCCAAAATTCCTCATAGTTGAAGTAAGGTTCATATAGGCATTTACTAAAGGAGGGATATTCTCATTATAATTATTACGAAGCGTTTGTGTTAATATTTTATTGTCAGCATCATAAGTTTCGCCAATGAAAACTTTCTCAAGTTCATTAATTGGAGTTTCTATCTCCAAAGGAATTATGGGAGTGACCAGATTGTCAATATCCGGAAAGTACTTTGCAAGGAAAAATAAAATGAGATCACGCGCTTTTACATTGAAATGCGGGTACATGGTTACTTTTCCAAAAAAGTACTTAATTTCAGGATTGTTAATTATTAATGCGCCTAATCCATCCCATAAATTATCCAGAGAGAAAAAGCCTTTTCTGCTATTTACCATAGGTTGGTATTCTGGTTGAACAAATGATCGCCCAAGTTCAATGGTATATGGAAGAAAATTTTTCAAAAATGCTTCTGAAAAATTGAAGAGTTCGGAAGTAGCAATATGGGGTAGCCCCTTGCTGTCAATATGCACATTCTTACAATTAATGAATCGATAACCTCCTATTATTTCTTTGTCAATAGGATCCCAAACAATAAGTTGCTCATAGGAGTTCAAAGTTGTGTCAAACTCGTCCAAATCAAGTGATTTTCCAGTCCCACCACCCGCACTGCGAAATGAAATTTCACGTAAACGTCCTATTTCCTGAAGAGTATAGGGAGCATTTTGGGAATTGATTATATAAATATCATTATCTCCAAAATTAGTATGCCTTACAAACAAATCGTTTGAAAGTTCTTTTTCTAATAAAGTTCTTTCTATTCTAGGGATAATACTTTCCATTTTAAAATTCAAATTCTATTGTATTGTTTTCTTTTAATTTGTAAACATGGTCTTTAACTTTGCCTGCCCATTCCTGATCAGTAAAACGTTTATCAAAGACTTCATAATTTATAGGCTTTCCAACATGTATTAAAATAGTTTTGTCCTTTTGTTTATAAAATTCATCAACTAGATAAAGCATTTCTATATTTTGCTTAATCCCGACATCTTTTCTAAATTTGGCTAAATTATAGAAAAAATTTGAATTCCGACCTTCAATAAATGTTGGGACAATATTTCTCTTGTACTTTTTTGCGTAGGAAATAAAGGTTTTTTTCCATTCCAGATCGCATATAATACCATGTTTCTGTTTCCTAGAAACCAAACCAGCAGGAAAGTATAGAACAGCCACGTCTGACGCAAAGGTGTCATTTATTATCCTAAGGTTTTGCGAATTTGTCCCATGCTTGTTAATAGGAATGAATAATGCCTTTATATTTTGAAGGTTCATCAGTATATCATTTACTGGAAAAAGGATGTCTTTTCTTATTTTACCCGCCACATGCATTAATGCCACTCCATCAAGACCACCTAATGGGTGATTGGCGGCAATAATTATCCGGTCTTCCTTTGGGATATTATCTAGTCCTACAACATCAACTGATCTGGAAAATTCTAAAATAATCTGTTCAATGAATTCAAGATCAAACTTGTCAGAATGTTTTTCTATAAATTCGTTGATTTCACGTTCATGAAGGATGCCCTTAAGATAATTAATGACAAAAGAAGGTAAAATCTTCAGCAGTTTTGGGTTTTTATTCCCAATAACTTTGCGAACGTCAATAAATTTATTAGTAGCTGTCATTACAGTATTTTGTTCGTTGCCCTGCATGATTTTGCTTAACCATATGCAAAGATAGCAAACTTTTTTATAGACGAAATAATGCATCATCAGTTTATCATTGAATTGAATTGTAATTTTTACTAGACTTAGGTTTTTAGAATATTCTCTAATTAATTGATTTTTGATAGTAAATGTTTTTTACCCTCAAATTGAATTTGCAGTGTGATTTTGAGAAAAAATATGGAATTGGATATAAATATTTGATGGTTGTAAATTAATGCGGCAAAATGATAGATATTAATGACGAATTTCAAATTGCTGATGATTATTGTGATTTTGATTAATTAACTGCCTCTACGTGAAACACTAAAAAATACTAGGCTTTTGATTTTTTCCTTTTTTGAATTAAAAATAATATTAAATTTGTGTTACAAATACCATCAAATTTTACTATCTTTGAGTGATTTAAATTTTTCAGTGGCCTAGAAATTAAATTAAATTGTGCATGAGTAAATTTTTTACTTTACTATTTTTCTTTTTTTGTTTTTCGGCTTTAGGACAAGGTCTCCTAAACAATGGAGCTTATATTGTTGTGTCAAGCTCAACTTACGTTACCATTAATGGTTCAACAGGCCATTTTATAAACCAGAATGCAGGGACATCTGCTGTTACTGAACTTAAGGGGGATTTGTCATTACAGGGAAATTTTACAAATAATGCTACTTTAAATTGTACTTCGGGCACTGTGACATTTAATGGGACTACAAACCAAAGCCTTAGTGGATCTACAACACCTACTTCTTTTTATAATCTTACTGAAAACAACAACTTGGGTTTATCAGTTAGTCTGACCAATGTTATAGTTAAAAATCAACTTGCCATGACGCTGGGTCTTATTAATCTTAACGGTAGCGAAATTACTTTGGGGACCTCTGCTTCTACCCCGGGGATTTTATCTTATTCTGCCGGATGGATGTTTGGCGCAGGAAAATTTACCAGATGGTTTGATACCCCTTCTTTTTTAATAGCAGATATTAAAGGTTTCTTTCCAATGGGAAGTTCGGTATATTATCATCCTTTCTGGTTTGCCAGTCCATCAGCATCCTTGACTCATAGTGGTACGATAAGTATTTCACATAACCCCTCAAATTCTGGTTATATCTCAATAGGCCAATATAATGATGCTAGTTGGGGTAATAATGTTGTTGCCAGATCTAATTCAGCCTGGAATGTTGCTGCTGGGAATGGTTTTACTATGAATCCTACTGGTGCGATTCGTTTTGGTGGTAATGATTTTGTCCCCTTCGTATCTACTGATATTAATGCGTCACTTGTCAGCGGAACTTTTGGTAATTATGTTGCACCTACGAATGTAACAGCTACTTATTTCGAAGTAAATCGTACCGGTATAGATTATGCAAACCTGAATCAAACCTGGTATATTGGGACTAAGAATACTTCTAATTCTCCCTTACCTGTTGATTTGGTCTCATTCTACGGTGATTGTAATGGTAAAATTAATACTCTTCAATGGTCGACTGCATCTGAGACCAATAATAGTTTTTTCTCTTTGGAAAGAAGTATTGATGGAAATGCTTGGGAGAATATAGCTAATATCAATGGTGCGGGTAATTCGAACCAGATTCATAATTACAATTTTTCGGATGAAAACTACTCAAATATTAATACCTATTACCGTCTTAAACAGACCGATTTCGATGGTAATGTAACACTCTTCTCTCCAATTTCAGTCTCTTGCACTTCAGGCGACAATGATATTCAGATTGCAGTTTATCCTAATCCTTTTAATGAGAATGTCACACTAAATATAGTGAATTTATACAAATCAACTGTGCGAATTAATATTTTTGATGTTCTCGGAAATATTGTTTTTAGTAGAAATATTTCACCTATTCCTGATCAAAAATTAGTTTCTGATTTTGATTTATCTTCTCTATCCAAAGGAATGTATTTTCTTGAGATTACATCCTTGAATTTCAAGAAAAATATTAAAATTATAAAGAATTAGAAAATAATACCAAGTAATATGAAAAGAGTTATAAATGTTTTGTCAGTTTTAACATTGTTGGTTCTGGTTACTTCTGTGAATTCTTTGTTTTCACAAAGTGTTGGAATTGGAGGCAGTTCATTTACTCCTGACGGATCTGCCATGCTTGAGATTCAGGCTACCGGTCAAGGGTTGCTTATTCCACGAATGACATGGGCTACTAGACCTGCCTCCCCAGTAGCAAGTTTGCTCATTTATTTAACAGATGGTGATGGAACAAATGGTAAAGGATATTATTATTGGGATGGCGCTGCCTGGGTAAAGCTTTTTTCAGGTACAATGGGATGGGGATTGACTGGTAATTCTGGGACTACAGTAGGTACAAACTTTATTGGGACAACTGATAATACGAGTCTTTCATTCAAAACTAATAGTGCAGAACGAATGCGCATTACCAATGCAGGTTATGTAGGGATTGGGACAACCAACCCGGTAGTTATGTTAGATGTGGCCTTGGATGATGCTACAAATAATATTATTGGAAATGTAATTGCTTTGGACAAATATACGTCGGCAACACCCCAAACTACCATGGGAAGCGGCTTACTGTTTAGATGTGAAGATTTTGCAGGAGATATTGAGAATGTAGCCCGAATTGCAGGAATTATTACGAATACAGGAGCCGCAACTGAGGCAGGGGCTTTGGCTTTTTATACACGAACAGGAGGAGGCGTTCTTCTGGAAAGGGCGCGAATTAATGCTTCTGGGAACTTTGGTATTGGGACTAATAATCCTCAAGTAAAATTAGATGTTCAAAATGCAGGTGCTACTATATTAAGAGTAAAACCTAGCAGCTCTGGTGATGCACATATAATTGCCGATAAATATGCTGATGGAGGCATTAATTCATTTGCTTTGTTCAGTAATGCAGTTGATATTTGGCGAATTGGAACTGCTGGCGATAATCATTTACGAATTACTTATGCACCTGGGAATACTGTTCTTTTTATTAATACATCTGAAAAGGTTGGTATAGGTACAACTACTCCCGGAAGTCAAAAACTATTTGTTCAACAAACAGGTACAGCAGGTTCAGATTATGGTACATCAACTGTAAATGCTATTTATGCTGAAGGAGCAGGAGCACAATATTCCTTTGGAGTTACCGGATTTCGTAATGGTACATCAGTAAGATCAGGGGGCGTTCATGGAGCATTAAGTACAGCAGAATGGGGTGCTTTAGGATATTATTCAAGTGGAAGTGTTGAGTATGGTGGTTATTTTACAACGACTACAACAGGTAGTGGTTTTATGCCTAATTCTACTTTGCAAGGAATCGGTTCGGCATCTTCTGGTAATTTAATGGGAAGTTGGTCACGTGGCGAGTTGTTTGGTCAAACCAATATGGGCGAGCTATATGCTGCCTATAATCTGGGCAACCAATATACTTCAGGCGTATCAGCTGATATTGTTACTAGCAATGGAGAACGTACAGCAGCTTATTCGGTAACTTCTAATGATGTTAAAGTGTATTCGGATGGCAAAGCCAAACTGACCAGTGGAAGCTGTAAAGTTACCTTTGACAAATCGTTTATGCAACTCTTGTCGCAACAGCAGAATCCTACCATTACCGTTTCGGCTTTGGGAGAATGCGAAGGCTTATATATCGTATCCTTCGACAAGGATGGTTTCACAGTGAAGGAATTTCACAACGGACAGGCTAATGTTGAATTTACCTGGATAGCCATTGGTAAGAGAGTGGATGCTGATAAAGTTAACAAATTGCCTGAAGCCATTAAAGATAAAGATTTTGATAAAAATATGAAGGGAGTGATGTTTAACGAAAATAATAAAGAAAAATCAGGTCTGCCGATATGGTGGGATGGCAGCAAACTCAGATTTGACAAAGCTCCTGTCAGAAATATTGAAGTAAAAAAAGGTAACTAAAAAAATACCACAACTTATAATATAAAGCGGGTAACCCCCGCTTTTTTTATGAAAAAAATCAGATTTATACTTTTTCCCCTATTTTTTGTCTGTTTCAGTCCTGTTTTGGGAAAGGCTCAGTTAAAAATCACCGATGGCGATTACATGAAAAATTGCGTGAAAACCCTAGCCTCGGACAGCATGGGAGGGAGGGCTCCGGGAACAAAATACGACCAGATGGCTGCTGATTTTATTGCAGGAGAGTTCGGGAAGCTGAAAATAAAACCCTTAAGGACATCGGGATATTTTCAGGATTTTAGCTACACAAAAGATACTGCTGTCATCCATACCCGCAATGTAGCGGCTATTTTGGATAACAAGGCGCAGAAGAGCATTATTATTGGTGCTCATTACGATCATTTGGGGTTTGGCGGGGCGAGGTCGCGCTCATATGGAAAACATGAAGTGCATAACGGCGCCGACGACAATGCCAGCGGAGTTGCTTTAATGCTGGCATTGGCACAACAAATAAAACAGAGTCGTTTTAAGAATTACAACTTTATTTTTATTTCTTTTTCGGGACATGAAGATGGCCTGTTAGGTTCAGGATATTTTGCAAAAAGCATGTCGATAGCTGATAGCAACATCAGTCTGATGATCAATATGGATATGGTGGGACGCGCCGACACTCTGAATCCATTCGTTTTTATTGGAGGAAGCGATACTGCCTATATTTCGCGACTTAAATCCGTAGGTTCTCAACAGGCCTTGATAAAAACAGGCGATAAGGAACTTCCTGAAGGCGATCACAGTGCTTTTGCTTCACGCAATATCCCGGTTTTGTTTATTACCACCGGTATGGAAGATGATTACCACAGAGTGAGCGACGACGAGAGCCTGATTAATTATAAGGCTTTAGTTGCCATTGAAAAACTTATAATGGGTTTTTTAAAGAAATTGAATTTGAAGAGATAAAGGAATTCATACCTGAAATCAATTGATTTTGTCTTGAAGATAATTGACTTTTGCTCGAAGTCAATTGTTGTTTTCCTTAAGTCAATCGACTTAGCCTTGAAGTCAAATATTCTTGCCTTGAAGTTAATCGACTTTACATTGTAGTTAAATGATTTCGTCTTGAAGTCAAATGTTTTATCCTCGAAGTCAAATGTTTTTTCCTCGAGGTCAATCGTTTTCTCCTTGAAAACGATCGTTTTCAAGGAGAAAACGATTGACTTTATCTTTTAATAAGCTTATGTTGCACAATATTTGGTAGTTACAATTTGAGACTATAAAGTAGATTGTGTAAACAGGATTTCAGAGTCGACACCTTTTATCA
>CAZRFL010000075.1:0-8953 GCA_964599365.1 uncultured Bacteroidales bacterium
CAGGTTCATTATGGATAATTTCTTTAACCCGTTCTTCATTGGTTTTGCGTGATAATTCTCAGTGGCAAACTTGTCCGCGGCATATTCATTTCGGCGTGAAAAATAGCTGCCAATGATTCCCATAACCATGGAAATAGGACTATACAAAAGACCAAATGCCATGATGCCCATATGAAAACTGGCATGAGGTGAGCCTAGTGCGCCTGCCATCAGCGGGTTGCCGATAAAAAGCGACAAAATGTAAAATATCACTCCAGTGGTAATAATAGAAGTGACGAGGCCATACAAAACGTGTTTCTTTTTGTAATGCCCTATCTCGTGAGCCAACACGGCCACGATTTCTTCTGTGTTAAGGTCATTCATTAAAGTATCGTATAATACAATCCTCTTCTTCGGACCGAATCCGGTAAAATAGGCATTGGCTTTTTTCGAACGTTTGGAGCCGTCGATGATAAAGATGTTTTTCAGTTTGAATCCTGCTTTGGCTGAGAATTCCTCAATGGCAGTTCGTAGTTCGCCTTCTTCCAGTGGTTTTTGGATGTTGAACAATGGAACAATTAAGTTAGAATAGAACAATGACATAAATAGAGTGAACACCGTAATGGCCATCCAGGCAATAAACCAAAACCATTCACCCGTAGCGCCATAGATCCAGACGATGAATGATAGTATTCCTCCACCCAGTATGGCCGCCAAAAGCCAGGACTTGATTTTGTCGAGCAGATAAGTTTTCTTAGTGGTGGTATTAAAACCAAATTTCTGTTCTATCACAAAAGTGTCGTATATATCAAAAGGCGTGGAAAGAAGATCGGAAGCCAGCCCGATAACTCCGAAGAACATCAATGCCATTAATATAGGATTTTGAGTGTAGCTGCGCACCCATGCATCCATCCATGCAAAGCCTCCAAGGGAGAGCATCAATATCATAGCAATAAAGGATAAGGCCCCTGTGAGCAAGGAAAATCTGGTATTCACCTTATGATAATCCTGTGATTTGCGGTATTTTTCGGCATCATAAATTCCCTGCAATTCAACGGGAAGGGTATTGCTCCACCGGGTGCTGTCTAGCCATGTCAATAACAAACCGAAGATATAATTGAAAATTACGATGCAGAGGATCAGTATGAAAAGGGTATTGGCCATGAGAAGACTATTTTATGCAAAGGTAGCTATTTTGCAGTTTTATAAGATTGACCTATCGTTAGTAAATATGAAATAACAAAAATCAAATAAATTTCAAATTACAATCATTCAAAATCTCAAACGTCGAAACTTGGTTTGATATTTTGAATTTTCATTAATTGGAGCTTTTTTGTTATTTGGTTATTGTCTTTTGGAATTTGGAATCAAATCTGAAATCAAAAATCAAAAATCAAAAATCTGAAATCAAATGTATCCCATGACCGTGTAAGTCACATACCCAAACACCTCATGCAGGTATTTATCCCAACGAATGAGGGCCTCAGTATTGGGCAAGAGGTAATACCCTACATCGGTACGGCGGTAACCCACTATTTTCGATACAGGATAGGCGGTTGTGCAGATGCCTTGTTTGTTAAAGCAATCCTGGGCCCGTTTCATATGAATGGCCGAAGTTATGAGCAGGAAGCTTCTTTTGGTGAAGTTCTTATTTATAATGGATGCACAGTTCACCGCATTTTCATGGGTGTTATTCGAGGTGGAATCAATTAATATGTCGCTTTCAGGAACTCCTATTTCGGTAAGATATCTTTTCAGCAACAATCCCTCAATGGTCTCTTTAAAAACAATACTCCCGGGTCCTCCGCAAATAATGATCTTTTTGATGGTCCCTTTTTTATACAGATTTAAGGCCTGCATAATACGGTCGGTGTTGTCATGGAATATTAATCTGTCGTAATCCTTATCTATGGTCACCATGCCACCCCCAAGAACAATTCCTGCCTCATACTTTTGATCAGTTCTCACTATGGTCATAGGTTTTTCCCATAACCTTAGCAATTCATCAATGATGGCCGGGTTGGTGAAAAAGATGAAGAAAACCAAAGTGGTAATGTAAAATTTGCGGGCCAGTTTCGGCTTCTTAACCAGAACTCCAACAATCAATAATATAAGTATCCAGGTGATGGGACACAGAAAGAAATACAGAATTTTGGAAATCAGAAAAAACATGGTACAAAGTAAAGAATTTTTTTAAATACTGCTGATAATGTTGGTATTCTTTATCGCATCGACCTCCACGCCCTCACATAAGCTCCCTTGAAATACTTCAGCCATTTGTCGTCAGCCGTATAGTTCAGCGACATCAGCGTACCATTGCTGCTCATGTTCTGTTGATGATCGCGCATGGCCATCTTCACGCCCAACTGCTGCTGAATGCCTTTGGCATGAGCCTGCGGATAGGAAAGTTTTTCCAGTCGTTTCAGACAATCCAGCGCATCTTCGTATTTGTTCTTTCCCGTAAGGTAGTCGAATGACTTTAGCACAAACAGGGTGTCATTCGAAATAGTGACCATTTCAGCCAGTTTGGGATGTATCAGCCCGGTATTGATCAGCTGATTCTGCAGGTAATAATTCTCGGCCTCGTTGTAATAGTAGAAATAATCGGGATAGTTCTTTTGTCCGTATGCCAATCTGGCTTTCTGCATCAGCTTCTGGTAAGCGGCATTCTTCAGGTATAGTTTCTTGTCCGAAATGGCCGAAGAGGCATCCACATTGCAGGCTGGGTACTTTTCCGATATCTGTATGGCAAATGCCAGCTGATCATCTGCAGTAAGGTAGTCCTGCCGCAAAATGCTGTAGTTGGCCACCGTGTAGGCGCTGTCGTAGCGGCTCTTCTGATAGCGGCACTGTGTCGAAAAAAGCTGCGTATTCAGTTCCTGAAGCCGCTTATTTACTTCCTCATCCTGTCCAAGCATGTGCAATAATTGACTTTTCCTGGCAGAATTCAGCACTGCCGAAGCCGAATCCACCATCATCATGCTCATCAAATGTTCCGATGAACTCAACTGTGCCATAATAACCGGTTTGGCTGTCGTTCGCAACATCGAATCCAGTTTGGGTTCGGCTTTCAGGTAATATTTTTTTTCCAGTTGGCGTGCATTGTCAAAATATTGCAGGGCCAGGGGGTATTCCTGTATGCTGCTGTATTGCTTTCCCTGCTTGATCTTTTCTTTATAATCTACCGATTTTATTCTCATTAGCAAAGTATCTACCGCAAAGGATGGCAGCACCTGCACGCTGTTCTTTGCCTGAAAATCCATGGCTTCGTACAGGGTGCTTTCGGCCGAGTTCATATCACCAGACGAAAGTTGTTGCTGGCTCTTTTTCAACATGGCTTTGTAGATACCGTTATTAGCCCTCGACAAGCTGTTGTAATATCTGTCGGAAAGTGTCAACTGATTGCTGTCGCTAATCCTTTTCACTTTATCCAAAAAGAACAATGCTTTGGTGAAATTCTGCCTGCCGTTGAGGGTGTCACTTTTCGTGACATAGACTGCGGTCAGCTTTTCCATCTTCAGTTTGGCTTCGGCATTGCTGATGATATCGTTGCTGTTTTCTTTCTGGTATTTCAGCGCTTCATGGATGTAGATCTCCGCCAGTTCTATCTTACCATTGTCCATGGCCTTTTGCGATACGCTCAGGTAAGATTGGTAGATGCCGAACTTGGCGCCTGCTAAGCCCTTCAGTTGTTTATCCGAACAGGTATATCCCGGTATATCCGAACAAAACCTGATGCAATGCTCGAACATCTCAACGGCTTCGTTGAATTTCTCCACCCTCACATATTCCTGCCCCTCGGCTATCATCTTATTGTAGACCGTATCAGTGAAAACCAGCACTTCCTTTTGCAGACCCGCATCGGGATTGAGTTTTTGCAGAATATAGGCCAGGGTGTTTGAAGCCGAAAAGAGACTATCGCGCCTATACCTGATCTTAGCCAATTCGAACTGCGAAGGGGCGAAATTGGGATTATACAAAGCCGATCTTTCGAACAAGGTTTCAGCCTTAGCAGTTTCTCCCTTTTTGAGTTCGGCTATCCCTTTTCCGTAATAGATCTTATCGAGGCTGCCGATCTTTTCCTTCATCTGATTTTTCATCAGGAAAAGGGAATCAGAGAAATTATTGATCTTGTCTATCAGTTGCACAGGGTCGTTGGAAGTAAGTTGAAGCTTGCCGGGAAAATCGATCTGATACAGTGTTTCAAAAGCTTTTTCCACATCCTTCAGGCGGATATCATAAACAATGATCATGTCGGTATTGTTGATATCGATGGAGCGAAGCTGCTGCATATAGCTCCCGATAAGCGGGCCGGCCAGGAAATAATCGTCAATGAGTTTCAGTTTGGCCGTAAACCTGTCCACAGAGGTATTGTCAAAGGAAAACTGCAGTTCGTTGGTCTGAGCTTTGTAGTTCTTCACTTTCGAAGTATCGCTGAAAGGAAACGAACCTATCTTACTGTAACCCGACTGTAGCGGAGCCCCTTTGATAGCCTCGTTCACGAAAGGTGCTGTTTGATTTCCGTAAACCTGGAACTGTATGGAAGCCGTGTTGGGAATCAGGGCATCGCTGATGGAAAATCCCCGGTAAAAGGCATCACCCGTACAATTCAAATCGGTGAACTCCAGAGTGGCCGTGTAATGTCCGGCCTGCTCTTCCACAACGCGTATCAATTTTGTAAAGGTATAATTGTATTGTGTGAATTCTATCTTCTTTTGGGCGCAACGGGCTATCTCGGCTACGAAATAATTCGTGGTGATCTCCGATCCCTGGGGCGAAGCGGCAAAAGTGATTGGAATAACCACCTTTTCTTCCTTCTGAAAAAGGACATTGTTTTGACCCTGGCTGATTGGGCCAGTCAACAGTAACAGCAACAAAAACAAATATCGGAAGGGTTGAGGCATAGCTGCAGCAAAGGTTGCGATTAGTGTTGTTCGAAAATCACGGAACAGTTAAATATATCAACAAAGGTATGTTAAAAGCAATTGTGGAAATTTGGTTTTTATTATCAGTCCTCAATCTTCAGTCTGCAATCTCCAAATGCCTGCCGACTGCCAACTGCCGATTGCCGACTGCCGACTAATTACCATCCTAAAAGTCTGTAGCCTAAAGCCTAATAGCCTCAACAATCCTCACACACTCCTTCGCCTCCTTCACATCATGCACCCTGAGTATATCGGCACCTGCCATTAAGGAGATTGTATGTAATACCGTACTTCCGTTAAGGGCTTCTTCGGGGCTTGTCTTCAGATATTTCCATATCATCGACTTGCGCGAAACTCCCACCAGTAAGGGACAATTGAAATGAGTGAACAAGTGAAGATCTTTCATTAAGGCATAGTTATGATCAAGGTTCTTTCCAAAGCCAAAACCGGGATCGATGATAACATCAGACAAACCCATGCTGAATAGTTCGGCTATCTTTTCCGAAAAGAAAGCCATGGTATCTTTCACCACATCCGAATAGGAGGGATGTATATGCATGTTCTCGGGAACTCCCTGAATGTGCATTAAAATATAAGGTACTTTCAGGCGTGCCATGGTTTCAAACATGGCAGTATCTATAGTGCCACCTGAAATATCGTTGATGATGGAAGCCCCGGCTTCCACTACCTTTTCAGCCACGGAAGCATGATAGGTATCAACTGAAATAATTGTTTCAGGGAAACGCTTCAACACCGAATCAAGCACCCGGGTCAACTGAACACTTTCAGCTTCTTGGTCGGATATTTTGGCTCCGGGTTTGGTGGAGGTGCAACCAATATCAATGATGTCGGCCCCTTCGTTCAGCATTTGCTCAGTGCGCGAAAGCCATTCCTTTTCGGTACTATATTTTCCTCCATCGTAGAAAGAATCCGGGGTGACATTCAGTATGCCCATCACCAGCGGATGCTCCAGCGAAAGCAAGCGGCCGCGGCAATTCAGCAACTTCTTTTTCGAGGGCACCAAATCCTGATTATTTACTATATTTGCCTTCAACTTTTTTTTACAAAATTAAATAATAGGAGCTAAAAATTTAAAATAATTATAGCCACAAAGACACGAAAACACAAAGACCCACAAAGAAGTAAATATTACTTGGTGTTTCTTAGTGTCTTGGTGACTTGGTGGCAAAGGTTTCTTCAAAAAAATATCACATTATGAGTACCAACCTTATCGTTATCCTGGTTTTAATAGCAGTTGCTTTTGCTGATTTCCTTCTCTACGTCCTTTCGAGCCGTATGCGCCCCTTCGCCATTGTGGTGGCGCGGGTACTGCTGGGACTGGTGTTCATCTTCTCGGGTTTCGTGAAAGCCGTCGACCCTCTGGGCTCCATGTATAAGTTCGACGATTATTTCGAAGCCTTTCACATGGTTTGGCTGCAACCTTTGGCTCTCACCTTGGGCTTTGTGCTCTTCGCCATGGAATTCCTGCTGGGTTTCGTATTTCTCTTCAACGTCAGGCTGAAATTCTTTTCCTGGCTGATGCTGCTCTTCATGACCTTCTTCTTCATTCTCACTTTCATTCTCGGTATCACCAACCCCGTGTCCGATTGCGGATGTTTCGGCGATGCTCTGATTCTCACCAACTGGGAGACCTTCTACAAGAACATCGGACTGATGATCTTCGCCCTCATCGTTTTCTCTGCCCGACGCAAACTCACCAACCGCTTCCCCATGATCACCCAAAACGGTATCGCCATCATCGGCCTCCTCATCATTCTGGGTGTGGGCGTTTACAGCTATCGCTATCTGCCCATCATCGATTTCATGCCATGGGCAGTGGGTAACAAAATCTCTGAAAAACTGGTTGCTCAGGAGGAGAAAGCCGATATCACCCTTATCTATAAGAACAAGGAAACAGGGGAGATGCTGGAATATACCAGCAAGACCTTGCCCTGGCAAGATACTGTCTTCTTTAAGAAACTTGAGTTTGTAGATCAGAAAAAGAAGATCATTCAGGAATACAAACCAGCTCCAATACATGATTTTATGTTGGATGATGCCAATAAGGTTAATCATAATGCTGAAATCATTGCGAATCCCAACTACCAGTTCCTGCTTATCAGCTACGATCTTTCCCAGACCGAACCCTCGGTGTTCGAAGCCCTCAATGCTTTTTACGATGCCTGCCAGAAAGATACCGTTGGTTTTGCGGCCCTCTGCGGAAGCGATTTCGAATCTATGGACAAGTTCGCCCAGAGAGTTAAAGCCAACTATTCTTTCTATGGCGTGGATGCCACCGCCCTGAAATCGGTGGTGCGTTCTAATCCCGGACTGGTACTGCTCAAAAACGGCGTGGTGCTCGACAAATGGGCCTGGCGCTGTTTCCCCTCCTACGAAAAGTTTAAGAGCAAACAGCCCAAATACGAAAAACAACTTTCCGAAATCATCTCAGGATATCTGGTCAGGGAATAGATTATGCTGAAGTTCATTATCAAGAGGTTGTTCTATGGTTTTCTGGTGCTTTTCGGCGTCATCACCATAGTCTTCCTGTTGTTCAATGTGCTGCCTGCCGATCCTGCCCGCATGATGCTGGGCCAAAGGGCCGACATCGCTTCCATCGAAGCCATCAACAAGGATCTGGGCCGCGACAAACCCCTCTTCACCCAATATCTCAACTATCTCAACGACCTCTCGCCCGTTTCGGTGCATAATTTTGCCAACGCTGACAGCTATTTCTATCTCGATTCCAGCAAATACCAGCCCTGCACCCGGCTGTTCAACATCTCGTCCACCAAAACCATTGTCCTCAAAACGCCTTACCTCCGCCGCTCTTACCAGAGCAAGGCCAAGGTGTCGTCCATACTGGCCGAAGCCTTTCCGCTTACGGCTTTGCTGGCGCTGGTGTCTATGTTGTTTGCCTCTGTGCTGGGTATCTTTCTGGGCATCGTCAGCGCCATCAAAAAAGACTCCTGGTTCGACCGTCTGGCCATGTTCTTCTCGGTCATCGGCATGTCCGTGCCTTCCTTTTTTGCGGCCATCGTCATCGCCTGGGTGTTTGCCTTCCTGCTGGGCGAATACACCCACCTCAATATGATTGGCAGCCTCTACACCATCGACGATTATGGCGAAGGCGTCCACCTCAGCCTCAAAAACATCATACTGCCGGCCTTCACCCTGGGCATACGTCCGCTGGCGGTCATCATCGAACTCACGCGCTCTTCCATGCTCGAGGTCATGTCGCAGGATTATATCCGCACGGCCCGCGCCAAGGGTTTGTCCTTCACCCGCGTCATCACCCGCCACGCCCTCAAAAACGTCATGAACCCCGTCGTCACCGCCATCTCCGGATGGTTTGCCTCCCTCATGGCCGGGGCGGTCTTCGTCGAATATGTCTTCGACTGGAAAGGCATGGGCATGGTGATGGTCGACGGACTGGGCAAATATGATTTCCCGGTGGTGATGGGCTCCCTGCTTTTCATTGCACTGATTCTGGTCGTAATAAATATACTGACGGATATCACCTATGGATTGCTGGATCCGAGGGTGAGGCTTAATTAAGGCAGTTCATTGAGCATTGAACATTTTTGATTTTTGATTTAAGATTTAAGATTGAGTAGTGGTCATTTATTGTCATTAATAGTCATTGATTGAAATTCTCAATAATCAATTTTCAAGGTAAGAGAACCACTAAGCCACTAAGAAAACTAAGGGACACTAAGAAGATTCACCGCATTCGAGGAGAACTCAGAGAAAAGATATGTTACACGAAGTTCCACGAAGAAGACACAGAGTTTCACAGAGGAAGATTATAGAGATCAGTAAACTCGCTGATCATCAATGAAATTTCCCGATCAGATGGTGGATGAATTTCAAACCAGTGGGTCTAAAATGTTGTTATAGTGATATTTATTAATAAATTCCGATTTTATTTCGCCGTAATAGACTATTAATCCGGCTGTTGTAAAGAAATTTGATTATATCTTAATGTGGAGTAAAATCCAATTCCTGACTAATTCAATTGAATTCCTGACTAATTCAACCGAATTCCT
>CAZRFL010000075.1:9053-20306 GCA_964599365.1 uncultured Bacteroidales bacterium
GACTAATTGGATTTAATTCCTGACTAATTCAATCCAAATCCTGACTAATTGGATTTAATTCCTGACTAATTCAATCCAAATCCTGACTAATTGGATTCAATTCCTGACTAATTCAATCCAAATCCTGACTAATTGGATTCAATTCACGGCATTTTACATTATTAAACATCATTATTCAGATACACAGAGTTTTATGATTATCGCTATGTGTTTTTATTTACCTCACTTCCTTCCCTTCTTCTTTTTCCTCCCCCCAACAAATTGCCTGTAATCTATCTTACCCGAATCCTTCTTCTTGTTTTTTATGAAAATCCCACGAATAAGGCTCCAAAGCACATAAATAATGAATGAGGGTACCATAAAGATAATAATCAATATCCAACCCAATATCTTGCCCCCAAGACTTAAGCGCGATGACGAAAACTTATCCGACTTTTCGGCCTCTGCTTTTTCGGCTTCGGTTTTGAAATTTTCATCGGTTCTATCGCTAAAAGGCAACACTATGGCTATTGTACGGAGCAAATAGGCAAGCAAACCTACAAATATCCTTTTGACAATGCTTATTTTGGGTTTGGTTTGAACCGATTCCTTTGCCTTAGCATCATTTATGGGTTGAGCCTCAGCCAACATCTCACCTTCTCTCTCATCATCGTCCTCATTTTCACTCTCACTCTCACTCTCACTCTGCTCTTCCTCATCCGTTTCTTCTTCTATAAACTCTCTGGTGAGATCTATGCCCAGATAATCTTCAATCAGGGTAGTATTGGCATGTTTGGTAATGCTGATATTTTTATCTGTAAGAATCTTATGCAGATCGAAGATGGATTTCATGCCCGCTTCCGCGAAATATTGTTTGATGTGTTTGTTTTCCTGAAGCTCTGTGGTCATGAAGGTACTCAGTCGGTCCAGTTCCAGAAAAGGAATGTCGTCTTTCTTAAGCCGCGCATTTCTGCGCAATTTTTCGCCTTCGGGCGAGCCATTATGCGTGATGAACAAAAAAGTACGTATCACCAGTTTATTGCCTGCCATGCTTGCCAGTAAGTATCCTGTCTTGATTCCATACAGGCAAAAATCGATCAAAATCCTTGTCGGGTCGGGGTAATATTGCATTTTGGCATTATCCACCGAGCGTATCAGTTCGGAAGTTACGATTTCGCGGGTAATACAATCGTTGCGTTCGCACAAGCGTTGCAGGGCATGTGCCTGAATGTATACATCCACCGGTTTTTGTAATTTGCAATCAGGCAATTTTAGATGCATATCAGCAATGCTGCTCCATTTGGGTCCTTTCTGATATTCGGGCATACCCAGCCGATAGGTCAGATGCGATTCGCCTTTGATGCGGGCATAGAATTTTTCGGCGGGAGCGCTATGCCATTTCATTTGAAAACCTACATTGGTTGTGTCGTCATCAATATTCAGGTTTACCGTGGCCCAATAAATTCGTTTGGTTATATCCGACATCATCAAACCGGTGGTCGAGGCAATATGGCGCAGATGAATGAATGCCGTGTTTTTGTAATGCTTGTCGAGGGCGTAAGGGATCAAAGCATCTTTAACCTCTTTGGCTTTGGGATAAGCCTCATATTCCAGCGAATTGCCATACCATATTAATGTGATACCTGCCGAGAAAAAAGTATCCAGATCAACCGATTTGCCGTCCTTGATAAGCTGAACCTCATAACGTTTCAGCATGGCCGAGATCAGACGCCTGATCCATTTCAGCTTTGCCGGAGTCATGACATCTCCTTTATCTATGGAAACATTTATGGCCCGGCAACGAATATCATAAAGGTAGTCGAGTTCGTCATCGGGCATCAAGGCCAACACATGCAGACATCCGATAGCATCCAACACTTTCCGTATCTTGCGGATGTATTCGTTTTTCTGCTGCGCCCGGTTAATCTTATCCAGATTGCGCTGATTCGGTTTTTTTTTCCTATGCTTCGACATAATGATTATGAGCTATAAGTCATAAGCCACATGCCACCAGTTACCAAGAAATCCTATATCTATTGGCTCATGGCCCCCAAGGGGCCCCTTCGGGGCTATTGGCTATTGGCTTTTATTATCCTGTCTTTACCGTTTATATCTTTATGGATGCAAATATCTGAAAAACCAAATTCTTTTGCAAGAAAAATCATCTCTTCCCCCTTGTTTTCGTTTATCTCCACATATACCCGGCAGGGTTTGCCGTTTTTCTTAGCCAATCCGAATATGGCCTTATAGAATTTCAAAGGATCGTTGTCAGGAACAAACAAGGCTTCGTGAGGCTCGAAGTCGAGCACATTCTTATGCATCACCGCCTTTTCCGATTCCAGCACATAAGGCGGATTGCTTACGATGATGTCGAATTCAGGCATGCCATCGAGGCAATCTTCATCGAAAATGTTCCTCCAGTGTGTACGTGCACTTAAAAAATGAAACAAACCATTCGCAGTAGACATTGTTGCTGCATCATGTGAACTTTCTATACCCCATAATTCAGCATCCTTAAGATATTTTATCAGACTAATTCCTATACAGCCACAACCTGTACCGACGTCAAGTATTTTTAATCCCTTACGTTCTTTATTTTCACTGATAATAAGAAACACCATTTCTTCAGTTTCGGGGCGGGGGATCAGGGTTTCTTCATCAACCCTAAATTCCAATCCGCAAAACATGACCCTACCGGTAATATACTGTATCGGCTTGCCTGTCCCCAGTTCTTTGATAGCGTCGTAGACCAGCAGCAACTCCGATTCGTTGAGGGTTTCCCTCACTCCCGAATGCACCTGAGTGCGGCTCATCCCGCAATAGTTCTCCATCAGCAGATAAAACAGCGAACTAATCTCCTCCGCGGCGTACAACTCCTTCAGATAATCCAGCATAAACGCCCTGATATCGCTAATCCTGTTCGACGAAACTTTCATTTTCTTCTTTACTAATTCTGACTTCTAAATTCTGAATTCTGACTTCTGTTTTTATTCAACAAAAAGCACCAACCCCTTCAAATACTCACTCTCCGGATGAAACGCATTGATAGGATGATCGGCCGGCTGCGACAACTGGGCCACTATGCGCACATTTCTTTTGCACTGAATAGCAGCGGCTATCACTGTCGAGCGGAACAAATTACTATCCACCACCTGCGAACACGAAAAAGTAAACAGTATGCCACCGCTTTTTATCTTACTGATGGCCGTTTCGTTCAGCCTTCTATATCCCTGCATGGCCTTATGCCGCGTCTTCAGATGCTTGGCATAGGCCGGAGGGTCCAGCACTATCACATCATAAGAGTTTTCGGTATGATATAAAAAGTCCATCACATCCGATTTGAACGATTGATGCTCATCGCCTTTGAAACCATTCAGCAAAACATTCTTATCCGTAAGTTCCATGGCTCTTGCCGAAGAATCCACCGAATGCACCAGCGTGGCTCCGGCCTGCAAAGCGTACACCGAAAAACCTCCCGTATAACAAAAGGTATTCAGCACACTTTTCCCTTTACAGAACTGCGACAATATCCTGCGGTTTTCCCTTTGATCCAGAAAGAAACCTGTTTTCTGCCCCGTTTCCCAATCTACTAAGAATTTGTTGCCATGTTCCGTAATGATATTCTCGTTTTCAGCTTGCCCGAAAAGATAACCGTCGGTCACTTCCTCCTTAAATTTATCAGGCAAACTATCCTTGCTTTTCAGATAAACCCCTTTCAATTCGCGGCCGTAAACTTCCTGCAAAGCTTCTGATATCAGTTGATGATGCAGAAACATACCATAGGAATGGCATTGTATCACAGCGGTTCCGTTGTAAAAATCAATGATGAGACCGGGCAGTCCGTCCCCTTCGCCAAACACCAGTCTGTAGGCATTGGTCACAGAACCATCGCTCATGCCTGTGTGCTCACGATAGTTCAAAGCGGCTTTCAGCCGGCTGACCCAGAAATCCTTATCAGGCTCTGTCTGTTCGAACGAAAAAATACGAACAGCAATGGACCCATCGTTATAATGGCCCATACCCAGAAACTCATTGCGTGCCGAAAACACCTCTACCACGCATCCGTCAGGTGTATTTCCCTCGATCTTTTGAATGGCTCCTGAAAAGATCCATTGATGAAATCTTTTGATGGCTTCATCTTTGCCATGTCGTAGTATTACTTTTGGGTATGTCATTTGATTTTTTGGTATTTGGAAAAGATAAATCGGTAGGGCAGCAGTGCATCTTCTGCGGCGTAGTCAACGCCAATGCGCTTGCCCGAATATATTTCGTCAGCTTTCACTGTAATGTTTTTGTCTTCCAGCCAGATCATTTCGCCTCCCAGATCCAGGCCTGAATGGGAGTAATGTATGCCCAAAGCTTTGGAAACCTTACCCGGCCCCACGCAAAAGTTTTTGTCTATGCGGTCCTTACCGGTTCTGGCTAGCATGATGTCCAAACCGTCGGTAGGGTAGATGCCTCTGATCAGAACAGCATGAGGCACATCCTTCTGATGGGTCACAATATTGAACAGCGAATGAACCCCGTAGCAAAGATATACATAGGCGGTTCCTCCTTCGCGATACATAATTTCTGTACGCTCGCTTCGTCTGCCCCCATAGGCATGAGAGGCCTTGTCGGTGACGCCTGCGTAAGCCTCGGTTTCGGTGATGATGCCTCCTGTCAGTTTCCCGTCGAAACAACTGAAAATAGTTTTCCCCAGCAGCTCTTGGGCGATAAGAACCACATCAGGACGTTGATAGAAACTTTTGGGTATGATTGACAAGATTTTTAATTGCAAAATTAAACATTTTGAAAAGGGTATTTTGATTATTTTTGTTTTGCCAAACTTAAATAAGCTCTATGGAAAATAAACCCGGTAAGAGAACTGCCCCGCCGAAGACGAATGTGAAATCAGTTAAAGCTCCTGCCACTGCTAAAAAGAAAGAATCTATTCCCGTTTCCGATAATAATGTTCCCCTGATATTGTTCTTTGTTTTGCTGGCCATCTCCTATGTGGTGTTTCTCAGCAATTTCTATTCTATCAAAGAACTCACCAATGCTTATATCAAATCATCGGCCTCCTGGATACCCATGCTTCAGATGCTTTTATACACAGTGATCTATGGTATCTTCGGCTTCTTTGCTTTCCGCTTCATCAAAGGCAAGTCCGACGATAAAATGACTACCATCTTTACCCTGCTGGGTTTTGCGGCCATTCTGATTCTGCATTACATTGCGTTCAACAAAGCTTTTGAAGATGTGGACGACAACGCCTCTTACATGATAGCTGCCAAATCCCTCGTGGATAAAGGGGCTCCCTATTTTCTCTACATGCCCGAACTGAGGCCCGATACCGAAGGTGCCCTGGGTTTGCCCATAATGCTGATACCTTTTTATCTTATCTGGGGAATGAATTATGTCCCCATGGAAGTTCTGATCTATTTTATCATGGCAGGTTCTGTGGTTATGAGTTTCCTTTTGTTTCGCAAGATGGAAGGCACTTTGTTTGCTATTATAATTACCATACTTTTTGCCACTCATCCTTACATTGTTTCGTTTTCCAGCATCATCATGACCGAAATTCCCTACATTTTCTGGTCCTTGCTGGCATTGTTCCTTTGCCTGAAGTTTGAGGAAAGCGAAAAGATCAACTGGTTTCTGCTGATCACTGCCGCTCTGGCAATTTTTATGACTTATATGACCCGTGCCATCGGCATTGGTTTTGTAGTCGCTGCTGTGGTATATTTCTTCGTGAAGTCAAACATCTGGCAGAACATCAAACAGAAGACCATGCCTTTTTATAAGGACCTTGCTTTTAAGAAATTTATTCTGATCTCTGCCCTGATATTCGTTTTCGTTGTCATCTATCAGATGTGGACACGCTCTCTGGGAGGTGCCTCTCAGGCTGAATCTCTTGCCAAGATGAGTCTCTGGGCTCAGTTCAGCAAGAACTTCGGATTGGTTTGGGATGTGTTGTCACAAAATATCTTCTGCGGAAAACTGGCACGTATCGAAGTCGCAAAAGGTCCTGAGGGCTCTGCTCAGTATTTACAACCGGTCAACATTCTTTGGGCACTTATTTTCCTCATAACTTTCGTTGGATTGATATTTAGCCTCTTCAAAAAACAACTGATAGGCTTTTATACCCTGTTTGTCATCATTGTGTTGATGGTAGGTAATGTGGCTACCCAGCCTCTGGTGGTTTCCCGTTATCTTATCGTTTTCACGCCTTTCCTCATTTATTTCCTCTATCTCGGCATCAAATCTCTGGTAGGTTTGGTGGATAAGAAAATGGAATTCGCTAAAACTTTTGGGTTGATAGTATTCTGTTTCCTTTTGGGGAATTCATTCATCGGCGATGCCTTCAATGTTCAGCGTTCAGCCAAGGCAACCCTCTATGAACCTCCCTACAAAGCATTTTTGGATTGCGCTGTCTGGGCAAAAGACAACCTGCCAAAGGATGCCATAGTGGCCAGTCGTAAGGAACGTATCTTTTATATCTTCAGCGACGGGTTAAGGGGATACAAAAACTTCTCCCTGACCGATAACCGTATGATAGAAAAGAAGGTTACCATGGAGGAATACGAAAAATACAAACTGGATCAGTTTGCCAAAGCCAACACCGATTATCTAATCCTCGACACCTTTACTTCTTCTTCGGTGCAAATCATATTCCCCATCATTCAAAAGAATCCCGACAAGTTCAAGTTGGAAAAGGTGATAGGGGATGAGAAGACAGGGCCTTGTTATGTGTTTAAAATCATAAAATGGTGGAAATGATAGCCGTTGTTATTCCTACCTACCGTGTTAAGGGAAGTATTCTCGAAGTGATTTCGGGTATAGGTCCCGAAGTCAGCAAAATATATGTTGTGGATGATAAATGCCCTGAGGAATCAGGCGTGTTTGTGCAACAAAACTGCAGTGACGCTAGGGTAGAGGTGCTGTTCCATGAAAAGAACAAAGGAGTGGGCGGGGCTGTTAAAACTGGTTATAGAAAAGCTTTGGCCGATAAATGCGAAATTGTTATCAAAATCGATGGAGACGGGCAAATGGATGCCAGTCTGATCCCTCAACTCATTCACCCCATTCTTATAGGCGAAGCCGATTATGTGAAAGGCAACCGTTTCTTCAGCCTTTCTTCCTTATCGAAAATGCCCGGTGTACGAGTGTTCGGAAACAGCATGCTTTCCATTATTAATAAATTCGTCAACGGTTACTGGAATATCATGGATCCGACCAACGGATTTACTGCCATTCACCGCACTGCGCTCGGTATGCTTGAACTGGATAAAATTGCCGATACCTATTTCTTCGAAAGTGATATGCTGTTCCGATTGGGTACCCTCAGGGCTGTAGTCTACGATTTTCCCATGTACGCCAAGTACGAGAATGAAAAATCAGGACTAAAGATATCAAGGGTTTTGTTTCAGTTTCCTCCCAAGTATATCAACAGGTATTTTAAACGTATCTTCTACAATTACTTTCTCCGCGACTTCAATGCAGGTACCATAGAGCTTATTTTTGGAACCCTGTTTTTTGTTTTTGGTGTAATAGAAGGACTGTATCACTGGATTCACAGTATCACAACCCATATCCCTGCTACTAGCGGAACAGTTATGCTCGCAGCTTTACCTACCATACTAGGTTTTCAATTGCTGATATCGGGATTGCAATATGATATTCGCAACCTTCCTTTCAAGCCTCTGCAGAAATTGTCTTTGTAAGAGGAATTAAAATTTATTTTGATCGAGTTCTGAGAACTTCTTTTTCTTGCCAAGATAATAGTCAGTAACAATACTTCCTTTATAGATTAGGGTCAAAGGATTTTGCTTCTGAAGTATCCGTTTCCTTCTTATGGCTCTATAATTTCTATAGAATGAGAAATGAGCACGCGTAACCGCAATAAAATCGCGGAATCCGCCTTCTGCCAAAAATTTAAAGGCTGCAATACCATCCAATATCAACCTTACCGTAAAAACAGGAATGACTCTGTCTTTTGGGAGGTTTTTATATAAAAGGGTAAAGTTGTTTCTGAAATTCAGGTAGGTCTTTCGCGCCGAGCTTTTGGGTAAGGTTCCGCCCCCTATATGGTACACTTTGGACTCAGGGCAATACATAATTTTATAGCCAAAATTACGCATACGCCAGCAAAAGTCTATCTCTTCCATGTGGGCGAAAAAGTCTTCGTCCAATCCACCATAGGTATGATAATAAGAAGCCCTTACGAACATACAGGCACCGGTAGCCCAGAATATTTCTTTGGTGTCGTCATACTGTCCCTGATCCTCTTCCAGCGAGAGGAACATTCGGCCACGGCAAAATGGATATCCGAATTTATCAATATAACCACCGGCTGCACCGGCATATTCGAATTTATTCTTCTCGTGAAAGGAAAGTAACTTTGGTTGACAAGCAGCTATCGTTGGATCTGAATCCATGAGTTGAATAACCGGTTCTATCCAGTTTTCTGTAACTTCAATATCCGAGTTCAGCAGGACGTAATATTCAGCATCTACCTTTTTTAAGGCATCGTTATAACCTTTTGAAAAACCTCCGTTAGATTCATTAATGATAAGAGTGACTTCAGGAAAATGTTTTTTAATAAAGCTGACAGATTCGTCAGTGGATGCGTTGTCGGCAACCACAATTTCAGCTACCTCGCTGCTGTATTGTATGACAGAAGGGAGAAACTGCTCGAGGAACTTTTTACCGTTCCAGTTTAGAATTACGACTGCAACTTTCAAAAAATAAATAGTATTAAATTATTCCCAGCTAAAAGGTTTATTTTTTTCAAAGATAAGCCTTTTTAGCGAATGCTGGTAATTACGGTAAGTATAAAACCTTCTTCGAACTGTATCAGGTGCTATCAGGGATTGTTATATATTTCGTTGCTTTTACGCCCAAAATGATCTCTTACACCATCACTGTCTATATCGTTGGTAACATTGTTGCGTCCGTACAATTTCTGCTGCCACTTATAATCATTGATCTCGCCTGTGGCATCCGAATGAATGAGAATAAAATCATTTGTAACCATGTCGGGATTATAAAAAACGAATTTTTTATTCTTTTGGTTTTTACAGGTGTAATAATGCCAAACTTCATAAGGATAGGCACTGGGCTCGTAATAGCTCTTGTTTATAGAATTGGGTTCGCCATAATCCAAATATACTCGTCCGCGGTCGGTTTCGTATCCTTTTTTGATCTTGGTTCCAAATTCATTATTTACTTTTTGTACTTCGATCAAGTACTTGCCCCAGGCTTTACCGGGATTAACCGCATCACGTGCCTGCCAAAAGGCCAGGAAATATTTTTGCATGGAAGCCAAGTCATTGTGGCCAATTTGATTTTTGGCAAAAATAATCTCATTCTCGCTTGAAATAGGATGCAAACAGCGTATGTATTCTGCCAAAGTGTCCTTATTGGTATACATCTCGACAAAGGAATGCTCCGTAACTACTGTTTCTATTTCTTTCATTTGAGCCTGAACCTTTGAGTTGTCGCGCTCAAAATAGGTTTTCCGAACAGCGATCTGCTTATTCATTTTATCTCTGACCTCTATCACCAGATTAAAATTACCTGTTGGCAGCTCAGTAAGGTCGAATTCATTGAATACGACAACCACATTTTTTGCGGTTTCCTTCTTTACTTTAATAAACTGATCGACCAGTTTTTTGTTCTCATTCACTTCTATATAGCAGCTCAACAAGAATTTCTCGTCTTTTCCAAGTATCTTTTCAGTATTGTATATCTCAGCATAGTAAGTGAGCTTGTTTACTTTTTCGGGATAATAATAAAGTATATAAGGAACAAGATCGAAATCACTTTTGGTGAGGATATTGGCTTTTTCAGTCTTTTTGTAAGTGTCTACCAACTCGATTTCTGAGATATTTATTTTGTTGTCAGGGTAGGTCACATCAATGGTTTCGTTTATTTTAAAGGGTATCGAAGTGGAATTCTTATCCGCAATAATGAATTCAACGTCATAGGTGCCATTTGGTAATAGAAAACGTTGCTGATCAATGAAATTGAAGTTAATGTTGTTAGTATCATCAACCTCAGGACTCAGGAGATTATACTTCTTGAAATCTTTGATAACAGAATCTTTTTTAAAGATCAAAGTGATCTCAATCGTACTTTGAAATTTGTTATTTTGATTCTTGATAAATTGTACTGTGTTACCTGCCACTATCATGTAAGTCTCAATATAAGGACCGTCAGAAGGTGACATGAATGTTGAATACGACATGAATGCCTGCATACGTTTAGCCTGCACAGTAAAACTACTTAACAGTAAAAACGATACTCCTAAAATGGTAGCTATTCTTTTCATAATTGGGTATTTTGCTGAAAAGCAAAGATACAAAGGATTTAGTCAAAATGTTCAATTACGACCCTTTAATTTTCATTAATTAAGTTAACGGTAGGTTTGGTCAAGTTAACGGTCAGTTTTGGAAGAAAATTCGTTTGCAAAATAAAAAAAAGTATTACTTTTGTCGCGGAGAGATGGCAGAGCGGTCGATTGCGGCGGTCTTGAAAACCGTTGAGGGTAACACCTCCGGGGGTTCGAATCCCCCTTTCTCCGCCCAGAATGTTGAAGATTTAGAGAAAACATTGTAAATCTTTCACTTACCAAGAGAAAAAAAACGGGATTTTGAATAAAAATCCCGTTTTTTTATTAAATTAATTCACAATTAATTCACAATGAAAAGACGTAAATTTGAAAACGAATGACTAGAGAATCATTAAAAACAAAAAAATGGAAAAAATTAATTTCGGTTTTATTTTACGAATTGACTTCACAAAAAAAAATGGGGAATGCCCTATTAACCTGAGATTAACTCAGAAACAGAAAAAAAAGGACATTTCAATTAACCAAAGTGTCGATAAAAAATATTGGGACCCCAAGAAACAGGAAATCAGAAAGGCGTTCCCGGATAAACAAAAAGAATTACTTGTTTATAAAAATCGCGTTCAGAAGATTTATAAAGATTGTTTGTATAATGATGAAAATATAAGCATCATTGATTTTGCCGAAAGATTTACTGCAGGGATATCTTGTGATAGTTTTACCGAGTACATTTTGAAGTATATTGAATCGATAAGATATAAAATATCGAAAGAAACTTACAAGACATATAAAACACAAGTTACAAAGATCCTCCAATTTAAAGATCCCATTGGTTTTAACCAGGTCAATGAAACGATGGTGAACAATTATGAGAAATGGATGTACGCCAGAGGAAACAACAAGGTAACGATAGCAAAGAGTTTATCAATGCTGAGAACATT
>CAZRFL010000076.1:0-20227 GCA_964599365.1 uncultured Bacteroidales bacterium
TGCAGAAACTCTTTGTCGGGCATGATGTTCTTCAGGCCGTTGACATTTTCGATGAGCATATTCTGGTACTTGATGGCCGTAGGAATAATATGGTTGAGGGCCAGGTCGCCCAAAACGCGGGCTTCGATCTGAACCATCTTAGTATACATCTCGTGTTTGACATGATAACGGGATTCCAGTTCGCGGTCCGACAAAACGCCCATGGCTCCGAATAGTTTGATGGTTTTTTCGGACCTATAGGCTTCGAGAGCCACGGGGGTTTCGCGCAGGTTAGATAAGCCGCGTTTGGCGGCTTCGGCAATCCATTCTTCGCTGTAGCCATTGCCTTCGAAAAGGATATTCTTTGAACTAATCACATAATCGCGAAGTACTTTAAAGATGGCTTCGTCGCGCTTTTCGTCATGTCCCTGTATCTGCTTTTCGACATCCTTTTTGAATTGAATCAATTGATTTGCTACAATGGTATTCAGTACTATCATGGATGGAGAACAATTGGCCGAAGAACCCACGGCGCGGAATTCAAATTTGTCGCCCGTGAAAGCAAAGGGAGAAGTACGGTTGCGGTCGGTATTGTCGAGGATGATTTGGGGTATCTTGCCAATATTGAGCTTGAGGTCGGTTTTTTCGTCGGGAGTCATTTTCTGTTTGTGGACTTTTTTCTCAATATCTTCCAGAACGCGGGTCAGATGCTCACCTATAAATATGGAAATGATGGCGGGAGGTGCTTCGTTGGCACCCAAACGATGGTCGTTTCCGGCCGTGGCAATAGAAGCACGGAGCAGGTCGGCATGATCGTAAACGGCTTTGATGATGTTCACAAAAAAAGACAGGAACATCAGATTGGACTTGGGAGTTTTGCCGGGACTCAGCAGATTCTTTCCAGTATTGGTTGCCAGCGACCAGTTGTTGTGTTTGCCTGAACCATTGATGCCGGCAAAAGGTTTTTCATGAAACAAAACCCGGAAATGATGTTTGCGGGCGGTGCGGGCCATGATGTCCATGATAAGCTGGTTGTGGTCGATGGCAATATTTACCTCCTCGAAAACAGGGGCCAACTCAAACTGATTTGGTGCTACTTCATTGTGGCGAGTCTTGACTGGGATGCCCAGCTTCCATGCTTCGATCTCGAAATCCTTCATGTATGCCGAGGCCCTTTCGGGAATGGAACCGAAATAATGATCCTACAACTGCTGATCTTTGGCTGCGGCGTGACCGAATAATGTTCTGCCTGTCAGCACTAGATCGGGGCGGGCATTGAAGAGAGCTTCGTCAACCAGGAAATATTCCTGCTCCCAACCCAAAGTGGGATACACTTTGGTAATGCTTTTATCGAACCATTCGCAGATATCCACGGCTGCCTTATCCAAAGCATTGATGGCTTTGAGCAAAGGAGATTTGAAATCGAGAGACTCGCCGGTGTAAGAAACAAAGATGGTGGGGATACAGAGAGTGCCATCCACAATAAATGCGGGTGAAGTAGGATCCCATGCAGAATATCCACGGGCTTCGAAGGTATTGCGTATACCCCCTGTCGGGAAACTGGAAGCGTCGGGTTCCTGCTGAATGAGGTTACGGCCTTCGAATCTTTCCACTGCTTTTAAGGACTCTACCGGGGTGAAGAAAGCATCGTGTTTTTCGGCAGTGGCTCCGTTCAATGGCTGAAACCAGTGAGTATAATGCGTGACTCCTTTCGAAATGGCCCAGGCTTTCATGCCTGAAGCTACAAGATCAGCGATGCGTTTATCGAAACCACTGCCGGTTTCCATACTGCGTTTGATATTCTCCACCACTTCGAATGGCAGGTGCTCGCGCATGGCTTCGAGGCCAAATACATTCTGACCAAAAATTTCAGAGATCTTTCCGCTATTGGGGGATTTGTTTTCGAGGGGACGATTCATTGCCTTGTCGAGGGCATTTTTACGAAAGGTTGTCATATTTTGCTATTTTTCGACAAATGTATCCCAATTTAAGGGGGTGAGCTAATTTTTTACTATATTTTTTACTCTATACCCCCATGATTCTTATCAACATTTTTCAATTAACTACAATTTATTAATTTGGGTAAGAATTATTTTCACGACAAACTCTGCGATGATTTCTGATTTTTCATAGTTTTACATCATCAAATCCATTAATATGGCTTTAAGTATATTTGAGGATAAATCAACACAGCCCACAGCAGAAATGTTGGCACAAGCTCTTGGTGAAAGGTTTTTCGTCTGGCAAAACATTATTGACTTTGTTAAGAAGCATCATCATGGTGCAGAAGAAGTATGGAACTATGGTAAATCGTTTGGATGGAGCTTAAGGATCAAAGATTCCAAAAGAGTTATTGTTTATTTGACTCCGGGAGACAAAATATTTTTGGTTTCCATGGTATTCGGGAAAAAATCTACGGATGAAGCTTTTGCCAGTATTATCTCTTCAAAGATCATCAGCATTATTGAGAGCGCTAAAGTGTATGCTGAAGGAAGAGGGTTCAGAATAGAAGTAGCAGGTCCGGAGTTTTTGCCGGACATTATAAAACTGATAGAAATTAAGTTGAGGAATTAAGAAGTACCGAAATATTCTTCGGTTTCAAAAATTTAAACTTTCTTTACATTGAAGGCATTCATGCCTTTCATACCGCGCTGCAATTCGAAACTAACCAGGTCGCCTTCTTTAATAGCCTGTTCCAGTCCACTGGCGTGAACAAAGTACTTCTCCTGGCTATCGTTTTCTTTAATAAACCCAAAACCTTTTGCATCGTTATAGAATTCAACTCTACCGGTCCTTACGGCAGGAGTATCATCTTCTTCTTTTTTACGAACGCTGATCTCAATATCAGCTAAACTTACTTTTGCTTTTTTTGTGGGATCTTGTGGAATATCGGTAAGGTTTCCGAATTCATCCACATAAGCAATCATGCTGTCGAGGCCGCCACCAGAAGGGTTGGATTTACGTTCTTCTTTTTTTGCCTGCTTGTCTTGTCGTTTTTTTAAACGTTTTTTTTCTTTTTCTTTTTTGTTAAAGGTGTCTTGCGATTGGGCCATTAAAAGGGTGTTTAATTATAAGGGTATTACTGTTCTACTGAACAGACTGATGTATGATTATCAGTTTGCAAAAGTAAGAAAATATTCGATACTAAATTATTTAAAGTTTTCTGAGAGAATTTATTTAACTCCCAATCACAAAAGAAAAAACAACCCAATGCTTTCTCTTCAAAATCACAAATTACAATAAAATATTCCTTTACTTTTTCCCTAAAGGAATATACAAGGAAACTTCAGATCCTTTGGCAAGATTCCTGACCTCTACTTTTCCCTTGTGCAGATCGGCAATTATTTTCACGGTAGCCAGCGAAAGTCCATATCCTTCAGCATGGTGAAGAAGGTCGACTGCAGCAAATAGATCAAAAACCTTAGACAATGCTTCTTTGGAAAATCCCGGACCATCATCAGATACAGCAATTTTCAGAAAACCATCTTCCCTGCTTACGATAATTTCGACACTACCACCTTTTACACCATAATGAATAGCATTTTCAAGAATGCCTTTTACCGAGAACATAATGAGTGCCTCATCCAAAGCAATATTAAGCCGGTCCGTTTCAAATTTCTGGGATAATTTAACATCCTTAGCTTCCAGACGTCCTAGGCAACCTTTTACAACGGCATTAATAAGAGATTTTATATTGTATTCGGCGATCTTGAAATCATAACTCTGCAGTTTTAGCTTGGTTATTAGCAAAGCGATTTCCGAAAACATATTGAGCCTTTCGGCAGACTGGACAAGATATTCTGCAAATTTCTTTTGCTCCGGATCCTGTATCATTGCTTTCAATATCTTGGCAAAACCAACAATACCACTTAGTGGAGTTCTCATTTCATGAGAAATCAATGCCAGAAAATCATTTTTGGTGTTATCCAAAACAGCAAGTTTCTCATTAGCTTCTTTAAGTTTTTTGGTGCGTTCTTCCACCTTCTCTTCCAAAATCTGATTCATTTGCCGAACCATATCTGACTTATGTTTTAGTTGAAGATGGGTATCGACCCTTATCAGCAGCTCTTTAGGGTTATAAGGCTTGGTAATATAATCCTGTGCGCCAAATTCAAGACCCTTAATTATACTCTCAATTTCACGATAGGCCGTAAGAAAAACTATCGGGATATTCTTCAGTTTATCTATACTTCTGATAATTCGGCAGGCTTCATAACCATCCATAACAGGCATATCCACGTCAAGCAAAACCAGATCATAGTCGTCATCGCCCTCCAAGAGATCCAAAGCCTGCAGCCCATTGGTAGCATAACCAATAATATATTCCGCTTTACGTAGTAAATTCCCAAGAACTTGTATGTTCACAGGATTATCGTCAACTACAAGAACTTTAAATTGCTTATTTTCATTAAAATCCATATTACATCCTCCCATTTAAAATCATGTCACAAAACCATAAAATAATTCATCTCTCATGACCTTATCCGCAATTAATGGTTTGACAGAATAAAAGTATGGAAATTCTGCCAATAAAGATGATTATTCTAAGGTTTTTTTTCTATTCATATCTTGGAACAAAAAGAAATGATTCTTATAGAAAAGATTACCTTTGAAAAGAATTGATTAATTTAAAGCACAAAATGGCCACGAATCCCTTATCAGAGTTTATTGATTTCCTGTCGCACAATTTCCGGAATAAACAGTTTATCAGAATTATTATCAGCAATAAACGCAATAAAACCAGCGATCTTAAAACTGTTAGCGGCAGGTTGGTCATGCTAAAGAACGAACTCAAAATTTCTTTTGTTTACAGGCATAACACCAAAGATATCACCAAAAATCATGATTTCAGCACAGCCATTAAACTGGTTGAAGAGATGCTGACTAAGGATTTCTTTCAGGCTGATATTTTCACGACTTCAGAAAATCTTTTTCTGATTATTAATAAGAAAAACGAAGTGAGGATAAGCCGAAAAGCAATCAGCGCTGTTGAAACACCTGATTTGGGCCATGATAATAGTAAAAAACGATTTATTGCGATAAAAGACAATGTGTATCTGAGCGAACTGGGCATAACCAATATGGAAGGCAAGATCAGAAATAACATGGAGGATAAATACCGTCAAATTGACAAATACGTCGAAATTCTGGATGGAATTATCAAATCGGTGGATTTACCTGACAACTTTTCTATTGTGGATATGGGCTCGGGAAAAGGATATCTTACTTTCGCCTTATACGATTACCTTATAAATACGCTGAAACAGCATGCGGAAGTTACCGGCATAGAATCGAGGCCACAACTGGTTGACACGACGAATGCCATTGCCCTGAAAGCAGGATTTAAACATCTTCATTTCAAAACAGGGAACATTCAGGATACACCTATTGATAAAACGGATGTGCTGATTGCCCTTCATGCCTGCGATACGGCTACAGATGATGCCATTTACCGCGGCATACAGCAAAAAGCAAGCGTGATTATCTGTGCCCCCTGTTGTCACAAACAAATTCGTCAGCAGCTAGACCCTCAGAATGTGCTGAAACAAATCACCCGTTTCGGAATCCTGGCCGAACGTCAGGCAGAAATGATTACGGATGCCATCCGGGCCATGATACTGGAAGCTTATGGGTATAAAACCAAAGTCTTTGAATTTATTTCGGGCGAACATACCCCCAAGAACCTTCTGATTGTTGGCATCAAAAAGAAAGCGGTAACTGCTCCCGACCCGGGCATTCTGGCGGAAGTGGAGGAAATCAAAAAGATCTACAACATCCAATTTCATTATTTGGAGAAGTTACTGAATTTAAACCAGACTCCTTAATAGAGATTTTGTAATATCTGAGGGTAGAATATTGATGCAATCCGCTTAATAATAAATTACTAAGTCAATATTTCAATCGATTGAGTCTTGAAAAGTTATTCCTGCGGCAGTCGTTATAAAGGCTGCAACTTACTTGATTAAGGCTGCCGCATACTTGATTAAGGCTACCGCATACTTGATTAAGGCTACCGCATACTTGATTAAGACTGCCGCATACTTGATTAAGACTGCCGCATACTTTATTAAGGCTGCCGCTTACTTGATTAAGGCTGCCGCTTACTTGATTAAGGTTGCCGCTTACTTGATTAAGGCTGCCGCTTACTTGATTAAGGTTGCCGCTTACTTGATAACGACTGCCGCTTACATTATAATGACTGCGCTAGTCATTACACGGGAAGCCAAAACCATTAACATATTAATCTGAAAATTAAATTCTTATTTGCTTACAGAAAATAAAATAACGACCGGATTAACCTCCGCCAGTCATGAAATTTTCGGGAATGCGGCAAGTAAAAAAGAAGTCTACAAAAAATAAATCGCGAAAAGCGAAAACAATATCAAACAAAGCGCGAAAGAATAATAGATGAGGATGTTCTTACGTTTGCCTTTGTCTGATTTGGTATTCAGGGAGATTATCAAACCCAGATTGGCGATGACCAGGGCGAAAATCATCAGCACAATGTGCTCTACCGGCCACAGTCTTTTGGAAACCATTTTAGTGGTAAGGTCGGCACTGATATAGCTGTAGCCCATGCCTGAAAGCAGGTTGGAGAAAAGTATGAGTCCGAAAATAAACTGCAGGTATAAACTGATGATAAAACCAAATGACAGGTATTTATCCAGACGTTTAAAAGGTTTATCTTTTATAAGCCCGTTGATCGACCTTATGAAAAGCCAAATGGCAATAAGCAAAAAGGTTGCACTGACAAAGGTGTGGAACAATTTGATCAGGGAATAGGCGCTTATTACACTCAAGTATACCATAATATTTTATCTTCGAATTTGATGCTTTTTTTGACAGATTTTTAAATAACGTGCCTACCGGCAGGCGGGCAAATAACAAAATACAAATTACAAATTACAAATAAATTACAAAATAGAAATTTCAAAAATTTCAAACCGTTTTGGATTTTGGATTTTTTCATTTTTTTTGATTTTATTTGTTATTTGTCCGCCTACCGGCGGATTGAATTTGTAATTTTAAGTCAGGTTAGGATTTTAACTGTTCTCATCGATAGAAACTGCATCAGCCAGCATGCGTGCCTGCTGAATACGATCGGCCATACCAATGCCATTTCTGAGGTTCCCTCCTATTATCAATCCGGGATATTGTTTTTCTATGGCTGCCACCGCTTCGAAACGCTCTCCACTATCGGCTTCATATTGGGGAATGGCCCACTCATGGCGAATGATCTTTAGCAAGTCGGGATTGAATTCCTTTATTTGCATGAGATCGCAGACTTCACGCTTGAGGATTTCTTTAATCTTGTCATCTGTCAAAGGGTAAATTTCGGGCCTGCGCACTCCCCCCATGAAGATAGAGAATAAAGCGCCGTCTTTGGGTGACCTATCGTTGAAAAGGGCCGACATAAACAACACCCCCAACAGATCGCGTTTTTCTTTGAAGGGTATGAGTCCGCCAAATGCGTCCAGCTTTATTCCTTCCCACTTATCAAATCCCAAAACCACCTCAATCACTTTGGTATAATGCAGGGCCTTGATCTTTGCCACAAGGTCCTTGTCAACAAAGGGCGCTAAGCCATCCAGATTGTAGGCCCCGGCTGTGGAAACCACTTTTCTGGTTTCAACCTCTGTCGATTTTCCTTCCCTATCGGTAAAAGTGACCTTGAAAAACTTCCCGAATGGTTGAACACTAATATTCTTGCAGGAAAGCAAAACTGTTTCCTCCCCTATTCTCTTATAAATAGCATTGATCAATGCTGCCAATCCGCCTTTGACAGAGAAAACCCCGCGGGTTACTTTCTTTTCTTCTTCTGTCTTTTTTATACGTCCTTTTTTGATAGAACCACCTATAAAACTGCCATAGTCCTGCTCCAGATTATAGAGTTTTGGCAGAGCATATTTGGGCACCAGACGATTAGGATCACCCGCATACACTCCAATGATAAACGGGTCGATGGCATAATCGAGGAAGCTCTTTCCCAAACGACGTTTCACCAGTTCGGCCAGGGTTTCATGAGGATTTTTTCCCGGCGAACGGAAAGGTTCGCCCAACACCCTGAATTTATCACTCAAAGTAAACAAGGGGGTATTAATGGCCGCTCCCAATCCGGATGGCAGCGCATGCCAGGCTCCGTTTTTTAAAATCAGACGCTTCTTCACATTGTCATTGGCTTCTTCCAGTTCGCAATCTCCCTTCAGGTCTTCAAACAACCTGATCACTTCTACGTTTCCAATAACACCGGAATTTGGACCTTCTTCGTAGATGTATCCATTCTCTTTCACAGATTTTATCACACCGCCCACCTGATCCGATTGCTCCAAAACCAAAAAATCCTTACCACTCTTTTTCAGGTGATGAGCCGTGGCAAGTCCGGTAATGCCGGCACCGATTATAATTGCGTCTTTCATTTTAGTTGGCTTGTACTAGCCTGCATAATAAGTTTATAAACTCCGGGTCTGCCACAGGGATCGTTACCCGGCTGATATTTTTAATTCCCGGAATGTCTTTCGCAGCCGGAATGATTTGCTGATCGATATCATAGAGTGTTTCGAGATTCTCATTGACAAAGCTGATGGGGATGATGATGATATCAGAGACATTTTTTACAGCCAGATCATGTAAAACGGCATTGACATCCGGCCCAATCCATTCGCTTCGTTTCATTCCCGACTGATAGGCCACCTTCCATTGGTAACCCAGACTTTCCGCAATGGCTTTGGCACTGCCCTCAATAGCCTGAGGATAAGTATCCCCTTTATCTACCAAAGCTTTGGGGATGGAATGAGCACTAAAGAGCAATAAAGGCTCTGCACTATGGTTTTGATGGATATGGTCTTTTATCAGTTTCACCCAGAAATTCACAAAGTCAGGGTGATCATAAAATTCCCGGGTAAAATTAATTGTAATATTGTTTACATCTGAAATGGCAGCGTTTACATCGCTTTGCACACTATCGGTAGTAGAAAAACTAGCCTGAGGGTATAGCGGAATGATGGTCAGTTGATGTATCCCTTCGTTTCTGAATGCTTGTATAGAATCCTTTATCAAGGGTGAAGAATATGAAAAGGCTATCTTTACTTTGTAATTCTCTCCCAGCCTTTCCTGCAAGGCTTTTTGTGTTTTCACGGTAGCATCAATTATGGGAGAACCACCTATGGCAAGATATTTTTTCCAGGACTTTTTATATCGCGTATTGCTGATAATAAAGGAAAGCAGGTTTCTTCCCAACTTTCCGAAAGGAAGTATAAAAGGGTCCTTGAACATGCGCGCCAAAAACACTTTCAGTTCTTTCGGAGAATTAGCCCCTCCCATGTTTATCAGTAAAACTCCTGTCATACCGTTTTGGAATAAATGGCTTCCCCCTGTTTCAGGTCGGGGTCAAAAGCCATGGCAATATTGCGGGCAATCATAAATCCGGCTTCGCTCAACTTTACGCCTTCCTCACTCACGGTAATAAGTTTATCCTCTTCAAAACCGTTCAGTTTGCTTCTGTCGTAATGAACAATAGCCTTAATCTCATCGGCGGTCATGCCGAATTCAGCAGCAATTTCATCAAAAAGCAGTATTCCGTTGCACATGATGCTATTGATCACCGAACGAACAATCTGCTGGTTAATATTCATGGTATATCCACGTTCTATGGCAAAGCCTGTATTTTCTATGGCCTCCATATACTGATGAATGGTTTTATGATTCTGGGCATAAGCACCCCACAACTGGCTTATGGAAGAAGCGCCAAAGCCATACACCTGACCGGTAGTTTCCAGCGTACAATATCCCTGGAAGTTGCGGTGCAGTTGTTTGTTTTTAAATGCCTTTGCCAGCTTGTCATCGGGATGTGCAAAATGGTCAATACCTATGGCGACATAACCTGCACCAACCAATTGTTTGATATTGTTGATGAGCATTTCCATTTTTTCGTTGGGAGCGGGCAAGCCTATCTTTTCCAGTTTCTTTTGTTCTTCTTTCACCCAGGGGACATGGGCGTATGAAAAAGTAACAATACGGTCAGGCTTGATTTCAATCGCCTTTTGTATGGTACCCTGCAAGCTTTCCACGGTTTGAAGTGGCAGTCCGTAAATAAAGTCAAGATTAATTCCATTGAATCCTTTTGTCCGGAGATAATCCACAAGTTCTTTCACCGGATGCCTTGGCCCCTGACGGTTGACAGCGGCAAGAACATCTTCTCTGAAATCCTGAATCCCCAGACTCATACGGTTGAATCCCATGGCAGCCAATTGGTCAATATGCGAAAATTCAAGGTAAGCAGGGCTGCATTCGATGGCTATTTCTGCATTTTCATCAATAATGAATTTCTCCCTGATGGCATTCATGATTTTTTCGATGAAACTCATGGCAATGGCATTGGGAGTACCTCCACCCCAGTGTATTTGTGTTACCTTACGGTTTTTGGTATCCAGATGGGATGAAACAGTCTCTATTTCCTGAATCACGGCATTGATGTACCTCTCCACCACCGATTTCTTTTGTCCTGCATCGGTATTGCAGCCGCAGAAATGGCAACGTTGCGGGCAGAAAGGAATATGAACATAAAGGGAGATATTTTCAGGATGCTGGGTGTTGGAAGCTATTAACTGCTTTACATAATCTTCAGTTGTAAACTTTGTATGAAAAAAATTGGCCGGAGGATAGCTGGTATACCTCGGCCCTGAAACATTATGCTTATCTAAAAAATCGCTGTTGATATTCATCCCTTTGTATCCTCGTCTATGTTAAATCCTTTTCCAGTCCGTCTGTTTCACCCAATCAACCACCAGTTTGGCATTCTCAAAAGGAATACCGGGTATAAACCCATGCCCCAGATTGAATATCCAGTCTTGATATTCTGTACCATAGAACTTATAATTCTCCAACCTTTGCAGAATGGTATCTTTATCAGCCAAAAGCAAACGAGGGTCCAGGTTCCCCTGTAATCCAATATCATGATGAACCAGTTCGCGGGCTTCAATCAGAGGCATTTGCCAATCCACACTTAAGAAATCCGTATCCTCAGGATTGATATGCACTACTCCATATCCCAAACCTTTTGGAAGGAAAATCACAGGAGTTCCTGTTTGCATAACTGCAGCAGAGATCTTTCTCACATAAGGCATCACCATCTCGAAATACAGATCAGACGGTATCAAACCGGCATGGGTCTCGAAAATCTGGAAAGCAGCCAGGCCATGTTTTGCCTGTGTGGTGGCATATTCTATGGAAAGTTCTGTAATGGCACTGAGAAGTTTATGAGCCAACACCTTGTCTTTATACAACAAAGCCACCGCATCCGGAAAGGTATGATTGGTTCCCAAACCCTGCATCATATAACACAATGTTGTAAAAGGCGCTCCGCAAAAACCTATCAGAGGAGTTCCCTGAGGTTTGGTCCTATGGATTTCGTCTATAACATCATAAATATAATTGAGTTTCGAAGCATCCGGTTTCAGCATGCTCATGGGATCAGCCACATCCTTAAGCGCCACACCAAATCTCGGTCCTGAATCTGTAAATGTGAGTTCCATTCCCAAAGCTTCAGGAATGACTAAAATATCCGAGAAAAGTATGGCTGCATCTACTCCCAGGTCGTACACCGGAAGCAAAGTCACTTTGGCTGCCAGTTCGGGAGACCTCATCAATTCAGAAAAAGTATTCTTCTCACGCATTGCCATGTATGATGGCAACACCCTTCCGGCCTGACGCATAAACCATACAGGTGGTCTCTCAGTCTTTTCCCCTTTCAGCGTCTTTATAAAAATGGATTCGTTCATGTCTTTATTTTATTAGAAAGTAGCCCCATAGGGCATAGTTTATCAAGTGATTTGTTATAAATTTTTAAGCGCCTCTAAGTTGGCAGCAATTATAGTATCAATATCCTTATCCGTATGAGCATAAGAAACAAACAAACACTCATATTGAGAGGGTGCCAGATAGATTCCACTTTCCAGCGACATTTTGAAGAACCTTGCATACTTCTCACTGTCCGACTTCATGGCTTCATCAAAGGATGTAATCTGTGTTTCGTTGGTAAAGAAAAAAGTCATCATAGAGCCAACTCTGTTGATCAATCCTTTCACACCCGTTTGTTCCATGTTAGCCAGAATTCCTTTTTCGAGTTTTGCGGCTTTTCTTTCCAACTCAGCATAAAAATCAGGAGTTTCTTTTATCAACGTCAACATGGCAATTCCGGCAGCCATAGCCAATGGATTCCCCGATAAAGTTCCTGCCTGATAAACCGGTCCTATAGGTGCCAGCATATTCATAATCTCTTTTCTTCCGCCATAAGCGCCAACCGGCAATCCGCCACCAATAATTTTACCCAAGGTGGTCAAATCGGGCATTACATTATAGTATTCCTGAGCACCGCCTTTTGCCAGTCTGAAGCCTGTAATGACCTCATCAAATATGAGCAAGGCACCGTATTTGGTAGCTATCTCGCGCAAACCCTGCAAAAATCCTTCGGAAGGAAGAACAACTCCCATATTACCTGCAACCGGTTCTACAATGATAGCGGCTATTTCATTTCCTTTTTCGCTAAACAAAGCTTCCACCGATTCCAGATTGTTGTACTCAGCGATCAAAGTATCTTTCGCAGTGCTGGATGTTACCCCCGGGCTGTCAGGCAGACCCAGTGTGATAGCTCCCGAACCGGCTTTAATCAAAAAGCTGTCTCCATGACCGTGATAGTTTCCGGCAAACTTTACTATGCATTCTCTTTTAGTGAATCCACGGGCTAATCTAATAGCACTCATGGTAGCTTCGGTTCCTGAGTTAACCATACGAACCTTTTCAATGGAGGGAACCATTTCAACAATGAGTTCTGCCATACGGGTTTCGTATTCTGTGGGCGCACCATAGCTGGTTCCTTTCTGAGCGGCTTCGTTGATGGCAGCCAGAATGGTATCATGGGCATGACCAAAGATCAGAGGACCCCAGGAAGCTACGAAATCAATATATTGGTTGCCGTCAATATCGGTAACATAAGCCCCTTTGGCTTTGCTTATAAAAACAGGATTTAGTTTTACGCTTTTAAATGCCCTGACCGGAGAGTTAACTCCACCGGGAATAATTTCTTGTGCCTTCTTAAATGCCTCTATACTTTTAGTGAATTGCATGCTTTGTTCTTGTTAGATTTGGTATGTGTATTTACTTATAAAAAAGGCTATTTGCAGAGGCGGAATTCACACCCCTTTCAATAGCCTTTCTCTGACAATAATAATTTATTTCAACTTGTTCAGGATATTGGCAGCTTCAACCGCGTGATAAGTAATAATAATATCAGCACCGGCTCTTTTGATAGAGGTCAATATCTCCATCATCACCCTGTCACCGTCAATCCAGTCGTTGCTGGCTGCAGCTTTCACCATAGAAAACTCTCCGCTCACATTGTAAGCAGCTACAGGCATCCTGAATTCAGTTTTCACGCGATAGATCACGTCAAGATAACTGAGAGCAGGTTTTACCATAACGATGTCTGCACCTTCGGCAATGTCGAGTTCCACTTCGCGCATGGCCTCATTGCTGTTGGCAGGATTCATCTGGTAGGTAGCACGGTTTCCGAATTTGGGAGCGCTCTCGGCAGCTTCTCTGAAAGGTCCGTAAAAACCTGAAGCATATTTGGCCGAATAGGACATAATGGGAATTTTCTCAAAGCCATGCACGTCGAGTTGTTCGCGAATTCTGCCAACCCTGCCGTCCATCATATCGCTGGGTGCTATCATATCGGCACCAGCCTGAGCTAAGGATACCGCTTGTTTGGCAAGAGTTACCAAAGTAGTGTCATTATCAACATCACCATCGATGATGGTTCCGCAATGACCATGAACGGTATATTCGCAATTGCAAACATCAGCTATCACATAAAGGTCTTTCAATTCCTTTTTGATCGCTCTGATGGCCTGCTGAACTATACCATTGTGCTCGCATGCCACGCTACCGTCTTCGTCTTTGTGCTCAGGAATACCGAACAACAAAACAGCTTTTACGCCTGCTGCTGACACTTTTTTACACTCTTCTACCAAGTTTTCAACTGAAAGCTGGTAATTGCCGGGCATCGACTTGATGTGATTTCTCACATTTGTGCCCGAACATACAAACAATGGCATTACAAAATCGTCAACCGAAAGTTTGGTTTCTGTGACCATTTGTCTCAAAACACCATTGTATCTTAATCTTCTTAATCTGGTTACCGGAAAATCCATGATCTTTATTTTTTTAAATTAATATTGGGTTTCTTATTTTTTGAAATAATCAATTATCGCGTCGCAGAGTCCTTCCACATTCGATTTCCTAGCAGTAATCAAAGGCTCAAGACCGGCTTCCTGAATGGCTTTCGTGGTGGTGCCACCAATACTTGCCATTTTCAACCTGGAAATTGCATCTGTTTCGTAGAAAGAACAAAGGTTATGAAATGTCGAAGGGCTGGTAAAAACGACCAAATCATATTTATCCTGAGTTATACTTTCCAGAACCATTGCATCAGCATTTTGGGGTTTCACTGTATCATATACATTGATGCGTTCCACCCTATTTTCTTTTGACAAACGCTTTATTAAAGTATCGTCTGCAAGCTTGCCCAAAGCTAGTAAAATATTCTGATTATTGGGCTGATATTCCTGATAAAACTGTTCCAGCATTTCTTCCGAAGTATTTCCCTTACTCATAAAGTCAGGGGCATATCCATAATACTCCAGTTCAGCGGCAGTCTTGCTTCCAATAACGGCTTTCTTAATATGCCTGGCCAATTCTGTACTTCCTTTTACATCTATCAGTTGTTTGAAAAAGTTTGCCACACCGTTCTTGCTGGTGAAAAATATCCAGTCGAACTGATCAATCTGTTGAAACAATTCTTTTTCCTCCTCACTCGTCTGAGTCATGACTATCTCAATCATTGGTAGAGAAACCACCCTGGCACCCATGGCCTTCAATAGTTCGGGCAGTGCATCTGTAGTTTCAATGGCTCTGGTAGATATAATCACTTTATCCTGCAGAGGCAGGTTTGTTTGTGCCTGTGGCATGCTGTATTGTCTGATCGATTCCAGAATTTCTTTGCCACCCAGACTATATAGTTTGCGGGCCATGGAAGCTGAAATCACTACTGCCTGTTCCACAGGTGCCATGGCAGTCTCCTTTAAAAATCTTTGGCCGTCAATATCCGAAATAAAACCGGTGATATGAAACTGTCCGTCTTTGATATAGCTATAACTTCCGACCGGAATCTGACAGCCGCCTTCCAATGTCTTCAGAAAAGCACGTTCGGCAGATGTAGTAATCATGGTTTCGGTATCGTTTATTTTCGAAAGAATCTCTTCAATAAAAGCATCATTTTCCCTGATCTCTATCGCTATGGCTCCCTGGCTGCAGGCGGGTATCATCACATCTGTGTCTATCAACTCGGAGATATATTCTCCCATTTCCAGCCTTTGTAATCCAGCAGCGGCCATCACCATCACATCGCAATAACCTTCTTCCATTTTGCGGATGCGGGTATTTACGTTGCCACGGATCTCAACTATTTTAAAATCTTTATTTATTCTCAGCAGTTGCGCTTTCCGCCTCAGGCTCGAGGTTGCAATTACGTCATCGGTAGTAAGATCGCTCAGTTTCCTTTTGTTCAGGCTTATCAAGGCATCTCTCACATCACCGCGTTTCAACACGGCTCCCAGCTTCGCGCCTTCGGGAAAGGTGGTGGGCAGGTCTTTCAGGCTGTGAACAGCCATGTCAATCTCGTTCTTGAACATAGCAACTTCCAGTTCTTTGGTGAACAAGCCTTTATCGCCTATTTTCGACAAAGGAACATCCAATATCTTATCACCTTTGGTTTTGATAATTTCTATCTCAAAAGCTATGTCTTTACAACGGGCTTCTAATTCTTCTTTTACACGGTAGGCCTGGTATAAAGCCAGCTTACTCCCACGGGTACCGATACGTACAGTTTGCATTATTAATTTTGGGTAAACAATTGATTTACTAAGGTGATATATTCCTGTCGTCTGCCGTTGTCGGTGATCGATTTGACGTTGGTGATCATAGTACGTATCAGTTTGTTGGTGATGTGCTCACCATATTCGGTGGCTTTCTGGTAGTCTATTTCTTTGGTATTCTTCATGAATCCTTCCAGTTCATTCTTATGAATGCTCTGGAAACATTTGCTGATGCTCTGGAAAGTAGGAATAAGATTCCTTGAATTCACCCAGCTTACAAAATCGGTGACCACTTCTTCAATGATTTGCTCAGCAGCGCATATTTCGCCTCTTCTTTTGCCGAAGTTATCTTCCACAATATTGGTCAGGGCATCGATATCATACACAAAAACATTCTCCACTTCGGACACCTCATGTGCGATGTTGCGTGGAACCGAAAGGTCGATGAAGAACAGGGGTTTGTTGTTGCGCATCATCATGGCATATTCTACCATGGCTTTGGTGATCAAAGGTTTTTTGGAGGCGGTGGAAGCGATCACGATATTGTTTTCGAGCAGCAATTCTTCCATTTTGGAATATTCCTCGGAACGGCCGTTATATTTTTCAGCTATTTCCACAGCTTTCTGATCGGTGCGGTTGACTATGGTGAAGTTTTCGCAGCCTTTTTTGATAAGGTTTTGCAGGGTAAGTTCGCTGGTTTGTCCGGCGCCTATCAGTAGCACGGGTTGTTCCTGAAGCTTATGAAGTTGTTTGCTGGCAAGGTCCACAGCGGCATAACTCACCGAAACGGCTCCTTTGCAGATACAGGTTTCGCTCCTGACCCTTTTGCCGGCTTCGAAAGCCTTATTGAAAAGCCTAATCAAAACCGGGCTTATTAGGTCGTGGCAGCAGCTGATATTGAAAGCTTCCTTCACCTGACCCACGATCTGGTATTCGCCCAAAGCCATAGAATCCAATCCGGATACTACATGGAAGAGATTACGTGCTGCATTGCTTTCTGACTTTCTATAGAAATGCGAACGCAGCGATTTGTCAGCCTTACGATATTCGAAAAGGGTATCTTCAAACACCTCAAAGCCTTCGAATCCGTTTTCTTCATCATAATCAACATAAATCTCGGTGCGGTTGCAGGTCGAAATGACCACGGCGCCATTGATTCCCTTTGCCTGAAGCATGGGGACGAATCTTTTGATATCTTCTTCACAAAAAACAAATTTTTCCCTGACTTCGATGGGGGCCGACTTGTGGTTTAATCCGAGTAATTCTATCATAGTTTTCCTGAAGTGTTAAAATCGAATGCAAAACTAGATACCATCTCTGTTTTTTTTCTGAAGATACTGTGAGTATTTCCTCAGAATTACGAAATCGACAAAAACAGGTATAAAACGCCAATATATTTATGTCTTCACAGCTCATTAATTCAGGGGGCAAATAGCTGAATACAATAACTTTGCCTACTAACTCCTGACCACTTTAGTAAGCATTTTCTCAAGCACAGTAAATGCTATGTTTTAATTGACATTTATCAATTTGACAATTATCAATTTAAACCATGTAATTTGACATGGATATTCTGCATTCAGGCTGTAAACTGACGGATTCTGAAATCTAAACTCAAAAATGTAAAATCTAAAATGTAAAATCTCACCTCCCACTTCCCTGCACCGCCTTACTATAATCCACCGAGAAATGATGCAAACTATCCTCATAACGATAGTTCACCGTAAACCCATACACTTCGCAAATTTTCTGCACAATGGCCAGACCCAGTCCGAGGGATTCGGGCGAAGCCGACTGCTTATGAAAACGCTCAAAAAGAGTATTCTGATCTACTTTCAGTTCCTTGCCCGAATTCGAAATGGTGAGGCTATTCTGCTCAATGCGAATGATCAGTTCTCCGCCCGGCAGGTTGTGGCGTATGGCGTTTTTTATCAGGTTGGCAAACAAAATATCGGCCAGATAGGGGTTTATCAGCAACACCACATTGGGGTTAAACTCTTTCACCACATGGATATTCTTCGAATCGATCAGGTCTTCCACCATTTCCAGTTGGTTCTCTATCACGTTTTGCGGGACTACAGGTTTTGATTCCGGGAACTGCCGATTCTCTATTTTAGCCAGCAACAGCAAGGTCTGGTTCATCTTCGAAAGACGGTTGGAAGCTTCGTAGGCCTCCAGCACAGCTTTCAGTTGTTTTTCATCCAGTGTCTTCGATTGCAGCAGCAGCTCCATCTTCATATTGATGATGGCCAGGGGCGTCTGCAACTCGTGAGAAGCATTTTCGGTATATTCCTTCATGTTCAGGTAATCCTTCCGAATGCGCTCTATCATCGCCACCAGCACCTTGTTCAGGTCGGCGAATTCCTTAATTTCAGGATTGCTCAGCGAAAACTCTCCCTGCGAATTGATATCATAGCTATTCAGCTTACCCACCGTATCATAAAACCCGGTCCAGGCCCGCTTAGAGGTATAACGAATGGTGATGAGCAAGGTGGCAATGATCACAAAAACCAATATGGCCATGATGAGAAATATGCGCACAATGAGGTTATCAGTCTCCTCCAGCGATTTATATATCTGCACATAAAAATCGTTGTGGTTAAACGTGGCAACGAAACCCAACTGACGGAAAGGCACATATTTCTGATGCTTGTAATCATAAAACATGGTGTCGCAAAAGTTCAACCGAGGCGACTTCACCTCTTTCAGGGGGGTGATAATCACCCTCTCGTTTTGGTTGGGTGGAGTCATCACCGACGAATGGGCCGAGAGCAGCTGATCTGTGATACTGGTCTTGCGCTTTTCCAGTTCCAGATTAATGTTCTGGTTCACCTCGGTACGCAACAAATAATAAAAAGCTATGGCCGCAAACATAAACACAAACAGCGTCACCGAAAGGTAGTTCAGTATGGTTTTCGTCAGTAGTTTCATCTATCAGAAGGATTTGGGGTAGAAGACATAAATGAAAGAGGTTTCTTAGCCTTCACTCACTAAAAACTTGTATCCCACCCCATGAATAGTACGTATGTAATCTTCGCAGCCTTCTTTGATCAGCTTGCTGCGCAAATTCTTAATGTGGGTATAGATAAAATCGAAAGAATCGGCCATGTCCATATAGTCGCCCCACAGATGTTCGGCCAGGCCTGATTTGGTGATCAGCTTGTTTTTGTTGGCTATAAAGAACATCAGCAATTCGTATTCTTTCTTCGTAAGTTTTATCTCCTTGTCGTTCACCAGCACCTGTCGTTCCGAGGGCAGAATCCTGATCTCGTTCACGCGTATCTCGTCGCTGCCGTTGAAGCTGATGCGGCGGTTGATCGACTTCAGACAGGCATTCAGTTCGGCCAGGTGAAAAGGTTTGGTCAGGTAATTGTCGGCGCCTATCTCAAGCCCCTCTATGCGGTTTTCCAGCGAGTTGCGGGCCGATATTATAATGATGCCCATCTGCTTGGTACTTTTTTTGATGTGGCGAATGATGTCCAGTCCGCTGCCGTCGGGCAGGTTGATGTCTACCACCACGCAGTCGTAGTCGTAAAATTCCACCTTCTCAATGGCATCGTCGAAATTCAAAACCGACTCGCAAATATGCCCTTCTTCCTGCAGGTATTCGACCACCGAATCGTTCAGCACCTTTTCATCTTCGATGATAAGTATTTTCATTTTGGGGAGATATAAATTTCAGATACAAATGTAGTAAAAAGTTTGGCGCTTCGACTATGCTCAGCGTAAAAGTGCGATGTTCGGAGTTAGAAAAAGATAGCCACCAAGGCACCAAGACTCCAAGACCCACCAAGTGGTAGTTAGTTGGGGCGCGACCTGAAGTCGCACTCCGACTGTAAACTTTGGGATGCGATGAAGGTGATACATAAGAAAGTGTTGGAGATGCGTGACGCAGTGTTGAAGATGCGTAGAGCAGTGTTGGAGATGCGTAGAGTAGTGTTGGAGATGCGTAGAGTAGTGTTGGAGATGCGTAGAGTAGTGTTGGAGATGCGTAGAGCAGTGTTGGAGATGCGTGGAGCAGTGTTGGAGATGCGTAGAGCAGTGTTGGAGATGCGTGACGCAGTGTGGGAGATGCGTGACATAGTGAAAATGGGACCGATGGGACAATTAGGACATATGAATGGAGGGATTGAATTATAATATTTTTGTGTTCTGGTGGCTGTTTTCATACATATTATTAGCAGGTACTGCCTTTCTTGCTTAAATCCTTCACATGTCTTAGAATGAAGCTGTAGATATTGTTTTTTATTAGATTCATAAAAAATTCTTACCGATTTTAATAATTGTACTATTTTTACAACCACTAATTCCATGCTTAC
>CAZRFL010000077.1:0-19657 GCA_964599365.1 uncultured Bacteroidales bacterium
ACTTTTAACAAAGTTATGGCTTTTTATAATTTTTTGCAAAGATATGAGCCCGCAGGGACGCCTGACAGAATTTATCAAAGACGCAAAGCATTGCGTCTCTACAGGAATATTTGCATATAGGCAGAAAGGCGGACCGAGGACTATGAGCGAAAAGCCCGGTCCGCCTTTGGGCGGACGCGCCCTTACTTCGACTACGCTCAGTATTTTGATTTCAGAATTCAGATTTTAGATTTATGATTTTAGATTTATGATTTTAGAATTTTGGGAGATGTGGATAATTTTTTTCATTTTTTTTCGTTCTTTTTGTTGTATCTACTCAACTAATTTTAGTAGATTTGTAAAATAAAATTCCATTGCCATGGCACTTCCCGGCCAACCAACGGTAAACAGTCTTTTTCAGAACCTTACTGAGTATACAAATGCCCACTCGGATGCTAATTTGCAGGCCCAGGCGAGGCGGCTGATCGCTATCAATTACATTACGATGGATGTGCGGCACATCGCCAACAAGACCATCAGTTTTAAGGTGCGCAACGATCTGAGCCCGCAGCAGATCTTCGATGTGAGCATAAGCGATTATTATACGCCCAAATGGATGACGATGAGTTGCTCGTGCGGCGAAGAAGGCCTGTGCAAACACCGCCTGGCAGGCATTATGTATATTGCCGAGCGACTGCCCGACAGCCGCACCGAGATACCGGAAGAGATAGCTTCGTGGCGGCAGGCGCGCAAACCCATGCCGCGGCATGAGGTGATGATAACGATGCCCGCCATCAACTTTGAGGTGCTGAATACGGTGTGCAATCGCTACGACATACAGGCAGCCCAGGGCTTTGTGAGCTACAAAAAAGTGGAGATACTGAGTGTGGAGAAAATGGTGGTGGAAGCCGAGGTGAACCACAGCCAGAGCATATACCATGTGACCCTGAAGAAAACCGACGACAACACCTTCCATACCTGGTGCAACTGCGCGAAGATAGCCCCTGCGGTATGCGAGCACAGATATGCTGTGTATTATACGTTGTATACCCAGAAAGGGAAATTCTATTTTGAGACGCTGAAAGACTTCACGCCCCTGAAAAACCAACTGCTGGCCGAATATGGGTATACCATGGAGGATGTGTTGGACGACAAATTCGAATTTGTGGCAAGCGCCACCACCGGCCGCCCCGAACTGAAGCTGAAAGATGTTTCGCTGCGGAAACTTTCGCAATATCAGCAGTGGGACGCCGTAATAAAACAACTGGAACTGGAAGAAAAACCTGTGGAAACTGCGGAAGCAAATTTCCCTGAGATAGCCTGGAAAGAAGATTTCTGCATAGGCTTTGCGATCAATTTTAATTACGCTTATTTCCCCTACTTCGCGCTGACGCCGTTTTCGGCCAAACTGTCGGTGAGCCAGGATGCCCCCGTGCATACCTTTAAGGCTTTCGCCCCCAACGACCCTCCTATGGATATTGCCATGGGCAAACACACACAGCAATTGTTACAATGGCTGCAGGACATTTCGGCCGAGCAATTGCTGAAGATCTCGGAAAAAGAAATGTATTCGCGGCGCAAAGCCAAGGTGGAAATGCTGGCCTACTACTCCTTCACCCCTGCCGAACTGGCCAAAATGAACCACCACATCCACAGCCGCCTGCTGATGATGATGCCTCTGCTGGAAAAAGAGTCTTACACCTATAACCAATTTATGCCCGGCAACCTTAGCGGATATTCGCTGAAGAAAGCACGGTTCGCGAACGAAAAAATAAAATTGTCGTTTCGTCTGGATATGAATACGGACACGGCCAACCTGGTGATGGGTGTGAAACTCCCCGGAGGTGAACTGCGCAGCGATGTGAAATTTTATGCTGGCATGTTTGCCTTTATGGACGATACGGTTTATGTGCTGAACCGTCAGCGCGATGGGGCCATTATTAAGTATATGGGCGGCTCAGGCAACATAAGGGTAAACAAAAAAGACACCCTGAATTTTCTGAAGCAGTTTGTGATCCCCCTGCAAAGATTCTATGATGTGGAAGTGCCCGAAAGTATAGCCAACTTTGCTTACAAAAGCGCAGATGTGACGTTTGCCAAACTGGTTTACCTGAGCGAAAAAGGCGAGCGCTACCTGGTCATTCGGCCAGCTTTCCGCTACGACGATCATGCCCCTGTGGAATATAGCGATGCCACCCGCATAGTGGAAGAAAAAGACGACATAGTGAGCATCACCGAAAGGGAGCATGATGTGGAATCAACTTTCGTGGAAATGATACGTGAGCTTCACCCCTCGTTTCGCGGGCAGGGGCAGCAGGGATTTTTCTATATCAGTTTTGAAGATGCTATGAAAGACGGATGGTTCTTCACTTTCTACAATGCTATGAAAGACGAAGAAGCGGAAGTGTACGGCATGAAGGAAATGAAAAAATTTCACTACAACCCTCATACGCCTGTGATCACCTTCGGTTTTGCCACCGGAATAGATTGGTTTGATGTGCGCATCCAAATTATGTATGGCGACCAGACCGTAAGGCTGAAAGACCTTAGAAAAGCTGTGATCAACCATAGGAATTATGTGTTGCTGGACGACGGATCGATAGGAATGCTACCTGAGGAATGGGCCGAAAAATATTCCCTGCTGTTCAAGATGGGAAATGTGGACAAGGAAGAGCTGAAGGTGCCGAAGTTCCATTTCTCACTCATTGACGAAATGTATGAACAGATAGATGATGAAAAGATCAGGCACGAACTGGAATATAAACGCAATATGCTTCGCAAGTTTAGCCGCATTGAAGACATAGACATGCCCGAAAAAGTGGATGCCGTGCTGAGACCCTACCAGAAATCGGGTTTCTCGTGGTTCAACTTTCTGGACGAATTCAACTGGGGAGGCATTCTGGCCGACGATATGGGGCTGGGAAAAACGCTGCAGACCCTCACCTTTTTGCAGCATCTGAAAAACAAAAAGAAATTCACTTTCGACGAGGCCGAAGTGCCTGAAGAAGACCGACAAAAGGACACTCATTTGATCATCTGCCCGAATTCGCTTATGTTTAACTGGGAAAATGAGATTGCGAAATTTTGCCCCGACCTGAGCTATTATATTCATCATGGCAGTGACAGGATATCGGATGCCAAACTGTTTGCAGACTACGATATAGTGATCACCACGTATGGTACCATAAGGTCGGATTTTGAAATTTTCGTGAAATTTACTTTCCGGTACATTATTCTGGACGAATCGCAGGCGATTAAGAACCCATCATCGAAAGCTACCAAAGCAGTGCAACTGCTCAAGAGCCGGAACCGACTAGCCCTGTCGGGGACTCCGCTTCAGAATAATATTTATGATCTGTATGCCCAGTTGAATTTCCTGAACCCGGGCATGCTGGGCAATATGGAATTCTTTAAGAACGAATTTGCCAACCCTATTGAAAAACACCAGGAACAACTGAAAAAAGATGAGTTGAAGAAACTCATCTTCCCCTTCTTCCTGAGACGCACCAAAGGACAGGTGGCAGAAGAGCTGCCCGAAAAGACCGAGATAGTGTTGTATTGCGAAATGGGTGACGAGCAACGCAGGGTGTATGATGCCTACCGCAACGATTACCGCGACCGTATCATGCGTAAGATAGCCACCGAGGGTCTGGAGAAATCAGGAATTTATGTGTTGCAGGGTCTGATGAAACTACGACAGGTTTGCGATTCGCCGGACATTTTGGGGAATGATGAGATATACAGTCATGAATCGGTGAAACTGGAAGAGTTGACAAGGGAGATCACCGAGAACACCGGGGAGCATAAGGTGCTGGTGTTTTCGCAGTTCATAGGAATGTTGAAACTGATCAGGCAAAGGATGGAGGTGCATGGTATCAACTATGCCTACCTGGACGGAAGTAGTACTGATAGGAAAGAAAGTGTGGAAAGATTTCAGAGCGACGATAATTGCAAAGTTTTTCTGATCAGCCTGAAAGCCGGAGGCGTAGGACTAAACCTGACTGCCGCCGATTATGTTTATCTGGTTGATCCCTGGTGGAACCCGGCGGTGGAACAGCAGGCCATAGACCGCACGCACAGGATAGGGCAAGTGAGAAGTGTGTTTGCTTACAAGATGATTTGCAAGAATACGATAGAAGAAAAGATATTACTACTACAAAACAAAAAGACGGAACTTGCCAGGGAACTGATCACTGAAGAAAAATCGTTCCTGAAGAATTTGAATAAGGAGGATATTGAGTATTTGTTCTCATAGTATCCGTCACATGAATGTGACGGCAATGAATGGATGGATTAATGAAAATACTCGAAATCGCTGTCCCAGTTTGCCCTGATAGCAATTGTGCTCTGGAAAAAGAATAAAGGTTCGGGCTGGCGTTTACGCATATAGTTTCCGGTGGTCCACTTACCATCGCGGTTCATATCGCCAATAATACGGATTCTATAATTTCCGGGCGACAGATTTTCGAAGATCAGCTGTTGGTCTTTTTCAACGGTTCGCTCCTCGACCAAATTTTTGCTATCGTTGATTAATTGCAAAATATAGGGATACGGATATGAGTCGGTCTTAAAGGTAAATAACAAGCGTCCATAATCTTCCACACCATTGGAAGTAAAATTAATTTTTAAGGTATCGTTTGACAGTCCGAAAATATCGGTGAAAGCACCGGGCAAAACGATCAAACGGTAATTTTTCTTAGGTTCCCATTTATAATTGATGCGGAAATGACGCTTGACCAGAGAATCCGCATCAAAGATATTCAAAGGCAAAGGGGCATAATTGCTGTCTATCTTTTGGGATAAAGTAATTTTGGTCCAATCGGTTTTTGCTACAGGATGCGAACAGTTAATCTGTAAGGGCATGTAATAAGGAAGTATGCCGTTAGGCGAAACATTTGCAGAAGCAACAAGCTTGAAGGCTGATTCGGTTTCAGCTCCTCCCTTACCACTGGGTCTGCCTTTGACTTTGGTCTGAGGCTTGGGCTTCATAGCGATTTCCACAGTATCCAGAAAGACTCCATTATCCGTTACAATAAATTTCAGCGTATCGATCTCGGGATCGGCAAGCCAGTAGGTAAGCGTGTCTTTGTTTTTGTACAACTCATCGAGCTTCCAGTTTGGAGGGAGTTGCTTATTGAGGAGCTCCAGTTTAATATCAGTCACCGGTTGCTTGAAATACAAACGAAACTGACCATAATTGTCGGAACGTGATTTTAATAATTTTTGAGCCGTATCAGCATGGATAAAAGCGCGTAAGTCGGTTCTGCGAATTATTTCAGGAATAAGCAAAGAATCGGTTTTATTTCTAAGGGAATCAGTATTTGAATGGCCGGCATTCTTTTTAATATCGGCGGAGTCTTTTTTCTGACGGGAAGTATCCGGATGATCATTCACATACTGGGGAATCAGCAGAGAATCAGCAAAAGCAACAGATTCATTAGGCAAATTATATTTCATGTCCATGTCCAAATCGGCCAGGGAAAACATTTTATATTGCGCTTTCTTCAAATTATTTAAAACAAAATTGCCTAAAGCATCTGTTTTTGTCAGATAGTCCGGTTTCCTCAGCAATGGAGCCGAATCGATATCCGAATTATACAGCATCACCAAAACTCCTTTGGCAGGATCGAGTGTATATGCATCGACAACCGAACCCCGGATACTTAAAGAGTCGATATAATCACCTGTGGAAAAAGCATATTGAAAGCCACTCAGAATATTATTTTCGGTTATGTCGTGAATAGATTCCCCAAAGTAGATGGTATAGGTGGTGGAATCCTTTAATCCAGCAGGCAGGTCAATTACTACTGACTTTCCACGCACATTGAAGGTGAACTCTTCCTCTGTGGGAGGAGAAACTACCACCTGATTGATCTGATCCGTAAGATCGACAAACTCATTGAAAGTGATTCTTATCCTTTTTGACGTAAAATGAGTGGTGTGATTCAGAGGCTCATATTTCTTTGCTATTGGAGGCGTTACATCTTCCGGGCCCCCGCTTGGCGTAACAATATTTGCACATGAAAAGGCAAATACAATCTGAAAAAACAGAACCATAAACTTTACAGGTTTTTCTATCTTATTCAGCAGCATCAACATTTGGGCGTTTATTGGATTTAATAGTTAGCAAAAATAATAAAAAGCCGGTACTTAATTAAGAAACCGGCTTTTAAAGATTTAATAAAATGGCCTAAGATACTAGTACCTGTAATGGTCAGCTTTGTAAGGGCCTTCGATGGGTACGCCAATATAATCGGCTTGTTCTTTAGTCAGTTTGGTGAGTTTTACGCCTATTTTTTCCAAATGTAAGCGTGCTACTTCTTCGTCAAGATATTTCGGCAAACGATACACGTTCACTTCGTATTTATCCTTATTCTTCCACAGATCGATCTGAGCCAGTGTCTGGTTGGTAAAGGAGTTACTCATCACAAAGGAAGGATGTCCTGTAGCACAACCCAGATTCACCAAACGACCTTCAGCCAGTAAGAAAATGGCATGGCCATCAGGGAAAACATACTTATCTACCTGAGGTTTGATGTTTATTTTCTTTACTCCTGCATAAGCCTCAAGTTTATCCACCTGAATCTCATTATCGAAGTGTCCGATGTTGCAAATGATGGCCTGATCTTTCATTTTCAGCATGTGCTCAACGGTTAATACATCTTTATTTCCTGTTGTGGTAACATATATGTTTCCTTCGTGGAGAGTATCTTCAATGCATGCTACTTCAAATCCTTCCATAGAGGCCTGTAAAGCGCAAATAGGATCGATCTCGGTAACAATAACTCTGGCACCATAGGATTGCATAGATTTGGCACAACCTTTACCTACATCACCATAGCCCAAAACCACAACCACTTTACCAGCGATCATAACATCGGTAGCACGTTTGATGCCATCGGCCAGTGATTCGCGGCAACCATAGAGGTTGTCGAATTTTGATTTGGTAACAGAATCATTAACGTTGATGGCCGGGATAAGCAATTCGCCTTTTTCCATCATCTGATACAAACGGTGAACACCGGTAGTGGTTTCTTCCGAAACACCTTTCCATTCTTTCACCACATTATGCCAACGGGTAGGATTTTCTGCCAATATCTTTTTCAAAAGTGCCAGAATAACTTCTTCTTCATGACTTGAAGCTTTACCATTCAACACGGAAGCATCCTTTTCGGCCTGATAGCCTTTATGTATAAATAAAGTTGCATCACCCCCATCATCCACAATAAGCTGAGGACCTTTATCGCCAGGAAATGATAATGCCTGATTGGTACACCACCAATACTCTTCCAATGATTCGCCTTTCCAGGCAAAAACGGGAACACCTGCTGCTGCAATAGCTGCCGCTGCATGATCCTGAGTGGAGAAAATATTGCAACTGGCCCAACGTACATTGGCTCCCAATTCTACCAGAGTTTCGATAAGCACTGCAGTCTGAATGGTCATATGAAGTGAACCGGAAATGCGCACATCCTTTAAAGGTTTTTCCTTGCCAAATTTTTCACGAAGAGACATCAAACCCGGCATTTCCTGCTCGGCTATCTCTATTTCTTTTCTGCCCCAATCGGCAAGATTAATATCTGCAACTTTGTATGCAAGCTGCGATTTTTCTGTAGTAGTTTCCATAATTAAGTTTTATAAGGGTGCAAAATTAATCATTTATGCCCAGTTGACCAATTCTGCTTACGTTCAAATTGTTTCTATTTTGCCTACCAGCTTAAAACCGGTACCATGAACATTGATGAGTTCGACTTCGGGATCTTCTTTCAGATATTTTCTTAGTTTGGTAATATACACATCCATGCTTCTGGCATTGAAATAACTGTCGTCGTGCCAAATCTCTTTCAAGGCAGTGCTACGGTCGAGAACGTCATTGGAGTTTTCGCATAATAACTTCAGTAACTCTGATTCTTTGGAGGTGAGTTTATACTCAATTTCGTTTATTACCAATACCTGCCTGATATTATCGAAGGTATAATTGCCAATCTGATAAGTATTATTGACCTTAACGGATTTATCCTGAACGTTTGTCCTTCTGGTTATAGCGTTTATACGCATCAATAACACTTCCATGCTAAAAGGTTTGGTGATGTAATCGTCGGCTCCGATCTGAAAACCTTTGAGCACATCATCCTGCATGGATTTGGCGGTGAGAAACAAAATAGGGACCTTTTTATCTTTCTTGCGTATCTCTTTGGCCACTGTGAAACCATCTTTTACAGGCATCATAACATCCAATACACAAAAATCGAAGATCTCCTTCAGGAAAGCGTTGATGGCTTCTTCTCCGTTAACACAAAGAGTGGTAACAAAGCCTTTTGCATCTAGATAATGTTTTAAAATCTCTCCCAGGTTCTTGTCATCTTCGGCCAGCAAAATTTTTAAATTCTTTTTCATATAAAATCTTTTAATCCCTACTTACGAACGGTAAAAATATTTTAATCTTAGTTCCTTTTTTCAATTCACTTTCCACACTAATGTTTCCCTCATGCTTTTCCACAACTGTCTTCACATAGTGCAATCCCAATCCAAATCCCTTGACATTATGCACATCCCCTGTTGATACCCTATAAAGTTTTTCAAATATCCTTTTTTGGTTGGTCTTGCTAATACCAATTCCGTTATCGGAGACCGTAAGGAAGATCCCTTGCTGGTTACTTTGTGTCTTAACAACGATAAGGGGCTTTTCGGGGGTGTACTTTATGGCGTTATCAATAACATTATAGATAAGATTGGTAATATGGGTATTATCGGCCTTGATGTAATAGTTCCGGGCATTCAGTTCCGAAACGATATTCCCTTCTTTCACATCCACCTGTATCCGTATACTAATAATTACCTCTTCAATGATCTGATGCAAATTGATGAGCTCCTTATGCAACTTCAACTGCCCTTTATCGATCACGGCTGTTTGAAGTATTTTCTCGGCCATAGACCCCAGCCTCTTGTTTTCTTCTGTTATTACGTTAATATAATTGTCGTGAATTTTGCCGGACCTCACAATATCCTTATCCACCAACATCTCACAGGCAAGTGAGATAGTAGAGATGGGAGTTTTAAATTCATGCGTCATGTTATTGATAAAATCATTTTTCATTTCCGAGAGCTTCTTCTGCCTGAAAATGGTCAAGATAGTATAAATAAATGAGAAAGTGATGACCAGAATTAACATTACCGAAATAACAATCATTTTCCACATCTGGAAAAACAGATAAGTTCTTTTGTTGGGGAAATAGATCATTAAATATTCCGGGGTCATAAAAAGATCGCGGGGAAACATGTTGTAAGCATAACCTTCCTCGAGAAGATTCTTATGATAGTGGCCCGTTTTCTCTATTACCATGATGTTGCGAAGCGGGCTGTAAACTCCAAACTCATACTCGGTAAAAATGCCGCCTTTTCGAAGTTCCATCCTAATCAGTGAGTCAAGCAGGATAAAATTCAATCGGTTTTCGATGGCATCGTAATATTTGAACTTAAAGAGATCTTCAAAAACATCGTTCACCAAAGAGGTTTTATCCAGATATTGGCTGATATTATTCTCTACGCCCTTGTAATCTTTGGAAAGCACACTATCGATACCGTAAGACAAAGAAGGAATTTCGGATAATACAGAAGACTTTGGGTCCTGCGATGGCAATCGTTTCTGTATGGTCACAATGGTAGTGTCGTAGGTCTTAATGATCTCGCCGGTATGCTCCTGCAATACGACTACATTGATCTTCTCGCTGGTGACATTAAAAATATTTTTTGTAATCTTTGAAGTATCCCCACCAAAAGTATCAGACCTGTTGGCATCTATCTCCTTTGCAAAAATATTATTGATGGAGTCTATCTTGCTCAATATCCTCTTTCCCTGCTTGTTTTTGTACATTTTTGAACGTATCCTGTCGGCGACTTCCATTTTCTCAAGCTTGTAAATCACATTCGACATGGCTTTTTCCACACCGCTAGAAAAGCTGGCTTCGCGCAGGGTTATGGCATTCTGCATCCAGTAATACTGTATTCCAAATAAGATGAATACAGCCAGTGCCATCATTACAATAACCAGATATACAGCTTTCTTATTCATTTTATTTCAACAGACGTCTAATCTTTTAACAATTATTAACTTATATTAACTATAGTTAACAGCTAATCTTCTCAGTTTGTAATACTTTTACCACATGAATTTCATCTGGTAAAAAAAATATAATTCAATTTATTCAAAGTTTCTTGAATTATTCTTTTTGGTTATTAATTTTTAAAAGAGCGGTTGATCCGCTCTTTTTTATTTTATTTAACTAATTTCACACAAAATTACATAAAACATGACAAAACTTCAAATTAATCCTAACAGAATTTATGGTTTCATAGAAAAAGGCACAATTAAATCCCTTCAGGCTGAAATAGATATCTGCTTCGATCAACTTGTACAGAAAACAGGCAAAGGTAATGATTTTTTGGGTTGGCTCACACTTCCCACCGAAACCCTGCAGTCGGAATTGGTCAACAGAATACAACAAGAAGCACTGAAATTAAAACAGATATCAGAATTGGTAGTGGTGGTGGGTATTGGCGGCTCTTACCTTGGAGCCCGGGCAGTGATAGAATCGTTGAGCAACAATTTCCACAGTTTTATAAAATCTGAATTCCCGGAGATCATCTATGCCGGACAGAACATTAGCGAAGAATACACTGCCGACCTGATGCAGCTTTTAGATAAAAAAGAATACAGCATCATCGTCATTTCGAAATCGGGAACCACCACCGAGCCTGCCCTGGCTTTCCGTTTGCTGAAAAAACATCTGGAAAACAAGTATGGCAAGGAGAAGGCACGCGAACATATCGTTGCTATTACTGACAAAGAAAAAGGAGCCTTAAAAAAATTATCCGATGTTGAAAAATATTCTACTTATACCATTCCTGATGATGTTGGTGGCCGTTATTCTGTGCTGACCCCTGTGGGGTTGTTGCCCATTGCCGTGGCTGGTTTTGACATTGAAAAGTTGCTGCAGGGAGCAGCCCACATGCAGGAAGAGCTTTATAAAACTTCGGACATGGAACAGAATCCTGCCTGTCTGTATGCTGCTATCCGCAACTCTCTGTATAGAGCAGGGAAACCCGTTGAAATATTGGTGAACTATCAGCCCAATCTGATCTATATCTCGGAATGGTGGAAACAACTTTTCGGCGAGAGCGAAGGCAAGGACCATAAAGGTATATTTACGGCTTCGGTGAATTTCAGTACCGACCTGCACTCGCTGGGACAATACATACAGGACGGCCTCAGGGTTATTTTTGAGACCATGCTTCAGATCGAGAAGCCCAACCGTACCATGGCCGTTCCCTTTGAGGAAAATGATTCGGACGGACTGAACTTTATAGCCGGCAAGCCTATTCATGAAGTGAATAAAATGGCTGCCCTAGGCACTACCATTGCACATAACGACGGCGGAGTTCCGGTGTTGCACCTGACCTTGCCTGAACTGAACGAATACACCCTGGGTGAACTGATCTATTTCTTCGAATTTGCCTGCGGCATCAGCGGATATATGCTGGATGTGAACCCCTTCGATCAACCTGGAGTGGAAGCGTATAAAAACAATATGTTTGCTTTGCTCGGAAAACCGGGTTATGAGGAGAAAAGAAGCGAAATACTGAAAAAGTTTATTTAGCCTTAAGTATTTCGATCAGGTCTTTTTCGAGGGACTCTTTAGGAGTTTCAATAATTCTGCCGATTTCGGTATCGTCGCGGTAAAATATGAATGTGGGAACCTTGTCGATCTGATATTGATCCTTGACTTTCATCTCTGGGGCTTCTTTGTTACGATCAACGGCAATAAGTGTCATTTCATCATACGGGATACCAAGCAAATCAATAATCTTTAGAAAACGTGGCACCTGTTCTTTGCTATCGCCACACCACGCACCTAAAACTATGGTACATTTTATACCATGATAAGATTCCTTTAATAAACTAAACGCCTCATCATCCAACTTATATGGCGTATATTGTTCCTTATAGCTATTGCTAAAATCGGTATTCAACAGACCCTCGAGGTTGCAATACCCAACAAGGATTTCAGTTTTTGTTGTTTCGTCCATCACTTTCTTATTCATATCCTGAGCAGAAATGCCTGTGGCAAATCCCAGGAACACGCTAAATATTATTACCAGATTCTTCATAAAACAAAATTACAAAAAAAAACCTCCCGGATGTGCGGGAGGTTCATGCAAATTATATTCCAATTAAAAATTAAAGCTCGGCCAACAACTCGTCGGTGAGTTCGAGGTTGTGAAATACGCTCTGTACGTCATCATCGTCCTCGAAAATATCGACCAGTTTGAGAACCTTTTGTGCGGATTCTTTATCCAGGGTAACAAAAGTCTTAGGGATACGCTGCAATTCGGCACTCTCAACTTCTAGCTTCATTTCTTCCAGCTTTTTCAGCATGGAACCGAAACTCTCAAATTCAGTTGTTACCACAATAGAATCGTCTTCATAGGCAATATCTTCGGCACCGGCATCTATCACTTCCATCTCAAATTCATCGGTATCAATGGTTCCTTTGGGAATGCGGAAAACACCTTTGCGATCGAAAATGAAACTCAGCGAGCCATTGGTTCCGAGATTGCCGCCATGTTTGTTGAAATACGAACGAATGTTAGCCACGGTACGCTGAATGTTATCGGTTGCACATTCTATAAAAATAGCGACACCATTGGGCGCCATACCTTCGTAGGTGACCTCATTATAGTTGGAAGCATCCTTATCGGAGGCTTTGCTCACGGCGCGTGATACATTTTCCTTGGGCATATTGGCACCCTTGGCATTGGAAATAGCCAAACGCAGTTTGGGATTGTTATCGGGATCGGCGCCACTCTCTCTTACAGCAATATTAATTTCTTTAATAATCCTTGAAAAGATCTTCGACCGTTTTGAATCGGTGGCACCTTTTTTTCTTTTAATGGTTGACCATTTATTGTGTCCTGACATAACTCAATATTTGTTTTCTGATTTTTATTTTCGTTGGTAAAATTAATAATTCCGGTGAAACTGTTTTATAATTTTGCTTCAATGTGATCAATCAATCTTCAATACTGCCAAAAAAGCCGACTGAGGAACCTCTATGTTGCCTATCTGACGCATACGTTTCTTGCCTTTTTTCTGTTTCTCCAGCAGTTTGCGCTTACGGGTGATATCGCCACCATAACATTTTGCGGTAACATCTTTACGCAAAGGGCGAATGGTTTCGCGGGCAATGATCTTGGCGCCAATGGCTGCCTGAATGGCCACCTCGTATTGCTGACGCGGTATGAGTTCCTTGAGTTTCTCGCACATCTTGCGGCCGAAATCGTAAGCATAATCGCGGTGTATCAATGTGGACAAAGCATCGCATATTTCGGCGTTGAGCAATATATCCAGTCGCACCAGGGTGGCCGGACGATTGCCAATCAGATGATAATCGAAAGAAGCATAGCCTCGCGAAATGCTCTTCAGCTTATCGTAAAAATCGAAGACGATATCGCTCAAAGGCATCTCGAACACCAGTTCCACACGGTCGCTGGTGAGATAGGTCTGATTTTTCAGTATGCCTCGTTTGGCAATGCAGAGGGTCATGATCTGGCCGGTGTATTCCGATTTCGAAATGATCTGGGCGTTGATGTAAGGCTCTTCGATATGCTCGATGGAGGTGATGATGGGCAGGCCCGAAGGATTGTGCACATCCACTTCCTCGCCTTTGGTGGTGAATACTTTATAGGAAACGTTGGGCACGGTGGTGATCACGTCCATATCGAATTCGCGATAGAGGCGCTCCTGAACTATCTCCATATGCAACAGGCCGAGGAATCCGCAACGGAATCCAAATCCCAATGCTGCCGACGATTCGGGCTCGAAATGCAGGGAAGCATCGTTGAGCTGCAGCTTCTCGAGCGAAGCCCGCAGTTCTTCGTAGTCATCGGCATCCACAGGATATACCCCGGCAAATACCATGGGTTTCACATCCTGAAAGCCGGGTATGCCTTTATCACAAGGTTGGGCCACATGAGTGATGGTATCCCCTACTTTTACTTCTTTGGCCGATTTGATACCCGAAATGATGTAGCCTACTTCGCCGGCGCTCATGACGTCGCGCGACTGAAAATCGAGTTTCAAAACGCCTATCTCATCGGCATTGTATTCGTGGCTGGTATTGAAAAACTTTACGAGATCGCCCCGCTTCAACTGACCGTTGAATATGCGGATATTGGCAATGATGCCGCGATACGAATTGAAGATGGAATCGAATATCAATGCCTGCAGGGGAGCATTGGGGTCGCCCTTGGGACAGGGAACACGATGGATGATGGCATCCAATATCTCAAGTATGCCTATGCCCATTTTGGCACTGGCCTCTATGATTTCTTCGCGCTTGCAGCCTATCAGGTCGACTATCTGGTCTTTTACATCTTCGGGCATGGCGCTTTCCATGTCTATTTTATTGAGCACGGGAATGATCTCCAGCCCGTGGTCCAAAGCCTGATAAAGCACCGAAATGGTTTGTGCCTGTATGCCCTGGGTGGCATCCACTATGAGCAGGGCGCCTTCGCAGGCGGCAATGGAGCGCGACACTTCGTAAGAGAAATCGACGTGGCCCGGCGTATCAATCAGATTCATCAGGTAGGTTTCGCCATCCTGCTTGTATTGCATCTGAATGGCGTGACTCTTTATGGTAATCCCCCTTTCGCGTTCCAGGTCCATATCGTCGAGTATCTGGTTCTGATATTCGCGTTCCGAGATGGTTCCGGTGGTTTCCAACAGACGATCGGCCAGGGTGCTCTTACCATGATCGATGTGGGCAATTATACAAAAGTTTCGGATATTCTTCATTGCTGCAAAAGTAAAAAAAAATCTTCAGTCTGCAATCGTCAGTCTGCAAATTGCTGATTGTTGTTTGGTTATTCAAAGAATTGCTACATTGCTATATTGTTTTATTGTTATATTGCTATGCAGTTCCCAAGTAGGATGTCTCGACTACGCTCGACAAAGCAGCCTTATACTATTTATCAAATTCACCACAATAGGCACATAGAGCACAATAGTAACTTCACAGAAGAGATTTTCATCCATCTTTCCATTCCTCCATTTATCCATTCCTCCATCTTTCCATCTAAACAATCCTCCTTGTTTATAGGGCAGAAAATTTTCTGCCCCTACATCCTTTTAACACTTCTTCACAAAATAAATCCCCCCCTATTGATGACGATTCAGTAATTTTGCGGCAAGACTGTTAGCATGGGATTTACTTCGCGCACCATATTGAAAATAATTGGCTGGAAAGCCATTAACACCGTTACCGACCTTCCGGATAAATGTATCATTACCTCGGCTCCGCATACCAGCCTCTGGGATTTTGTGCTGGGCAGGCTTTGTTTGTGGTCGTTGGATATCGACAGCAATTTTCTGGTGAAAAAAGAGATGTTTAAGTTTCCTTACAAACAGATGCTGCGCTCCTCAGGCGGTATTCCGGTGGACCGCGGACATGGCAGCAATGTAGTGAAACCGGTGGTGGAAACTATCAAAAACTCTAAAGTGTTCCACCTGGTGATCACCCCCGAAGGACAACGCAAGCTAACCACAAACTGGAAACGCGGCTACTATGTGATTGCCGTTGCCGCCAATATCCCCATTGTGCTGGGCTATATCGACTACAAGGAAAAGGTGTGCGCCATGACACAGGTGCTCTACCCCACAGGCAACTACGAGGAAGATTTCAAGATCATTGAGGATTACTACCGCGGACGACATGCAAGGCACCCGGAGAAGTTTAATTTGTCGTAGACTATTAGGGGTTTAGGCTTTTAGGAAGAGCTGTAACACAGAGATACACGGAGAAGCACAGAGTTACACAGAGGAATCCTCCACTTTTCAATTTACACTTTTCGTTATTCACTAACAACAACCTTCCCCGTCCTCACCACACCATCGTCCAACGTTAGTTTCAGGAAATACAGGCCGCTGCCCAGGTGGTTGCGCATGAGTTGTATCTTATCGCAGTTGGCATATTGATATTGAGCCACCTGCTGGCCTTGCAGGTTGTATACTTCCAGTGTTATGCTGCGGTAGGTTTGGGGCAGGGTGATTTGGGTGGATTGGGTGAAGGGGTTGGGGGAAATGGAAATCTCAGATTCCTTTACAAATTCATTTATACTTGAAATTAATTCTGTTTGTCCTAAGTGGAAAGGAAAGTTTGATATTTTGCAGAAAGCATATTTATCAATAGTCATGGTCCCATCCTTGGTATGTCCTGCGATAGCGTGAATCCAACCATAATATTCATCAACACCAAATTTCAGTTTAATAGCAAACATTCTATCGATTAATGAAAAATTATCCCAAAACATTTCTCCTGAATTCCAAATAATAGTTGAATTATTTAGGGATATTGTATCAGAGATACTAAAATTATGGTATGTACAATTACTGTTTAAACTACCTACATAAAAATAAAGTCCTCCTGAAAAAGGTTTATAATGAAATCTAAAATCTAAAAAACCATCCTCATTTATATCAATGCGCAATGAATCAAGGTTTGTAATACTGCCATAAAGCACTACATCAGGGTTATAATCATGAATTATAACATTAGTGTCACTAAGAATTTGCTTTGTTTGCGAATATAAGGAAACTGATAAAAAAATTATAACCGTTAAGAGAGCCATTTTTATTTTCATAATCCTAATAATTAATTAATCCTTAAAAACCTCACAACAAATATAGAAACTTTCCCGATAAAAATATCAGCAGGGAGATATTAATTTATCCTGTTCGACCAAACTCCCAACCTTGTTCATTCCATTCCTTAAAAAGTGATGCCTTCATTTCGCTCGCTGGGTCCGCCGCGGCGGATGCTTTCCCTTCACCGTTTTCAGCAACTTATTTTTTTTTGCGTGGCCTTCCACTCCCCAACCACATTTTTACATTGGCACAGCCGAGGTGAAGCACTAAATCAGTGCGCGAATGCAGCTATAGAGGTAAACTAAAGCACTAAATGAGTACGTGAGCGCAGCTATTGAGGTACATTAAAGCACCTAATCAGTGCGCGAAAGCACCTAAAGGGGTACTCTTAAGCACTAACTCAGTACGTGCACGCACCTATAGAGGTACTCTTAAGCACTAACTCAGTACCCGAACGCACCTATAGAGGTACTCTAAAGCACTAACTCAGATAGGTAATGCACCTATAGAGGTGCTCGAAAGCACCTTAAAAGAACTGTAAAGCACTAAATTATTGATAAATGCCATTGAAACCCGAATTTTGGAGAAAGCCGAGAGCTAAGATACTCACCCAAATTAAAAAAAAATCGCATCTGTTGGGGAGATGCGATTTTTGATTTCTGTATGAAAAGCTTTAGTTGTGGATCTAGCTTTTAATTTTCACTTCAAAAGCGCCCGGTTTGTCCATACTTGAGTTCTGAACCTCGATACTGCTCCAACCTTTGGGAACTTTAACCGAATTGCCCGGTGTTAGCTTGATAGGATCCATCATAGTATATTTCGACGGAAGCGAAGCACCAGCTTTAATACTTAATACAGTGGAGCCAGTGTTTACGAATGAAGAAGCAGAGGCTACATTATTCACTGTAATCGTCGAAGCTGCGGCAATTTCATAAACAGTGGCATCTTTTTTCTTGCCAAGTCCTGTAAAGTTTTTGCCAATTTCTTCCACCAGAGTTTTCACCGAATCGTTGTTTTTGGCACCCAGTTTCAGATGCGAATAGGCCATATCAGATTGTTGCATTAAATCGTTGCCCAACAGCAATTGAGTATCATCAATTTGCTCAACGAAATCCATAAAAATTTGACGAATATAAGGCAGTTCGTTGTACAAATCCATATCCTTCTTAAAAGCGTCAACATCAAAAGTAGAGGGCATCAAACCCTGATTGGCCATAGTTCCGGTATACACAGCATTCACATAACCTGTGTTTTTGTCAGACATTTTGCGCAATTCTTTGCGCATTTTGAGGGTAGCAGATTTCAAAAATGGAAGTTCGGTGCGGGCATGAGTCACATGGTCCTCCAGATTTGTTTTGTTTGTTGGGGTAATTACACCCGAAATTTTGTTTTCCATAATTCAATTTTTCCTTTCTTTTTTTTAGTTTAGAAAATTTAAGTTATCAGTATCGACTATAAAACTAATACAATAAATAAAAACAATACCCAAAAGTAAATAATTTTTTATTTACCAAAATAAAAGAAGTAAAAAAAATGAAAAAAAATATAACAGGCGGGAATTAACCAGTTAAACAAAACAATCGATTGTAATCACTAAGTTAACGAAAGCAATCAATGACTAATAGATTGTTGCTTGATTGAGTAAAGCAAAACATATGCGGTGTGATGCTTATTTTTGTAGGCAGACAGGCCTTTTGCTTTATAACACCTAAAAACTCCCCTTGTGATAATAATGGCATGGGGAGTTTTTTTATGAAAGAAAATATTTTTATAAACCTATTGTCGATATAATAAAACTGCTAAATTTGTAAACTAATATAAGTGCTGTAACTAAATTTGACTTTATGAAGAAACTAATTTTACTAATTTTTGCTTGTATTACTTTAAGTAATTTTTCAAATGCACAAATGTATTTGGCAGGAGCTACTCTTTCAACTTATACAGACATAAACCCGGATACATTAATAAATTATTCCTGTGTTAGTCATTATTCAACTGAAAGTTATTTTTTTGATGTAAACGGTGATTCGCAGAATGATTTTGAATTAAAGGCTTTATGTAGTGTTTCTCCTGGATATTCAAGTCAGTATATAGCTATTATTCCGTTAAATAATAATTCATATACCAGATTTGGACAACTCGATTCAGCATTTAATGCCTATTCTTCATATTGGATGAAAGCGAAAGTAGCAAAACCACTTTATTATAACGACACAATTAACTCCCCTGTTGCGAAATGGGATAGTACGACTTTGTATTTATACTATTATTATTCCACAACCGGAGGTAGTATTATGGCAGCACATTGGATTGATACTAATGACGAGTATATTGGAATAAAATATCAAACCGCTACAGATTCGATTTACGGGTGGATAAGGGTGAATTGTCCAAATTCAAGTAGTTGCTTAATAAAAGACTATTCTATTAGTTCAATTATTACCGGTATTCGGGATATACAAACGGATAATTGGTTCATTTTCCCAAACCCGGCAACAACTTATCTTACTGTAAAAGGGATTCAACCATCAGCTACAGCAGAAGTATACGACCTAAGCGGTAAACTAATACTTAACCAACAACTCAACACAAACCAAATTGATATTATCTCCCTTGCCAAAGGCCTCTATTTTCTAAAACTAACCACCCCCGAAGGCAGTGTGGTGAGGAAGTTTGTGAGAGAATAAGGATAATTTGATAATTTGAAAATGATATAATGATAAAATGAAAGGCTTGTATGCAAAGGCAGGCCTTTTGCATTATCCCCTTGAAAACTGAACATTGACAATTAATGACCACCAATGACTTCTCGACTACGCTCGAAGAATCGCTTATAGCAATACCATTAATGACAATGAATGACTACTAATGACTAAAAAAAATCTCCGTGTAACTCTGTGGGCTCTGTGTCCCTGCCTGCCGCCTTTAGATTTGTACCACTTATTAACAAGAATTTACTAAAGATCGTTGTATGTG
>CAZRFL010000078.1:0-19478 GCA_964599365.1 uncultured Bacteroidales bacterium
CTACTATCTACTATCTACTATCTACTATCTACTATCTACTATCTACTATCTACTACTTCACCCTAATCTTCTGCCCTATCTGCAAAACACTTTTCGAAGAGAGGCCGTTGAGGCGATAGATGGTCGAAAGGCCGACATGGTATCTGGCTGCGATGGCCCCCAGGGTTTCACCTTTTTTCACATAATGAAAGTTACCCGAACCTTTATAAGAGGTATTGTAAGATTTCTGGGTCGAGGTTCCCGTTTTGGCAGCATAGGTTTTGCTTCGGGCTTTTTCGAAAGTGCGATTGGTGATATAAAGTGTGTCGCAATACAAATTAAATTTCTCGAAATCTATCACTTTTCGTGGGTTCATGGGGGTGCCCAGATAACGTATTTCGAAATGCAAGTGTGGCCCGGTTGATCGTCCAGTGCTTCCGCCATATCCCAACATAGTGCCGGCTTTCACCAATTGGTTTTCGCGAACCCTGGATCCCGAAAGGTGACCATAGACCGTTTCCAACCCATTGAAATGTCGCACTACCACCACATTGCCGTAGCCTTTGTGGTATTTGGATATACGAACCATGCCATCGAAAGCCGATTTAACACTATCGCCAATATCTAAATCGACATCGATACCATAATGGAAACGACGCTTGCGATAGCCATATTCAGAATTTATGCGGCCTTTGATGGGATGCGAATAGAAGTTGGTTTTGTTATCGCACAATACTATAATGGTAGTGTCTTTTTTGGCCGAAAAATCTACTTTAGGATAGTAGATACCGTCGTTGTCCCACGATTCGTAAAGATCGCTGGCCGGAAAATATTCCGAAAGCGAATCGGCATCATCGTAAAAGTTGGAGCGAAGATCAATGCTGTCGTTCACACTTTCTATAATCTCAAAGTTCTGCTCACCATCGTGCTGGGCATAAGTAAAGCCCATACCAAACAGAAAACAAATAACAGTGAGTACGAAAATCTTAACTTTTGAAAACAGCATACTTGGTCCTAAAATGTAACCTAAATCTTAATGATAACCCCTAAACGTTCACCCTAAACGTCTCCACAAAAATAGTAATTTTCGGGGATTGGCGCGGAATTTAATTAAAAAATCGAAGGTTCGACTGCCTGCTGCCAGATTAACTTCTCACCCATCCCAATATTTCTGCCTATCTAAAAAATCCCCCAAACAAAACAACAAACACCCATCATACCCCCCAATTCCCCTTTGCACCCATCTGACGCCTGTCGCCTCCCATCAGACGAATGTCGGCACACATCGGACCAATGTTGGCACACATCGGACGCATGTCGGCAACCATCGGACGATTGTCGCCTCTCGTTGCCTAAAGTCTCTATTTTTTTAAAACTAACAGGCAGTTGAGTGCGAAAATTCGTGAAAGACTGATAGTAATTTAGCCCGTTTTACTCCTACAGGCTTAACTGCCTCGTAGGGCCCTTATAGGGCTAACTACCGACTGCCGACTGCCGAACATTGACTTCTGCCATCCCCTCCTATTCCTTAACAAACTTGCCTCCAAACAGCCTCCCCTTTTCATCCTTCAACCTGATCAAATAACTTCCGCAGGCCAGTTTCGAAACATCCATGCTGCCGTTTGCAAAGGTTCCGCTTTGCAACAATTGTCCGTTCGCAGCGAAAATTTCATAATCTCCCAAGTCTGCACCATTAACCCGGATCACATCCTTTGCCGGGTTGGGGCCCATCCTCAATGCTGCTTCCGCCATATTCTCGTCCATGCCCACCACACCTATCAGTTGTTCGGTGGTATCCGAAGCGCAAAGATTGGAAGCTATCAGGCTAACAATATAGCTGCCGCTTATGGGATAATTATACACAGGGTTCTGCTGGCTCGAGAAGCCTCCGTCTCCAAAACTCCAGTCCCACTCTGTGGCATCCGTCGAAGTATTGTTGAAGCTCACCTGCAATCCTGCGGGCACATAGCTGAACCCGGCCACAGGATCGGGCAGGCTCATGGGCGTAATGGTCACCTGTGCGGTATCGGTGCATCCCTCCACCGAAACCACCGTTACTATATAGGTGGTAGGCACCAGTGGGGTCACGCTGATCGAGGCCGTATTGTTCGGAGGGGTCACGCTCCATACATAGGCGGCGCCTCCCGTAGCGGTCAGGGTGATGCTGTTGCCCAGGCAAATGTTCTGGTTGCTTCCGGCACTGGCCGGGGGCGGACTCAGTATCAGCAGCTCGCGGCTGTTGGTATCGTTCTGAGCGTTGATATCAGTTGCTACATTCGTGCCTGCTTTCACCGTGTAGAATCCAGGAACCGCAAGAGATTGAAAATAAGTAAAACTATAGAGCAGGCTGTCGCCAATGCCTATGTTAACCACCGGGGTCACCACACTTACGGGGGGCGAACCGGCTATCTGGTAATACAATGGGATGCTTCCGCTGAAAGCATACAAACTGTAATTGCGAATCATCAGATCAATACTAAAATTGATTCCTGGACAATACCCCGCTGTATTTAACACAATGTTGCTTACACCAACATCCTCAATCGAAAACTCATCGGCTCCTATATCGGGTGTGGTCAGGCTTCGCAAATTGCCGTCAATATCATCCTTAATTACCACCGGAGCGATAGCTGCCGTTGCTGTTCCGTTTAATGCACCGTTGTGGGCATGCAGATCGGTGCTGCTGCTATATACCGGGTTGGCCGAAACCGAATGTGCATCAAGCAATGAAGCATACTTCCAGTTTGCCAGATTGGTGATGTTTCCTGTCGATTTCCACGATCCTACATACACCCCTGAGCTAAAAATATCATTATAGTCCGATGCTGCTATGCCCGTAGTGGGAACCGTTGTGGTCACAAAATAGGCATAACCACCGCCCGTATTGGCCAGTGCATTATTCCTCACCTGAATATCTTCAATGGTCGAGCCCGAAATATTGAGTGCCACACCGCTGGTAGTATGCGAAGAAAAAATGTTGATACTGTTGTAATAAACGTACTGATGTTTGGTGTTCGAAATATAAATTCCGTTAGCATTAGAAGTGCCTCCAACCGAAATAAAATTATTACTGATCAATCCCTTCTGCGTACCGGTTTCATTACAATTGGTCAGATAAACTCCGAAACCCATAGACAGAGCGATCTTATTCTTACTGATTCGCATCGAATCCATAGAATACTGAGCATAGATACCATAAAACTGGTTGTTGGTAGCATTTGTAGTAATTGTATTCCCTTTAACCGAAAGCCACAACTGGCTCATAAAATACATGGCACGGTATGCCTGGTTAACAAATTTATTATTGTTGACCACTGTTCCCGAATCAAGCAGTGTACTTCCCTGCCCGAGAAAATAAATACCGAAATCCCCGTTAAAAAAACTGTTGTTACTGAAAGTATTAAAACAGTCCCTTCCGTTAATATCCGAGGTCACCAACGATTTATAAGTACTGCTGCTGGCTTTGGTATTGCCTACAATGATGTTATTGATAAAGGAATTCTTTCTTGCCCCCGATCTGATGTCTACCACCACCGAATAGGCAAGCGTATCGGTACGTTTAATGGTCATATTCTTAAAAGTAACGTAATCCGCCCCATTCAGTTGTACCACGTAATTGTTGGTCCCCAACGAGGAAGAAGCGTATTGCAGTATTACCGAGGTGCTGTCTCCCGTCTGCGATTGAAAAGTTATTGTCTTGCCCGCTCCTGCACCAAACACCTGATTGATAGAAATACGCTCGGTATATACCCCGGGTTTCACACTAAACACCAGATTGCCATTTACTCCCTGGGTATTCAAAGCACCCACAGCATCAGTAAATGTAGGATAATCCGAAGGAGAAGCACCAATGATTTTGGTTCCACTGAGCTGAGCGAATGATGATAAACAAGAAAGAATAAATGTTGCAAAAAACAGGGTAGTAAACTTTTTCATTGTCATATTTTTTTTTCAAATTTAGTAAAAATCATTAATTTTAAATACGATTGTTTAAATTAAAAGCAGAAACAAAGAACTTACTGAAACTTTTTTTTGAAGTTAACAGTATAAGACCATTAATAATATATTTTTTAAGGTTTATCTTTTGTTTTAAAAAAAATATTAGTTTTACAATCGGAAATTTTGTAGTATTGTATTCAAATTTCTGAACAACAGAAAACGACTCCTATGAGATATTTTAAAAAGTGGCTTTTCATTTTACTGGCAGTAATTGTCGCTGAAGTTGCGTTCGACTCCTGCTCAAGGCATTACAGATATAAAAAGATGATCAAACGCAGACGTTCTGCTATCTCACATCGTTATCATTCACCCTATCAGAAGAAACTCAAGAAGAATATAATTCCTATCAACAAAAATTACATCATCAGAAACAAACGTAATACATCTGGTGTACCTAATTCGGGCGCTCGCAGGCGTTAAAAAATATTTCAACCCAAAAGAAAAAGGCTGTCTGATTATTCAGGCAGCCTTTTTCTTTATCCTTTTTGCTCATCTCTATTGTGTCTTCAACACCTTTACCGAATAGGCATGATTGCCCGAAAACACCTTAAGCATATAATATCCTTTCGAAAGATCAGCCAATCCGGTTATTGCAATTGAATTGCATCCAGGTGTGCGTGTAATCTTTTCTTTGTTGAACACCATGCGTCCGCTCAGATCATAAATCTGAACATCAATTGACGAAGTATCGTTGGAATAGAACACCAGATTGAGGTGGTCGTAAATGGGGTTAGGGAATACATTAATGGTATTTTCCTCATCGAAGTTGTCTATCCTAAGTCCGTTCAGAATAAGGTTGGCGACAATGAGATTGGGGATACCATATCCATAGCCTGAATCAGGTACGTTGACCCGGTTGGCCGATTCGATAACCGTATGAATGATCTTCATGTTCGACTCCCCTTTATGCGCCTGCCACAGACAAGCCACTGAACCTGCCAAAACAGGAGATGAGAAAGAAGTACCATTGCCCGACATTACACTTCCCGTTTGCGACGACACAAAAGTACCTTCGCCCATGGCGCAAACCGTTGGTTTAATTCTTCCGTCCACACTGGGTCCTCTGGAACTGAAATCGGCCAGTTTTCCCAATGCATCCACAGCTCCCACTGTTATTATACTGTCAGCATCTGCGGGTGCTCCTATATAATGCCAGGCACCATTCCCCGAATTACCGGCACTATTGCATACCAGTATCCCTTTGGAAGCGGCTATATCTGCTCCATTTGTCGAACGGCAGGTATGTCCATTCATGTCCTGATATGTATGGTTCCATTTGGTATTATAAAACTCGGTATAACCCAATGAGGAGTTAATGACATCGGCTCCTACACTGTCAGCAAATTCAGCTCCGCTCACCCAGTTATCTTCCTCTATCGGATATTCTGAGTCGGCATCTTCCGTACGCAGCAACCAGTAATGTGCTTTGGGAGCTGTTCCCAGGAGTTTGCCGGGGATATTGCCCCCCATGATTGATAATACCATCATGCCGTGGGTACTTCTGATAAATACATTGCCTCCCGGTTCCACGAAATCTTTGGTACCCAGTATCTGGTTGTTCTGCCACAAACTATCAAAGGTAGCAATGGAATCAACTTTGAAAAATCCGGCATCCAAAACGGCAATGGTCATACCTTCACCTCTGAAACCCAAACTATGCAAGGAATCTGTTCCCAACATATGGGCCTGGGTGTAAGCCAAACCATAATCAAATTGGCCGGCATTGGAAACAGTATGCTCACCTATTTGTTGCTGTACCTGAGTAAAAAAATCATTATCCACTTCTCCTATGCTTTGCGAACCTTTGGCACTGTCTTTCTTTTTCTTTCCCTTTTCCCCCTTTTTGGCCGTCTGCTCGGCAAGTGTGTCAATTCCTGACACAAAAGACAGAGCAGCTATCTTTGTCAGAACGGAAGCATCTGTAGTTTTAATGGTCACGCAATTAAACCATTTCGAAGTATTTAATATCTGTGCACCGGTATTTTTCACACTATCCACATACCACGAATTCACGGGGATATCATTAAGCTTAATGTCTATCTGCTGCTGATGTCTTCGCTGTATAGCCTTTTGAGACAAATACTGCGAAGGATCAGTAATAGAATAGGGTGAATTGTTCTTATCCGTAAAGTTAACGCGAAATTTGCAGGCTACATTCTGCGCACCCAGGCCCGAAGCCATAAGCGCCAAAGTAAGTATCAGTAAAAACTGTTTCATTGGTAAAGTTTTAATTGCCGTAAGAGTTTATAGTATAAGAGTAGTTCACCCCTTTTTTTATCAGGCCGGTGGGTTCTTTTGTCAGGTTCACAAACTTTTTGTAGATCATTCCGATATGAGCCGCGTATACTTCCTTTTCGAACTTCTCACTGATCAGTGTGTATTCCTCTTTTTGGAACACACTCAGTGTGGAATCATAAGTTATGCTATTCTGCAAATAACTGTCATGAACATTTTTGTAAATATAGTTTTGCGTCCCCAAAGTATTATAAAGGTTGCCATTCCATTTCTCATTATCATGAGGCGGAAAAATAAGTTTGATGATACGATAATTCTCCTCCACCTTTTCTGCAGTAGTGGTGGTAAGGTTTTCACTCCAAACATCCTTCAGGAACCAGTCAGTGGTATCGTTCAATCTTTTATAACGCTCCAGCCTCTGGGTTTCGCGGCCTTCATTATCGATGTAAACTGACTCTACTATCTCCCTGATCTGAAATTTAAAAGAATCTACTGTTCCCGTAAAGTCATTATAGCTTATGGAATCAACATCATAGACCACCCAATGACCGGTGTTTACCGGGAAGTATTTATAGTACATGTCTACCGGAAGTTCGCTTTCCTTTTTGCAGGAAGAAACCAACAGAAGAATACAAACCAGGAATAAGGGAATAACTTTAATATACTTCATCGCAGGCCGGGAGATTTATCAATATGCGAAAATACGAATTTTAGAGAAGTAAATATCAATTACCAACATGAAATTGCAAAATCAAATGATCACACCACCGCCTATCAGATCATTTCCTTCGTAGAAGACAGCTGACTGACCCGGTGTGATAGCAGAAACCTCCTTATCGAAAACTACATGAATCCTGTCTTCTTTCTTTTCCAAGGTACTTAGAGAGCCTGCGTCTTTATAACGTATTTTGGTCACAATATTCTTCATTTCACTGAAGTCAGCATACTTCATCAGATTAAGAGAATCAGCAAACAGTTCTTGATTCATCAGGTCGCTACGTTCGCCCAGGACGACTGAATTGTCAGCAGGATTGATCTTGTTTACGTACAAAGGATGCCCCACAGCCACTTCCAAACCTTTGCGCTGACCTATGGTATAGAAAGGATAACCGTGGTGTTTTCCCAAAACTTTACCATCCGTAGTAAGAAAGTTACCCCCCTCTACCTTTTTTTCCAGACCCTCCACACGATGTCTCAGGAAACTGCGATAATCATTGTCGGGAATAAAGCATATCTCGTAGCTTTCGCTTTTGTTGGCCAATCGCGGAATGCCAAACTCAATGGCCATATCCTTTATTTCTGTCTTCAGATAAGATCCCAAAGGAAAGATGGTGCGCCTCAGATGCTCCTGCGACAATCCCCACAGCACATAGGTCTGGTCCTTGGTTTCGTCCACACCTTTTCGCAGATAATAGCGATCGTTCTCGTGCATCAGAATGGAATAATGCCCGGTAGCAATGAATTCGCAATCCAACTGGTCGGCTTTTTTAAGCAGATCGTCCCATTTCACCAGCTTATTACAAAGCACACAAGGGTTAGGCGTATGCCCAGCCATATACTCATCAATGAAATTGCTGATGATCTTATCTTCGAATTCCTGACGCAGATCGAGGACATAATGCGGGAAGCCATATTTTACGGCAACCGAACGGGCGTCGTTAATGGAATCGAGACTGCAGCAGCCTGTTTCTTTGGCAGTGCCACCCGATGCAGCATAGTCCCAGGTCTTCATGGTGATGCCCACCAGTTCGTAGCCCTGATCGCGAAGCAATATGGCAGCCACAGAGCTGTCTACTCCCCCGCTCATGGCCATTAATACCCTGCCTTTTGACATTATTTATCGTATTTGATGAGATCGGCCCACGACATGAAACCTTCCATCACCGTAGGGTCGACCGAAACCGGCTTGCCCGGATCGGGATTTAAGGTCAACACGGGGTTATCCTTATTAAAGGTTTTGCGATTTTTGATGGCCCAGATAGCTACTTCGAAAGTAGAGTTTACCCGAAAATAGTTGATCTGCCCCAACAATCTGTCAACCGTATCAATAGCTACAGTAGCTGTTATATCCTCACCGGTTATTAGTTTTATGAGTGTCTCCTTTCCAATAGCTTCGCACCAGGCAATGCTTTTGGCATTAATATATTTATTGCCACCTTTGGTAGGAACAATCACTTCTTCTTTCATCAAATAACTATCCTTATAGGTAAGCTTTCTTTCTCCAGCGCCCAGATCGTTGAAGAACATCCATTCGCCCTGTTTCAGATCGTCCACATATTTCCCGGTGAGGAAAACCTTTCCGGTTAATCCGTAGCATTGCATCACTCCATTCATTTTATCGTTGACGTAAGTTCCTTTGGTTTTCAGCACACTGTCCTGATAAAACTCCATCCATTCACCATTCTTGTGATCATTCTTATAGTTCTCTATGCGGTTGATTCTGCCATCTTCATAATAATATTTCCAAACTCCCGTTTTCACTCCCTTAAGATAATTTTCCTCGGAAATCTTCATGCCGTTGATTCCATAATAGACCCAGAGGCCGTCCTTCTTTTTGTCCACGTAAGTACCTTCCCCATTCTTCTTTCCGCCAGGATGATACATTATCGTTTTTGCCACCTTGCCATTATCGGAATAAGTGGTTTGCGCCTTCAGCTTGCCATTGAAGAAATAGTACTTGAACTCTCCTACCGGGATGTCATCTTTAAACTGACCTTCGTATTTCAGGGTGTCTTTGGAATACTTCTTCCAATAGCCCTGTTTACGTCCCAGCGAATCGGTAACATTGGTCTTTCCCACGGGCTGTGCCATCAACAAAAGGGGAAATACAGCCATTACAAAACAAATGACAGTGAGTTTAAGATGGGTTGCTTTCATAAATAAAGTCTGAAAATTCTTTTAATGAGGTGAAAACGTAATCTATCAAAGGATTATTGTCTGAATGAGTATCTTTTTCTTTTTGAATAAACACTGTGACCAGGTCCAGCTTATTCCCGAATTCCATATCGGTGATGGAATCGCCTACCATGATGGTCTTGCCAAAGTCAATTTCGGGAAACTTATCCTTTGCTTTCAGGCCCATGCCTATGGCCGGTTTACGATCGCGGCTACCGGTGCCGTCGAGGTCGGGGCAGAAAAAGACATCGTGAATGTTGCCTCCTGAACCGGCAATCTCCTTGCACATATAATCGTGCACTTTATTCACATCTTCAGCAGTCATAATTCCTTTTCCTACTCCTTGTTGATTGGTTATTACAATTACAAGGCCAAAAACCTTTTGCAAACGTGCTATGGATTCTTTCACTCCGGGCAGGAACTCAAATTCGGAAATATTTCGGACATAATCGCCGGGAAGTTTTTTATTGATCACTCCGTCTCTGTCGAGAAATAATGTCCAGCTTTTGGCAACCTTCAATGGGAAATGTTTCATCTGTTCAATAAGCTGTGCTTAACGCGCGAAAAGCGTATCCTCTATCAACTGGCAGAAGATGTGCCCTATCATGATATGCGACTCCTGAATGCGGGGGGTATCGTCGGAAGGTATGCGGAGGATGTGGTCGCAAAGGTCTTTCATTTTACCACCCCTGCTACCTGTAAATCCCACCACCAACATACCCAGTTCTTTGGCTGATTGAACGGCATTGATGATATTCTGCGAATTACCTGAAGTGGAAATAGCGATCAGCATATCGCCACTGCGACCCTTTGCTTTCACCAATCGTGAATAGACTGCATCGAAGGAATAGTCGTTGGCCACGGCTGTCAGATAGGAAGTGTTCACGCTCAGGGCTTCGGCATCCAGGGGTTCACGATCGAAGGCGAAACGCCCCGAAAGTTCGGCGGCTATATGCTGCGCATCGGCGGCACTGCCTCCGTTGCCACAAAGCAGCACGCGTCCTTTGTTCTTCAATATTTCGGCAGCCTTCATTGATACTTGCTCTATCAGTGACAATAAGGCTTTATCTTCCAGTATGAGCTGTTTTACTTCTATGGACTGCGCTATGGCGTTGGCTATCTTCATATCAAATAAATTACCTGCAAAGATAAGACTTTCTCATTGTATCATAGTAAAAAACTCCTCTTCTGAGAGTACGGGAATGTTCAGTTGCTGAGCCTTTTTCCTTTTCTCGGGGCCCATGTTGTCGCCGGCCAGCACATAAGATGTCTTGGCTGAAATGGAACCTGTGTTTTTGCCTCCATGCCATTCTATCAGTTGTTTCATCTCGTCGCGTGAACGGCTGAACACACCCGAAACCACGAAGGTCATCCCCTGCAGTTTATCCGAAAGCTTGTCCGTTCCCGAATCATCCATTTGAAAATGCAGGCCCTTTTCCTGCAAACGGGCTATGATGGCCAGGTTTTCGGGATTAGCAAAATACTGCAAAATACTTTCGGCTATGGTCCCTCCTATTTCTTCGGCTTCTTTCAATTCGTCGAAAGCGGCTTTCTGCAATTCGCTGATGTTATTAAAATGAACGGCCAGCTTTTTGGCTATGGTCTCGCCCACATAGCGTATACCCAAGGCGAAAAGTACCCTCTCGAAGGGAACCTTTTTGGAATCTTCAATGCCCTTGAGTATGTTTTCGACGGTCTTCTCGCGAAACTTCACCACACGTATCTTATCCGAATCTTCAGAGGTATATTCCTTCTCCAGACCCAGTATAGTTTCGTACTTCAGGTCGTAAATATCGGCTACGTTTTTCAGCATGTTGTTATCGAACAAAATCTCCACCTTACCCTCGCCCAGACTGTCGATGTTCATGGCACGGCGACTTATAAAATGCTCTATGCGGCCTTTGATCTGCGGAGGGCAACCATTCTCGTTGGTGCAATACCAGGCGGCTTCGCCCTCTTTGCGCTGCAGGGCGGTTCCGCATTCGGGACATAGCTGAGCAAAAGAGAATTCCTGAGCATCCGGCTGACGATGCGTCAGGTCGACATTGGTGATCTTGGGGATGATCTCACCCCCTTTCTCCACAAAAACCATATCGTTGATGCGTATATCGAGTTTCTGAATGAAATCGGCATTGTGTAGTGAGGCACGTTTGACCACCGTCCCCGCTAGGGTGACCGGTTGCAGATTGGCCACAGGCGTTACCGCGCCGGTGCGTCCTACCTGAAAATCGACGGAAAGTAAACGGGTGAGGGCTTCTTTTGCCTTGAACTTATAAGCTATGGCCCATCGGGGCGATTTGGCTGTGAAACCCAGCCGCTTCTGTTGATCGAAAGAATTCACCTTGACCACTATGCCGTCTATATCGAAAGGAAGCTCTTCGCGGCCGGTATCCCATAGGCTGATGAAGTCAAATATTTCGGGAAGTGTTTTACATTTTGCCATGTACATGGGTATCTTGAATCCCCATTCGCGGGCCTTCATCAGGTTTTCGTAATGACTGAGGTAAGGCAGTTTGTCGCCGATGAGATGGTAGAGATAACAATCGAGGGCACGTTTGGACACTTCGGCGGAGTCCTGCATCTTGATGCTCCCTGAAGCGGCGTTGCGGGGATTGGCAAAAGGCACATCGCCTATGTCGGCTCTTTCTTCGTTAAGGCGGTTGAACTCGGCACGGGGCATAACGATCTCGCCCCGAATCTCGAATTCGTCAGGATAATCGCTGCCCAACAGTCTGAGCGGAATGCTGCGTATGGTCTTTACATTGGCTGTGACATCGTCACCCTGAACTCCGTCGCCACGGGTGACGGCACGCAGCAGTTGACCATCCTTGTATGTAAGGCCTATAGCCAGTCCGTCGTATTTAAGCTCACAGACATAAGAAAAGTCTTCGTCGGGCAGCAGTTTGCGAACCCTCTGATCGAATTCTTCCATCTCGGTGACCGAATAGGTGTTGCCCAGCGAAAGCATGGGATTCTTATGAACCACCTGAGTAAAGTTTTTAGTAACCTCCCCTCCTACGCGTTGGGTAGGAGAATCGGGCAAGGCCAGCTGAGGGAAGTCTTTTTCGAGTTGCTGCAGTTCCTGAAGCAGCAGGTCAAATTGGTAATCTTCAATGATAGGAGCCGAGAGGGTATAGTAGTTGTGGTTGTGGCGGTTGATTTCGTCGGTGAGTTGTTTGATGCGGGCTTGAGCGGATGCGGAGTCCATGTTGTGATTTTCTTACAAAGATAATGGATTTATGATTTTTGATTTGAGAATTATGATTTAAGATTTGAGAATTATGATTTAAGATTTGTGAATTATGATTTTTGATTTGAGAGTTTACAATTGAGGGTTTGTAAAAAAACCAAACACTTTGGCATAACAATTCTCTATGATTCACTAGTTTAGAGATACTTCGTAAAATCTCATCTTAAATACCTTCTCAATTCTTGCTATATTTGTACCCTTAAACAAAAAACGAACAACATTTTCCACCAAAACAACTAACATGAAAAAACACGTATTACTTGCAGTATTCATATACCTTACTGCCATTTTCGGCATTCAGGCACAAGACATACCTGCCAAACCCGTACAGATCATTTCAGGAAAATTCGTAGGAATCAGCCAACCCTTAAGAGACATTCCTGCGATGTCGAAAGAGGATTACCTGCTGATGGAGGCCAAGGCCAAAAAGAAAGCTAAAAACACACCCTGGCCCCTACCTGAGTATCCATTTACCTCAAGCTCGCTACCTACAGGGGAAGATGCCGTCTGGCAGAAGAACGGAAACCCCAAATCGTTCGGCACCAAAGCTCCCATACAATATTTCGAAGGACAATCATCACCCTATTATCCTCCTGACTGCAATGGTGCTGCCGGACCAAGTCATTATATGCAAACAGTGAATAGCAGTTATGCCATTTACAATAAAACAGGAACCTTAGTTGCAGGGCCTACCGCTATGAACACCTTATTCGGAAATGTTCCGGGAGCTAATTATAATGACGGAGACCCCGTTATACTTTACGACGAACAGGCTAACCGTTGGGTTGCTGTTGAGTTTTCTGTTAGCGGTACCAATGATTACATGCTTTTTGCTGTTTCCACTACCAACGACCCCACCGGCACCTGGTATCAATATTCCTTTGATGTGGTGGATATGCCTGATTATGAAAAAATCGCTGTATGGCAGGATGGTTACTATATGGGGACCAACACCCAACCCACCACCGGAAACGATATCTATGTTTTTGATCGCGCACAAATGCTGATAGGTGGCACGGCTCAAATGGTTGCCTTCGACAACCCCTACCGACCCGGAACCGGTGTAGTTGTGGTTCCTCCTGTTGATAATGACGGACCTTTTGCTCCGGCCGGAACCCCAGGCACTTTTATCGCATTTAATGATGATGGTGTTGGCGGTGGTGCCGACGAACTGTGGCTTTATGAATTGGACGTCGACTGGACAACTCCTGCCAATTCTACCTTTAACAGAACACAGCAGATTGGGGTTTCGCCTTTCGACAGCCAGTTTTCAAACGGGTGGGACAATCTTACCCAGCCCGGAACCACTATGAAATTGTGTGCTATTTCGACAGTCATTATGAATGTCCCCCAGTACAGAAATTTTGGTACATACCAATCCATCGTTTGCTGTCATACGGTGGATGTTGACAATACAGACCACGCCGGAGTGCGCTGGTACGAATTGAGAAAAACACCCCCTTCGACCACATGGGTACTCAGGCAACAAGGAACCTATGCTCCCGATGCAAATTCGCGATGGATGGGAAGTATAGCCATGAACGGAGACAATAAAATCGCTATCGGCTATTCTATTACCGGAACTACAGAATATCCGGGAATACGTTATGCCGGACAGTCGACTGCCGGGTATACAAGTGCATCAGGTGTGATGGATGTTCCTGAAGTGGTTGCTCACAGCGGAACTAATTATCAATATACCTATAACCGTTGGGGCGATTATTCGAGTATGTCCATAGATCCTTCGGACGATCAGACATTCTGGTTTACCACCGAATATATCGGTGCTTCGGAAGCCAGAAAAACTAAAATAGTTTCGTTCAAAATAGGCAATTCCCCTATTGTTGAGACCCAAAATGCCACTGCCATAACCTCTGTATCAGCCACCCTTAACGGGTCCGTTAATCCAAATGGCCTGGCTACTACTTATTATTTTGAGTGGGGTCTTACCGCTTCTTACGGAAATAGCACAACCACAACCTCTGCCGGTTCAGGCTCAGCAGCGATTTCGGTAACTGCAAACATTACAGGCTTGATTGCAAACACTCCCTACCATTTTCGACTGGTTGCCACCAATAGCGACGGAAGCAGCAACGGAAGCGACTTTATCTTTATTGCAGGAGGAGTTACCCTTACCACAACCCCTGTTACAGCCATTACCCTTAATACAGCCTCTTCGGGTGGAAATATTACCGCAGACGGCGGATCGACCATTACGGCAAGAGGGGTATGTTGGGATGCATCTGCTAATCCTACCATAGCATTGAGTCATACTACCAACGGAGGCGGAATAGGCGTTTTCACCAGCGCAGTTACCGGATTATCTCCCAATAGCACTTACCATATCAGGGCTTATGCAACCAATGCAACAGGAACTTTCTACGGAGATGATCTGGTGTTTACCACACTTTGCAGTGTTTATACCTTGCCCTTTAATGAAACTTTCACCAATACGGTTATCCCTAATTGCTGGACACAATCGGATCATCAGGGCAACGGTCAGGTGTGGGCTTTCGGAACCATTACCGGTCAATCGCCTAATCCCGCTTTAACCGGAAACTACGCCTACCTGAATAGCGATGCATACGGATCGGCAAGTTCGCAAAACGCCGATCTTATTTCGCCTACGCTTGATCTGACCGCTTATTCGACCATAAACCTGGCTTTCAGTCATTACTTTAAATCTTATACGGGATCATCAGGAACCGTATCCTACAGCATTGATAACGGAGCTACCTGGACCAGCCTTGCTACTTTTACCGCCACATCAGCCACCAATCCCATAGCTTTCAGCCAGGCTGTGAATGCTGCAGCAGGACAGGCTACCGTTAAATTCAAATGGAACTATACCGGCACTTATGGATATTACTGGGGGATTGACAATATCGCCATTACAGGATCCGCTGCCAGCATGCCGGTGGTGCAAACCGTGGCTGCATCGGCTATTGGCACCACCACAGCCACTTCGGGCGGCAATGTTACCTCGGCGGGTTCGTCTTCAGTGACTGCCCGCGGCGTTTGTTGGGGAAACACAGCCAATCCGATCATCACCGGTGATCATACCACCAACGGCACCGGGATAGGAACTTTCACAAGTTCTATTACCGGATTAATACCCAGCACTACCTATCATATTCGTGCTTATGCCACCAATTCATCTGGCACTTCGTATGGCGACGACCTGACTTTTGTAACACCCTGTAACGCTATATCCGTTTTCCCCTGGTTAGAGAATTTTGAGAATGCAGGCAGTATTCCCAACTGCTGGTCGCAATCCTACGTCACAACACCCGGACTGAACTGGGTGTTTATCAACGGAAACGGAGGCAGCAATCCTGCTACATCCCACAGCGGCACCTATGATGCCTGTCTGAAAGATGCTACTCAAACTGATAATAAAACCATGCTGATCACTCCTGCCTTCGATCTGACCAATGCAGGAGTTGCCCAACTTAAGTTTTGGCACACTCAGCAATTCTGGAGCCCCGATCAGGACCTGCTGACGGTTTATTATAAAACTTCAGCCGGCGGAAACTGGACACTATTAGCATCTTATACATCCGATGTCGCCACCTGGACACAGGAAAGCATAGTTCTTCCCAACAGCAGCAATGATTACTATATTGCTTTTGAAGGTAATGCCAAATACGGCTACGGAGTTTGTGTGGACGATGTCAGCATTGAGTCGGCTTGTTCATACCCGCTTCAGCCGGGTGCCATCAGTGGTCCTACTTCGGTATCGGTAGGTCAAACCGGTGTCAGTTATTCTATTGCTACCATCGCCAATGCGCTGTCTTATGCATGGACACTTCCTTCAGGAGCCACGGGAACAAGCACTTCGAACAGCATATTGGTAGATTATGGCATTTCGGCCGTTTCGGGCGATATTACCGTAAAGGGTGTTAATGCCTGTGGCGACGGACCGATAAGCTCGCTGACCATCACGGTGCTGCCCTTAAAAGTATTTCAGGTGAAACTATTTCTTGAAAGCCTCTACGCCGGAAGCGGCACCTTGTTGCAGGCACAGGGTTCGGCGGGACCACAGTACCCTGCCGGGATAGCCGACAAAGTGAACATTGAATTGCACAACAACGCTTCGCCTTATGGCCTCGTTTATACAAATAATAATGCCGACCTGCAAACCAATGGCACGGTTATGATCAGCGATTTGCCGGGGACCACCGCAGGGCAGTATTATATTGCTGTGAAACACCGCAACAGTATTCAAACCTGGAGCGCACAACCCTTCAATTTCAGCGGCAGCGGTCCATTTAGCTACGATTTCACTACCTCGGCTTCAAAAGCCTATGGCAATAATCTAAAAGACATGCTCGATGGTTCTTTCGCTATCTATGCCGGCGATGCCGACCAGGATGGTGGAGTTGGTGTGACCGATATGGGTTGGGTAGATAACCAGTCTTCGATTTTTGGAGAAGGCTATATACCCGAAGACATTAATGGCGACGGGAGCGTGGGAGTTCTAGATATGAGCATCATTGATAATAATTCTTCGGCTTTTGTGGCGGCTATCATTCCCGGAATCATGAAAAAGAAGATTCAAATGTATAAATAGAGCTAGAGAAACCCATCATGCCTATCTAACAAAAAACGCCCCTGCAGTGCAGGGGCGTTTTTTGTTATTCTTGCGGTTTTACCTGCTTTTTCATTTCGTCCGATCTGTCGCAATACTTTTGTCTGAGTTCTTTCAATTCCTGGGGCAGGTCGTTGCCTGTCATTTTGCGGGTGAAGGCCGTGTTTTCTGCTTTTTCTATTTCGCGACAAGCGGACTCGTAATCTTTGTGCGCAATATAAATGAGGGCACTGTTCTTATAGGCATAGGGGTTTTTATCGTCGAGCTGAATGGATATGTCGACATCCTTACGCGCCTTTTTGATCTTGTGTTGTTTTATTCTGACGGTAGCCCTGTTGTTGTACGCCCATGCATTACTGCCATCTATCTCTATGGCAATATCCAGACATTGCAGTGCTTCTTTGTATCTGCCAAGATAACATTCAGCATATCCCTTGGTGGAGTAAAGGTAAGTTGATCGTAAATACAGTAAGGCGGTGTCCAGATAGGTGACCGCATCAGGGGTGATCCCATCTTTTCTTGCTATCAGATAATACATCCAATAACAGTTTCCTTTTATAAAATTATAGTCATCCTGCCCTTCCTTTATCTCCATGGCCTTTAGCATATCCGTTTTTGCTTTGTCCCATTCTTTTAGCTCCTTATAACAGCCGGCCCTTTCGTATAAAACCATGTAGATGTTTTCGGTGGTGGGAGCATTGATGATTTGGGTATAAATGGAAATAGCTTTTTCAAAATCGCCCTCATCATTCGCTTGCCGGGCCTTTTGCATATTGGTGAGCACCTGTGCGAAGCCCGGGGCCACCAAAATCAGAAACAAAATTACGATTGCAGGTTTTTTCATTTTAGTTCTTTTTATCTGTTACCAACATGTGCCAATCTACCTGACATCAAAAATAATCATTTTGTTTAAATTATAATTGATTTCTGCGAAGGAGGTTGCTAAAAGATGTCACAGTTCCGGAGGAACGGCATTTTGGTAGATAAAAAAATGAGCATAGGTATGTTAGTCCTGTAGGGACGGCATTTTCAGGCATTTTCTCACACAGGCGAAGTTCCGGGAACAATAATGTCGTCCCGACGGGACTTGGGGTTAACGGGTTTCTTTCTTCTACCAAAATGTCGTCCTTACAGGACTTATCATTTTTGGATAAAAAAATAAGACCGGGGGTTGTAATGAATTATTGTCCGAATACTGAAATAATAAAGTTATTGTGAAATGTTGAGCAGTCCTTTCGTACCCACCCTCAAAATTAATCATCTTAATCAAATGAATCACCTGTCCCGCTTATCCGCCAATTGGCGGATTGGGAGCGTTTCAGACATTATTCCCGCAAACAACAAGGGTCTGGCTTTGGTATGTTATTCTTTTATTACTTTACATGTTTGTTTAACATCCTCTCCAATACTGAACAGATAATTTCCCGATGGCAAATTCACCAATTGAATTACGGTGTTGCCTGAGTTAATTTTTCCTGTTAAAACAGATTTTCCTGTGCAGTCATACATAGTATAAACCGAACCCGCCAAATCTGTATCGGTTTCAACATTGATCTCACTTTTAGCAGGATTTGGATAAACGACAATATTATTTTCGATGTCTGATTTATCGCTAAAACCGGTTACATAGGGTGGGCCAACGAATATCATCAGATAGTTGTTAGCCGATACTTTTAAAACGCTTGGGTCGCCACCTTGCATATTGGTATTTACATACCCATTCCACATGCCTCCATTAGGAGTGGAGTTAAACCAAACTCCGACGCCTCCGCATCCATAAAACCGGAGTTCATTGCTATCGTTTACCATATAATTGCCTGTCCAATTGTGGCTATTATCAGAGTGAATATCCGGCACTTTCGTAAAATTAAGTCCATTGGGAGACACATAATGATAAGCCCCTTGCTGAGGCGAACCTATAGGAGCCAAATAGTGCCAGCTGTTATTAAAATAAACAACTGCAGGGTCGATCACAGGGTTATTAAGCTCATTAACTCTTGCGGCCTGTTCGAAAATAAAATTTACACCGTCGTTGCTTTTTGCTGAATAGGTATCGATAGTTGAATCTAAGCCACCCGTAGGCATCCCATTGCTGGTTGAGAAATATATCCTCAAGCTGTCGCTGTTAAAGACCGTAAGTGTAGGATCAAAGGGCCTTTGAAAATTTGCCGGCAAACCAACTATATTAATCGGTGTTGGTTGCGACCATGTTATTCCGTTATCAAAAGATAATTTTGTCGCTACTCTATCCCATGACGGAGAGGGATTAGGCAATCTGAACCATTGAAAAGCTGCAATAAGAGTATCCCCTTTCCACCTTATAACAGATGGAACCCCAGAGGAATCCTGGAAAACAGTGGGCGCACTAAAGGTTACGCCATCCGATGACCATGCCATTTTCAAAGGGCTGTTCCAGGGATATTGACAATTGCCTTCTACAGCAAGTATAAGTAAAAACAGCAGGGTAGATATTCTTATTTTCATGTGATTATAATATACTCGTTTATGTTGAGCCCCCTTTTCCTCCCT
>CAZRFL010000079.1:0-19165 GCA_964599365.1 uncultured Bacteroidales bacterium
ACGATGAGCTTATTTCTGAATTCTCATTTTGTAGAATGAGCGCCAAACGAATACTAAAGCAATAGCAAAAAATACAACACCAGCATAAGGAGCATAGTCTCTGAAGCTAGGAGAAATAGCTATTTCCATGGCCAACAATCCAAACAAAGTAGTAAACTTAATGATTGGGTTTAAAGCAACTGAAGAAGTATCTTTAAATGGATCACCCACGGTATCACCCACAACCGATGCATCGTGCAATGGAGTTCCTTTTTCTTTAAGATCTACTTCAATAACTTTCTTGGCATTGTCCCAACATCCGCCGGCATTAGCCATGAAAATAGCCTGGAACAAACCAAAAACTGCAATAGAGATCAAGTAACTAATAAATAAGGCCACAGCATTATTTCCACCAATTCCTGAAGGAGATGAAAGACAGGCAAAAGCCAAGGCAAAGAAGAAGATTCCAACGAAAATATTGAACATCCCTTTTTGTGCATATTGAGTACAGATCTTTACAACTTCAACTGACTTCGCGGTATCTGCTTTTTTAGGAGCATCCGGATCAAGGTTAATGTTTTTCTTGATATACTCAACTGCTCTGTATGCTCCGGTAGTTACAGCTTGCATCGAAGCACCCGTAAACCAATAGATAACGCAGCCACCCAGAATAAATCCCAAAATGGAATATGGATTCAACAAATTAAGTATATCTTCTGGCTTTACTCCCAGTGTTTTTTCAATCATCAGGATCAAAGCAAAGATCATGGTAGTAGCACCAACAACAGCAGTACCTATTAATACAGGTTTGGCGGTAGCTTTAAAAGTATTACCAGCACCATCATTGGCTTCGAGATAGTATTTCGATTTTTCCCAATCAGGCTTGAAACCAAATTCTTTTTCTATCTCAGCACTTGCTTTTTCTTTATCATCTTCAATCAAAGAAAGTTCATAAACTGATTGTGCATTATCTGTAACAGGACCATAACTATCAACAGCGATTGTTACAGGACCCATGCCCAGCAATCCAAATGCAACCAAACCGAAGGCAAAAATGGAAGGATAAATCATAATAGCATCAAGTCCAAAAGTACTTGCAAAATAAGCAATGAACATCAACACAAAGAACACGAGACCTGTCCAGATGGCACTGAAATTTCCAGCTACCAGGCCTGAAAGAATTACTAAAGATGCCCCACCTTCGCGACCAGCAGCCACAACTTCCTGCACATGACTTGATTTTGGAGAGGTAAATATTTTTGTAAACTCAGGAATTAAAGCTCCGCCAATTGTGCCACAGCTAATAATTGTGGATAGAATCCACCACATATCTGTATGCCCGTTCAGATCAGGTATCAGAATATAGCTGGCAACAAAAGTCACGATAATCGAAAGCAAAGAAGTGATCCAAACCAAGCTTGTCAAAGGAGCTTCAAAATCTAGATCTTCTTTCCCTTTATACCTTGCGTTACTAAACATTCCATTAATGTAAAAAGCGACAATGGAAGTTATGATCATAAGGATACGCATTACGAATATCCAAACCAATAATTTCACTTTAAGTTCACTAGTGATCATATCAGTCATTCCAAAAGCAGTGCCACCAACAGCTAATAATATAAATGAAATTAAGGCAACACCTGTCACGCCATAAGTTTCGAATCCATCAGCAGTCGGACCTACTGAATCGCCAGCATTGTCGCCGGTACAGTCAGCAATAACACCAGGGTTTCGAGGATCATCTTCACCAATTTTGAAAACCACTTTCATTAAATCTGAACCAATGTCAGCGATTTTAGTGAAAATACCACCGGCAATACGAAGAGCAGAAGCCCCAAGAGATTCGCCAATAGCAAAGCCAATAAAACAAGCACCGGCTAATTCACCAGGCATAAATAATAAAATGATGAGCATCAGCATCAGCTCAACACAAATTAAAACAACTCCAATACTCATACCTGCATCTAAAGGTATATGTAAAAGCTTCAGTGGATTCTTTCTTAGCGAAGCAAATGCCATACGTGCATTAGCCAAGGTATTCATTCTAATACCAAAGGCAGCCACTGTATAAGAACCTAAAATTCCAACTACAGTCCAAGTGATAATTAAAGCTACTGAACCAAATCTTGCAGCGGCTGTTTCGCCAATTGGGGATAAAAATCCAAAATAACCAGCAACAGCAGCGCCAATAAATAAGAAAAGAATAGCAAGAAATTTTCCCTGTTGCGCTAAATACGCTTTACAGGTTTGATAAATAACTTCAGCTATATCTAGCATTGATTTGTGAGCAGGAAGTTTTTTAACTTTCATAAATTGGTAAAACCCAAATAACAATCCTAAAATGGTAATAATAAAACCATAATACAGAATATTCTGGTCTTTTATCGAATCAGGAATTTTCAGATCAGCCTCACTACCATAGGATAACACAGGTAAAATCGTAAGCAAAAAAGGTAATAACAGTCGTAATCGTTTTCTCATAGCTCTTAAGTATTTAATTTTATTAAACAAACATAATCATTTTTTTAAAAATGAGGATTAAAAAAAAGATTGAGCGAGGGTGCACTTTGAATGAGAGCTCCTTTTACCCATCTATATCACTGTTTATTAAGGTTATGAATTTTGTCATACAAAGGCATGAGATTAATCATAGTTCAAACTTATGAAATATAAATTTTTACAAAAGATTGGGCATTTCTCTATTGCCAAAAACAGGCAATAAACTATTCGGAAATTTGAAATTTTTGCTGACTATTGAAAATAATATTTCTTCGTTTCTCCAGTTATTTTATTATAATTATCTTTGCATATATAAATGGTATTTTTAGCAAAGAGTTCGATTGATGAACAAAATTAAGCTTGAGGTAATTGCAATTTCACAAAGTCAGGGACAATCCGGTGCTTACACCGTCTTTTTACAAGACATGATAAGTAAAAAACAACTAAGAATTATTATTGGAGCTGCAGAAGCTCAATCCATCGCTTTTGCTTTGGAGAATATTAAACCGCCGCGGCCTCTCACTCATGATGTATTTAAGAATTTTTGTGATGCATTTTCAGTGAAAATTATTGAAGTAAATATCACCCAATTGGTGGATAATGTTTTTTATGCAAAATTAATTTGCTCTGACGATCACAAATTAATCGATATAGATTCACGCACCTCCGATGCCATTGCCATGGCTCTAAGGTTTAATTGTCCAATTTTTACAAATGATTTGGTATTAAAAACCGCAAATGAGATAGAGTTTAACGTTCCCGGTGAAAAAATAAAGAAAGATCCCACTTCAAGGAAACAAGATGAAACAGAAGATTTTGTAAATAGCGAGTACGAGTTTTATCCCCTGGATGAATTGGAAGATTTGTTGAAGGAAGCCATTGATAATGAAGATTACGAAAAAGCTTCCAAGATCCGTGACGAAATTAAAAAAAGAAATCACTCCTGAAAAATTACAATAATAAATTCAATTCATTATGAACATAAAGTTTCGTTTAACATTAATGAGTTTTTTCCAGTTCTTCGTTTGGGGTGCCTGGTTGATTACAATTGCTACATATTTTTTCACAAACAATATGGGAACCGGTGGGCAGTTTGGTGCAATATTCTCAACCCTTGCACTATCATCACTGTTTATGCCGGCAATTACAGGCATTATTGCCGATAAATGGCTTAATGCTGAAAGATTGTATGGAATTTTACACATACTTTACGGGCTGGTCTTGCTTTATGTGCCTTTTGTAAATGATGCCAATACCCTGTACTATGTGATTTTTCTTGCCATGATCTTCTATATGCCAACCATCTCATTATCCAACTCTATTGCTTATACTATTCTTAAAAAGAATGAGTATGATGTCATTAAGGTCTTTCCGCCTATTAGGGTTTGGGGAACTATTGGTTTTATTGTGGCTATGTGGATTACGAATCTTACAGGAAGTAAGGCAAATGCGACTCAATTTATTATTGCTGCTTTTTCGGCTATTGCATTGGGTATTTATTCTTTTACCTTACCCAAATGCCCCCCGCAGAAATCAATATCAAAAGGTGCTTCTTTTATTGAAATGTTCGGGTTAAGTGCCTTTAAACTTTTTGCCCAATACAAAATGGCTTTGTTCTTTATTTTTGCAATGTTCCTTGGTGCAGCATTACAGTTAACAAATATGTACGGTGATACTTTTTTGGATGATTTTAAAAACAATCCGCTTTTTGGACCAGAATCTTTTGTTGTGAAGTACTCCACTATTATTATGTCCATATCACAAATTTCTGAGACCCTTTTTATTCTAACTATTCCTTTCTTCCTCAAACGTTTTGGTATCAAAAAAGTAATGCTCATGAGTATGATTGCCTGGGTATTGAGGTTTGGGTTGTTCGCTTATGGAAATCCATCGCCGGAATTATTATGGATGATTATTCTTTCTTGTATCGTTTACGGCATGGCTTTCGATTTCTTTAATATTTCGGGTTCATTGTTTGTAGAAACAACTACGGATTCGAAAATTCGTGCAAGTGCGCAAGGATTGTTTATGATGATGACCAATGGTGTCGGCGCTTATCTAGGGAGCAAGATCAGTGGGTTTATTATTGATTCATATTTTACAACTGCCAACGGCAAGGATTGGCATGGCATATGGCTTAGCTTTGCGATCTATTCCTTAATAGTTGCCATCCTTTTTGCGATTTTCTTTAAACACAAACACGATCCTAACGCAGTGGAAAACATAAGCCACTGATAGTTTTTTTGTCCCATATTTAATCTTTATGTCAATACATATTGGTATCAACGGCTTTGGCAGGATAGGCAAACTTGTATTCCGGTTGATGCAGGAAGATCCCACTTTTGAAGTGGTCGGGATAAATGATACAGCCGATATAAAAACATTGGCCCACTTGCTCAAATACGATTCTGCACATGGAGCTTTCAATGGTAGTGTTGAAGTAAAGGGCGAAAATCTGCTGGTTAACGGGAAGTCCATTAATATCTATCATGAAAATCTGCCGGCGAATATACCCAGGACCATGCATGGGGCTGATATCGTAATAGAATCTTCAGGTATGTTTCTAACCCGGGAGATATTGAAGGGACATCTGGAATCGGGAGCAAAAAAAGTAATACTCACTTGTCCGCCACAAGACCCACTCGATAAAACAATTATTATTGGGATCAATGAAAATACTTTGACAGAAAAGGACAACATCATTTCTAATGCCTCATGCACTGCAAATAGTGTTGCCCCTATGCTTAAAGTTTTACACGAAAAATTCGGGATAGTTCAGGCGTTTATGAATACGGTGCATCCTGCTACTAATAACCAACGGCTGATTGATGCACCACATAAGGATTTGCGACGATCACGTACAGCATTATCCAACATAATTCCTACTACCTCTACAGCCATTCCGATCATTATCGAATTAATGCCTCATCTTAAACGGAAATTTGATGGTTTGGCTACCCGAGTGCCGGTTGAAGATGGATCGCTGATTGAAATCACTGCTCAATTAAATTCACAGGTAACTACTGAAGAAATCAATAAAGCGTTTTACGATGCCTCGGTGGGTCAATTGAAAGATATTATTCAATATTGCTCCGATCCTATCGTTTCCAGCGATGTTATTGGAAATTCCCATTCACTGGTTTTCGACTCCTTGCTTACAAAAGTTCTGTCGGGCAATTTTATTCAGGTGATAGGCTGGTATGATAATGAATACGGTTACTCTAACCGGGTGGTAGATCTGGCCAAACTTATAGGGTAACTAAAAATCTTTTCTGTTATGGGTTAAAACCCATATTCATCATAGAACTTGATCAGGGTATTATACAAGTCCTCGATAGCTACATAGTGATTACTGCAACCCTTACGGGAACAGATACTCACCTTGCCACCTATATCCATTGTAAACGGGACCATGGGTGCTCCACATTTTGTGCAGGCTTCTTTGCTGTTAAGCACCTGATTGCAATGCGGGCACGAAAACTCAGAAATATCAACACCTGTAAGATCCAATGTTGATTCGTGGTCATAGTTTCCATAAATGGACGACAACCTGATAACCCCTCTATCATTACCCACCTGGATATTCAGTTTGATACTGGGCTTGTCTTGCAGTTTGTGCTCATGATCCATCAATGAGACTCTGCATAAGGGGCATTTTACATGAATTGAAACAGCTTTTTCCATTATTTTACTCCTTAATTTTTATTGTTATAATTTCAGGTATAAAGGTACAACTTTTCTAAGCTTAATGCAAGCATCAGGGCATATCTTATGTCATCATAACAACATTAATTATTCGCCTTAAGTTATGACATTCGGCAATTGGCTAAAAAATCAGTCATAATTAATGATAATAGTAAGCTCCATAATGGTAAAGATTAAATAATTTTGTGATAAACAAAGAAACACGACTCATGGCATACCCCGAAAAGATAGCTAAAGAACTTGGGCTTCAATCGCAGCAAGTGGCAAATACCATTTACCTGCTCGACAACGGAAGCAGTATTCCTTTTATATCGCGCTATCGGAAAGAGTTGACCGGTTCGCTCGACGAAGTTCAGATTACGGATATTCGCGACCGCATCAATCAATTGAGAGAACTCGACAAGCGTCGCGAAAGCATTATTGAATCGATAAAAGAACAAGGCAAACTTACGCCCGAACTCGAAAAACAATTGCTGGCCGTTACTACCATGGCCGAGTTGGAAGATATTTATCTGCCCTACAAACCAAAACGTAAAACCCGCGCTTCTATTGCGAAAGCTAAAGGTCTGGAACCTTTGGCCGATATGATCTATGCACAGGGTTATTTCGATATTGATGCCGAAGCTTCCAAGTTTATCGATGCCGAAAAAGGAGTTAACAGCGAAGAGGAGGCCCTTGCCGGAGCCAATGATATTATGGCCGAATGGATCAACGAAAACGCCCAGATGCGTTCCAGAATTAGAATATTGTTCGAAAAAGAATCCTTCGTCGAATCGAAAGTGGTGAAAGGCAAAGAAATTGAAGGCCGCAATTACGAAACTTATTTTGAAGTAAAAGAATCGTTGCCCAAATCGCCTTCGCATCGCATATTGGCCATGTTTCGCGGAGAGAACGAAGGATTTCTGAAAATATCTATTGAGCCTCTGGCCGAAAAAGCCTGGGAAATCATGGATAAGAATATCGTAAAAACCAACAATCGGGCAGGGCTTATGGTCAAAGATGCGATTCGCGATTCGTATAAACGACTTTTGCAACCATCGATGGAAACCGAAATGCGGCAATTGGCCAAACAACGTGCCGACCAGGAAGCCATTCAGGTGTTTGCCGACAACCTGAAACAACTGCTGCTGGCTCCGCCCCTCGGGCATAAAACCGTGTTGGCTATCGATCCGGGTTTCCGGAGCGGATGCAAAGTGGTGATTTTGGATAGAAACGGGAAACTGTTGCACAACGAAACCATTTATCCTCATCCTCCGCAGAACGAATTGAAACAGGCCATGAATAAAATAGAAAATCTGGCCGAAACTTACAAGATAGAAGCCATTGCCATAGGCAACGGCACCGCCGGCCGCGAAACCGAGAGTTTTATTCGCCGCATCAAATTCAAACACGACATTATGGCGCTGATTGTAAACGAAAGCGGAGCCTCTGTTTATTCCGCTTCGGCTGTGGCCCGGGCCGAATTTCCCGATTACGACGTAACCGTCCGCGGAAGCGTATCCATTGGCCGCCGCCTGATGGACCCACTGGCCGAGCTGGTGAAAATTGACCCGAAATCGATTGGCGTTGGTCAATATCAGCACGATGTCAACCAAACCGATCTGCAAAAAACCCTGGAAGATGTGGTGGTAAGTTGTGTGAACCTGGTGGGGGTCGACCTGAACACTTCGAGCAAAGAACTGCTCACCCATGTTTCGGGCGTAGGCCCTGTGTTGGCCAAAAATATTATCGACACCCGCAACCTGAACGGAGCTTTTGCTTCGCGAGCCGATCTGAAAAAAGTGCCCCGCTTTGGCGAAAAAGCCTTTGAGCAGGCAGCCGGTTTTCTGCGTATCCGCAATGCCAAAAACCCTCTGGATGCTAGCGCCGTTCATCCCGAAAGTTATGATATAGTCAAGCGCATGGCCCAATCGGTCGGCTGCACCATAGCCGAACTGATGGGCAGCGAAGATCTGCGCAAAAAGATAATCCTCAAAGATTTCATCACAGAAATCGTGGGTATGCCCACCCTTACGGATATCATGGCCGAACTGGCCAAACCCGGCCGCGATCCGCGTAAACATTTCGATTTTTTCGAGTTCGATAAAAATGTACATTCCATGGCCGACCTGATACCCGGAATGGAGCTGCCCGGAATCGTCACCAACATAACCGCTTTTGGGGCATTTGTGGATATAGGTGTGCATCAGGACGGGCTGGTTCATGTCAGCCAACTGGCAAATCGGTTTATCCGCAACCCCAACGAGGTGGTGAAACTCAACCAAAAAGTGACGGTAAAAGTTACCGAAGTCGACCAGGATCGCAAACGAATTCAGCTAAGCATGAAAGACGTGGAGCAGAAGTAGAAAATCGTTGTTTCGCGCTGAAACGCCCTATTTCCAGTCGAAATCAATCGCCCGGAGCATCCCCACGACCGCATGGAGCATCCCCACGACCACCCCGACCGACCGAACCACCGCTTTTTCCATCCGGATAACCGCCCGTAGCAAACGGTCGTTTGCATTTTGCATCCTCACCACCACCCGAAGCATCCCCCCAACAAAAAACTCCTTCCGGACCATCGCCCCTACCAATCGAACATCGTCCCGTGGCATCCGAATATAGTTGCCCTTCATCCGAAAGGGTGTTTCAAGCTATTTTCTAAGGATTCAGAGCAATTTCAAAATTTAGTATCAAATATTTCATAAAAATTACCAAAAATAATTGTTAAAATATTTTGCCAGTAATTACAAGTTGTATAATTTTATGCCCAGAAATCATAAAACCTTATAACCATGTCGTTTGAAAAAAATGAACCCAAGACACACTTAACTTACAGCGCTCTTCGTCACGAAGGCGATACTGCGGTTTCTTTATACGAGCGCGACCACGTGGAATTAGCCGATTATGGGATTGATGTAACTTTCAAAACCAATTTGGATACTGCGCTGGCTAAACTCGTAAATTATCCTGACGATCAGGAGTTTCTGGGCGCGGAAATGAATCTGCGCGAAATTAAAGATGCTGATGGCGAAAAATTAAGGGTTGGCATCAGAAACATGATGACCAAAGTTGAAAATGTTTTTAAACCCGGCAAGGGAAATTGGTTTCGCTTCGATACGCGCGATCTGAGCAAATTAATCGACAACGAATTGGCCGATTGTGGCTTTAGGGTAGTTCGTATGGCCAATGTTTTTCTAACCGAACTCACCCCCAAGGGCGTCACCGCAGCCTCCATCGCCGAACTGGAAAACAAAGCCAAAGAATTCAAAAAAAGTTTAAATAAATTTGATGATGCCATGCGCGAGCGCATATCGGCAGCTCACCATAGGGTTGATTTAGCTAATGATTTGTATGATTTAATTGTAGAAATGTTTAACGACGGCAAAGACTATTGGTCGACCCGCGACATTTCGAAATACAAAAATTATGTTATTTACGACACTCCCAACGGTACGCCCGAGTTGAGTGGCAAAACCGGCACAGCCAACGGCCGCTTGCTCGACAAGGTCACCATGCAACCCATAGCAGGCAGCATGGTTTCCATAGAATTTATTGATAACCCTGTGGTGGTAGCCGCCGATGGAAAATGGCAATGCGCCAATGTACCCATCGAATGTAATACTGTTTTCGGAATGGCCCCCGGACATAAACTATTGAAAAAAACCATAAAAATTAATGAAGACGAGAACACTCAACTGGATATTTTGATGGAAACAGGCGGAAGCGTTTAATAGTCTCCCATCAAAAAAAACTGAAACTTCCGGCTATTTGATGTAGCCGGAAGTTTTTTTTATGCATATAATTCTACCGATGTAATATCCTAAAACAACTCAAATAAAAAAGGCAGCCATCAAGGCTGCCTTTTCTATTTTTAATGATTAAAACACTATCTCGTAATCACCATTCGTTTGGTGCGTATCTGATCTTTGTAGGTTGCCGAGTAGAAGTAAACTCCTTCGGGAATCACATGAACATCGAGATCGATCTGGTTTTTACCTTCAATCGCATCGATATCTTTGATCATCACAGTTTTTCCAAGCATATCCACCATCTCGAAGTGAACCTTATCACTAGTCGGGACATAGAATACAATGCTTGTGAAGTCGTTACTTGGGTTAGGAGTATTCTGCCACAATTCAAATGTTGAGTAATCAAAATTCTCAATACCAGTAGTATCTTGTTTTCCGAAAACATTCTTGCATAACTCATCATTGGCAGTATTAACATCACCTGATAATTGTGTTTTTGCACAAAAACTATAGTTGCCCAATGGTGAAATGAACTGTGTTGGGAAGGTATAAACAACCGTATCGCCAATGTTTAATGTTCCCGTCCAGTTGCCGGCACCTGCCTGTACACCATTACGTGTATATACCATAGGAATAGCGGTTATAGCACTATAACCAAAATTCTTGATGGTTACTTTTACAGAATACAGATGTCCGGAATAGGTAGTATCACCCGGTTCCCAAATCTTAGTTACACCCACATCCTTAACACCCGGAGTTGTACCAATTGTAACACATGTGGTATCATTCCAGAAGTAAGTGTCGCCTGTAAGCTTAGTAAATGCGCACAATTCATAAGTAGTTCCCGGTGAGGGATAAGTTGCCGTAAAATTATACACAGCAGTATCTCCCGGAGCCAAGGTACCTGTCCATGTTTCGTTGGTAGTTGCACCACCATTGATACAATAACGAACAGGGATGCTGGTCAAAATGTCTGTACCATAATTCTTCACAGTTACAGAAACAGGAATCTGAGAACCTGTCTGTGTAGGAGCATTTGGCAACAAAACATGAGTAACACCAGCGTCTGTAGGAATAGGAGGAGCAACAATCTGGAAGTTATCCACAGCCCAACCGTTTGCTACAGTAGTTGAGTTTGAGAAGAAACGATAGCGGAACTGAACCGGACCGAGCGAATTGATAATAGTCGGTACAGAAGTCAAACGATATCTCGAATGAACATAACCCGTCGAACTACCTGACCAACAATACAAGCCACCTACAGTCGAATTGTACCAGTTCAAACCGTCCGTATCATTAAGGCCTCCAAGAAGATCCCAGGTATTTCCGCCGTCTAATGAATACTCAATATTTCCACCATCCATACCAGACTGTATGTCATACCAATGATAGAAATCAAGATAAGCACTATCGACAGTTTGGAAATTAAACAATGGAGAGTACAAATACTCTACAGCATTATTTGTGTAATCACCATCCAAGTTGGTTGCCCAAGCATTTGGCTGACTATATGCTGAATTGATCACAGAAGCAGAAGGTACTCCCCATTCCCATAAAGTTCCGGGAGTGAAGAAGAACACATTGCCATCAAAATTATCACTATAAGGCACATTAAAGGTAGGCACACCCATAACTGATGAACATGTAGTATCATTCAGATGATCGCCATCCAAAGGTAAACCTGTATATGAACACAAGGAGAAAGCACCCGAAGGAATAGTCAAGAAAGCGGTAAATTGATAAGTTGTTGAACTATCAGGAGCCACAACACCCGTCCATGTTTCGGTTACAGGAATACCATTATTAACCACGAAACTAACCGGAATACTAGTTAGCGTATCCAGTCCGTAGTTATGAATACGTACCTTAACCACTTCCTGTGAACCAGCCTGAGCCTGAACAATAGGTGAAAGTATAGCTTCCACACCTGCATCTTTTGATGATGGAACTGTTATAGAGAAATCATCGATCGAGAAACCATCATAATTAACCGAAGGATCTGACGTAAATACAAAGCGGAATCTCACCAATGGAACACTATCCAAGATGGTCATTTTGTACTCGTGCTTCATCCAACCGTTAGAGTTATTACTAAAGGCCGGTAAGCTGCTCGAATAAATCGAAGCAATATTGTACCAGTTCAGACCCAATGGATCGTTCATAACTCCCAGTACATTCCATATCATGCCCGTATCAGTAGAATACTCCAGACGAACACCATCATAATTACCCTCAGTATAATGGTTTGACATAAATTTAATCTTGGCACTGGTTGCATTCGAGAAGTCGAAGTTTTGAGTATACAATGTAGCAATAGCACTACTTCCATATGCGGTATTTAAATTAATATCCCAGGCATTTGGCTGTGAAAAAGCAGTGTTCGTTACTCCATAATTAGGTGTACCTAATTCCCAAAGAGTACCATTTCCAGCATTTATCTGTGAGAAATTAACAACAGGTCCGTCAAAATTATCATAATATGGAATACTGCTCGTAAATACACCATAAGAACTCTTACAAGTTGTATCATTCGAATGGTTGGCATCACCCGTCAATCCAGTGTACGCACAAATACTAAATGAAGCGGAAGGTACAGTAAATGGTGTTGTAAAAGTATACGTAGTTGATAAACTTGGCAGGAGTGGTGTTCCTGTCCAAAGCTCGGTAGCTACAACAACTCCATTTATCTTATACCCAACATTCATTGAGGTCAAAGTATCAACTCCAAAGTTTTTTATAATAACAGAAACCGTCTCAGAAGAACCTTGAATCAATTGTGAGCCTGGTGTCAAGATGTTTGTAACACCTGCATCAAGCTGAGGTACTCCCAAAATTGAGGTACAAATGGTATCATTGAAAGTGTTTGAATCTCCGGCAAGAACTGTCCAACCACATAATGATTGAGCGTTTGCTAAGATCGTAAGATTAGGTAGGGTAACCAATGCGGTATCCAGTGGAGGAATATTACCACCATTCCATATCAATGATTGAACAGCACCTGATGCATATTTATAAGCAACAGTCATGTTGGAAGAATTCCTAATGGTGTCAGTACCAAAGTTCTTAATTATCAACTGAACCGGAACAGAAACACCTTCGTCTTGAATAATCGTAGGCTGATAGAATGCTAACGCACCGGCATCATGTGGAATAGGAGGAGCAATGCGCACACTGTAATCCTCAGTTTCACCATAGTAGTATGTCATACATGGTTGTAAACCTGTTCCGGAATAGCTTTCTGCTACAATGATACGCATAGTTGTTACTCCAACAAACGATCCAGAAGGCACAGTAATATTACCATTTATCGTTCTAGGTCCATAAGTAGTTGTAGGTTCTACAAATAATTCCTCTCCTGCATCTGTAAAGTCACCATCCCTGTTAAGATCGATCCATATTGCCGCACCATTTGAAAAATAAGTAGCCCCATCACATTCGTCTTCCAAAATAGTGAATGGTGTAGATACACCCATACTTAACGTAGTTAATGGAGGAAGTGTAGTAAAGTTAGAGTATCTGTTCAAAATAGATCCAGGTCCCGGAGCCACAGTAGTACAACTGTAAGCATTGGTTGCACCGTTTAAAGTAACACTGAATATCTCTTCGTCAGTAGTACTTGTAGGAATGGAAGTACAATATACCAACGCATTGCAAACAACTGTCTTATGAGCAGTATCATTTACCTTAGTATTATCACAGGCAAGATCAGTATATACTTTAAAATTGTAAGTTCCCGGAGTTGAAAGATCAACATGTGTAGTAAAAGTATACATCAGGGTATCGTTGCTATTAATTGGTCCAGCTATAACCGCATTAACGGGTGTTCCTCCATTCACAACATAGTGAATAGGAACATTGGTTGCAGTAGTAGAACCATTGTTCTTAACTCTAACTCTTACTTCCTCATTATTACTTAACAAAGTTCCTGTATTAGGAGTATGAATAGCCTCAACACTCATATCACAAGGAGGTACTCCTGTAACAAAAACAGTATCAGCAACTCTGTCACTCGGACATCCTTTAGCAGATTGATTAAATCTGATATTGGGTCTGGTAGCTTGAATTGCTCCTAAAGTTAAATCAGTACAGCCTGAACTGGTAGACAAATCCTGATTTTCATGCCATGTCATCCCTGCAGCAGCAGTAGAGTACACTGTGGAATTAGATGTATATGCAGCATTATCGAAGCAAACACTAATAAGTAAATTATCAGTTCCGTTATAGTAGAAAGGAGTTTGCAGTGTAATATCCTGCCAACCAGTACCAGGAACTGTATAATTACTTGAATAGACTGTTGTCCAACCGGTTGAAATAAACCCTGACAAACTTGTCAAATTAGTAGTTTGCATTTTGATAGTAAAACCATTCATAATGCCAGGATCAGCAGCAGCAACATTAAACGCTATTTTGTCAATATTACCAACCCCGCCACCACCGGCAATAATTTCAGCTGCAGTGTACAACATAAGATCACGGGAATCCATATAGAATGTGTAGAAAGGATAACCTACAGTAGTAGTCCCATTTCCGACAGTACTTACAACGTTAGGAGTAAAGATTGCATCCTCAGCATAATAAACAGTAGTACTAAATAAGACAGGAGTGGTATAATTTGCACCGGTTGCAATAGAACTTCCGCCAGTTGGTACATCATACCAGAACACAGTATCATTTGAAACTGCATGCAGCGTAGTTGATGTTCCGTAAGGAATAGTTATACTCGAAACAGTTGGAGCAGGAGGGACAAAAGACAAAGTTACAACCTTATGAATGGTATCATTAGATTGCATAGGATCGCCCGTAAGCTCAATATAAGCAAGAACATTAAATACTAAATCAGGATTAGCAGACGTTAACCCAGGATTAAATGTAGCTAGAAATGTATAAGTCAATGTGTCATTTGGAAGGACTGGATCAGTAACTGTTTCCGCAACAGCAGTTAAACCATTAATTGAATACTTGGCTACAAAACTGTTTATAGTTGTTGTTCCATCATTTCTTACTCTAATAGTAACATGTTCCGGACCATTTGAACAAGAAGTCGAAGGAGCCGTAACACTTACTAAGCTTGCTTCAATTGGGAAGAGACTCATGAATACAGTATCGGCAACGCGGGCACTAGCACAACCTGAGCCAACACCACCACCAGATAAGGTAGGATTCATCATACCAATAGTTTGAGTAGTGGTAGTACTCGAAATAATCCAATCTGCACTGGTATTATTATCAGAAACTGTACGTATAGAGCCTGCATATCCTGACATTCCTGATATACTTCCTGACCAATCGGTAGCAGTAACGCCATCAGCTGGTACAAATGCATAGCCATTTGATGCAACCGCATCAACAACATTACCTAAAGGATCCTTTAACGCGAATCCTGTAATACTAGATGACTGAATTACATCATTACCACCTCCCATATTTAAATACAAATTCGCAGGTGAATCAGTTCCAGTTCCGGCACATAATACCATAACTTGCCCTGCACCTATCGTAATGTTCGGGAAGGTAAAGGATCTTGCTCCTCCACCGAAAATATTCATTGTATAATTTTGTAGATTTAAGGCTGCAGAACCAAGATTTGAGATTTCAATGAGATCAGCTCCGGTAATCCATGCTGGATAAGGGATTGTGTAACCCGTTCCGGTACTATAATGAGTAATCTCCGTAAGTTTCAAATCTGGAGCACCTGTTCTGGCTTCTACATAATAAACTGTATTAACATATAAGACAGGAGTTGTATAATTTACACCTTGTCCTATTTCAGTTCCTCCCGTTGGGACACTATACCAGAAAACAGAATCTGTAGAGATTGCATGTAAAGTAGTTGAAGAACCATATGGTATCGTAATATTGCTTACAATTGGAGTAGGAGGAGTATATAATAAAGTAACCGTCTTCAATAGGGTATCATTAGTCTGAGTAGGATCACCTGCAAGAGTAATAAATGCCTTTATATAGTAAGTAGAATCTTGATTTGCTGTAGAGAGTCCTGGATTAAATGTAGTAGCAAATGTATAAGTTAATGTGTCATTTGGTAAAATTGGAGTAGGAACAGTCTCAGTAACAATTGATCCACCGTTTACTGAATACTTAGCTGCAAGGTTATTTATAGTATTTGTTCCATTATTCCTAACCCTGATAGTTACATGTTCTGGTCCATAAGAACAGGCGCTAACTGGTGCAGGTATACTTATCATACTTGCTTCATAAGGGAATAAACTTATAAATACTGAATCAGGAACTCTTGCACTTGCACAACCTCTTGCTGATTGATTAAACTTGATATTTGGTCTTGATGCTTGAACTGTGCCAGCAATAAGGTCTACACAACCTGAACCAGTGGATAAATCCTGATACTGATGCCAGGTTTTTCCAGCAGCAGCAGTTGAATTTACAGTGGAATTGGAAGTATAGGCAGCATTGTCAAAGCAAATATTTATTAGTAGGTTGCTTGTTCCATCATAAAAGAAAGGATTCTGAAGCGTTATTTCCTGCCAACCAGTGCCCGGTACTGTATATGCACTTGAATAAACAGTCGTCCAACCTGTTGTTACAAATCCTGTCAAAGTTGACAAATTTGTATTTTGCATTTGTATGGTAAACCCATTCATAACAGCTGGATCAGCCGCAGCAACATCTAACATTATTTTGCCAATGTCACCTGCACCGCCACCAGCTGCAATAATTTCAGAAGCCGTATAAATCATTTGTGTTCTAGAATCCATGTAAAAAGTATAGAAAGGATATCCTACTGCAGTGGTTCCGGTTCCTATAGGATTAGTCGTTCTTGAATACAGAACAGGACCAGTTGGATTGAAATTTGCGGCCTCCACATAATAAACAGTATTAGCAAAAAGATTTGGTGTTGTGTAATTATGTGCCAATGAAATTGGTTGCCCACCTGTAGGGGTATTATACCAGTAAACAGAATCTGAAGAAGAAGCATTCAGTATAGTTGATGTTCCCCAAGGAATAGTTTGGTTAACAACAACAGGAGATGCCGGCATATGGAAAGACGTAACTGATTTATTAACCGTATCATTAAAAGTTAATGGGTCTCCTGTCAGGATGATCCAAGATTTAATGTTAAAAGTCTGATCAGTATTGGTTACAGAAAGATCAGCAGTCTGAGTAAATGTTACTAATAATGTATCATTTGCTACAATTTGATTGGCAACAGACTGAGAAAAGGTAGCTCCATTATTGATTTTATAATATGCTGTTAGGCCACCATTTATAGCATTTGCACCAGTATTCTTTATTTTTATTGTTATTGGTTCTGTTGCTGATAATCCACAAGCAGAATTAGGAGCTTTTATACTAACGAGTGTTGCTTCCTGAGGAGGTAAGATAGAAATATTTATGTCATCAACAAAGGCATAACCAGTATTTGGAATACTGTGACCCCACCATCCAAAATAATATGTACCAGATGTGCTTGGAGTAAAGTTTACAGTAGCTTTCTGATATGCTGTATTGGCAAATGAGACCAAACTGGTTAGTGTGGTTGTCATAGCCCCAACAGTATTATTATTCCCAACTTTTAAATCAACAATCTGAGGATAAGTTGCACTTGATGCTTTATACCAAAAATCAATTTTGTAGGTAGACCCAGCAAGCATTGAGAAACATCTGGAGAAAAGCCAATCATTACCCGAATTAGTTCCACCGTTATAAAGTCTCACACTATTGCTTCCTGTATGTGCATCTGCAGCACCGTTGTATGGCATTATCCAACCATAAGTGTCAGCATTCACATCCTGAGTAGACCAATCAGCAAAATATTCAGTAGGTTCAAAGCTTTGCGTATAAGGCCCATTGGTAAAATTAAAACCACTATAAATTGTATAGTTCTGAATTGTATCATTCAATCTTATAGTATCTCCATTTAAATGAGCATAAACTTTAAAAGTATAATTTCCAGGAGTTGACAAATTAGCAGTTTGAGTAAATGTATAATTATATGAAGAGTCAGGTAATATTGTATGAATCATTAATTCATGAACAGCAGTTCCACCGTTAATTCGATAATAAAGATCCGCTGTATCGATGTTAGAGCTTCCATAGTTCTTTACTCTAACAATAACATTTGATGTCGCAGAAAGAGAACAATTACTTACCGGTTGTATAACAGCAACCATGCCTATATTTCTAGAAGGTGGGTTGAATTCATATGCCCCAATATCGGGAAAAGTAGCATTACGTGGACTTCCATCAATATCATCAGTTATAAATGGGATAGGTGTTGCATGCGCATTTAGATCCGACAAAAAGGTATGTAAATCAGTTGGTGAAACAAAGGCAGGATTAACCGATACTGAACTTGAATCTCGTGTACTTGTGGTTTTCCAGACTGCAAGTGTTGGGCAGTTTGTAACATTCCAATACCCCAGATTTGTTCCAGTAGAAAATAAGTCATTATAATTTGAGGAGCTGACCATTGCAGGAACACCAACATATATTGCTCTACCGCTAGCATTTGCTCCAGAATAAACCAAAATATTATTTTTGAATTTGTGACCTACATTTGCCGTTCCGCCAGCTAAATATAGCGCGGTTGCTGTAGCGTTATTAGAGTATATATTAACACTATTATAATAAATATTCTGGAAGCTACTATAATAAGGATAAATACCATAGGATACATTTACACCACCGATACTAATTACATTATTAGCGGTTAATCCTTCCTTACCAGACACTCCACTACAATAATAAATGTATAAACCATAGCCGCCATTGAGTAAAGTAATTTTATTCTTCATAACCTTCATGTTGTTTTGACAATATGAAGTCTGAATGGCATAAAACCCGGTATTCGTAGAATTGGTAGTAATAATATTGGATAATATCTGAGGAGCATTCTGATAATAGAGGAATATACCCCTATAATGTTGATTTAATAATTGGTTATTGCTAATAATCGTTTTATTCTCTAATTGGTTAGCAACAGTACCCTGTCCATACAAATAAAAGCCGTACGAACCATTTTCAATAACATTACTAGTAAAAGTCATCACAGAATCAGGAGATGTTGATCCACTCGGAGAATAAATTACTGCTAAATCTGTTGAAGTGCTGCTTGTTGTTGTAATTCCCTTCAGCTTGTTTCCCATAAAGGTATTATTGGTAGAATTACCGGAATAAGTTACAACCGTAGCAAATGCTGTACCTGTTGCCTGTAAGGTCATATTTTTAAAAATCAGGTAACTTGACGCATTAAGCTTAACAACAAAGTTATTTGC
>CAZRFL010000080.1:0-19043 GCA_964599365.1 uncultured Bacteroidales bacterium
GATCTCGAATCCGCCCGAACCGGTGTAGCCAGTAGTAGAGAACAGAATATTGGGGACTCCGGCAAACTTCAGCACCTTAAAGGTATAATATTCCATATCGGTCACCGTGGTGTCGGTAAGTTTCTGCATGGCTTTCAGCGCCAGAGGTCCTTGAATGGCCAGTTGTGAGGTCTCATCCGAAGCATTGGTCAGTTTCGCGCCAAGTGTATTGTTCTTGTTCACCCAGGCCCAGTCTTTGTCTATGTTGGCGGCATTCACCACCAGCAGGAACTTCTCGGGTCCGAATCTATACACCAGCAGATCGTCTACAATACCTCCCTGACCGTTGGGGTAACAGGAATATTGCACCTTGCCATCCCAGAGTTTGGAAGCGTCGTTGGAAGTAACATACTGAACAAACTCGAGGGCTTTGGGGCCTTCCACCCAAAATTCGCCCATATGCGAAACATCGAAAACCCCCAGGGCCTTGCGCACGGTTTCGTGTTCAATGAGTAATCCTTCGTATTGAATCGGCATGTAGAAACCTGCGAATTCAACCATTTTTGCTCCGTTTGCTTCGTGGATGCTGCGAAATGCTGTTGTTTTCATGGTAGATGTGTTTACAAATTATTTTTCAGTGAGGGGCTTTCAGAACTTCCGAAAGTAGCAGGGCAAAAGTAAAAATAAAATTGGGAAAAGACCGGGAAGAAAGGAAAAAATTAGATTTGTTTTTCTTCTCGCCCGGGCAGAATCTTATTTCAGGGCTAAAGCCCGGATATATCACAAGTTTTGTAACCCCAGCCTTAAGGCTGGGGTTACAAAAGATTCTCCATAATGTGGACTTTAGTCCTGACTCCTTTCTGACATGGATTAAAGATAAGAAGTGAAACCTGCTTCTGTGTAGTGATACCTCTGGCATAGGTGCGAAATTATTAAGAGTATAAAATTTATTTTATCTTTGAGGTCTGATTTGTAAATGAACCCATGATATTTTCGAAGCTCAACATTCCGCGCTGGCTCATACTGCTGATAGATATTGCCATTTGTGCCTTCTCTATCTTGCTGGCCTATATGCTTCGTTTCAATTTCAGCCTGCCCCTCAAAGATGCCAACGCCCTTCCTATGGTACTGGCCTATGTGGTGGGCGTGCGCACCCTTTCCTTTATTATTGCCAAAACCTATGCGGGAATCATTCAATTCACCAGCACAGGCGATGCCGTTCGTATCGTCATAGTTACCGCCATTGGCACCTTGTTTTTTGTGGTCACCGACCTGGTTTCTTATTCCTTTTTCGGAAAGATCAACTTTATTCCCTATTCCATCATCATCATCGATTTTATCACCACCACCTTCATACTGGCGGCTTTCCGCATACTGGTGAAGATCACTTATCTGGAGATCAACAACCCCTCTAGCAAAAAGACCAATGTGTTGATATACGGGGCCGGCGAAAGCGGACTCATAGCCAAACGTTCGCTCGACCGCGATGCCGGAACCAAATATAAGGTACTGGGTTTTATTGACGATGATCCCAAAAAGAGCGGATCGAAGATAGAAGATGTGACCATCTATAGCGCCGACAAACTCGAAAAACTGCTTCAGGACAACGCCATTGAGCATCTCATCATCTCCATACAGAACATCAAACCTGCCAAGAAACAGGAGATCATAGAGCAATGCCTCACGTACAATACCAAGGTGTTGAATGTGCCTCCCGTGAGCCGCTGGATCAACGGAGAGTTAAGCTTCAAGCAGATCAAAAAGATCAACATCGAAGACCTGCTCGAGCGCGAAGAGATCAAGCTCGACGAGCAGCGCATCAGTGGCGATATTCAGGGCAAATGTGTCATGGTGACGGGTGCTGCGGGTTCCATAGGCAGCGAAATGGTGCGACAGATTGCCCGTTATGCTCCCGGGCGTGTACTGCTTATCGATCAGGCCGAATCGCCCTTATACCATCTGGAACTGGAAATGGCCGAAAAGTATCGCAACGTCCCTTTCGAGATCATCATCTGCGACGTCACCAATCAGGTGAGGATGCGCAAGATCATAGAGACCTTTCATCCTCAGATCATCTATCATGCCGCCGCTTACAAGCATGTGCCCATGATGGAGAACAACCCCGTGGAGGCGGTTCATACCAATGTGCAGGGCACCAAAACCGTTGCCGATCTGGCAGTGGAATACAAAGTGGACAAGTTTGTGATGGTTTCTACCGACAAGGCCGTGAATCCCACCAATGTGATGGGAGCCACCAAGCGAATTGCCGAGATGTATACCCAGTCGCTCAATCAGAAAAATGTCACCCATTTTATCACTACCCGTTTCGGAAATGTGCTGGGTTCTAACGGTTCGGTGATTCCCCTTTTCCGCGAGCAGATAGAGAAAGGCGGCCCGGTTACCATCACCCATGCCGAAGTGACCCGCTATTTTATGACCATACCCGAGGCTTGTCAGTTGGTGCTCGAAGCAGGTGCCTTTGGAAAAGGAGGGGAGATACTGATATTCGATATGGGCAAATCGGTAAAGATACTCGACCTGGCCAAAAAGATGATAAAACTCTCGCGCCTTACCTTAGGGAAAGACATACAGATTACTTACACAGGCCTGCGTCCCGGCGAAAAGCTCTACGAAGAGCTGCTAAATGACAAAGAGAATACTCTCCCTACACACAATCCTCAGATCATGATAGCCAAGGTCGACAGCCCCGATTATCATCAGGTGGCTGCCTCGGTCGACGAATTAATTGGTCTGCTCAACCTGCACGACAATATGCTGCTGGTTAAGAAAATGAAAGAAATGGTACCTGAATTCAAAAGCCAGAATTCAGTCTATGCCCGCTTGGATGAAAAGCAGCTGTTGTAAAATTTAACAATAGTCGAAAACAAACAATTCTTTTTAACCTATCATTACATTGGCATTGGCATACCTGTAATTATTCGATCCTTTTCTTCTGATCAGCGAGAGGGCAAGCGTAAGTGGCCCAATACGGCCGATGAACATTGAGGTGATAATGATGTATTTTCCTGCATCGCTCAGATCGGCAGTAATACCTGTGGATAAACCCACCGTTCCGAAGGCCGAAGTTTCTTCGAACAAAAGATCCAGAAAGGGCACACCGGGTTCGGTTATTGTAAGCAGGAAGGCAGATCCCAAAATTACAATTATGGCAAAAAGCAATAAGGAATAGGCGCGGTCGATGCAATCGAAGGAAATGTTGCTTTTAAAAATCTCAATATTCTTCTTCCCTCTTAAGGTGGTTATGGCCGACTTGAACAACATGGCAAAGGTTGTTGTTTTTATACCGCCGCCTGTTGATCCGGGTGATGCTCCGATAAACATCAGCATGATCATAATGATGAGTATGGGTTGTCCGAGTTGGGTGAAATCGACGGTATTATAGCCTGCGGTTCGTGTGGTTACCGATTGAAATACTGCAGATACAATTGATCCGAAAATACTTGAACGGTCGAGAGTGTTGTTGTATTCAAGAATATAGAACATCACGGCTCCAAAGATTACCAGGATTATAGAAGTGAATAATACAATTTTGGTGTTTACTTTGAGTTTTTTCCAGGGATATCTAAATCTGTCAAGAATTGTTTTTGGTGCAAAAATATCGTGCATTACTGTAAATCCAAGTCCCCCAAAAAATATCAGGGTAGCAATGGTTATTTGCAGTCCATATAAATGCCTGACGGATTCTTCGTACAAGTTGTTGGTAAAAAGAGCGAAACCCGCATTATTAAAAGCGGATACGGTATGAAACATGGAGAAGAAGATCTGCTGCCGAATGCTGGTAAATTCAACGGCATCTCCCCATTGGAAGAAAAGAGTGATGCTTCCAATAGCTTCTATTATGAGACTAAAAAGAATAATGTCCCAAAGCAAACGACGGTTTTCGGTAACTTTTTCGGTTGAAAGCAGGTCTTTAAGCAGCGATTGATATTTAAGTCCGCTTGATTTATAGAAAGTGGTGAAATACGTGGCAAAGGTTATAATGTTCAGACCTCCCAACTGAATGAGCAGCATTATAATGATTTTACCTTTCAGAGTGAAAAAAGTAGCGGTGTCAACCACAATCAAACCCGTTACACAAGATGCGCTGCACGAGGTGAACAAGGCATCGACAAAGCGAATACTATGATCGACCGTCATTTCGGGCAACATCAGCAGTCCGGCTCCTGCGAAAATAAGTATAATGAAAGATAGGGCCAGCAATGCCGAAGGGCCTAGATTTAACAATCCGATTCGTTGACTGGCTTTGGCAATATCCAATATGAGAATTATGAAAAAGAATAACTGAATGACCAGTACCGAAAGTGAACTTACAAAAAGCATTCCGTTGAATTGTGGCTCGGCTGCAAAAAAGGAAAACCCAAATAATTCAACCGCAAAACCACTAAAAGTAAGGATTACCATTAAAATAGCTTCGAAATAGTTCTGCTTGATGAATTCTATAGGTGAGAATTCGTAAAAGATCCTAAACAGAAACCTGAAAATATAGAAGCCAAAGCTAACTCGGATGATCAACTGGCAGAAGTAAATGCTTTCGGTGGTCTTCGGAAAGCCATAATAATAGATGATACTGCCCATCGCGGTAACAGAAACAAAAAAAGTAAGAACCATTAAGGTTAATAAAGCCAGAGATTTGCTGGAATATATCCTGAGATTCAGGTATTCTCTGACTTTATTTACTTTGCTAACAGACATTATCCTCAGTTATTGATTGATATTAATAAACCTCTCAATATCGTGATTTTTTCCGAAAACTACGAGGGTGTCAGTAGGTTGCAGGGTGGTCTTTGAATTGGGTACACCCTCTATATGCTGCTCTATGACACTTTCGTCTTTAATTTTTATTTCTATTTCTTGTTTTATGGTAATCAAACTTAATCTGTATTTGTCTCGCAGATTTAACTCTTCCAGAGTTCTGCCTGAAATTCCAGCGGGAGACTTAATCTCAGCAATGCGATAATCATCAGGAAACTGAAGGTAAGAAACAATACTTGGATTACGCAAACGTTCGGCTACGATAACACCTACCTCATATTCCGGTGAGAGTATTTCTTTAATCCCAATTTTTTCGAGTATATAACGTTGGTTTCTTCCATTTGCTCTTGATATAATGCGCTTGACACCCAGATCCTGCAGCGTGACACTACATAATAATACTTGCTCGAAATCCTGACCAATGGCAACTACAACAGCATCAAAATCGGTGATATCCTGCGATATCAGCGCCTTTTTATCTGTAGCATCCAAAACAACCGCCAGTGCTACGTGTTCGGAAATTTCTTCAATAATTTCAGGGTCGGTATCAATTGCCATAACTTCTGCCCCTTTTTGCGAAAGTGCTTTGGCAATAGCTCTTCCAAACTGCCCAATGCCTATAACAGCATACTTCTTTGATTTCATTTTCTAATGATTTTTCAACCTGCAAATATATAGTCTCCTATCTCAATATTTACAGATTCGGAGTTTTTTTTTGAACTATTAATTCAAGATTATAAACAATCAAAGAAAATCAGATAAAAATGCAGTTTATAAGGAAGGTTGCAGCACCTTATTTACTAGATCGGCAGCATCCTGCAACAAGATGGCTGAAAACACCTTCAATCCCGACTGGTCGATGATCTCTTTGGCTTCAACCGCATTGGTACCCTGCAGGCGCACAATGATAGGCACTTTGATCTCGCCTATCTCTTTGTAAGCATCCACAATACCGTTGGCAACGCGATCGCAGCGTACGATACCGCCGAAGATGTTAACCAGTATGGCTTTCACATTGGGGTCGCTGAGAATGATGCGGAAAGCTTCTTCCACGCGTTTGGCATTGGCGGTTCCGCCTACATCCAGGAAATTGGCAGGCGAACCTCCCGAAAGTTTGATGATGTCCATGGTAGCCATGGCCAGTCCGGCTCCGTTGACCATACAGCCTACATTGCCTTCCAGTTTCACAAAATTCAAACCGAACTTTCCGGCTTCCACTTCGGTGGGGTCTTCTTCCGTAAGGTCTCTCATCTCTGCTATATCCGGATGACGGAACAAAGCATTGTTATCTACCACCAGTTTGGCATCTACGGCAAATATTTTATTGTCCGAAGTTTTGATCACGGGGTTGATCTCCATCAGAGAAGCATCGCATCCTATGTAGGCATTATAAAGATTTTCTAGAAAAGGAAGCATGTTTTTGTAAGCTTCACCCGATAATCCCAGGTTGAAAGCTATCCTGCGGCACTGAAAAGGAAGTATCCCTGTGGCGGGATTAATTTCTTCTGTAAAAATTTGTTCCGGAGTTTCTTCAGCCACCTTTTCAATATCCATTCCTCCGCGGGGCGAATACATGATGATATTCCGACCGCTGCCACGGTTCATCAGCATACTGATGTATAGTTCCAGTATTGGATTGTGTCCGTCGTAGAAAATATCCTGTTGGATCAGCACTTTGTTCACTAATTTGCCTTCAGCTTTGGTCTGAGGTGTTATCAACTGCATGCCAATAATGTTTTTGGCAAGATCGAATACCTGATCAATGTTTTTAGCGATTTTCACACCGCCCCCTTTACCGCGTCCGCCTGCATGAATCTGGGCTTTTACAGCAAACATTTTTGAACCGGTAGCTGCATTGATTTGTTTAGCGCCTTCTATGGCTTCTTCCGGTGTCAGTGCTAATCTGTCCTCAGGGACATTTACTTTATATTTCCTTAGCAGTTGCTTGGCTTGGTATTCATGTAAATTCATGGAGTTTTTTTTTCCAAAAATAAGTAAAAAAATAATTTCGGGGCAATGATATATATTAGTACCTGATTCTGCAGAAAGAAATTGCGATTTTTTTTCATAGGATGGAATATAAATACCGCTGAAAAGCTGCCTCCAATTGAACTATTTTATATTTTCGCAATGTGATTTACCAGACATTAAAATACTTTCTGTTCATCTTGCTATTGTTCTGTTTCTATGCAGAAACCTTTGCTCAGAAGAAAAGTGCCACAGCTACACGCCTACAAACCCCTCCGGTTATTGATGGTTTGTTGGACGATAATGTATGGCTGACCTGCGATACCATTGACGATTTTACCCAGTTTGTGCCGGTTTACAATGTGAAACCCAGACAAAGGACGGTGGTTCGTATAGGCTATGATGATAATGCCATTTATATAGCAGCCATGATGTACGATTCGGCTCCCGACAGCATCCTTCAACAATTGGGCAGCCGCGACGACGACCTGAATGCCGATAAAATATGCGTGCAGTTCGACACCTACAACATGCAAACCGATGCCTATACTTTTATGGTCTATGCCTCGGGAGTGCAGTTGGATTATCGTATCAACGATGGCACCTATAATGCCGTATGGCAAAGTGCGGTCAATATTTCCAATAAAGGCTGGTCCTGCGAAATGAAGATCAATTATTCAGCCTTGCGGTTTCCCAAAGAGAAGGAGCAGAAGTGGGGTATGCAGATCTTTCGGGGCATTCGCCGCCATCGTGAGGCCGATCAGTGGTCATTGGAAGTAAAGGGGCAGGCCAATTTTCTGGTGAATTGGGGTCAGTTGGAAGGCATCAAAGAGGTTAATCCTTCGCTTCGACTTTCGCTTTCGCCTTTCATTTCGCTTTATGGGGATCATTACCCCTATAATGTGGAAGGAAAGAGCAATTTTTCGTCTTCCTTCAGCGGAGGTCTCGACCTCAAGTACGGCATCAATGAGAGCTATACCCTTGATGTTACCCTGTTACCCGATTTCAGTCAGGTGCAATCGGATTATCTGGTGAAGAATATCTCTGCATTTGAAACGGTCTACGAAGAATACAGACCTTTTTTCAAAGAGGCCATAGATCTTTTCAAGGAGGGAGATCTCTTCTATACCCGCCGCATAGGACGCACTCCGGAACATTATTATGATGTGGGTGATGCTCTTACACCGGGCGATGTTATCAAAAAAAATCCCGGGCAGGCCAAGCTGATCAATGCCATAAAATTTTCAGGCCGAAATAAGAAGGGAACGGCTTTCGGCGTTTTCAACGCCATCACCAACAATATGTATGCTACCATAGAAGACTCATTGGGCCATACCCGTAAGATACTTACCGAGCCACTAACCAATTATAATGTCTTTGTTTTCGACCAGATATTAAAGAATAATTCTAAAATATACCTGGTGAACACCAGCGTGTTGCGTTCCAAAAAATTTGACGATGCCAATGTTACGGTGGCCGGTATGGTGCTCAACGACAAGAAAAACATTTACCAGATTTCAGTTCAGGGAGGTATCAGCCTGAAATTTCATACCACCGATACTTCCTCTCTCAATTTCGGGAACACATTGGGTTATAAATACTCGGTGTTTGTGGGTAAAGTAAGCGGGAAGTTTCAGTGTAACGTTTACCGCAACGAAATGAACCATACCTGGGATGCCAATGATATGGGCCTCACCCTGCAAAACAACCGTACCACCACTGGCGCAAACTTCTCTTATTCGATTTATGAACCATTCTGGAAGCTTAGAAATAGCTACTCCAACATGAGTATTTATTATACCGAGAATTTCCTGACCAAAAGAGTGGAGGAGTTTCAGATAGAACTCAGCAATAATTTTACCACCAAAAACTACCTTACGATTTGGGAGAATATAAGTTTGAGCCCATTGTTTGTGCACAATTTTGCAGAAACCCGTGTGCCGGGCCGATATTTTGTGGTGGATCGCTGGTATTATGCCAATGTGGGCTTCTCTTCAGACTATCGCAAGCTATTTGCGTTGGACATGAGTTCCGACTATTGGCAGGATATCAATGGCGATGGACAGTATTATAGTATCAATACAAGTCCTATTTTCAGAGTCAGTGAGAATTTTAAGTTCATTCTATCCAACAATTATAGCGAAAGTTTTAACGATGTTGGCTTTGCCGATATGGATGGTGTGGGAAACATCATTTTTGGCAAACGCGACATAGCCACGGTGGAGAATCAACTGAAGGCACGCTATATGTTTCGAAACAACCTCTCGCTAACCCTCACTGTCAGGCATTATTGGTCGAAAGGACGATATTCGGAATTCTATAAACTGGATAACGACGGTATGCTTATCACCGATCCGCTTTATTTTAATGATACAGATCACGATTTCAACTTCAATGCTTTTAACATCGACCTAATGTTTTTCTGGGAATTTGCCCCCGGAAGCAGCCTCAACATTACGTATAAGAACAACATCGGAAAGGACGATGTGGTGGTGAATCCATCTTATTTCCGGAATTTTGGCGACGTCTTTGGCGAAAAACAGTTAAATTCGCTCTCGATTAAGGTGCTTTATTACCTCGATTATCAGAATGTGAAGAAACTCATTAAAAAGAAGAAGCAGTAATAAACATGATAAAGGCTCAGAATATTACCAAATCGTACAATTCACTGAAAGTATTGAAAGGAATTGATCTTACGGTGGCAAAAGGAGAGATTGTGGCCATTGTTGGGCCTTCAGGGGCAGGTAAAAGTACCATGCTCCATATCATTGGCACGCTCGATCGACCCGATGCCGGTAGTTTGGAGATCAGTGGTGTAAATGTTTCGGCACTGAACGATAAAAAAATGGCTGCCTTCCGCAACAAAAATATTGGTTTTGTTTTTCAATTTCATCATCTGCTTCCCGAGTTTACGGCATTGGAGAATGTTTGCATTCCTGCCTATATTGCTCATCTTTCGAAAAAAGAAGCCGAGCACAAGGCAAAAGAGTTACTGGAATTTCTGGGTTTGCAGGACAGGTTGACGCATAAACCTTCGCAACTCTCAGGTGGTGAGCAGCAGCGTGTGGCCGTGGCCCGAGCCCTCATCAATAATCCGGATGTGATTTTGGCCGACGAGCCTTCGGGCAATCTGGATTCGGAAAATGCCAAAGAACTGCACAAACTGTTTTTCGATCTCCGCGAAAAGTTCAATCAAACCTTTATTATTGTTACCCATAATGAGGAATTTGCCGCCATGTCCGACCGTAAACTGGTCATGAAAGACGGCTGGTTCGAAAAATAAAAAAAGCAGCGCACCGAAATGCACTGCTTCACAACAAGAAAAAGAAATCTTTAGCTTAACAGAATGTCATTAATGGCTTGCACAAATTGTGGTTTGGGCATAGCACCTGCTGACATTTGAGGATCTTTTCCTACGGGGCAGAACAAAATGCTGGGGATACTGCGTATGCCAAAAATAGCAGCCAGTTCCTGTTGTTCTTCGGTATCCACCTTATAGATATTGATTTTGCCCTCAAACTCCTTTGATAATTCTTCCATAATAGGGGCTACCATTTTGCAGGGTCCGCACCAGTCGGCGTAGAAATCGATAACGCAAGGCAGTTCGCCCTTAAATTTCCACTCTTTTTCGGTTTCAAAATCGAATACTTTTTCTTTAAAAGTTTCTTTGGTTAAGTGTTCCATTGTTTATAATTTTAGATTTTAGATTTATGATTTGTAATCAGCTTAAAGCCTAAATGATTGCAGCATAAAGCCTGTCAGCCTATTTGCCCTTTTTAAGCAATACTTCGTTGATCGCTTTCACGTATTCTTCTTTCGGATTCAGGCCCACCATGCTTCTCGACTCTCCATTCATAGGAATAAAAAACACAGCAGGAATACCATCGATATTGAAAAAAGCAGATACATTTTGGCTCATATCAGTATTAACTTTGTAAAAATAAACCTGGTCTTTATATTCCAAAGCCAGTTCGTCCATGATAGGGGCCAGCATTTTGCATGGTTTACACCAGTCGGCATAAAAATCGATCACGCAGGGCTTGTCGCCTGCATATTTCCATTCTTTTCCTGATGAAAAATCAAAAACTTTGGTTTTAAACTCTGCCTCACTTAATACAATGGGTTTGGCAAGGGGTTGTTCAACAACGCCGGCTGTCTGTACCTCGGTATTCGTTTTCGAATTGTTGGAGGAGTTGTTGCACGAGGCAAATAAGATAACTGATAAAATGATCAAGCTGAATTTGTACATGATTTTATTTTTTTTTGCAAAATTACACATTTTTTTGATAGTATCGCATTAGTATCACTTATTTTTTTAATTTTGTACAAAAATCAAAGAATGAACCGAGTTTTTGAAGGATTATCCCCCGAACTTTTCACTGAACGATATTCCAACGCTGACGAATGTTATCGCTTTCTGGAAATAAGTAAATGGGAGAACGGGTTTGTGTGCCGAAAATGTGGCCACACAAACTATTGTACCGGAAAGAAACCTTTTTCCAGAAGATGTACCCGCTGCAAAGCTGAAGAATCAGTGACCGCAAACACTGTTTTTCATGGATGCAGGCTACCTGTTACCGATGCTTTCCGCATTCTGTTTTCAATCTGCTGCAACCCTCAGATATCGGCCTATAAAATTTCGAAAGACGAATGCATCCGTGGCATGACCTGCTGGAAGCTTCGCAAGAAAATTGTTAACTGGATGGAAGAAAAAGGAAGTATAATCGAAAAACAATAAAAAAATGGAAACAAATAAAATGATTTTGCAGCGATACAGTCCTATCGCTTTTTCTGATAAAGATATTTCAGATGCCGACCTTAAAATATTTCTGGAAGCTGCACGATGGGCTCCTTCGGCATTTAATGAACAACCCTGGCGATTTCTGCCTGCACCGAAAAGGGATAAGATACGTTACGAAAAACTGCTCGGATGTTTGTTTGACGGCAATAAGGCCTGGGCTGCATCGGCTCCTGTTTTGATGCTGATTTATGCCAAACGTGATTTTTCGCACAATGGTAATCCTAACAGCTTTCACATGTACGACAGTGGTATGGCCATGCAGAACTTTATTATTTCAGCACTGGAGTCAGGCGTATATGTCCATCAGATGGCCGGATTTGATCATGAAATGGCCACTATGAATTTTGAGTTATCTGAAGAGTTTACGCTAATATCTATTGCAGCCATGGGCTACCCGGGCGATATAAATACGTTGTCAGAGGATCTTCTGAAAAGGGCTCAGCGACCCAGGATGCGCAAACCGATCAGCGAAATAATTTTTTAAACGTAAAGTTTCTTAAAAGCTTTCCCAAGAAAGCTGATGATATCGTTTGCCGTAAGGGCTTCGTAACCCAATTGCTTGGCAGCTATATCTCCTGCCAGTCCGTGAACATACACTCCCAGCACACATGCCTCGAAGGAGGTATATTTCTGAGCCAACAACCCTGTAATGATCCCCGTCAGCACATCGCCACTTCCAGCTGTGGCCATACCCGGATTACCGGTCGAATTAAAATAACAATCCCCTGCCGGAGTGCTGATGCAGGTATAAGCGCCTTTCAACACCACATAAACACCGTATTTTTTCGAAAATTCCATTTGAAGTTGTTGTCTTTCGTTCTCATGGACACTTTTTCCTGCCAGCCTTTCGAATTCTTTCGGATGAGGGGTGAAGATAGAATTTTTGGGCACAAACGACAACCATGTTTTGTTTTCGGCCAGTATATTAATGGCATCGGCATCAAACACCATGGGATTACCCGAATTCTGTATCAGCAATTTCAAGGCTTTTTGTGTCTTTTCATCGGTTCCTATGCCGGGGCCCACACCAATGGCAATATAAGTGGAAATATCAATATTGTCTGTTAGAACCCTATTGTCCGAATCCATACTGCACATGATCTCGGGCGCAGCGGTTTGCATGATATTATATCCGCAATCAGGAATATATGCAGTAACCAGTCCTGCCCCTGACCTGATGCAGCTTCTGGCAGAGAGAACCGCAGCTCCCATTTTGCCATACGAACCGCAAACCAGTAAAGCATGACCGTAAGTGCCTTTATGGGCAAAATTACTTCGGGGTCTTAAGATATCATGGCAATCTTCTGCCTCAACAAAAAAGTTATTTACTTTCACCTCTCTGATAAAATCTCTGTGAAGTCCTATCGGCAGTACCTGCCATTTACCCACATAAGGTTCGTTCCCGGCAAACAAAAAAGATAGTTTGGGAAACTGAAAGGTTAGGGTTTGTTTGGCATGAACGATCTCTCCTGTGTTCGTTGAATTATCATCCACAAAAAGCCCGGAGGGAATATCAATAGCCAGAACTCTTGCTTTACTTTTATTAATTTGTTTTATAACATCCGCGGCAATTCCTTCCGTCACAGGTTTCGATAACCCGGATCCGAAAATAGCATCTATTATAATGTCATTGTCTTCAATTGCTGGAAAATCAGATTCTGAGTTTATATCAGCCAGTTTCACTTTCCTTAATTTCGCAAGCCTTTGGTAATTGACATTGAAATCCACCGAACATTTTTCGCTAAACCTGACCACATATGTTTCAGCCTTGATGTTCTTTTCGGCCATCATGCGGGCAATGGCCAAACCATCACCTCCGTTGTTCCCGGTTCCGCAAAATATTTTATAAGTGACGCTGCGGCCGTAGTTCAGTACGATCCACTGGTAACATTTACCTGCAGCGCGCTCCATCAGATCAATGGATGCGATGGTTTCGTGCTTTATGGTATAGGCATCCGCTTCTTTTATCTGACCGACAGCAGGTATTTTCATGAAGAAAGTGCTTAAAAATGAAATGAATGATTAGTAATTCCAATCAAAACCACAAAGTACAAAATGTAAAATAATGTGGTTACTATGGAAACTATCAGTCCGATAATGCCACAAATTTTTGCAGCCCTTAGCATTTTGAGCGATGATTCTTTATAATCCGGGGGATTTTCCTGGTAAATTTTCATAGCTTTCGAATGCAAGGCCAAAGCTACTATAGCGGCTATCCATCCGCCATAACACATCACAGCAATGGAGATTATTCCAAAAACCATTGCAGTAACCGAATGCGGTACCATCTTTTGTCTTAGTACCGTTTTTCTGAATTCATGAGTTTGTTCTTCCATGATCTTATGTTTTAAATTTTGTGGATCACCACAAGTGCAAAGTTAGCTTATAAATATAATTAATGGTAATGAGGGCGGCATTAATTATAAAAGTTATGGTGAGGACTCTCGTTCCATTCTTAAATTTGAAAATAAGGAACAATATCAGGTAACCCATCATGAACATCACAGGCAATAAGGGTGGCCAAGCCTGAAAACTTCCCCATAGATTGCCTTTCATCAGTTCGATAATGGCTCTCTGAGTGCCACAACCGGGGCATTTTATTCCCAGAAAACTATTATACAGACAGGGGAGTGTATGTCCTTCCAACCAATGGATTATTGCTTGCCACATATTAAATCGTTGTTCAAAATTAATAAAATACCTGTTCGTAAATTTTTTCTCTTTACCGGCCCGGCAAAATATTTAATTCATAATTTCGTTTGCTTATAAAAAGGTCTATGAAGAACTTACTTTTTCTTATCATTTTGGTTGCCGCATCTTTCTGCCTGCAAGCGCAGATCAAGGTTGCCGACAAAGTCTATGTCGATGCTTTCCTAAAAAGCAAAACTTATATTGTTCTCGACGAAAATCCTTTTTCGGTTTTGAATTCTTTTCTCGACAGCAGCATGAAAGTGATGTGGAAGCTCACTCCTTACGAAGTGATCACTAGCGAGCAGTTCGAGCAGAAGATGGGCGATCCCAAGGGTTCATTTATGTATGTTTCGCTTGCCCAGTTCAGCAAAACTGAGTCATTTGATTATTTGGTATTGAATCTTTCAATGGGGGATGCCTCTAAAAACCTGAACGCTCTTCACGATCTCTGTGTCATACCCATGGCTTACGAAGATGTGGATGAGGAAAGCTACGATTACAAATTTGCTGCGTTCATAAAATTTGCCCAATATTTTGTAAAGTATTCCGAACAGAATCCCGGAAAAGATATCAAACAGGTAGTAAAAGAAAACCAAACCGAACTGAAGAACTACGAACTGTGGCTAACCGCTGCCGATCTGGCTACAGATGCAAATTCTATTGCCAAGATCAGCAAATTATATCCTTATCCTGTAAAAATAGTATCTCAGGACGATATTCAAACAGCCATCGGTGAGAGCAATCCCAAAGTGGCTTTCCTCCATAAAGTGGGTCCCGAAGGAACCGCCGGCGATGGCGCCCTCTGCCTGAAATTCATCATGACAGCCAAAGAAGGCAAACCCTTGTATTTCGACAATCACAAGATCAGTTCTTCAAAACCCGACGCTTTTTTGCTGGACGATTTTAAGAATATGGCAAAATAATCCTTTCTCCTGCTGCTTTTTGTACTTTGCCTTGGTGTCATCTTTGAATAAGTTGGTATTACTATAATTGTGTATTTTTGCAAACCATAATTCTGAAATCATAAATCTCAAATCATAAATCTGAAATCCTCCATGTCCGACGATAAAAAAATAATTTTCTCTATGGTGAACGTCAGCAAAACGTTCCCACCCAGCAAACAGGTATTAAAAGATATCTACCTTTCATTTTATTATGGTGCTAAAATAGGCGTCATCGGTTTGAATGGTTCCGGAAAATCAACCTTGCTAAAGATCATTGCCGGCCTTGAAAAATCCTTCAACGGCGAGGTAGTCTTTTCACCCGGTTATTCAGTTGGTTTTCTGGAACAGGAGCCCAAACTCGATAATTCCAAAACCGTAAAGGAGATCGTTCAGGAAGGTGTGCAGTCCATTGTGGATATGCTCAAGGAATATGAAGAGGTAAACAACAAGTTTGCTGAACCCATGACCGACGATGAGATGACCAAACTCATCGACCGTCAGGGACAGCTTACCGAATTACTCGACCAACACGAAGCCTGGGAACTCGATACCAAGCTCGACCGCGCCCTGGATGCTTTGCGTTGCCCCGAGAGTGATACCATTATCGAAAACCTTTCGGGAGGTGAGCGTCGCCGCGTGGCTTTGTGCCGCCTGCTGCTTTCCGAACCCGATATTCTATTGCTCGATGAGCCTACCAACCACCTCGATGCCGAATCGGTAGAATGGTTGGAGCATCACTTGCAGAATTACAAAGGAACCGTAATTGCCGTCACCCACGACAGGTATTTCCTCGATAACGTAGCCGGCTGGATTCTGGAACTCGACCGCGGAGAGGGTATTCCCTGGAAAGGCAACTACACTTCCTGGCTCGAACAGAAAACCAAACGCATGGCTACTGAAGAAAAGACCCAAAGCAAACGTGCAAAGACCCTCGAACGCGAGTTGGAATGGGTTCGCATGGCTCCCAAGGCGCGTCATGCCAAAGGCAAGGCAAGATTGAAAGCCTACGAAAGCATGCTCAACGAGGATGTGAAACAAAAAGATGAACGTCTCGAGATATTCATCCCCAACGGTCCCCGTTTGGGCGATGTGGTCATCGAAGCTCAGAATATTTCCAAAGCTTACGGCGATAAATTGCTGTTCGAAAATCTTTCTTTTATGCTTCCTCCGGGTGGCATAGTAGGAGTCATCGGGCCAAACGGTGCCGGTAAAACCACCCTCTTCCGCCTGATGATGGGCCACGAAACTCCCGATTCAGGAACTTTCAAGGTAGGTGAAACCGTCAAACTGGCCTACGTCGATCAGGCGCATGTTGATATCGATCCCGAGAAGAACGTATGGGAAGTCATCACCGAAGGCAACGAAAACATCATTCTAGGCAACCGCACTATGAACTCCCGCGCCTATGTGTCGCGCTTCAACTTCACCGGGCCCGATCAGGGCAAAAAGGCGGGTGTGCTTTCGGGTGGGGAACGCAATCGTTTGCATCTGGCGCTTACCTTGAAACAGGAAGCCAACGTGCTCCTGCTCGATGAGCCTACCAACGACATCGATGTAAACACCCTCCGCGCTTTGGAAGAAGGCCTCGAAGGCTTCGCCGGTTGCGCCGTGGTCATTTCCCACGACCGTTGGTTCCTCGACCGAATCGCCACGCATATCCTGGCATTCGAAGGCGAATCCGAAGTCTATTTCTTCGAAGGTTCCTACTCCGAATACGAAGAAAACAAAAAGAAACGCCTCGGCGATATCGGCCCCAAACGAATTCATTACAAAAAACTCAAGGGATAACACAATGTAGGGGTGAATTGTCCCATAGGGACTCCTACGGAGCATACGCCCTTTGCAATTAAACAACCTAATAGTCTAAACCGCTAAACCCCTTAACGCCTAACCTATGTCAAAGATCCTTATAATCGACGATGAACGCAGCATCCGCAGCACCCTGCGCGAGATATTGGAATACGAAAAATACCAGGTCGACGATGCCGCCGATGGTGCCGAAGGACTGCAATGTGTCGACAAAGACAAGTACGACGTCATTTTGTGCGACATCAAGATGCCCAAAATGGATGGCATCGATGTCTTGAAAGCCATCCTTCAGAAAACCGATACCCCGGTGGTGATGATATCCGGCCATGGAAACATCGAAACTGCTGTCGAATGCATCAAACTAGGCGCTTACGATTACATAGCCAAGCCCCTCGATCTCAACCGACTTTTGATCACCCTGCGCAATGCCCTCGACAAATCCACCCTCATTACCGAGACCAAGGCCCTCAAAAAGAAAGTCAGCAAAACCTGGGAAATGATAGGCGAATCTCCCGCCATACGCCGCATCAAAGATATGATCGAACGCGTGGCTCCCACCGATGCACGTGTGCTCATCACCGGCGGCAACGGCACCGGCAAAGAACTCGTTGCCCGCTGGCTCCACGAAAAAAGCAACCGTTCCGCATTTCCTTTCATCGAAGTCAATTGTGCGGCCATCCCCTCCGAACTCATCGAAAGCCAGCTCTTCGGCCACGAAAAGGGCTCCTTCACTTCGGCCATCAAACAGCGCAAAGGCGATTTCGAGCAGGCCGACGGCGGCACCATCTTTCTCGACGAAATTGGCGACATGAGCCTTTCCGCCCAGGCCAAGGTATTGCGTGCCCTGCAGGAAAACAAGATCACCCGCGTCGGAGGCGAAAAAGACATACCCGTCAACGTGCGCGTGCTGGCCGCCACCAACAAAAACCTTCAGGAAGAGATCGTCGCTCACAACTTCCGCGAAGACCTCTACCACCGCCTCAGCGTCATCCTCATCGAGGTTCCCGCCCTCAGCCAGCGCACCGACGACATCCCGCTGCTGGTCGATCATTTCGTCCGCGACATCTGCCAGAGCCAGGGCAGCCCCCTCATCCGCGTGCAGCCCTCCGCCATCGACGAACTCAAAAAGATACCCTGGACCGGCAACATCCGCGAACTCCGCAACGTCGTCGAGCGCCTCATCATCCTCTGCGACCGCGAAGTTACGGGGGAAGATGTGAAGATGTATGCGCACCCGTTGCGAAAGTAGCGTTAAACTCCGCACTTCGAACTCCACACTCCGAACTTCCTAATAGTTTGGGCGCCCCCCGCCAAATGGCGGGGCCGGGCTGTCCGCTACAAGTCCTCATTTCGCTGCGCTCATTCCGGGCTTTCCGCTACCATCCCTGGCGCTGGGGGCAAACAGCCGTCCTCTCCATCAACGGCACATCGCCCATCAATCATCCAACCTCTCTGACAGGGTAGCCTGTCCCGTACTCTACTGAAGTCGGGAACTGTGCGCAGGTATAGTGCGCTATAGCTCATCCCATCAGTAACACAAATGTCATAAATGTCCCAATAGGACCACCAATCTTCTTCTAAAATAACATACCCACCCGCCAAGTTGCAAAACCAGTACGCCAAGTTGCGAAGACCATACGCCAAGTTGCGAAGACCGTACGCCAAGTTGCGAAGACCGTATGCCAAGTTGCGAAGACCGTATGCCAAGTTGCAAAGACCATATGCCAAGTTGCGAAGTCCGTATGCCAAGTTGCGAAGACCGTATGCCAAGTTGCGAAGACCGTATGCCAAGTTGCAAAGACCATATGCCAAGTTGCAAAGACCACCTGCCAAGTTGCAACGACCACCTGCCATGTTGCAGAAACCACCTGCCATGTTGCGAAAAGCACCTGCCATGTTGCAGAGACCACCTGCCAAGTTGCATAGACCGTACGCCAAGTTGCTAAGTCCGTACGACAAATTTCAATCCCAACCGTAGTGCGGCTCCAAGCCGTGCTAGGGTTAAACACTAAACCCGCTAATTATAATGTCGCCCCTTATATGTTTGCAAAATTAAAATTTAGAGATAAAAAAGAAAA
>CAZRFL010000081.1:0-19024 GCA_964599365.1 uncultured Bacteroidales bacterium
AGGCCCTCCTCACCCTGCCCGGCTACCGCGACATCGACTTCACCTTCACCCTCAATGCCCAACAAACCCTAAAACTGGAATTTATGATGGAAAAACTATAATCTATGCTACTTCGAGCACCGCTGCCGCACGATTGTATCGTGTGGCTAAAAATCGCTACTGCACGATTCCATCGTGTGGCAAAAAAACATTCCTCCACTAATTCTTCTCTTTCTTCACCCAAACAGGCGCCTCCGGTATCTTATCCACTTTGATACTGTGCCAGATAAAGTAAATACCCAGCAAAACAAAAGGAATGCTCAGCCATTGGCCCATATCTATGGACATGCTCTTTTCGAAATCGACCTGCACTTCTTTCAGAAATTCTATTAGGAAACGGGCCGTAAACATGATGGTAACAAACAAGCCTACAAACAAACCCGGGCGTATGATGCCCTGCTTCTTCTGGTAAAGCACCCACAACAATCCGCTGATAAAAAGATAGGAAAAAGCTTCGTATAATTGCGTTGGATGTCGTGGCAACAAACCGGCATCGGGGTCGCGCAGAAAAACAAAACCCCAGGGTAAAGAGGTCACATGTCCGTAAATCTCCGAATTCATCAGGTTGCCAAACCTTACGAAGGCGGCGGCAATGGGGATAACGATGGCCACGCGATCGAACAGCCACCACAGGTTCACTTTAAACTGACGAACATAAATGATCAGCACAATAACAATGGCAATAGCCGCTCCGTGGCTGGCCAGTCCGCCCTCCCACACCTTGGGTATCTCGCTAAGATGCTCCCTGTAATAGCTCCATTCGTAGAAGAAGACATGCCCCAGGCGGGCTCCGAACAACACCGCCAGAAACACATAGAACGTCAGCCAGTCGAGCAGTTTAAACGAGACCTTCTCTTTTTTAAAGATCATATACAACACCGTGTAGGCTAAGAAAAAGCCCAGAGCGAACAACAAACCATACCAGCGAATCTCAAAACTTCCGATAGAAAAAGCAGGCGAGGGATTGAACATTATTTGCAGTGTATTCATAAGGTATTATCTTGTGGTAAATGTAATGGTATTTCCTTCTGTGATATGGTATGTATCGGTAAAGCCGGCATTCACCTCCACCACGTACATACCATTGCTGGCTGCAGGAATGGATTGCTCCGAAAAGGGAACGGTATTTTTTGCAATGGAAATTATTTTAAATTGATCGTCAATATAAATTATGTCCAGGGGAATAATGGTATTCTTCATCCAAAAACTCAGCGGCTGCATATTCTCAAAAACAAATAGCATTCCGCAACTGTCGGGCATAGTTTTGCGGAACATCAGACCCTGATTGCGTGCCATTTCGGTTTTGGCTATCTCCATGGTTATGGTCTTCAGCTTTTTGCCTCCCGCCAAAAAAGTTAAATCTCCGTCGTTGCGGAAAACAGGTTCCTGAACCGTTTGTTCTTTATTGTTCACCACCGGATTTACTTTGTGTATGCCTTTTTGGCTTCCCCTGATAAATAACCCCACAACAACAATTATAATAAGAGCCAACAGACCCAGAGCAATCCCTTGTTTTTGTTTGTTCGACATCATAATCACTTCATATAATAAAATATCATGAACACAATAGCATGCAGAAAAGTAATGGCCAGAATACCCCTGCCTGTTTTGTCGGCTTTCAAATTTACCAGATAATAACGCAAGGCCAGTGCATTAGGCACTATACCCAATATCATAATGGTGCTGATTTGGAAAATGGGCTTTCCTGTAGCTGAATTGGGAAAAGTAATATTAATGAAGTACAACACTCCGAATACTATAGCCGGCAGCAACAAACCTAAGACTATCCCCAACAGGAAAGAGTCCTTTTTTAAGAATTTAAACATCGAATTTCCATATTTTAATAAGAGGAATAGAGTCATGCGCCGTCAGGTCGTAATGCACAGGAACAATTGAAACATAGTTGTTCTTCAGTGCCCACTCGTCGGTATCTTTGCCTTTGTCGAGGTTTTCGAACACGCCCATCATCCAGTAATAATCGCGCCCGTGTGGGTCTTTGCGCTCGCTGAATTCTTCTTTCCAATAGGCATCGGCCTGTCGGCAGATCTTAACCCCTTTCAGTGCCACATCCGATTTTGTCGGAAAGTTCACATTCAGACAAATATTATTGGGGAGACCATTCTCCAGAATATTCTTGCAGATGCTTTTGATATAGGTCCCTGTATGGCTGAAATCGGCGGTATAAGCATAATCGTTGAGCGAAAACCCCACCGAAGGAATATGCCCCATAGCGCCTTCTATCACTGCCGACATGGTGCCCGAATAAATGATATTAACCGAAGCATTCGACCCGTGATTGATACCTGAAACCAATAGATCGGGTTTGCGGTGCAATACTTTATCCACTGCCAGCTTCACGCAATCCACGGGCGTACCGTTGCAAAAATATTCTTTATAGTTCTTTTCTGTCTTGATCTTTTGGAGTCGCAAAGGTGTGCTCACCGTAATCGCATGGCCCATCCCCGACTGAGGTTTATCGGGCGCTACCACCACCACCTCGCCTATCTCGCGCATCACCCCTATCAGGTAGCGTATGCCGGGAGCCGAAAAGCTATCGTCGTTGGTGATCAGTATTAAAGGTTTATTCATTCCCTGTTTTTGTACAAAATTAGTAATTTTGAGCCATATAGTTTTACATGTTATTCCTTAAATTAAAACACCATGTCAGTAATTGTTGAGTTTTCTATGTTTCCAACGGATAAAGGCGACAGTGTGAGTTCGTATGTTGCCCGTATTGTAAAAATGTTGCAGGAAAGCGGAATCAGCTACCAGCTAACGCCCATGGGCAGTATTTTCGAGGTGAACGAAATGCCCGATGCGCTGGCCGTCATCGCCAAAGCCTATCGCCAGCTTGAACTCGACTGCGGCCGCGTTTTCGCTACTGCCAAATTCGACATACGCAAAGGCAAATCAAACCGTATGGAAAGAAAGATCAAGGCTGTGGAGGAAAAGATTGGCAAGGTGAGTAAGTAGTTAGTTTTTTAAAGTTGGGAATTGGTAGGGGCGTATGGCATACGCCCTGATATTAGAAATTAATCATTATTCACAACATCCCCACAGGGATAAATAGAACAGGAGTTCGTAATTGGAACATCCCCAGGCAGGCCACCCAATAAATCCCTCATTCAATTATATCATTGCATATTTGTATCATTGTATAATTCACAAATCTTAAATCTCAATTCTGAATTCCGCATTATCCTTCCACCCCCTCTTCCATTATCTTATCTCCCTCAATCACTCCTCCTGAAATAATAAACTTTATGGCATCGGTAGATGAAATGTCTAAAGGAGTAATGTTTTCGGCTGCAACCACAAACATATAGCCTGTAAACGTAAAGGAAAAGGGGATATATACGGCTATTTTTTTGCCGGGGATGCCAATCATGGCAAGTTCCCTGCAAGTTACGAATCCCATCTGTTCTATGCCCGATTCCTTATTCATCATCACCAGCACCGGCTCACTGAATTTCTTTTTCTTACCAACAAAGGCACCCAACAGATCCTTGATAGAGTTGATAACGGTCTTCAGCAAAGGTGCTTTATTGATGGTTTTATTGATGTAGGCGATTATAGGTTTAGCAATAATGGTCGAAGCCAACAATCCGGTGACTGTAACCACAACCAAAATGATCAAAATGCCGATTCCGGGAATATGAATGGGGACCAGGTCGTCTATAAATTTCAATATCGCGTAAAGAATATAAACTGTGATGCCAATGGGTGCAAGAATAATCAATCCCTGGAAAAAGTAGTTCAATAATTTTCCGAAAATAGTTTTTGCTTTCATAAAGGTGTTTTTTTACAAATATAAGATAAGCATAGCAGCAGGTGGAAATATTTTCATAGTTTTATGGAAAATCATCCAAACCTTATCTAATAGCCCTAACTAATAATTCTAAGAGATCATGAAAAAGACAATTTTTACAGTACTGTTATGTAGTATACTGCTTTCAGCCTTTGCGCAAGACCAAACCAAAACCATCAAATCAAAAATAAAAGAAGTCACCGTTTTTTTCAACGGAGCACAGATTACACAGGGAGGTGATATCAGCATTCCGGCCGGACAAAGCACTATTGTCTTCGATAACCTTACGCAATACATCAACCCTCAAAGTATTCAGGTGAAAGGCGATGGGGACTTCAGTATACTTTCGGTGGTTCACCAGATCAACTATCTGAAAAGCCAGGAAAAGTCACCCGAGGTCATCCGCATAGAAGATTCGATTCAGAATCTGACGAAAAAACTCAGCTATCAGCAGACCATACTGAGTGTTTATATGCAGGAAGAAACCATGCTACTTTCTAATAAAGCCATTGGCGGCGATCAAACCGGTGTTAAGGTCACCGAACTGAAAGAAGCCACAGAATATTTCAGGACCCGGCTTCTGGATATTAAAACCAACCAGATGAATATTCAGGACAAGATCACTGCTTTGCAGAAACGCATCACTACACTGAACAACCAACTGGCCACTATTTCTTCAAAAATTACTGAACCCACCAGCGAGATCTTGGTTTCGGTGAGCTCTGATGCTTTGGTGAGCGCCAAATTGTCGGTTAGTTATTATGTAAGCAATGCCGGATGGACACCTACCTATGATCTTCGTGCAGTGAACGTAAGCAGCCCGGTTGAACTGAACTTCCGCGCCAATGTGCATCAAAACACCGGAGCCGACTGGTCGCAGGTGAAACTTACCTTGTCCACCGGCAATCCGCTGCAGAATGGAGTGAAACCGCAACTGAACCCTTGGTATCTTACTCTAAGTTACCCATATCGTGAACGTAATGTTGTTTATAACGTTGTTCCTGCATCCTCTGCTGGTACGGTTACTACCTCAGAAGATATGGATAAGGTTTCCAAATACCAGGAAGATGCGAAAAGTATTGCTGATTATACCGTGGTGAATGAAACCCAAACCAATATTGAATACGAGATCAGCATACCTTACTCTGTTCCTGCCGACGGTAAAAACTATATGGTAGAAATTCAGAAGAACACCCTAAATGCCCAATACGAATACTACTGTGCTCCTAAAATAAACAACGATGTATTCTTAATTGCCAAAGTCAGCGGCTGGGACAAATACAACATCATTTCCGGTGAGATGAACCTCTTTTTTGAAGGTACCTATGTGGGCAAATCATACATCGATACACGTATAACTACTGACACCCTCGATCTTTCTCTGGGTATCGATAAGAACATCTCGGTAAAGCGCGAAAAACTGGTCGATTTCTCCAGTGTGAAAATACTCGGATTAAACAAAAAGGAAACCTTTACCTATAGCATCAGCGTGAGGAACAAAAAGAAACAAGCTATTGATATTTTAATTGAAGATCAGTTGCCCATCTCGTCCGATAAAGATATTGAAGTGGAAGCCTTGGAAATATCCAATGCCAATTACGATAAGGATTATGGCAAATGTTCATGGAAATTCCAGTTGAAGCCGGCTGAATCGAAGATTCTGAAACTTTCGTACTCGGTGAAATATCCCAAAGATAAAGTGATTAATTTGTATTAATCGGTTGATGTAAGTGTATAGTTGAAGAAACTCTAATAAAGCATCAAAAATCAACAAACAAATAACAAATAAGCTCCAAGTTCTTAAGTACAAATAACCAAACAGCGACACACCATGTTTGGAATTTATAAAATTGAATCTTTGGAATTTACCTGCCTGCCGACCAGGCAGGTTTGTTATTTGCTATTTGTCCTTTGTTATTTGAAAATTATTTGAGGAAGAGGCATGCATCTCCATAACTGAGAAACCTGTAATCGGTGAGGAGTGCATGCTGATATACCTCTTTCCATTTGTTTCCCAAATAAGCTGATATAAGAAGCAGCAAGGTGCTTTTAGGTTGATGAAAATTGGTGATCATCCCGGTAACGATACGGAAATTGTATCCGGGAATGATTATCATTGAAGTTTTGAAATACAATTGTTGCAGTTTATTTTCCTCGAGGTAGCTCAGCAGGGCGCTAAGCACCTCCATCTTATCCATCGTTTTCCAATCGGTTTTGTAAGCATCCCATTGATCAATAGCTTCGGGCATGGTTCCTGAAGAAAGGTATTTAACCCCCAACCAAAAGAGGCTCTCGACAGTTCGCACCGAAGTGGTTCCGACCGCGATAATATCATGTTCGGCATGCAGCAGTTGGAGCAGGAGCTTTTTATTAATGATGACCTGCTCGGCATGCATCACATGATGTTGGATATCGGAAGTTGAAACCGGCTTGAAGGTTCCCGCCCCCACATGAAGTGTGAGATGGGCCGTTGAAATATTTTTTTTGGCGAGTTGCATGAAAACTTTTCGCGTAAAATGCAAGCCCGCAGTAGGGGCTGCAACCGAACCATTGTTAAGGGCAAAAACCGTCTGATAGCGCTCCATATCTTCTTCCTCCACCTCGCGATGAATGTAGGGTGGCAGAGGAACCTTACCGGCCGTTTCTATGAGTTCGGCAAAGGTAAGGTCTGACAGATTCCATGAAAATCTAATAGAAAAAGTGCCGCCGCTATTGCGATGCAATACTTCGGCCGAGATACGGCAGATGGCCTTGCCGAATATCATTTCGAAACTCAACTCGCCTTCTTTCCATTTCTTTGCATTGCCCACCATACAATTCCACACACAACTTTCTTTTTGCTGCATGGCCAACTGAATATCGCGCACGGGGGCTTCCGGTTCAAGGCAAAATATCTCAATAGAAGCACCCGTTGTTTTGTGGAACAACAGCCGGGCATGGATTACACGTGTATCATTCAGCAATAGCAAGGAAGAGGCGGGTAAATATTTATGAATTTCAGAAAAACTGTGGTCGGATATGAGGCCATCTTTACAAACCAATAATTTCGAGTCATCACGTTCGCTTAGCGGATGATTGGCAATTTTTTCAGCAGGCAAAGGATAATCGAAGTCGGATATATTTATAGGGGGCGTTTGTATCATGCTTATGAAATATTGGCAAAAATACTTATAGCGCCGACAAAATGCAAATTTCATCGGAAAACAATGTCGGGTCCCTCCTAATCAAAAAGGTTATGGGCAATTTTTATTATATTTGTTTCTGGTTTCATTAATTCTGATATTTATTCTTAAAATTATCACACATGCCAAAATCAAAAGTCCTACTGTTATTAGTCTGCCTGGTTTTTGTCTCATGTCAATCGAATCAGGGGAAAGCAACGGCCGATAAAGCCAAAGCCGAAATCGCTGCCACCGAAAAAGCCTTTGCCGCGATGGCGAAAAAAGACGGCATAGGCGCGGCCTTCGCCTATTATGCTGCCGAAGATGCCGCCATCAATTATAATGATAAACTGATCAAAGGTCGCAACGACATTAAGGCTCACTACGCCGATAAAAAGTATAAAGAGGCTTCGCTCGAATGGTCACCCGATTTTGTGGATGCCTCAGCTGCCGGCGACCTGGGCTATACTTACGGAAATTACACCTACATTAAAAAGGATTCGACAGGAAAGACCGAGACCTTTACAGGGATCTTTCATACCGTCTGGAAAAAACAGTCGGACGGTACCTGGCGGTTTGTGTGGGATTAACGGTTTTTTATTTAGTAAAATCAACATTTCAAAAAATTTGTGCCATGCCTTTTGATAATTTAATTTCAATTAGCTTCACTCCACAGGAAGTAACACAATTGAACGATGCCTTTACGGTTATCGAAAACATTCTTAATGATAAGGTTCAAAACCTTACACCTAAAGAACGAAAGAAATATTCCAAAATAGCTGACAAGACCGAGAACTTCGTGGTAAAATCAGTGGATTATATTAAACTTAAACCCGACCTTGTTCCTTTTTTTGTGGATGTTGCAGAAATGAACAAAGACATTGAAGCCCGCAAGGTGTTTGATCCGATGATGAAAAGATTAAAGAGGCTTTACGAAGAATGTGATGATACCAATAAAATCATTGGATACGATGTGTATAATTGTGTTATTGCCTTTTATAGAAATATTAGAATGTTATCGAAACAAAACATCCCGGGCATAAACACTATTTATGATGATCTGAAAAAACATTTCAAATCAGAATAATAGACCTCCAACTTCTTATATCATGATGTAGGTATCAAGGTTAATTGCTATAGGGTGATATATATCGCACTGTATAGTGACACCTATCAGGATAAAGAGTGATATCTAACTGGTTGTAAAGTGATCATTATCGGACTTAATGGCGATATCTATCGGGTTACAGGGTGGTACATATCGGGCTTTATGATGACACATATCGGGCTGCAGAGCGATATAATACTGCTTACAGGGTGCTCAATAACCCCTTTCGGGGTGATAGCTTACGACCGAAAGATCGTGTCAGAGCAATATTACGAATTAGAAGTAAAAGTGAGACTACTTATAAAACCCCATCTCATCCAGATATTTATAGACTTTATCTGGCAGAAAAAAACGTATATCCTTCTTGTGTTTGATAGCCGAACGTATAAAGCTCGATGAAATTTCCATCAGTGGGGCATTGATCCATTGCACCGTAGGGTGCTCGCGAAAATCTCCCCCGTCGTAACCGGGCCTGGGATACACATAAAGTTGGTAATATTGAAGTATCACCTCATAATTCTTCCATTTATGAAAACTGTCGAGGTTGTCCGCGCCCATGATCAGGACGAATTGTTTATCGGGATATTTCTCGCCCAAGGCTACCAGAGTGTTGATGGTATAAGAAGGTTGCGATAGCGAAAACTCAATGTTGGAGACATGAAATCGATAAAAATCTTCCACAGCGCGTATCACCATAGCATAGCGGTGATGATTGGCCAGCAGGCTGTTTTTGCTTTTCAGGGGATTCTGTGGCGAAACCACAAACCAAACCTCATCCAGATCGGTAAATTCGAGCATATAGTTGGCAATGGCCAGATGTCCGATATGCACCGGATTGAACGAACCGAAATAAAGCCCCGTCTTTTTAAGTTTTTTTTCCATGATCCCTACAGGGCGATTATTTTTTGACTGTTATTTTGTCTGGTCTTTTTTCCACTTTTCTTTATTGATGATCTCACCTGTCTCGGTATAATGCTTCCATTTACCCTGTTTCATATCGTCCTTATACTGTCCCTCAATCTTTATCACTCCGCTGTCGTAATAAAACTCAGCATCGCCATCCTTCATCCCGTCTTTAAAGATCAGCATGGCCTTGCGGTTTCCGTTTTCGTAAAACTCGCGGTAAGTGCCCACGATCTTATCGTCCTCAAAGGTAAGTTCAACACGGGTGGTTTGCTTGTCGTCATCAAAATAGAACATGGCAATGCCATTGGCCATTCCGTCTTTGTAAGTAACGGCCGACATTATTTTGCCATCCTCGAAATAGCTGCGCCACAATCCATCGGGTTTGCCATCCACCACACGGCCCTCGGCTTTAATGGTGGTGCTGTCCTCATAATAAATTTTTGCCGCACCGGCTTTAGGGACTTTTACATTGGCCAGATCGACCTTAAATCCACCGGAGTCGATGGTGCTCAGATAAAGTTCTTCGGCAGCCGACTCAATATTCTCCAGATCGCTGTCGAATGCAGCTGATTCGTCGAAATCGGCCACCAGTTTTGTTTTGAACATTTTATTGTCCGAAATAAGCTGCAATCCCACTCGTGTAAAACTCAGTATGGTTTCCTTATTGTCGCGAATGCCTTTGCGTTTATCAGCCTTGCTATAATAATATAGGTGCGAATAGATCTTGGGCATCTGCACAAACACCGAAATATTCGACTTGGTTTCGAATTTATCCAAAAAATCCGTGAACTCTTTGTTGTGCGATAAAGTCTTACCCATGGTATAATCATCAATAAAGTCCATCAGGCAGGAGGGCGAATTACTGAAAACCACGTAATCCTCCATATAAATATAATAGGGTTTGTCGAACTTGACGAAGAACTTGCCGAAACACAGTTTCAGAAACCAACCGTATTCCAGATATTTTATGGTGAAATTCTTGTATTCCGTGTCGTTAAACTTCAGTAGTCCCAGTGTACGTTTTCTCACATTTTTAGTGATCTTGTTCATGCTGGTCTTGGCTTTTTCTATATCATTGGTATGAATGATGGCGATAGCATCATATTCGCTGGCATTGGGCGAAGGTTGCAATTTCACAAAAGCCAGCTCGTTTCCAATCCAACTGAAGAAATCTTCCTGCAGGTCGACTTTCAGTACTTTCTCAACCTTCTTGATGGTCTTTTCGTAATCCTGTGCCTTGGTGGTATCTTCTGCCTTAAACACCTCTTTCAGCTTATCGAAAAAGGTTTCCGAACTACCAAAACTCATGGAAACATATAAAGCTGCCTTTTCAGAAATGATTTCGTATGCCTTGAACTTTCCGGGCGACTGATCCACAATAGCCTTGTAATACGAAGGAATGCTGTCGTTCACGCTGGTATAACCGTCCCATTGCAGATTCTCATCATCAAAAGTAACATTGAAAGCCGAAAAATACAGACTCTTGCTCATCGAATTCACAAAGGTAGAAGGCTCGGACAGGTAGCACTTCAACATATCTCCCACCTTGCTGAAGTTGATATAGAAATTGAAAAGTTTATTCCCTTTTATTTCAGTTGAAACAAAACGTACATTGGGGTTTTTCATCCAGAACTCAGTATCTTTTTGAGTAATGGACTTTTCAACTAAGAGGGGTGAAAAACTGCAAACCAGAATATTGTCAATAAAACACAAAGAAATGATCTCGTGGGAGATGCTGTTAGTGAGTTCAATTATTTCGGTTCCGGCATAGTTTCTTTTTGCGAATGTGTAATCGTAATAACCTACAATGTCCTTTATATAATTGGTAAGAAAGGAGATTTTGGAAGCTTTTTTCAGATCCACGGCAAAGATGAAATCATAATCCGTAAGAGAGATCATGTGGGCCGAGATCACCATTTGCCGGTCTGCAAAGAGCATATCCAAGGTCTTATTGCCATTGATCAGCGAGTCGAGCGACATAGCGCTGGAATTTATCTCTTCAAATTTGGGGCTTTGCAGCATATGCCGCCACATTTTACTTTCCCGCAAAGTCGACCAGCCTTCTGTCAGGTTGTTGGTTTCAATAATATAAACCGCATCTTCAGGAATTACCGTCAGCGCATTTCTCTTCCCCGAATCGCTGAAATAAAAATAGGCAACCACTCCGCCAACAATTACCAAAATACTGATCAGTATCCACAAAATCACTTTTAATACTTTACGTCCCGAACTCATAATTGAAATTTTTTATTACAAAAATAATGGAAAAAACACATGATGCTGAGATAAAAATTCGGAAAAAACAATACTGTGGATAGTTTGAAAATTATTGCTTTATGAAAAGAAAAAATACCTGCTGAACTAAATAATGATTACTCCAAAATGCCTTTATTTTGCTTAAAATTCTCAAGATCCTCTTCCACCAGTTCGCAAACCAATAAGAAATCTCTGAGGTATTCAGTAAGGATTTCCTTGGGTTTATCATTTTCGGCGCCTGATATCAATTTGTCAATCACCTGTATCAGCGCGGGTATATTCAGATCAACGACACTCGACTTTAGTTTGGATAAGCAAAACGTCAGGTTCTCCAATTCGTTATGATCAACACATGAGGTAACCATTAACTTCATACATTTCAGAGTAGAAATGTATGAATTGACTTGCTCTTTGAGAAAATCCATACCACCCAGATCGTTGTCTATAAACCTGGTGTCAATATAATAATAAGCATCTGGAATTGAATCGGGCATTTTTTGCTTAATTTTGGTGGCTGAGTCTGAAAAACAAATATAAAAGAAACTTTTTAAATAAAAAAAAATACTTCCGCTGGTTTGTAAAGAAAATAATATTATCTTTGCAGTCCATTTTTAAAAAACCGTTAATCCCTTTACAATGTACGCAATAGTTGATATAGCAGGACAGCAATTTAAAGTAGAAAAAGAACAGGAAATTTTTGTTCATCGTTTACAAGCTGAAGAAGGCACATCAGTAACCTTCGAAAAAGTATTATTAGTTGAAAATGCCGGTAAAGTTGCCGTAGGTGCTCCTGTTGTAGAAGGCGCTGCAATAACTGCAAAAATTCTTTCTCATCTGAAAGGTGACAAAGTACTTGTTTTCAAAAAGAAAAGAAGAAAAGGGTACCAGAAATGTAACGGACACAGACAATTTCTGACCAAAATTCAAATTGAGAGCATAAAAGCATAATTTTAGTTTAAGAAAAAAATAAAAAGATATGGCACATAAAAAAGGGGCTGGAAGTTCGACTAACGGTCGCGAATCGCACAGCAAACGTTTAGGTATAAAAATATACGGTGGACAATTAGCAATTGCAGGCAATATTATTGCTCGTCAAAGAGGCACTGTTCATAATCCTGGTGTTAATGTTGGAATTGGAAAAGATCACACACTCTTTGCTTTGGTTGATGGCATAGTTGAATTTAAAAAGAAAAAAGACGCAAGATCTTATGTTTCCGTAACTCCGCTTACTCAACAGGAAACTCAAATTAATTAATCAAACTCATTCTGACAAAATCTCCGGTTACCTCAGTGATCGGAGATTTTGTTTTTTTACGTGATATAGTTTTAAAATTTCGATCATGATACAACTGAATTTATTAAGAACCGAACCTGAAAAAATAATTGAAAGACTTTCAATAAAAAACTTAGACGCAACAGCACAGATCAAAGAAATATTATCAATTGACGACGAACGCAGAGGCACCCAGAAAAAACTAGATGATAACCTGGCAGAATCAAATCTGATAGCAAAAGAAGTAGGAGAATTATTTAGAACCGGGAAAGCTCAGGAAGCCAATGTTCTTAAGGAAAAAACTATTGCCTTAAAGAAGAATGCAAAAGAGCTGGAAGAAAAACTCTCAGAGCTGGAATCATCTCTTAATGGCCTTTTGGTATTATTGCCAAATCCTCCGCATATTTCGGTAAAAAAAGGCAAGACTCCGGAAGACAATGAAATTGTTGCCAAAAACGGCGATATCCCTCAACTACCCGAAAATGCTTTACCTCACTGGGATCTGGCTTCCAAGTACGACTTGATAGATTTCGAACTAGGGAACAAGATTACCGGTGCCGGATTTCCTGTATATAAAGGTAAAGGAGCCAAACTCCAAAGGGCATTAATCAACTTCTTTCTCGATACTGCCGTTGAAAATGGTTATAATGAAGTTCAGCCACCCCTTATGGTAAATGAAGCATCTGCCTACGGAACCGGTCAATTACCCGACAAAGATGGTCAGATGTATTTCGTTCAAAAGGACAATTTGTATTTAATACCTACGGCAGAAGTTCCTGTCACCAATCTTTATCGTGATGTTATTCTTAGGGAAAAAGATTTTCCTGTTAAAAATGCAGCTTATTCATCATGTTTTCGCCGCGAAGCCGGTTCCTATGGAAAAGACGTAAGGGGCTTGAACCGCTTACATCAATTTGATAAGGTTGAGATCGTTCAGATTCAACATCCTGATAAATCATACGAAACATTAGAGGAAATGCGCGAGTATGTAGCAGGTTTACTTCGTAAACTTGGACTTCCCTACCGAATTTTAAAACTTTGTGGTGGCGATATGAGTTTCACCTCGGCTCTCACTTACGATATGGAAGTGTATTCGGCAGCACAGAAACGCTGGCTCGAAGTTAGTTCTGTTTCTAATTTCGAAAGTTATCAGGCCAACCGAATGAAACTGCGTTATAAATCGGAAACTGGAAAAATTTTCTTTGCTCACACACTAAACGGTAGTGCTCTTGCGTTACCCAGAATAGTAGCTTCCTTATTGGAAAATAATCAGACTGCAGAAGGAATTAAGATTCCCGCTGTTTTACAAAAATATACCGGATTTGAAATGATTAATTAACCCTTAATTATGAAAAGAATAATAGTCCTCATACCATTGCTGCTACTTTTTTTGCTCATAATCTCATGCAATGGCAAAAAAGTTGAAAAGCAAATTGCAAAAATTGACAGTCTCGCTAAAATAATGGATTCTGTAGACCAAAAGCTAAAGTTAATTAACCATGATACAATTACGAACAGATATCATACGTATCAGGTAACTTTAGACACATTGTCTAAACATTTCAAAGAGGTCAAAACGGATGTATCATTCAAATACCTGTGCGCATATCAGGAAGTAAGAAAACCATTCAAGACCATGTCTTTCAGCTATGGAGTTTTTAAGACCGAAATCGATTCAACCATCAAACAGCTTAACGATCTGAAACATGATGTAAAGGGAAAACTGATTTCTGACAAGGAATTCGAAACATTCTTCCTGAACGAATGCAATTCTGTAAATGCGGTCTATTTTAAAGTTTCTAAAAACGTTGAGAATGTTTTGCTGCAAATGAAAAACTACGATACGGTTCACCCCTATCTGATAAAACTCATCAATGATCATAAATCGGGGAAGAAAGCCTCCAAATGATCCTTAATATACCAAATATTACCCCTGTTCTCAGGCGGAATCTTCATACAAAGATTCTGCTCATTGCCATGTTATTACTACCATTGGCGGAATCTTTTGCTCAACCAAATACGAATGAACAATTGGCCGTCCAGTATTTTCAGGAAAAGCAATTTGAAAAAGCGGCTATTTTATTTGAGGATATTTATAACGCCAAACCAACACCATTTATCTACGATTATTATTTTAATTGCCTGCTCGAACTTAAGGATTATAAAAAGGCTGAAAAATTTGTGTCTAAAACCATAAAAAAACAGCCTTTAAATGTAGGATTGGGAGTAGACCTGGGGTATCTTTATTTACTCGAACAGGAGAATGATAAGGCAAAAAAGCAATTCGAATCCGTCATTAAACTATTACCCGAAGATAAAGATCAGATCAATAATCTGGCAAATGCCTTTCTGCAGCGAGACCAGATTTCCTATGCTCTGAAGACTTACGAACAAGGACAAAAGCTCCTGAAGAATTTTTATAATTTCAACCTGGAACTGGCACAGATTTATTTAAAGCAGAGTGATTTTCAATCGGCCCTCGATCAGTATTTGCAATACATCACTTCCTACCCGGATGAACTCGAGCAAATTCAATCAAAGCTACAGGACATTCTACTCAACGATCCCGACAATTCGAAAAACACCATCTTTAAAAACTCTCTCTTGCAACGTGTCAAGAAAAATCCTGACATCAAATCTTTTCCATTAATGTTGTTGTGGTATTTTATGCAGGAAAAAGAATTTGGTCCGGCGGTTATTCAGGCCAAAGCCATTGATAAAAGGTTCAGCGAGGATGGATCCAGACTTATTATGCTGGCGCGTGTTGCGGCTTCCAACGGATACTATGACGAAGCTATCGATTGCTACGATTATATAATTACAAAGAAAGGCGATTTTTCTATTTATTATGAAGTGGCCCAGGTCGAAAAAATAAACACAAAGTTCCTGAAAATTACGACTTCTCCATTTCTGGCAAAATCAGATATACTGGTTCTTGAGGAAGAATATAAAGTTCTATTATCAAAACAGGTTGAAAACAATTATTCTCTGCAGTTGATCAAAAATCTGGCTCATCTGCAGGCATTCTATCTCGACAAAGCAACCGAAGCAACCGAACTCCTGCAAAAAAGTCTCCTTTTTAAAAATGTCTCAGCTGATCAACTCGCCCAATGCAAAATCGAACTGGCGAACATATTGGTTCTGACCGGCAATGTTTGGGATGCAAGTCTGCTTTATATGCAGGTTGATAAAGCATTCAAAAATGATGTTGTGGGCTTCGAGGCGAAGTTCCTTAATGCAAAACTGTATTATTATATTGGCGAATTCGAATATGCCAAAGCGCAACTGGATATACTAAAGGCTGCGACGTCCAAGCTCATTGCTAACGATGCCATGCAGCTGTCATTGCTTATCACCGACAATCTGGATGCCGACAGCTCCCTCACAGGTCTGAAAATTTATTCCCATGCCGATCTCCTGCTTTTTCAGAACAAAGACGACGACGCTCTGATAACCCTTGACTCTATAAACCATTTAGGTCTTTACCATCCTTTATTTGACGAGGTTTTATACAAAAAGGCCCAGATTAAGATCAAACATCAGCAGTTTACCGAGGCAGATAGCCTGCTTACCAAAATCATAAATTTGTATTACGACGACATTCTGGCCGACGATGCCCTGATTTTATTGGCAGACATAAATCTTAAATTTATGAATAACCCGGAACGGGCTAAAGAAATGTATCACAAAATCCTTACTGATTTCCCGGGTAGTATTTATGCAGTCGAAGCACGCAGCCGCTATCGCACTCTTAGGGGCGACAAAATAAACTGAAGATGTTGTACGTTCGACCCAAAAAACATTTTGGACAACATTTCCTGAAAGACGAGAACATCGCACTTCAGATAAGCAAAAGTCTTACCATGCACCAGAACTACAAACAGGTTCTGGAGATTGGTCCGGGGACTGGCATCCTCACAAAATATTTATTTGGCTCTACCGCTTACCAAACCCGCTTAATTGAAGTGGATAACGAGGCCTATCAATATCTGCTCGAAAAGTACCCAGACAAAAAAGACATGATCATTCTGGGCGATTTTCTGCGACTCGATTTATCTGAATTGTTTTCAGAACCATTTGCTGTAATAGGAAACTTCCCTTATAATATTTCGAGCCAAATATTGTTTGCTGTATTGGACAACCGCAACCTTGTTCCGGAAGTGGTAGGCATGTTCCAGAAAGAAGTGGCCATGCGCATTGCTGCTGGGCCTAATTCAAAGGTATATGGTATAATAAGCGTCTTACTTCAGGCTTTCTACGACATCGAATATCTTTTTACTGTCGACGAGCATGTCTTCAATCCTCCTCCCAAAGTTAAATCAGCCGTCATCCGTCTGAAACGTAACAACGTTCAATCTCTTGATTGCGATGAGCAATTGTTCACAAAAGTTATCAAACAAGCCTTCAACCAGCGTCGCAAAACCCTGCGCAATGCCCTACGTGGTCTCAATATGAACCCCGAATTGCTTGCTTCCGACATACTAAATAAACGTGCCGAACAGCTATCTGTCGCCGATTTTATCGATATCACAAATAAAATAATGGTGTAAATAATTCTGACGCCTGACGCCTTAAATACTTCCCTCTTGTCCTTTAATAAAATTGTATAGAAACTCTCGGGCTCTAAAAAGTTGCGCCTTAACAGTTCCCAGCGGAAGCTCCATTTCTTCGGCTATTTCTTCATACGATAGCTCATCAAAATATCGAAGCGTGACCAGTTGCTTATAATGGGGTTTGAGTTTATCAACCACTTCACGCATCAGCATGATCTTTTGTTTCTCAATCATTTTCTCTTCGGGATCCTGTCCATGCCCGGGAATGTTATGCGACATTTCTATACCATCCTCGTCATCATAAACACGGTTAATCGAAAGCAGGTCAATCTTTTTCTTACGGATAAAATCTATGCAATTATTCGAAGCTATCTTAAAAAGCCAGGTGCTGAAAGCATAATCAGGAGTATATTGTTCCAATCGTTTAAATGCCTTGCCGAATGCCTCTATAGTCATATCTTCTGCATCATCCGGATTGTTCGTCATTTTGAGCAGCATAAAATAAATGGCATCCTTATACAAGCCCATCAATTGAGCGTAGGCTTTCTGATCGCCTTTTTTGGCGAGCTCAACCAATTTCAGGTCGCGCATTCCTTTGTCGGTCAAATTCGGATTCACTTCCATCGGCTCTCTTGTTTAAATGAATTCGAAAACATTATCCATGCATTGAAGAAGATCAAGAACAATTCCAGAAAGGGGGATAAAAACATCATTTTCTTTTCATTTAATTTCACCATTGCCTTCTTTGTTACAATTAACTGACTTCCTAATCGTAATATGAACAGCGAAAATACAACTATTATTGTGTATAAATGCGGAAACATGGCCAAAATTATTGCTCCCAGAGCATAAAAAGCCAAAGTACTCAACGGAAACAAAGATAAAAGAATAATGTGATAAAACTTATAGAATCGCCCGGTCTTTGCATGCCTTCTTTTCTGATATATCCACGATTCCATGTCTGGTTTAGGCTCCGAAACCGTATGACTGTCGGGCACAAATTCTATGCGGGTATTTTTTCGGCTGGCATTTTGGTTCACAAAGAGGTCGTCGTCGCCAGAGCTCACGTGATAATGATTCACAAAACCTTTTTTCTCAATAAAGAAACTCTTGCGGTAAGCAAGATTTCGTCCCACACCCATATAGGGAATACCAATACGGGCATAAGAAAAATATTGAATGGCTATCATCAGGGTGTCAAACCTGATCAGTTTATTCAGAAACCCTTTCTCCGTTCGGTATCCTCCATATCCCAACACCATCTTCACATGCGGTTTCGAAAATCTTTCCTGCATGCGGTTGATCCAGTTTCGGTCCGCAGGCTGACAATCGGCATCGGTTAATAAAATGATATCGTTTTTAGCCGATTTGATGCCTAAGGATAATGGGAATTTCTTTCCTTTGAAAAAATTATTGCTCTTTTCCACATTCACTACCTTCAGATGGCTATATTTCCGAGCCATATCATTCAGCAAATCTTTAGTATCATCGTCCGAATCATCGTTCACAATCACTACTTCAAAATCCGGATAATCCTGTTCTAAAACCGATGGCAGATTTTTTTCCAACGAATAATATTCATTTCGGGCACAAATTACCACAGAAACACCCTGCCGCCCAGACTCCGCTGCCTTTTTTCGTCTCAAAAAAGAAAAATTGGAAAATATACCCAGAAAATAAATCAACTGCACCACAAAAACACACAACAATGCATAATACAGGTACAACTGAATGGTATCAGAATAGATTAACGCGAAATTCATTTATGTGTCTTCTGCAACAAAATTAACATTAATGGTATCTTACCCTGCGAATTCTTAAAAAACTTATAAACGAAAAATTGTTGATTAAGAAATTCCTATTCATGGAGACTATAAAGTAGATTGTGTAAACAGGATTTCAGAGTCGACACCTTTTATC
>CAZRFL010000082.1:0-18870 GCA_964599365.1 uncultured Bacteroidales bacterium
AATCATTCAAATCAAACAAATCACAGTTCAGACAATTTAAAAAAAAATTTACCCCTATTGATATAAATCACCATATTTTTTTTTATCTTTGTTTCAACAATCACTAATGAATAACTCCTTCCTCTAAAAAAACACTCCCCCAACGATCGTTCTTTGTCTTTGTCCCTATTATTATAAAAATTGTCGACCGTAATTATCATTCTTTATAACTTTCAATTAAAATATAATTAGTATGAATTCAATTATCGAAACAGGTCATGCCGTCAACCACGGCAACACCTACAAGCTCGCTTCATTCGTAAAAGGCTATGGGGTAAAATATAACCCATCCAATCCCGATTTGCTCTATGCCAACATTATGTTGCAGTACGATGCCGAAACCGCGGCATTAAAACTAGTAAGTAAAAACGCCGCTCCCTGGGTCAACAATGTCAACAATCGCCAGATTGTCCTCGAACTGCTTGATCCCACCCTCACAAAAGTTTTCAATTCTATTGCCTCCTCCAAAGCATCTGCTCAAAGCATTGCCGATGTAGAATCTCGTATCAAAAAAATGAAAGGCATTCGTATCCATCCCAAGATCAAAATGGAGCCTGCCGATCCTACCACACCTACTGACGATTCCATCAATCAAATCTCGGCTTCACAAACAGGCATCGACCACATAATCGACGACTTCACCAGTCTCATCGAATATCTTTCCATCGAAACCTACTATACGCCCAACGAAGACGAAATCAAGGTAGCCAATTTAACATTGTTTCTGAAAGACATCGTCGAAAAAAACAAAGCCGTCATCGATGTCTTCCCCGACCTCGACAATGCTCGCATTGCCCGCGATTTATTAATGTATGGCGAAGGTGGAAGCAACGAGTTGGCCTCCAAGGTAAAAAAATACGTCCGTTCCGTATTCGGTGGCGACAGCCGCGAATACCATCAGCTCGGCGGCCTCGCATTCACCAAACCCAAAAAATAACACCGCCTCTCTTCCACCCCCTTATAGGCCTGTCCCGTACCTCAGGTCGGGAGGAGGCCGGGAGGGGTTCTGAAATCAAAAATCTGAAATCATAAATCAAAAATCATAAATCAAAATTCTGAAATCTAAAATCAAAAATCTGAAATCATAAATCTAAAATCATAAATCAAAATTCTGAAATCTAAAATCATAAATCTAAAATCATAAATCATAAATCATAAATCTGAATTCCCATGGCCGAAACCGGAATAATCCCCAACCTCGAAAACTTCGACAAGCTAATCAGCTCTTGCATCGGTTACGATACCCGCTACAACCCATCCAACAATTTAATAAAAATTCTCGCCCTGCAAACCGTTCAAACCAACGCCTTGCAGGTCGTTCAGGATGTCACCGACCAGGAAATACCCCGTGCCAACGTAATCAATGCTCGTCAGGCCCTCTTTGTCCAACTGCCTCCATACGTCACCAACATCATTTCTGCGCTCTCAGCCGCCGAAAAAGTCGACAAACGCACCATTGCCGATGCCAGAGTATGGGTACGTAAAATCCGTGGCGAACGTCGCAGCAAAAAAATACTCAACCCTTCCCCCGAAGATCCCAAACAAATTTCTGCCTCTCAGCGTTCTTATGCCAATCAGGCCGAATTCTTCGACAAATTCATCACTTTCGTCCTCTCACAACCCAACTACCTGCCCAACGAAACCGAACTTCAGGAAACAGCCCTTCGCGATTTCGAAACAAAACTTCGCAAAGCCAACGAACATGCCGTCGATGCAGATACTCCCTGGCTCAATGCCATCGCTGCCCGCGATCTCGTACTCTATGCCACCGACGAAGGCCTCGTCGACCGCGCCCTCGCCTCTAAAAAATACGTCCGTTCCGTAAAAGCCATCACACCAGAAGAATATTCTCAAATCTCCGGTCTCAAATTTACCCGTCCTCGCAAGAAAAAATAATTAACATTTGTTTCACAAAATCGTGTAAGTCGTGCTCAAAGGCATGCAAGCTGTACTCAAAAGCATTACGGTCGTGCTCAATCGCGTTCAGGCTCTACTCAATCCTGCTCATGTCATACACAATACCACTCTGCCCGTGCTCAATGGTACTCCGTCCTTACACAACGTCATGCATGTCGTGCTCAATCGCTGTCAGGCTCCTTGCAATGCCACTCTGTCTTCCTGCAATACCATGCAGGTTTCCTGCAAATTCCCGTAGGGGCACAAAATCTTCTGCCCCCTTTGTAATAATTACACTACACTTAATTTTAACATATTGGTCTTCCCCAGTTCGGTGAGGGGGATGCTGGCGATATTGACAACGAGGTCGTTTTTCTTGAGGAGTTTTTCTTTGAGGAGGCGTTGTTTGATGTCGATGATGGTGTGGTCGGTGTTGATGAACTTGTCGTAATAAAAGCCGCGTACGCCCCATACGAGGCTTAGGATGGAGAGCAGGGAGTGATTGTTGGTGAAGATGTAAATGCAGGCCCTGGGGCGCTGTGAAGAGATCTGGAAGGCCGAATAGCCGCTGTGGGTCATAGCAATTATTGCTTTGGCGTTCGACTGGCAGGCCAGCTGACAGGCACTGGATATGATAGAATCGGTGATGTAGCGGTCGTCCTTGGTGTCGAGGGGGGGATTGTTCTTGTGGTAGATGTCGGTGCGATGTTCCTCGATGTAGGAAATGATGCGCTGCATGGCTTTGATGACCTCGACGGGATGCTCGCCCACGGAGGTTTCGCCGCTGAGCATGAGGGCATCGGCGCCATCGAGAACGGAATTGGCTACATCATTGGTTTCGGCACGGGTGGGGGAGATGTTGGTGATCATGCTTTCCATCATCTGGGTGGCGATGACCACGGGCTTGGACTGGATGAGACATTTTTTTACGATCTCTTTTTGCATGAGGGGAACCTGCTCGAGGGGCAGTTCGACACCCAGATCGCCGCGAGCCACCATGATGCCGTCGGAAGCCAGTATGATAGAATCGATATCGAGAATGGCTTCGGGCTTTTCGATCTTGGCCATGATGCGGAACTTAGAGCTACGTTTGTGCTGCTTAACATATTTACGCAAGTCCTGAATGTCTTTGGCGCTGCGGACAAAGGAAAGGGCTATCCACTGAATCTTGCGGTTGAGTATGAAATCGAGGTTTTCTTTGTCCTTTTCGGTGAGGCTGGGCTGGGAAATTTTGGTATCGGGCAGATTGACCCCTTTTTTTGATTTCAGAATGCCACCGTGCAGCACTTTGGCTTTTACTTCGGTGTTTTTGTCGGTAGAAACCACTTCGAGCAGCAGCCTGCCATCGTCGATGAGTATTTTTTCGCCTTTGTGGGCTTCCTTTGCCAGCAAAGGATAGCTGACATAGAGGCGGGAGGCTGTAGTTATGCTTTCCTGAGTGGTGATGGTTACGATATCGTTATCCTTCAGGATCACTTCATCGTTTTCGACCTTGCCCACACGGATTTTGGGGCCCTGCAGGTCGGCCAGGATGGCGATATGGGTATGATCGTGACGGTTTATGGTGTGAATGGTGTTGATTACGTTATCGAAAAATTCGAAATCGCCATGAGAGAAATTGAGTCGGAATACGCTGACACCGGCTTGTATGAGTTGACGGAGAACAGTTTCGGTGGATGATGCCGGGCCTACTGTGGCAATGATTTTGGTTTTCATTTTTAATTAGTGTTGTATCAGTAAATTTAGTTTTGAGTCTTTGACAACTGCATCGTAATGGAGTTCGAGGTCGTTGAGAAAATGGTTCATTTCTGTCTTGATCTTACTCATATCGATGAGAAAGGCGGTGAGAATATTGGTGGTTTTCTTTAAGTTTTGAATGATGATCTGGGCTATTTCGTCGGGCCGATATTGACCGTTTATGAGCAGGATATAGTCGGCCTGAGCCATTTTTTCTAGAATGAGGGAATTGTTTTTCTTATTGGAAAGCAGATAGTAAAAGCAACGCTGGTCGCCGTTGTAATGAAAGTAAAAAGAAAAATTTTCGAGAGAACTTTTTTTGGAAGCAAATTCCAGATCTTTTTCCTTCTTGAAATTTGCTTCCAAAATATTGTTGAGGTTCCAGCATAATTTGAAATCACGCAAATGGCTGCTGATACCAATGGCTCTGTATCCTTCAGTCAGATCATTATCAAATGACAGAACCTTTTTCATTACATTTTATTTTATGCCTTTCATTTCCTTCCATTGCTGGTTGAACGACTTGGGCTTTACCTCGGGAACTTCGCGGCGGGGGCCCCAAGCTCCTTTGAAAAACATACGGATGACCGCGTTCTTCATTTTAGCGTTGGGCTTATCGATGATCCAGCGTTTGAGCATTATTTTTTTCCAACCATACATCACCAGCCTATCCATGGGGGAGGCAAGTTTCATTTCGACAGAATCGCGGCGGTTGTAAAGCAACAGTTTGTGCAGTTTGATGGCTGAGGGGCAGACCTCGGTACATTTTCCGCATAGAGAAGAAGCAAAACTAAGATGCTTGAAATCTTTCATCCCGCTGATGTGTGGAGTGATGACCGAACCAATGGGTCCACTGTAGACGGTTCCGTAAGTATGACCGCCGATGTTCTTATAAATGGGGCAGGCATTGAGGCAGGCACCGCAACGGATACAGGTGAAGGCGACTTTCTGATGTTTTTGTTTGAGGAGGTTGGTGCGGCCATTGTCGAGCAGAATGACAATCATTTCGTCGGGGCCGTCTACTTCGTTCTCTTTACGGGGTGCAGTTATGATGGAATTGTATACCGTAATGTTCTGTCCGGTACCATGGCTAGCCAAAACAGGCCAGATGAGACCCAGATCTTTGACGGAGGGGATGATCTTTTCAATTCCCACTATAACTATATGGATCTTAGGAAAAGCAACCGACATGAGTGCATTGCCTTCGTTTTCGGTGAGGGCTATGCCCCCAATATCGGAAATGATAAAATTGGCGCCCGAAACACCCACATCGGCATGGATGAACTTATCGCGCAACAGCTGACGCACAAAAGCAGTCAGTTCCTCGGGGGTACTATTGGGAGGGGTGTTGAACTTTTCGTGAAACAGTTTGGCTACATCTTCCTTGGACTTGTGCATGGCAGGAGTGATGATGTGATAAGGTTTTTCGCCGGCAATTTGCACAATGTATTCGCCCAGGTCGGTTTCGACCGATTCGATGTGATGCTTTTCGAGTTCTTCGTTGAAGTCGACCTCTTCGGTAGCCATGGATTTAGATTTAACTATCTTACTGGCTCCGGCCTTGACACATATTCTTACCACCTCTTCGATGACTTCCTGAGAATTTTGTGCCCAAACAACCTTTCCACCGTTGCGGGTGAAATTGTATTCAAATTCTTTAAGAAAATCTTCAAGATCGTTGACAGCACGGTGTTTGATATAAGAAACCCTTTGGCGGGCCAACTGCAAATTGGCATATTGTTCTTTTCCCCTGAGAACAGCGGCATCGTATTTTGAAATATTGAAATTTATAGTTCTCCGGTGGTTCCTGTCAAAAGCTTTTACCTCAGCAACCCTTGAAAATTCTTTATGTTTATCGCTCATTTTCTACTATTGAATTGTTTTACTAATCTTCTCTACGCGGGTTAAGTGGCGGCCACCTTCGAATTCTGTATCAAGAAAAATATTGAGAATTGCAATGGCTTCGTCGTACTGCAGATATCGTGCTGGAAGAGAAATTATATTGGAATCATTATGTTTTCTGGCAAGTTCGGCAATTTCTGCGTTCCAACACAAAGCTGCACGAACATTTTTATATTTGTTGGCCGTCATGGCCACTCCATTGCCACTGCCACAAATAATGATTCCAAGATCGAAGCGGTGACGATTTATGTCGAATGCTAAAGGATGAATAATATCGGGATAGTCAACACTATCAGGACAATTGGTACCATAATCCGTTAGAGCAAATCCTTTAGAAATAAGATATTCCTTTACTTTTTCTTTTAGTTCGAAACCTGCATGATCGCACCCGATTGCTATTGTTTTCATAAAATTTGAATTGTTAATAACTCCTGAATTTCTATTTTAAAATTTATCCTGATAATTAATGGTCTGAAAAAATAACCTCTTTTATACCCCTAGTTTTCAATTTCATTTTTTTTCAACAAGGTGATTGTTTACAAAAAGTGATACGTGTGTTTATCTTCTGATATTTTCTGATTTGGGTTAGTTGTTAGTTTTTCTTCACATTTTATCAAAGTAAAATTAAATATATTTTATCAAACACGGGAGTTTTCAGACCATTGTTAATATTTTTTTAAGTACTTATTTTTAATAGACTTGACTCAATATTTTTGTTAATAAAATGTTGATTAAAATTGATAAGTGAAAAATGAAATGATTTTTAGAAATTTTTTCAACACTATTAACAAAACCATATTATACCAGTAATAATTTTTATAAATAATATTATTAATAAACTAAAAAAATAAGGTATTGATAAATCATCGTAATTTTGCAAAACAAAACCAAAGTTATGAAACTCCGGGACGAAATTCTGAGCTTAAAGAAACAAAAAAATGCGGTAATTCTGGCGCACTTTTATCAGATTTCTGAAATTCAGGATATAGCCGATTTTGTTGAAGATAGCCTTGGATTGTCGCAAAAAGCAGCCCAAACAAACGCTGATATTATTGTTTTTGCCGGAGTTCATTTTATGGCTGAAACTGCAAAGATATTAAATCCTGATAAAAAAGTGCTGTTGCCTGACCTGAATGCCGGATGTTCGCTGGCAGATTCCTGTCCTTATGATGATTTAAAAAAATTTATTGCAAAATATCCCGATCACAAAGTAATTTCGTATATCAACTGCTCAGCGGAAGTAAAGACCCTTTCGGATGTGATATGCACATCGGGGAATGCAGTGAAAATAGTAAATTCGTTTCATAAAGACCAACCTCTGATCTTTGCTCCTGACAAAAATCTGGGAGATTATATTAATAAACTCACCGGACGCAATATGATTTTGTGGGACGGAAGTTGTAAGGTTCACGATCAACTGAATGAAGAGCAAATAATTCTATTAAAAATAGAAAATCCGGATGCGAAACTAATAGCCCATCCTGAATGTAAAGCCAGTATTTTAGCATTAGCCGATTTTGTGGGGTCGACAGCTGCTATGCTGAAATTTATTACGCAGGATACTTCAAAAAAATATATAGTGGCCACAGAATCGGGAATTCTTCATCAGATGAAAAAAATAGCTCCCGAAAAGGAGTTTATTATTGTTGGCAGCGATAAAACCTGTAATTGTAACGACTGCGAATACATGAAAATGAATACAATGCCCAAGTTGTTTCAATGCCTGAAAGACGAAAAACCTGAGATCATTTTATCAACCGAGATCATTGAAAAAGCAAGAAAACCAATTTTAAAAATGCTTGAAATTTCGAAGAGTTGAAAAAAAATAATTACATTTATACAATGAAAAAGTTGTTGTTTATACTTTTATTATTTCCGACAGGTTTATTATTCGGCCAGGATACTATTGTAAAAAACGGATTCAATAAATTCTATTATGCTTCGGGAAATATTTCCAGTGAGGGAACTATGCAGGACGGTAAACCGAATGGATACTGGAAGACGTATTACGAAAACGGCAATTTGAAATCTGAGGGAAACCGAAAGAATTTCGCGCTGGATAGTACCTGGAAATTTTATTCTGATTCGGGTAGGGTAACTGTTATCATAAACTATCAGAATGGTAAGAAAAATGGTTTCAGAATCACTTATTTAAAGAACGAATCTATTGAGGAGTATTTTAAAAATGATGTGAAAGACAGTACCACCTATCATTTGTATAAGGATGGTAGAATTAAATCGAAAGTTAATTTCAAAAACGGAAGGGAAGAGGGACAAGGCATAGAATACTCGCCGGATGGTAATATTACCGCGCTTATCGAATATAAAAGAGGTTATGTTATCAATACCGAATACATCAACCGTTATAGGGATGGTTTAAAGCATGGTGTATGGAAAATTTTTTGGGATAACGAAAAGATAAAAACGGAAGAAAATTATTTTTACGGCAAAAAGGATGGCTATTTCAAAGAATTTGACAGAGAAGGAAACCTGGTTTCTATTAAAAAATATGAGAATGATTATCTGGTGGAAGATGCCCCTGAATTGGCCAGCTACGAAGTAAAAACCGATTATTATAAGAATGGCAAAGTAAGAATTGTTCAAAGTTACAAAGACAATATTCCTCAAGGTATACGCCGTGAATATTCTCCCGAAGGCCAAATTGTGAAGTCGTATATTTTCCGTAACGGAATTATAGTAGGAGAGGGCATTGTAGATGAAAAAGGATTAAAACAGGGAGCCTGGAAAGATTTTTTTGAAAGTGGAGAAAAAGAAGCCGAAGGCGAATATTTGAACGGTAAGAAAACAGGACAGTGGAAATATTATTTCAGAAATGGTAAAACGGAACAGGCCGGTGCATACAACGCAAACGGAAAACCCGACGGTAAATGGAAATGGTATTATGAATCGGGGAATGTGCGCAAGGAAGATAATTTTAGTTCTGGAAAATTGAACGGTCCCTATGTTGAATTGAGCGATTCCGGACAAATTATCATTAAAGGAGATTTTGAAGATGGTCTGGAAGACGGTGAATGGATCTATCAGGCAGGAGACGAAAAAGAAGTAGGTAGTTATGTGGCAGGCAAACGCGAGGGAGATTGGAAACACTATTTTTCAAACGGTGAACTTAACTTTACAGGCAGTTATACAGAAGGAAATCCTAATGGAGAATTTATTACTTTCTATGATAATAAAAAGATAAAAGAAAAAGGCAAATACATCATGGGGCTTAAGGAAGGAGACTGGTCTTTATATGATTATGATGGATCAAAAATCATAACAATCAAGTATGAAGATGGCATTGAAAAAAGCTATGATGGAAATAAAATTGATTTTGATGACGAGTAGTTATGATTTTATATTATTTTTATACTCTCAAATGCAAAGAATATGGCCCATAGAATCTTAATTGTTGAAGACGAACTCGTAGTTTCTAAGTATATTGAAGCTTGTTTGAAGAATATCGGTTATGAAGTTGCTGATATAATTACATCAGGCGAGGACGCAGTTGCCAAGGTCGATTCCATTATGCCCGATCTGATATTAATGGATATAAGACTCAACGGGAAAATGACAGGAACTGAAGCCGCGGTAAAAATTAAGGAAAACCTGGATGTACCTGTAGTTTTTCTTACAGCATATGCAGATGATAAAAACATTGAAATGGCAAAGGCATCCGAACCATACGGATACCTGGTAAAACCTTTTTATGAAAAGGAATTACACACCACCATAGAAATGGCCCTGCATAAACACGAAAAAGTGAGAATGCTAAAAAAGGAAAGAGACCTTTACTATTCAGTGATTGAAAGTAAGAATGCCAGCGATAGTATTTATGTTCGCACCAACAGCCGTCTGAAAAGAATCAAATTTGATGAGATCTGTTATGTGGAAGCCCTGCGCGACTATATTACTATCAGCACAACGACCGAGAATTATACGGCCCGCATTAACATGAAGGAAATTACACGATTCCTTCCGGAGAAAGACTTCGTCAGAATTCACAAATCTTTTATTGTACGCATGGACAAGATCTTCTCCATAAAATATGTGAGTCTTGTTGTTGAAGGATCGATGAAAGAAATTCCTGTCGGGAATTTTTACAGGAAAGACCTGTATGCCCGTCTAAACATGTTATAAAAACTAATTCACCAACAGAAAATCGATCTGCTTTTTGCTAAGCATGATTCTTTTTACCTTTATTTTCACTACATCACCCAGACGGTAGCGCTTTCCGGTATATTGTCCTATCACCACATAGTTTTCTTCGTCTATCATATAGGCATCGTCTTCCATATCGCGAATAGAAACCATGCCCTCGCATTTGTTTTCGATGATCTCGACATAAATTCCCCATTTACTTACTCCGCTGATGTGGCCGTCGAATATCTGTCCTACCTTGTTCATCATAAATTCGGCCTGTTTGTATTTTATGGAAGCACGTTCGGCGTCGGTGGCCTGTTTTTCCATATCGGAGCAGTGTTTACATTTAGCTTCGTAGTCGTTTTTATCCACCGAGGGCAATTGCTTCATATAACGCTCCAAGAGGCGATGGACCATGAGGTCGGGATAACGGCGAATGGGAGAGGTGAAGTGCGAATAGTACTTAAATGAGAGGCCATAGTGACCAATATTTTCGGTAGAGTAAACCGCCTTGGCCATGGTTCGTATTGCAAGCTGATTGATCATATTTTCCTCGCCTTTGCCCTTGATGTTCTCAAACAGATTGTTGAATGAATCGGCCAGGGTTTTGGTGGTTTTATTATTGATGGTATATCCCATTTTTTTCACCAACTGGGTAAAAACCTGCAGTTTTTCGGGTTGTGGCTTATCGTGTATTCTGTAGACAAAAGTTTTCGGCTCCTGATTATTGACGGGCTTTCCGATAAGGGTAGCTACTTTTCGGTTGGCCAGCAGCATGAAATCTTCTATCAGTTTGTTCGAATCTTTTTGTTGTTTAATATAAACTTCAATGGGCTTGCCACTTTCATCCAGTTTGAAACGCACTTCTTCAGTGTCGAAAGCAAATGAACCCTGTTTGAATCGCTCTTCGCGCAAAATGGAAGCCAGACGATTAAAAGTAAGGATTTCTTCCACATGAATGCCTTCGCCCGTTTCTATGATGAGTTGCACTTCTTCGTAATTGAATCTGTGGTTAGAATTGATGATAGTTTTTCCATACCATTCATCAAAAATCTGTGCCTTGTCGTTCATTTTGAATACGGCCGAAAAGCAAAGTTTGTCTTCATGAGGTTTCAAAGAGCACACATTGTTGGATAAGATCTCGGGCAACATGGGAACCACGCGGTCGGCCAGATAAATGGAAGTTCCGCGGCTGTAGGCTTCTTCGTCCAGTTGAGTTCCCTCTATCACGTAATGCGACACATCGGCAATATGTACACCCACTTCAAAGTTTCCGTCAGGAAGTTTTTGCAACGAAATGGCATCATCAAAATCCTTGGCATCTTCCGGATCGATGGTTATTGTGAAAACCTTTCTGAAATCGTGGCGTTTTTTAATTTCTTCCGCCGAAATTTTAATGTCTAATTTAGCAGCATCCTGTTCTACCTTGGCAGGAAATGCCAGTGGAAATCCATATTCGGCAATAATAGACTGCATTTCCACCTGGTTGTCGCCGGGTTTTCCCAATACATTTATCACTTCTCCGAAAGGATTCTTCGAATTTTCGGGCCATTCGCTAATCTTTACCAAAACTTTATCACCATTTTTTGCCCCCATGGTTTTGTCGTTCGGAATATAAATGTCCACGGGAACACTGCTATTATCCGGCACCAGATAAGAATAATATTTACTCACCTGAATAATACCCACAAACTGATCCTTGGCTCTTTTGATGATGTCCACAATCTGTCCTTCGGTTTTTCGGCCGCTTCGTCTCGGGAAAAGTAAAACCTTAACCGTATCGCCATTCAGGGCGCGGCCCGTATTAGGTGCATCTATAAAAATGTCTTCGTGGTGGTCGGGAGTTAAAATATAGGCCTTGCCCGTCGACTTCATATCAACCAAACCGGTCAGGTAGGTCTTTTGAGGGAAATAGGAGGCATGTTTTTCGGGATTCAGTTTGTATTTCCCCCTTTTATCCTCAATCAGGCTTTTGTCTTTTACCAGATTATCCAGTTGCCTGAGTACAATTTCGCGGTCGGACTTGTCTTTAATATTAAGATGTTTCGAAACCTGTTTATAATTTAAGGGTTGGTTGGGGTGTTTGAAAAATACGTTCAAAACCAGCATGGAGGTTCCTTCCGGTTTCCCCTTGCCTTTCCCTGACTTTTTTGCTGACATTTTTATTGTAAAATTACGAATAAAATATAAGGTTGCGGTAATTCTGTTTTCTAGCCATTAGGGGTAATGAAATTCAGATCGAAAAAAATCAGAAAAGACTTTAAATTCGACATATCTTTACAGTGAAATTCTGGAAAATGTTTTCATCCTATTCGCTCGCAGATATTTTAATAAATGTGGTTTTGGCTATGATTATGCTGGGGATTGGCTTATCATTGACTTTTTCTGATTTTAAAAAGATATTCAATCAACCGAGACCCCTATTAATTGCCCTTTCAATCCAATTGTTCATAGTGCCGCTAATAGCTTTTGGAATAGCCTTTATTTCAAACCTAAGTGATGCCGAAAAAGTGGGGGTTGTGCTGGTATCCCTTTGCGCCAGCGGAGCTTCCTCCAATCTGGTCACACATTTGTTCAAGGGCAATGTGGCCCTGGCCATTTCAATGACCACCCTTAATAGTTTTATTACATTATTGACAATACCGCTGTTGACAAACCTAACTCTTTCTGCCTTTATGGGTATTGAAACCGAAGTACGCCTGCCTGTTCTTGAAACCATACTCCAGATATTTATTATCACTATTGTTCCGGCAGCCATAGGTGTTTATATCCGACGAATCAAAGAAAAATTTGCAATAAAGCTGGAAAAACCCCTGAAATACGTTTTAACCCTTTTACTGGCTTTTGTGTTTACCATCAAGATATTTTTCGGAGAAGCCAGTGGAGGTACGGGTATCAGCTTTGCCGAAACCATACGAATTTTACCCTTCATGCTTTTGTTGAATGTTTTGGCGATGGCCTCTGGCCTATACTTTGCCAAAATTCTTAAACTTGCCTTTATTGATCAATTCACTATTTCCATCGAGGTGGGCCTGCATAATACGGCCTTAGCGCTTCTCATAGGCGGCACCATACTTAATATGCCCGAAGTCGAAAAGCCTGCAGTGGTTTATGCCATGTTTTCATTTTTCACCGCTGTGATCTTTGTATACCTGGTAAAAAGATTCACTAAGCTGACCTAGGCAAAAAAAAATCCCGGCAAATAATCGCCGGGATCCCAAATATAAACCAATCAAAAATTCCAACTATTCAGCGAATACTTCAAATTTGATATCAACTTTGATGTCTTTGTAAATGTTGATCTTTGCGGTATAAGTACCCAATTCTTTTACACTTTCACCATCCACCACGATTTTCTTGCGGTCGATGTCGTAATTGAACTGGCTTTTTATAGCATCTGCAATTTGCATAGCATTTACTGAACCAAATATTTTACCTGAAGTACCGGCCTTGGCACCTACTTTCACTGTGATGTTCTCCAGTGCTTTTACAAGTGTTTCGGCGTCTTTACGTATTTTTTCTTCTTTAAATGATTTCTGACGTACCAGTTCGGTATGTTCTTTTTCGGAAGAAGGGGTAAGCATTATAGCAAAACCCTGGGGGATAAGGTAATTTCTGGCGTAACCGTTTTTCACCTTCACTATTTCATTGGCGTAACCCAATTTACTAACGTCTTGTTTTAATATAACTTTCATAACTGGCTCTCCTTATTTTAATAAATCGGCAACATAGGGTAATAAAGCCATATGGCGGGCTCTTTTAATAGCCTTGGCAAGTTTGCGCTGGTATTTTAAAGATGTTCCGGTAAGTCTGCGTGGAAGAATTTTACCTTGTTCATTAATGAATTTCAGTAAAAAATCGGCATCTTTATAATCAATGAACTTAATGCCGTGTTTTTTGAAACGGCAATATTTTTTCTTTTTAACATCAACGTTAATTGGGGTTAAATATCTGATTTCGCTATCTGATTGTGCTGTCATAATTTTAAAGTTTTTACAGGTTAGTTACAACATTTTCTTTGTTCTGTTTTTCGCCTCTTTTTCTTGCTCTGTAAACAACAGCGTGTTTGTCCAGCGAAATGGTCATAAAACGCATGATGCGCTCATCGCGTTTGTAGGCAATTTCCAGGTCGGCAATAACATTAGGCTCAACTTTAAACTCTAACAGGTGATAAAAACCAGTAGATTTTTTTTGTATCGGGTATGCCAGTTTACGCAAACCCCAATTGTCAGAATCCACAATTTCTGCCTTTCGGTCAGTAAGGAAATCGTGGAATTTTTTTACCGCTTCCTTTACCTGATCTTCAGATAAAACGGGAGTTAAAATGAAAACGGTTTCATAATGTTTAATCATTTCCTTGATTGTTTTAATAATTAATAATAAGAACTAAATTTTAAAATGGACGGCAAAAGTAGTAATAATATTTTAACTGACAAAGCATTATCGAAAAATTCAAGTCCAATTGCTCAAATTCTTCAAAAGTTTACTTTTGTAAACTACCTGATCCTGCGCAGAATATTGACTTCTTCTGAGCTCAGAAAACGATATTTGCCGCGTGGAAGTTCCTTTTTGGTAAGACCCGCAAACACCACCCTGTCGAGCTTTACGACATCGTAACCCAGGGATTCGAATATGCGGCGCACAATGCGGTTTTTGCCCGAATGCAATTCTATACCCACTTCCTTTTTGGTTTCGCCGTAGGCTATGGCATCTATCTTAATTAAACCGTCCTCAAGCTCTATGCCCTCGGCGATTTTCTTCATATCTGCCATGGTCAAAGCCTTGTCCAGTTCGGCATGGTAAATCTTTTCTACCTGGTGCTTGGGGTGGGTAAGCTTTTTGGCCAACTCTCCATCGTTGGTAAACAGAAGTAGGCCGGAAGTATTTTTATCCAGACGTCCAACCGGGTAAATGCGTTCTTTGCAGGCGTCGGCCACAATCAGCATAACGGTTTTTCTTTCCTGGGGATCGTCGGTGGTGGTGAGGTAACCTTTCGGTTTGTTCAGCAAAAGGTATTGCAATTGTTCACCTGCCAACAGCTGGTCGCCATATTTCACCTGGTCCGAAGGCATAACTTTAGTCCCGAGTTTGGTGACTATCTCGCCATTGATGCTGATAGCTCCTGCTTCTATGAGCACATCGGCCTCGCGGCGTGAGCAAATGCCGGCATTGGCAATATACTTATTGAGGCGTATGCCTTCGCCGCTTGATTTCTGGCTGAAAGAACGGCGTTTTTCGTATGTATTATCCTTTACAAGTATCTCGGTTTCTTTGTATTCGTGGACTCTTCCCTGGTAGGTTTTTGTTTCGACCATGCGCGGACGTTTGTTTTTGCCCTGATCTGAAAATTTTCTATCGTCGGCATAATCGTTGCGTCTTCTCTGGTCAACATATTTTTCAACCGGCCTGTCCTTGTCGTCGTTTCTGTCCTCTCTTGGTTTGTATGGTTTTTTATCCGAAAACTTTCTGTCATCCCGTTTTCTGCTATCAGAATATCGTTCCACAGGTCTGTCCGAACTTTCTTTTTCATTATCTCTTGATCGGAAGGGTCTTTTATCAGAGAATTTCTTATCGTCACGATTTCGGTCATCGTATCTTCTTACCGGCCTGTCGTTGCCACCATTTTCGGTTTCTCTCGACCTGTAGGGTTTTTTGTCCGAAAAACGGTTGTCATCACGGTTTCTGCTGTCAGAATAACGCTCCACGGGACGGTCCGAACTCTTATTTTCTGTGTCTCTTGGTTTGTAGGGCCTCTTATCCGAGAATCTTTTATCGTCAGGTTTTCTGCTATCCGAATAACGACTTACAGGCTTGTCCGAATATTTACTATCGGTTTCGCGTTTTTTATAAGTGCGTTTTTCCGAAACGGGTGCATCGTCGCGCCTGCCTCTGTCGGAATAGCTTTTCTTTTGAAAATCGGTATCGGAATCTGTTTTCTTGAATTTTGAATCGGATGACCTTGAGGTTTTAGGTTTATCGTAAGATTTTCTTTCTGGTTTTTTGCTGTCGCTTTTGCTTTTGTCCGCGGTTTTTCTCGGTGGTCTGCCGGTTGTTTTCATAATTCAAATTTTTCAAAGAGTGGGGTAAAAAGCATTCTCAATGTGGTTGATATTCACCGAATGCGGCGGCAAAAGTACGGATATTATATCAAACCGGGCCTCTTTTGTGCAATTATTTTCTATAATATAGGCATTTGCGGCCCGGATGATTAATTTCTGTTTCTTTAAATTTACCGCTTCGTCGGGATCGCCCCAGGTGTCGTTGCTGCGGGTTTTAACTTCTACGAAAACCAAAAATTCATCTGTTTCGGCCACTATATCCAGCTCATCCTTGATAAAACGCCAGTTGCGGTGCAGAATGCGGTAGCCTTTTTCTTTCAGATATTCAACCACTTTTTCTTCGCCCAGTTTGCCCAGTTCGTTATGTTCAGCCATAATAAAGAAGTCTTTCCGTAAAATTAAGTAATTCTCCGAAACCTTTACCTTATTTAAGAGTATAAACATCTAACTGATACTATAATTTCAATTATTGCGTTACCGGGTATTATGAACCAAAAATGGCTGGGAATATTTATTTTGCTTTGGTGCTTGCCGGTGGCAATCTATGCCCAAACCAGTATTTCGGGACGTGTACTTGATTCAGTTACCCGAAATCCCCTGGCCTTTGTTAATATCAGCGGTCCCGGGGGTGCTTATATTGCCACTACCGATATCGATGGCAGCTTCAAAGCCAAAACCCCCAAGCCCCTGCAAAGCCTTAAGCTTAACTATGTGGGTTATTATCCTAAAACCTTTTATCTGACCGACGAAACCACCCGCCTCGAGATATTATTATCGCGACAGGATTTAGAATTGAGCGGCGTGGAGATCTATCCTCAGGAGAATCCGGCCCATGCCATCATACGCAAGGCCATAGCCAACAAAAAGCTGAACGACCCCGAAAATATTCCCTCTTTCAAATACAAAACCTACAACAAGGTGACGGCCGAATGGTATCTCGATAAAACCAAATACACCATCAACGAGGGATACGACTACAAACTGAAAAGCGACAGCACCTACCTGCGTCTGAAAAGCCGCGCCGAAGAAAACCACATCATGATCATGGAATCTTATACCGAGCGTATATTCCTCAACGGTCAGAGCCAGGAGACGGTGCTGGGCTCCCGGGTTTCGGGCTTTAAAGATCCCAATTTCACTACCCTGGCTACCGACATACAGCCCTTTTCGTTTTACGACGATTTCATCACGCTTACGCTTACCGATGTCAAGGATTACATCAATCCGGTGAGCAACGGCAGCATTGAGCGTTACCATTTCTCACTTCAGGATACCTTGTTTGTGGGCGCCGACAGTGTTTATGTTATAGCTTTTAGCCCCATCGAAAGCAGGAACTTCAATGCGCTGAAAGGGGTTTTGTATATCAACTCCAACCGCTATGCCATACAAAACGTCATAGCCCAGCCCGCCGACGAGGGATTGTGGAGCATCAAGATTCAGCAGATGTACGTTTTTACGGAAGGTAAATTCTGGTTTCCGTCTCAGCTGACCTACGACTGGATTTTGCCCAACTATCCTTCCGAAAAGGTAGGGGTGGTGGTGCGCGGCAACAGCTATATCAGCGAGGTGAATTTCGAGTCCGGCAACCGAATGCGCGACTTTGGCCCCAGCAATCTTATTTTCGAAAAAGGAGCCGGCCAACAGGACGAAGACTTCTGGCGAAAACACCGCGCCGATTCGCTCTCCGCCATCGAAAAGCGCACCTATGTAAAGATAGATTCTATCGGAAAGAAAGAGAACTTCACCTACATCGCCCGCCTGGCCGATAAGGTATTGAAGGGCTACGTTCCTCTCAGCGTTTTCGATATTGCGCTCGAGAATATTTTCAATTATAACAACATCGAAGGCATACGCGTGGGCTGGGGCATGTATACCAACGAGAAGATAGCCCGCTGGTTTACCCTGGGCGGATATGTGGGCTACGGTTTCTGGGATTATCGCTGGAAGTACGGCGGCAAACTGAATTTCACCCTTTCGAAAAAACACGAGATACACCTGGGCGCCACTTACTCCAGGGATCTGGAAACTCCGGGCATGACCGAGTTTCATCAATATTACAATTACTCTTACTGGAACAATTATCTGGTCAATAACATCGATTTTGTAGAAAAATATGCGGCCTATTTCAGGTTCAGGACCTTAAAATATTTGCAGATAGAGATAGGAGGCAACAAGGAGTCGCGCACGCCACAGTATGGCTATCATTATCAGAACAAGGTGTTCGATAGCCCCGATTCGGCCTCTTACAACTTTACCGAGCTGAGGGCCGGTTTGCGCTTTGCCTGGAAGGAAAAGCTGATAGATGCCTTCAACGACCGCTATTCGCTGGGAACCAAATACCCCGTGCTGTATCTGAGCTATATCCACGGTTTCCGCGGGCTGCTGGGCGGCGAATACGACTACAATAAGGTGGAGTTCGCCCTCGAAAAGAGTTTCCAGACCAAATATTTCGGCAAGACCGACCTCAACCTCGAAGCGGGGTATTTGTGGAACAACACCCCCTACATGAAGCTGTTCAAGGGCAAGGGCTCTTACAGTTCCAGTTTTGTGTTGTATTTCCGCAACACTTTCCAGACCATGCGTGTGGACGAGTTTCTCTACGATCGCTACGTTTCGCTGCAGCTGCGCCACAATTTCGGGCCTTATCTGTTTCATATCGGCAAGTTCCGGCCCGAGATCAGCCTTACGCAGAGCGCCTTGGTGGGCGACCTCCGGCATCGCGAGTGGCACATCATCGACAACGAATTCCGGGTGCCCGACCATGGGTTTTTCGAGTCGGGCGTTATTTTCGACAACCTGGTGCGCCTCAAGCTGCTCAATCTGGCCTATGTTAAGGTAGGTTTCGGGGTTTTCTACCGCTACGGCTCCTATGCCTACGCCAACGAATTGAAGAACTTCGCCATCAAGTTCAGCATCAAATTATCCGGAAACAAGTAGGCGTTTTAGATTTTAGAATTAAGATTTTAGATTTATGATTTAAAAAAACTCCCGTAGCCAGGGAAGGCTGCGGGAGTTTTTTGTTTGTTGCTGAGCAGACAGGATGATTAGCTGTCGAGCAGGAAGTTTTGTTTGACGGTTTTACCTAACTTGACTT
>CAZRFL010000083.1:0-10035 GCA_964599365.1 uncultured Bacteroidales bacterium
TGATGTTCACAAATTCCCATAATAGCTGCCACCGCATCAAACAAACGCCCACAACTGGAGGTCAATGGGGAGTTGATTCCGGCATCAATTCCCTGAAGCAGCAGTTCTGTCTTTTTCAGGTCAAGATGCTTAACAAAAGGAATATTCATATTCAGGAAATCCCTTCCAAAATATTTGTAAAGATAAGCCACTCCCATGCGCCAGGGTTCCTTACTGGCTTTATCTCCCCCGGGCATGGGAACATAATCGAAATGCCCAACTCTTTCGAAGCCCTGGTAATCACAAACCAAAAATTCACCCCCCCAAATATTTCCATCTGTTCCCAGTCCAACGCCATCCATGGCTACCCCTATCACTTTTTCGTTGATTTCATGTTCAGCCATCACCGAAGCAATGTGAGCGTGATGATGCTGCACCTGAATGTGACGTAAACCACTTTTTAGTGCAAATTGAGTAGATAGATAGTCCGGATGCAAATCGCTAACGATGGTTTTAGGTTCGCAACGGAATAATCTTTTAAATCTCTCAAGAGATTCGGTATAGAATTCCAGAGTTTCGTGGTTCTTAAGGTCACCTATATGCTGGCTCATAATGGCTTTGTTTTGTTTGCCCAGGCAGAAGGTGTTTTTCAGTTCGGCTCCGGCAGCTATGATACCATCCACTTCAAAACCGAGGGTTATTTGTGCCGGAGCATATCCCCTTGAACGCCGGATCAATTGAGTTTTACCCAAACTCACGAAGGCCACCGAATCGTCGCAACGATTGTATATCTCACGGTTATAAGTAATCACCGCATCGGCAATAGTGGAAAGTTTATCCAAAGCAATGGCATCATCAATAATGATAGGCTCGTCCGAAATGTTGCCGCTGGTCATCACCAGAGCTTCCAATCCCGATGCTTCGAACAATTGGTAGTGAAAAGGCATATAAGGCAGCATGGCACCCAGTTTGTCGAGATTATAGTTCACTGCATAAGCCATGCGGTGGGTTTGCCTGAGCAGCACAATAGGCCGCCTCCACGAAGTGATCAGGTCTTCTTCGGCAGGAGCAACTAAAGTATAACGATTGAGGGTTTTCAGATCCTTAAACATAACGGCCAAAGGTTTGGCATCACGTTTTTTTCGTTCCCGTAGCCGTTTTACTGCCGATTCATCCAGAGCATTGCAGGCTAAAAAGTATCCCCCCATGCCTTTTATGGCGAGAATCTTTCCCTCAGTTAATAGTCTGGCTGACTCTAATAGCACTACAGCGTGATTATTAACGGAAGTATTATTATAATGAATAGCGTAAACCGGTCCACAGCTATTACAGGCCACCGGTTGGGCATGAAAGCGTCTGTCGGAAATATCACTATACTCTTGTCTGCAAACCGGGCACATGACGAAAGGCTGCATGGTCGTTTTATCCCTGTCGTAAGGAAGATCGCGGATAATACTAAAACGGGGTCCGCAATTCGTGCAGTTGATAAAAGGGTAGGAGAGACGGTGTGGTTGAGATTGCATGTCTTCCAAACAGTCATTGCAAACAGCTATATCAGGACTAATTTCGGTGACAGAATCTGAAACACTTGTGCTTTTTATTATCTGGAAATCATTGAATATTGCGTCAGAAGTAACAATGTCAATTTCAACAGATTCAATGGCAGAAGCCGGAGGAGCTTCAGTTTTAAGTGCGTGAATAAAAGCTTCCAGAAGTTCAGAATTACCTTCCATTTCAATAATAACTCCGTCGTTTCTGTTCTCAACAGTTCCTTTGATGTGAAATTGACGGGCAATTCGGTATACAAAGGGTCGGAAACCAACTCCCTGTACAAGTCCCGTAATTTTTATCCTGAATATTTCCACACCCTTAAAATTTGAACAGCAAAATTACACATTATATAATATGGCTTACAAACAGGCTGATTAAAGTGATTTTATTCCCGCGAAAGCTATTAAAACACCTGATTTTGTTAAATGAAGTTTCATCATTGGGTGATATTCCTGCTTGTTTCTATTGATAAATAATAAAATTGATTAATTTTTTTGTTTTTGAAAAAAAAATCTATTTTTGCCGAGAAAAAATTTAAAGGCTAAATCGGTATAATTCGAAAAAAATGAACAACGAATCATTAGTATTATTTTTTATAGTGGCGGTAGTTCTGGTAGGAGGTGCTATTACATTTTCTTACTTTCTTTCTCCAAAATCAAAGAATGCCGTAAAATTCGAACCCTACGAATGCGGTATAGAAACCCAGGGATTAACCTGGATACAGTTTAATGTAGGGTATTATCTTTTTGCAATTATTTACTTAATCTTCGATGTGGAAACAGTATTTATTTTTCCATGGGCTGTAGTAATGAAGGATATAGGTATACGGGCATTTGTCGAAATACTGATTTTCTTTTTCATTCTTGGTTTGGGACTAATTTATGCATGGAAGAAAGGAGCTTTAAAATGGGAATAAAAATAAAAGGAATAAAATATGAGGAGTTCAACGACAATGAAACCCTCGAAACATTCAAAGACCCCAACGGGAATATAATTTTTACAACACTCGACGATATTATTAATTGGGGCCGTGCCAATTCAGTTTGGCCTTTGACCTTTGCCACCAGTTGTTGCGGCATTGAAATGATGGCAGCCGGTGCATCACGTCACGATTTTTCGCGTTTTGGCATAGAAGTTTACCGTGCCAGTCCCCGACAGGCGGATGTTATCGTAGTGGCCGGGACCATTGTTCATAAAATGGCTCCGGTATTAAAAAGGTTATACGACCAGATGGCCGATCCAAAGTATGTAATTGCCATGGGTGCCTGTGCCGTTTCGGGAGGTCCTTTTTTCTATAATTCCTATTCTGTGGTAAGAGGTGTCGATCATGTGATTCCGGTGGATGTATATGTTCCCGGCTGCCCTCCCCGCCCCGAAGCACTCTTATATGGTGTAATGCAGCTTCAGCGTAAAATTAAGACTGAAACTTTCCGCATCAAACGTAAAGATCCAATGGCTGATTTTATATAAAGAACCATGACCAACGAAGAAATAAAATCAAAGATCAGCGCGCTGATTCCCGAAGCGGAATTTGCCGAAAACAAACAGTTTACAGATGCTGTTATTCCTGCTGACAAAATACATGATTTGTGTAAAACTCTGAAAGAATCGCCCGATACAGCTTTCGACTATCTTTTTTGCCAAAGCGGGTTGGACTTAAACAACCATTTGATGGTAGTTTACCATATCACCTCATCTGTGCATCATCATTCTCTGGTTCTTAAGGTAAGAACTGCTGATCGCGATAATCCAGCCTTCAATACCGTTTCGGATATCTGGCAAACGGCAGAGTACCACGAAAGAGAAATATTCGACCTTTTTGGAATCAAATTTAATAATCACCCCGACCTACGCAGGATATTCCTGGATGAAAAATGGGAAGGATTTCCGCTGAGGAAAGATTATAAAGATGAAATTAACATTATTGAACGATAATACTTGCTATGAGCGAAGAAACCAAGATAATAGCAGAATTTCAGGAAAACGAGGAATACATAATTAATATGGGTCCTCAGCATCCCTCCACCCATGGAGTGTTGCGTTTTGAAGTTTCACTGAAAGGTGAAATGGTAAAATCCCTGATACCACATTGTGGATACATTCACCGGGGTATAGAAAAAATGTGCGAAAGCATGACCTATCCCCAAATCATTCATCTTACCGACAGGCTCGACTATCTTTCGGCTCACATGAACAATGAAGCTGTCAGCCTTTGTGTTGAAAATGCTTTGGAAGTTGAAGTACCTGAAAGAGTGAAGTACATAAGAACCATCTTAGCTGAATTGAATCGTATAGCCTCTCACCAGTTATGGTGGTGTGCATTCGGTATGGATTTGGGTGGACTTACCTGTTTTTTCTATGGCCTGCGTGATCGTGAAAAAATACTCGACATTTTCGAAGAATCTTTTGGTTCACGATTGTTACACAGTTTTGTGATGCCGGGAGGTTTGATGCACGATATTCACCCTAACTTCCAGAAACGCACCAAAGAATTTATCAAATATTTCCGTAAAAAACTACCTGAATACGACAGACTTCTCACAGGTAATGTTATTTTTCAGGAACGCACAAAACATCTTGGTATCATGACCAAAGAAGATGCTATTTCCTATGGCATCACTGGTCCTTCAGCAAGAGCTTCCGGTTTTTCGTGCGATCTCAGAAAGTTGCATCCCTACAGTGCTTATGATAAGGTCGATTTCACAGAGATACTTTACACAGAAGGTGATACTTTCCACAGATACAAAGCCCGTATGGACGAGATGTGGGAATCGATGAAGATAATTGAACAATTGATTGATAATATCCCTGAAGGAAATTACACTGCCAAAATGAAACCTGTAATTAAATTACCGGTGGGTGAGTATTTCCAGAGGGTTGAAACTGCCAGAGGCGAGTTGGGTGTTTATATTGTCAGCGACGGAAACAAAACTCCGTATCGCTTGAAATTAAGAACTCCTAATTTCTCAAATCTCTTTATAATGAACAAGATCACTGCCGGGCTGAAAATTGCCGACCTTGTTGCTATTAGCGGCTCATTGGATTTAGTTATTCCTGATATTGACAGATAACAGTATATATTATGGGTTACGAAAGATATGATTTTACACCGATCACGCAAGCAATAGATACATTCCTGTATCAGAATCTCCCACCTACCTGGGCATTTATTGCTGAAATGACGATAATCGGGATTGCTTTTTTGGCATTTTATGCTGTGGTAGGTTTGTACCTCGTTCTGGCCGAACGAAAAGTATGTGCATTTATGCAGAACCGTATTGGACCAAATCGGGTTGGATGGTATGGTATTATACAAACCATCGCTGACTTGTTTAAGTTGCTGGGGAAAGAACTTATTCGGATCAGAAAAGCAGATAAAGTACTGTTTAATATTGCTCCTTTTATTGTCATCATTACTTCCTTTCTGGCTATTGCTGCCATTCCCTTTGCTCAGGGATTGCACGCCATCGATTTCAATATCGGTATCTTCTATGTGATTTCCGTATCATCCATAGGCGTAATCGGAATACTTTTGGCCGGATGGTCCAGTAACAATAAATATTCCTTATTGGGAGCAATGCGTAGCGGAGCGCAAATTATTAGTTATGAACTTTCAGTCGGATTGTCTCTGCTGACAATTATTTGTTTTGCCGGAACAATGCAGCTATCCGAGATAGTGCAAAGTCAGGCGGACGGTTGGTGGATATTTAAAGGTCATATTTCGGCTATCATTGCTTTTTTGATCTTTCTCGTTGCCAGCACCGCCGAAACCAATCGCGGTCCATTCGATCTTGCTGAAGCAGAATCAGAATTGACAGCAGGTTTCCATACGGAATATTCAGGTATTAAGTTTGCCTTCTTTTTTCTGGCAGAATATATGAACATGTTTATTGTTGCTTCCTTAGCTGCCACTGTATTCTGGGGTGGTTGGATGCCATTGCATGTCGGAGGCTGGCATTCATTTAATAATGCCATGGATTGGATTCCTCCTTTTGTATGGTATATGGGGAAAACAGCTTTTATCATCTTCCTAATGATGTGGATCAAATGGACTTTCCCGCGCTTGAGGATTGACCAATTATTAAATCTGGAATGGAAATATCTTCTGCCTATGAACCTTGTCAATATCTTGGTTGCGGCTTTCTTAGTATTAATGGGATGGTATATTAGTTAATGTATGAAAAGTATAATCAATTATATTAGTGGAATTTTCAAAGGGGTTTGGTCTCTGCTTCAGGGCATGACCGTAACCGGCAAATATTTCTTCAGCCCGTGGAACATAGTTACTCAAAAGTACCCGGAGAACAGGAAGAAATTGGAAATGTTCGAACGCTTCAAAGGCGAGTTAGTCATGCCTCATGATGCAAATAATCAGCATAGGTGCACAGGCTGTGGAATATGCGAAATCAATTGTCCCAATGGTTCGATTGAAATCCTGACCGATAAAATAACCACAGAAGAAGGGAAATCAAAAAGGATCATCGACACGTACATCTATCATCTTTCGATGTGCACCTTCTGTGGTTTGTGTGTAAAATCCTGTCCTTCCGATGCGATAGTATTTGCTCAGACTTTTGAGCATGCTGTGTTCGACAGAAACAAACTTACGAAAGTATTAAATAAACCGGGTTCATCAATTGTTAAAGATATAGCGGAATGAATGCATACAAATTAATGTTTATCCTCTTTTCGGCGGTCATCGTAATATTCTCAATATTCACGGTTACCACACGAAAAATCCTAAGAGCAGCAGTGTATCTTTTGTTTGTTCTTATTGCCACTTCAGGTATTTACTTTTGGCTCAATTATCAGTTTATGGCTGCCGTGCAGCTCACGCTGTATGCCGGAGGTATTGTAGTATTGATTATTTTCTCCATACTCCTGACTCATCAAATCGATCATAAATTCGATGTCCCGGGCTGGAAGAAAATACTACCGGCTGCCTTGGCCTCATTAGCGGGTATGGTGTTAACATTATACACCATATTGACTTATAATTTCGTAGCAACAGAAAAGGCACCTCTTACGGTTGACATGAAAGTGATAGGCAACCAATTGATGGGTATTGAAGAAAATGGTTATGCTTTACCTTTCGAAGTTATCAGTATTCTGTTACTTGCTGCCATGATAGGAGCTATTATTATTGCAAAAAAAGGGAAATAAAAATATATTACTATGAATGAAGGAATCCCATTATCGTATTTTCTTGTTTTAGGCACCATTATGTTCTTTGTCGGAATATTTGGTTTTCTGGTGCGCCGCAACCTCATCACCATGCTGATGTCGATAGAGCTCATCCTGAATGCAGTTAACATTAACTTCATCGCGATGAACCATTTTCTCTTTCCTGACAAATTGCAGGGACATTTCTTTGCCCTAATTATTGTGGCTATTGCAGCTGCCGAAGCATCTGTTGCTATTGCACTTATTATAAATGTCTACAGAAGATTCTCAAGCATCAATGTGGATGATGTTGACGAAATGAAGTATTAATATTAAAAACTCCGAATGATGTTCGATTTTAGTTATACCATTTTAATTCTGATAATTCCGCTATTCATGTTCCTGTTTCTGGGTTTGTTTGGAATGAAATTCAAACCATCCGTATCAGGCATTTTGGGAACCATTGGCTTGGGAATTATTACAGGCTTGTCGTACTACACTGCCTACAAATACTTCTTTGATGCGGGAAAAGTAGGCGAAGAGTTCGTTAAATTGATACCGGTAAGTTATACCTGGCTGAATCTTACTGAATATTTACATATTGATATGGGTATTCTTCTGGATCCCATATCGGTGATGATGTTGGTGGTTATTACAACCGTTTCCTTCATGGTAAATATGTACAGTATTGGCTACATGCATGGTGAGAAGGGATACGAAAGATTTTTTGCTACCCTTTCATTGTTTACATTCTCCATGCTGGGTCTGGTCATAGCAACCAACATTTTCCAAATGTACATTTTCTGGGAATTGGTGGGTGTTTCTTCCTTTCTGCTCATCGGTTTCTATTATGAAAAGCCATCTGCAGTGGCAGCTTCCAAGAAAGCTTTTATCGTAACCCGTTTTGCCGACCTTGGGTTCCTTATTGGTATACTACTCCTCTCCTACTACACTAAAACTTTCGACTTTGTTAGGTTGACCGGTCCTGAAGGAATTGAAATCATGAAGAACGTTTCCGGTTCGTTTATGGGTGTTTCTGTGGCTACCTGGGCATTAATGCTTATATTTATGGGTGGTGCCGGAAAATCGGCCATGTTTCCTCTTCATATTTGGTTACCCGATGCCATGGAGGGTCCAACACCTGTGTCGGCTCTGATTCATGCGGCAACCATGGTTGTGGCCGGTGTGTTTCTGGTGGCCAGAATGTTCCCTCTTTATATTTTCACAGCTCCGGAGGCCTTAACCATTATAGCTTATGTGGGAGGTTTCACCTCGCTCTTTGCGGCGGTGATAGCCTGCACACAATTTGACATCAAACGTGTGTTGGCATTTTCCACCTTATCACAGATAGGATATATGATGCTGGCTCTTGGTGTTTCAGGATATGGTGGTGAAGAAGGTTTGGGATTCATGGCATCCATGTTCCATCTGTTCACTCACGCTATGTTCAAGGCATTGTTGTTCCTGGGTGCCGGTGCTATTATTCATGCTGTACACAGTAACCTGATGACCGAAATGGGTGGTTTGAGGAAGTATTTACCTTTGACCCACGCCACATTTCTGATTGCCTGTATCACCATTGCCGGTGTATATCCTTTGTCAGCCTTCTGGAGTAAGGACGAAATTCTTGTTGCTGCTTACCATCACGATAAGATACTTTTCGTTGTAGAATATCTGGTAGCCGGCTTGACTGCATTTTATATGTTCCGTTTGTATTTCAGGGTATTCTGGAATAAAACTCCGCATTATCATCACACTCCACACGAAGCTCCAAAGGTGATGACCATTCCTTTGATCATTCTTGCTTTTGGTTCTATTTTCGCCGGTTTCATTCCTTTTAGCGAATTGGTTACTTCGGATGGTAAAGGTTTTGAAGCTCATACCGATTTGATGATTGCCATTCCTTCAGTTCTGATTGGTTTGGTAGGTATCATCGTGGCCTATTTCATGTATGCTAAAGAAAATAGTAGTTCTGATAAAGTGAGTAACGCATTGGGTGGACTTTACAAAACCATTTATCACAAATTCTATATTGACGAGATCTACATGTTCGTCACAAAGAAAATACTATTCAACCTGGTTTCACGTCCGGTAGCCTGGTTCGACAGACATGTGGTTGACGGTAGCATGAACGGTATTGCCTGGGTGATAACCAAAACATCAAGCTCTATCAAGGGTGTTCAATCAGGACAATTGCAGACATACGGTTTCGTATTTGTTACCGGCTCCATTGCCCTGGCATTATTATTACTTTATTTGTGGGTTTAAAAATTTGAGACAATGAATATACTTTCCTTATTTGTTATAATTCCGATACTTACTATACTCGGTATCCTCCTGACCAAGGACTATAAAGGTGCGAGGGTGGTATCGGCTATTGGAATGGGTGCTCAATTGATCACTGCCATAGTTTTGGTTTTCTGGTATCTTGCCTTGCGCAAAGCAGGCGCCACGGCTGAGATGCTCTTTACCGACGATTTTCTTTGGTTCAAAAGCCTTAATATTCATTACGCCATAGGTGTGGATGGTATTTCGGTAGCTATGATTGCCTTGACGGGTGTAGTTACATTTGCCGGGGTATTTGCATCATGGGAAGTAGAGAATCTTTCGCGTGAGTTTTATATTTCATTGATTGTTCTGGCGATGGGGGTATTCGGATTCTTTATCTGTCTGGATCTTTTCACCATGTTCCTGTTTTACGAAATAGCCGTTATCCCGATGTACCTACTGATTGGTTTATGGGGTAGTGGTCCCAAAGAGTATTCGGCAATGAAACTAACCCTGATGCTGATGGCAGGTTCTGCTCTTATCATGGTGGGTTTGTTGGGTCTTTATTTCAATTCGGCACCTGATGGCGGACAATTGACATGGAACATTCTGGAGATTGCCAAAGTTAAGATACCGCTTGATACACAGATGTTCTTGTTCCCATTTACCTTTGTCGGTTTTGGGGTTTTGGGTGCATTATTTCCTTTTCATACCTGGTCGCCCGATGGTCATGCCTCCGCTCCTACAGCGGTGTCAATGCTTCATGCCGGCGTATTGATGAAGCTGGGAGGTTACGGTTGTTTCAGGGTAGCTATGTTCTTATTGCCTGATGCTGCTCACGAACTTTCATGGATATTCCTTATTCTTACTACCATCAGCGTTGTATATGGTGCCTTTGGCGCAGTATGGCAGAAAGATCTCAAATACATCAATGCCTATTCTTCGGTGAGCCATTGCGGATTAGTACTGTTTGCTATATTGATGATGAACAAAACAGCTATGGACGGTGCTATCATTCAGATGATTTCTCACGGATTGATGACAGCCCTTTTCTTTGCTTTAATTGGCATGATC
>CAZRFL010000083.1:10045-18379 GCA_964599365.1 uncultured Bacteroidales bacterium
GGCAGAACTCATACAAGACTTATCAATGAAATGGGTGGTTTGATGAAAGTAATGCCTTTTTTGGGTGTTGCCTATGTTATTGCAGGTTTGGCTTCTCTTGGATTACCAGGATTAAGCGGATTTGTGGCTGAAATGACCATATTTGTTGGTTCGTTCCAGAATCCTGATCTCTTCCACCGTGTGGCAACCATACTTGCCTGTTCTTCCATCGTAGTTACTGCTGTGTATATTCTTCGTGTGGTGGGAATACTGCTGTTCGGACCGGTTAAGAACGACCACTATTTACATCTGAAAGATGCTAAATGGTTTGAGAAAATAAGCACTGTAACCTTAATTGCTGCTGTTGCAGGTATTGGTCTTTTCCCCTTGTGGCTGTCGGATATGATCTATGATAGTCTTACTCCGGTGATGAACCAGTTATCCTCCATTTTTTAGTAAATCAATAATTAAAGAAACAATTCAAGTATTATGAATATAGAACAATTTCTTCTAATGAGACATGAGATAATGCTGGTACTTCTGGTATTAATCATACTCATTTTGGAACTCGTAATAAAGGAAGAGAAAAAGAAAGCTATCATTCCTATTTCAATCATTTTGTTCCTGATAAATTCAGTGATTGGATTCCTGCCGGTTGAAACCGCCTCTTTGTTTGGTGGAAGCTACAGTACAGGACCCTTATCAGCTATGCTGAAAAATGTGCTGAATATTGGAGTGTTTATTGTTTTTCTTCAGTCGGCCGTGTGGTTGAGAAAAGAAGAAAATGAAGGCAAGATCAGCGAATTCTACATTTTAATCATCTCGACCTTGATAGGGATGAATTTCATGATTTCATCGGGCGACTTCCTGATGTTCTATCTCGGACTTGAACTGGCTACTATTCCTATAGCCTGTTTGGCAGCTTACGAAAAATACAAGAACAAATCTGCTGAAGCCGGTATCAAACTGATACTTTCGTCTGCACTATCCTCCGGAATTCTTTTATTTGGTTTATCAATAGTTTATGGCACCACAGGTTCGATTTACTTCAGCGAAGTGGCAACAACTTTCGGCAGAACTCCTCTTCAGATTCTTGGTTTTATTTTCTTTGTTACGGGTATGGGATTTAAAATATCACTGGTGCCTTTCCATCTGTGGACAGCCGATGTGTACGAGGGTTCGCCAATTAACGTCACATCCTATCTTTCGGTAGTATCAAAAGCTGCTGCAGTATTTATTTTCATGATCATTTTGTTTACCGTTTTCAAGACGATAACAGATATGTGGGAAAATGTTTTGTACACCTTATCTGTAACCACTATGACAATTGGTAACCTGTTTGCCATGCGTCAGAAGAATCTGAAAAGGTTCCTTGCATTTTCATCTATTGCGCAGGCAGGTTTCCTCCTGATGGGGATTATGGGTGCCAGCAGTATGGGGATGACCTCGGTAGTGTATTTTGCTTTGATCTACATCTTCTCCAACCTGGCTGCTTTTGGTGTGGTATCAGCAGTTTATGACCAGACGGGAAAAGAAGGTATGGACGACTATAATGGTTTGTACAGTACCAACCCTAAATTGTCTCTGGTAATGATGCTGGCATTGTTTTCACTGGCAGGTATTCCTCCTGTGGCGGGATACTTCGGAAAATTCTTCTTATTCGCTTCGGCAGCCAGCAAAGGTTATTACTGGTTGGTGCTGATAGCTGTATTGAACGCTACTGTATCATTGTATTATTATCTGCTGGTGGTTAAGGCTATGTTCATCAATAGTAGCGATGCGCCTATTGCAGCTTTCAAAAGTCCGTTCACTACCCGCATGGCTTTGATCATTTGTGTGCTTGGCCTGTTCCTCATAGGATTTATCAGTCTGATCTACGAAAATATTCTTTCAGTTAGTTTTGGAATTTAATCTATTCAAATTATGCCTCTCAATAAAGGAAAACATATTATTGCAGAAATCGACGGGGTTCGCTGTTCTGTTGTTGAAACAGGTGCTGCTGCAAAGCGCATGGAGTTTCTGAAAGAAATTCTGACACTGAACAAGTATGAGGTTAAGGTGGTACTGGAAGAAAAGAAAGAAGGCGTGACTGCGGATTCGTATACCATTGGTGTTACCGATTTTCTTTTCAATCCGGTTATTGAGGTTTATAAACGCAGACTGAAATCAAAGACTGGGCATAAAATCACACCGGCCTATTGGCTGCAGACATCTTCTGATGAAACTGAAGCAGAAGTGACCTATTGGACCTTTTAATCCGTCAGGCAGAACCATAATTTTTTGAAGGTTATCTCAATTGTATCTTCTAATCGATTTATTTAACGACTAACTTCTTTGTTATAGTCGTGATTGAGTTTGCAATTACAAGGGTGTAAAAACCTTGATTCAGCAAGTGTATATCAATCATTGTATAGGAATTTACCAGCTCCTTAATTAGCACCAATTCTCCCAAAATGTTAAATACTGATAGTTTCAATCCAATATGATCGGATACATTGATCCCAATCCACTCAGTAGCCGGGTTGGGGAATATTTGTACATCCAGTCTGTTTTCATCGCTTTGGGTTGAGGTGGTTATATCGTCCTGGATGCAGCGAATGGAGAATCCGCTGGTCCTGTAATTTGCATTGTTATATGAACGGCTGATCTGAGAGTTGTCGTAGTTCAGGTTACGTTTCCATACATTGGTGTTGTCAGTGGTTCTGGGCGACCACCAGTAGCCGTAATAGGTGAGATAATAGAAATCCCCGTAAAGGGTCCTATACCCACCCGGAAGAGCTGTGAATCCGCTGCTGTCGTTGGCACCCGTGTTTGGGCTGAGCCAATGTGCTGTGCCCGTTTCCTTCATTTTACCACCAATCACGGTCCCTGACCAGCCGTTTACTGTTGTATCCACCGTGTTGTCAAGATACCTGGTGAGTATGCTCCAATCGGCATCGGTGGCAGTGCGCCATCCGAGCGGACAGGTGTGGCGGGCATCTGTGGCAGCATACCAGTTGTAGAGTTTGCCATAAGTGAGACTATTGATGGGAGTATTATAGAAGTCGCACAAAGCACCTGTAGTCAGGTAGTGCCAGGTGTTGGTGATACTTACATTGGGAATGGTGTCACCATTACGGTAGTGAGTCACCCTCAGATTTTCTTTCATCCAGGTTTGTGAACCAATGGTGATGGTATTGTATACATTGCCGTCGTAGTCGGTGACGGTTTGTGCTTTGAGTGAGCAAAAGACAGAAAGAAGGAACAGATGTATGAGCAGTGTGGTTTTCATAGAAATTTATAGTGAGGAATAGTTTTGCCTAAGCAATTATCGTGGAATTTGTAAGTACAAAATTACATCATTTTGGACTGTACCTACAGAAACAATAATACAGAATCCCTAATAAAATCGAGTAAGTGTTATTTCTTTATTACCTGTTTGAAATAGCTTTTACCTGCTCTATTACTTATCTCAACTAAGTATATTCCGGGAAGGAGATCATCACAATGAATATCAGTATTGTCATCGAAAGTCTCCGAATATACCATTCCTCCATAAATATTGTAAATAAGTAAGACTGAACCGGGCTGGCTGTTTCTGACACAGATCGATTCGGAAGCCGGGTTGGGGAAGACCTTGATTTCAGTAGGAAAACTGATATCGTTTTGGCCTGAAATGTCGCCATTAATGTACAAGGGCGCTGACCAAATATAATTTCCATCGGCCTGAATGCCTCTTATGAAAATATAGTTATCGGTGTATGGGGTAATATAGATAATAGTGTCAAAATTGCCAGTAATGGAATCAAGGCTCATAAGGGTACCATTATTGCTTACTATTTCAATTAATGTCCAGATTTCGCTATCTCCATCCTGTAATGATATCTGAACAGGAAGATCAACCTGACGGGCTGCTATGCTGCCCATAGGTGTAGTGTTCGAACTTATCCATACAGAGGCATTCTTGTCCATAGTGGCAAAGGTTCGTCCGCCGCTGATGGCATCAAAAAGTGCAGGCCGGCTAAGTTCAGTGGCCCATAACCCTGCACGTCCATTGTTCTTAGTTCCCCAATCAGCTGAATGATTGTCCTGGTTCCAGACAGGGGAGAGGTGCCAGCCTTTAAGTAAGGAGAGTTCATAGAAATCGGTGGCTTGTTGAATGTTTTGAAACTCAATAAGCGGAATAGCAGAATCGAGGGAAGCCCCCTTGTATTCAAAATTGTTCCAGTTGTTCGCTGTTATATCATCGCCGGGATGATTGAACTGCGCAAAACCCGGTGGATGAGCCAGCAACCAGTCGGTGAATCCTCCCCAATCAAGGTAATACCACCCCAAAGTAGTTATTTGCTGAGTATTATTAAAAACATTTACATGTCCATAAAATGGTGACCCATATTCCCATCCTGAAATTCCTACAAAATTTCCAGTTTGTGTGCCGGCGTCTGCCTGATATTGAACATCGGACCATTCAGACGAACTGATCTGTTCCAAATGATCCGTGACAGCCAGAAAATCAATGCCGGCTGAATCACGTGCATATTGATATGCTATGGCCGGAGTTCCTTCACCATCCGATTGTGAAGTGTGTGAATGCAGGTTTCCGTAATAAACCTGATAAGGAGTCTGACTCAAGACCCATAAGGGAAATATTAGCAAAAGGAAAACAATAGCACGCATCAGCATGATTTTAAAATTGTTTGTTGGCGGGACAATGCCGTACATTTTGCTATAAAGATAGGAGTTTTTTTGAATAAAATCCTAGCAGGTGATGATATCTTTACTGCTTTTTAAACTCCAGATATTTTTCGTCACAATCTTTAAAATAGTGATACTGGTTTTGGGCGTTGCCCTGGTTTTGTATGGTAAGTGTATTGTCCTTTAAAAGCCCGCTTACGGTTTTGGCAGGTGTGTTGCCTATGGGGCCATCGAAAGTAATATAAAGACCATCAGCCTCGGTGCTGAGCAGGGCAGTACCTTCCAGATCGAGATGCTCGCCTTTGAAGAAATATTTGTAGCTGTCATTCACTTTGGTTATGGTGAGTGCTATGTCGCAGCCTGTTTCGGGCAGACGATAATAACCTGATATATCGGGCTGATTAGCGGAAGGTTGAGGATTTTGTACCGCTGTGGAATCTGTTTTTGCAGAATTGTTGTTACCTGGGTTGTTGCAAGCCACACCCACCATAAGCATGAGAGCGATGATGAAAATCTTTTGAGTCATTTCTTTAGTTTTTTGTAGTGAATAAATACCCCTATAACATCTTTTGATAAAGGGTGGCGAAATTAATCATCTTTTTCAAGGGTGCAAACTTTATTACTTTAGTAACCCCTAATAACTTACCCTAATCTTTCACTTTATTAGTTTATTCCCATTTTTAGAGTACTATCATTGTATGAAGTAATAAAGTTGAGTGTAGGCTTTTTTTTCTAGTGTAATGAAGTTCTAGTTTAAAGCCTCAAACACGGGGAACACAATTCCCTGCGAGCAGTTTTAATCATCTAAACCTCTATATCATTCTTTGATAAATTTGCGAACAGACCTCTGCTGATCGCTGAAGGATAATAGAATAAAGTACATTCCCCCCGACAATGCAGAAACATCAATCTCAATGTCTTTACGTGATATATAACAATCAGACGACAGAATGATCCTGCCGTTCATGTCAGTTATTTGATAGCGGACTATTTCTCGTGCTCCCCTGCTATTGTGTATGGTGACACTGTTTTCGGCTGGGTTGGGGTAAAGTCTGATCTCATTTTCAGGATATTGTGTTTCAGGAATTGAATTTATCGCTCCCAGTAATTCAAGATAATCGCCCATGGTCGGAATGTCAAGATATTTTCCGTTGAGGGCCGATTGGTTGATATGCCTGCCGATAATATCCCCAATGGAATCTTTAAGCGCTGCATCTAAAGCCGGTGTATCTAATGGAAAGGTTCTAATGGCCCAGGTGTACGACCCCGAGTAATCGCAGTTGTGGTAATATTCCAGAAAATTCCTTAGGGCCTGCTCTGTCATCCATTGTATGCTGTCATAATACACATGGGTGAGAGGTATGAGTGGCATTGTCGCGGAAATATTCTTTAATATGATGGCATGATATACCGATTTGGCATTATGACCGTCGGCCCATCGTCCTGTCGAAAGCTGTCCCGGGAAAACAGCATAGCGTATATTATTTATCGCCCGGTTCAGGTAAGCGGTATCGTTGGTTAGTTGGTAAGCGCGGGTAAGCCCAAGGGATACAAAAGTGTTGTAATTGTAATTCTCGCTGAAATGCAGAGGTTTCAGATAGTTGCCAATGGCAATGGCAATGTTCTTATAATGGGTATCGTGGGTATACTGATAGGCCTGGTAATACACGTCGGCAATCACCCCGGCATCAAACTTGAATTGTCCCGTTCCTTTGTCGTCTATGATCCAGCCATTCACCAAAACATTCACTGAATCGGCTCCGCAGGAATTCAGGAATGACTGTATGATGGGCCCGAAAACAGGATCGCCATATGGCCGCAGGTCGGGGAAAGGGAAAGCGCCGTTGGGCAATTGCATGGTGGCTAAAGAATCCAGAGCGGTAGTGGCCCAGCTATTGTAGAGCATCTTTCGGCCTGCATCAGTCTCTTGGTCGGCTATCTTTAGCAAGCCCAAAGCTACTTCTGCAGCATAGCGCAAATAGATGGAATGTGGCTGCCACGAAAGTTGAGGGTTCTGTCCTTTGGCGAGTCGCCACAGGGTGGTATAATAGATGCTATCGTGTGCGATAAGGGTTCTTGAAAGGCTGATGGCTGCATTTAGGTTTATCCAGCTAGTGTTGCTGACCAGAGGGTAATATGTTTCAGCAGTTTCGGGAAGGCCTGCTTGAGCTCCATAAATACTTTTAATGACAGACGAAACAGAATCAATGGCAGACAGTTTTTCATGATACAAAGCCGAATCGAGTATCGGTCTGATAGCTGCCAACTGGTTGTTTTGTGCAGTGCTTAAGTTCTGAACACTTCCACAAGGGAATTGTCCAAAACTGTGCAGTGACAAAGCGAATAGGGTTAGTACCAGGAACTGTTTCATAATAATTATTAGGCAATTGTTAAAGAACCTATTTTCTGCTTGTTTATTTGGTAGTTGCAGCAAACATTTTCCATTGTTTTCAGCTGTAATTTACTCTATACATATTCCCCAAACGGCAAATTTAATTCTTTTGCCATCTTTTTCTTTAATTTTTACTTTATGAAAATAAAAGTCATTACTCTTTTCAGGATCAAGTTTCCATATAAATCCTAATTCATCAGTGGGTTTGTCTATTTCTATACTAATTTGTCCCGGCATTCTGGTATTGATCATCAGAGTGTCATCAATGAGCGGTTTTGCGGGTGATAATGCAACAGATACTTCATTTAATCCATTTCGGTAATGAATCTTTAGTGATTTTCCCTCGTTGGTGTCAAGGGATACAGAATAGGTGGAATCATTTAAGCTGAAGGTTACTGTTTCTTTCATTGATAATTCATTCTTAATAAATACACTTATCGGTAAAGTTTCATCGTATAAGCTTACTCCTTTTTTTAGAAGTAAAAGAATTGCAAAAAGGCTAAGGATAAAAATGAAAAGAACAATAATAATGCGTTTATCGACTACAATATTTTTAATTAGCTTTTTCAAGGTAATTTCCTTTCTTTATTTAGGGTTTTAATTACTATTTTCACTGTCCCGGGTCAAATCGAATCGGCATATCAAATCTTACAGGTACTTTTTCCCCTTTATTTTCACCAGGAATCCAGTCTGGCATATTCAAAACCATTTTCACACATTCTTTCTCTATTGGAGAGTAAGTTTCGGGAAGTTCTTTGCCATAAATACCAACCTCTCTTATTTTTCCAATTGTGTCAATAATGAATGACAACCGAACTGTTCCCTGCCATTCCTCATTTTCATTTAATACAGGATAACGAACATTTTCTATCATGTATTTGATTCTTGCTTCATCTCCTCCTTTAAATTGAGGCATTTTATCGCAAACGATCAAGACAGCATATCCTTGTAATGAATCAGTTTTCTTTGTTTGTTGAGCATAAATCAAAGCAGGGGTAATGAATACTAAAAACAAAGACACTACTGAGATTTTAATCATGACTATCATATTTATAATAAACCAAAAGTAAAAAAATATTCCAAATTCATAATCAATAGGGAAGGATGTTTTTTTCTTGATCACAATATTCTTCCTGAGCTTCCTTTTTTATCTTGCAAACTTACTTTATCTCTTCGCATGTCTTCTTTGTTGTTTTGCAGACTTGCTTTATCTCTTCGCATGTTTGCTTTGTTGTTTTGCAGACTTGCTTTATCTCTTCGCATGTTTGCTTTGTTATTTTGCAGACTTG
>CAZRFL010000084.1:0-18284 GCA_964599365.1 uncultured Bacteroidales bacterium
AAAACATTGATGTGGATTATCTCAAAAGTAACGGTATTCGCTGCTTCAACTCCCCGGAAGGAAACCGACGCGCTGTGAGCGAACACACCCTGGGAATGTTGCTTTCTTTGCTTCATAATATCAAGGTTGCAGACTCCCAGATCCGCAACGGCCAATGGCTGCGTGCCGAAAACAAAGGCTCTGAATTTATTGATAAGACAATTGCGATCATAGGTCATGGAAATATGGGTTCGCAGCTTGCCGAATATCTTGGAAAACTGGGAATGAATATTATTGCTTACGACAAGTATAAACGAGATTGGGGTTTTGAGTATGCTGAGAATATGCCTCTCAAACAAGTTTTCGAAGAAGCCGATATTGTAAGTATCCATGTCCCGCTGACGGAAGAAACACGCTATATGGTAAACGATTCTTTCATCAAATCCTTCAAAAAGAAGATTTACTTAATTAATACCTCACGCGGCCAGGTAGTAAATACCGCCGATCTGGTAAAAAACCTGAAAAGCGGAAAGGTGTTGGGCGCCGGTTTGGATGTGTTGGAATATGAATCTCCCGATTTCGAGAACCTCGCCGTAAAAGATTATCCTGAACCTATGCAATATCTCATACAGGCACCCAATGTCATTCTCACACCCCACATCGCAGGCCTTACGAAAGAAGCCGACCTCAAACATGCCAAAGTACTTGCAGAGAAAATACTCGAAGCCTTTTAAAAAAAGCTTCTGCTGACTGTTCTTTGTAATCAAAACATTATTTTTGCCGAAATAAAATCCACTCTTATGAAAATAGACAAGAAACTCTTCCACGGAAAAACCCTGGCCATCCTCACCGGTGGTGGCGATACGCCCGCCTTAAACTCAAGTATAGAATCCATTCGCAACCGGGCCTCTGTGCTGGGCTTTAAAGTATATGGCATACGCAAAGGCTGGAAAGGTTTGCTGGGCGATGGCGATGTGGTCGATCTTTCGCATCAGCCCTACGATGGTTATTATGGTGGCACGGCCCTGCTTTCGAGCCGCACCAATCCTTTTCCATCCAAAAAGAACCCTGAAGACCGTGTTCCCCAGATTTTGCGTAACCTCAAACGATATAAAATAGACGTGATCGTTACCATTGGCGGCGACGACACCAACGGAGCTGCCAAACGTTTGTACGAACAGGAAGGCATACCCGTCATAGGTTTCCCTAAGACCATTGATAACGATCTCCGCACCCGTTCCATGCATAATTTCGAAGGCAAGGAGATAGAAGCCGTGCTTTGTCCCGGTTTCCCTTCAGGTGCCAAAGGCATCATGGAGTTCACCGACCGTTTGCGCACCACTGCCGAATCCCATTCGCGTATCCTGGTCGTTGAAGTGATGGGCCGCGATGCAGGCTGGCTCACCGGGGCAGCTACCTTTGGCGGTGCCGAACTGGCTCTTATTCCCGAGTTTCCCATCACCAAAGAACGCAAAGACTTCTTCTTCGAAAAAGTAAAAGAAACTTATTTGAGTTCTCCTAAAAAAGCTCTCATCATTGCAGTTTCCGAAGGCGTACGCTGGTATGATGAAGCCAAAGAAAAGCTGGATGTGGTGTATGCCAGTTCAGAGGTTGACGAATACGGTCATCCCCGATTTGGTGGTATCAGCGGAGTTATTGCCTCCGAAATATCAAGCAAACTGAAGATAGAAGCCCGCGCCCAGATATCAGGATATTATGCCCGTGCAGGTATTTGCCGCGCTTACGATCGTCGTCTTACACAAACATTGGCAGACAAAGTGGTCGATCTGCTGCTTCGTGAAGAATACGGTCAGATGCCTGTTATGAAAACCATAGAAAAGTTCCAGCATCTCGAAGAATTCAACACTTCTTCGGTAGATATGGGCACTATCGGCAACCAACCATTAGCCGATGTGTATTACGACATCAATAAGTTCGAATTCTCTCCGGCATACAACCACTTTATGGAACAAATTCTGGGCGAGCAGCACTTCCTGCAGTTCGATCATGATTTCCCAGTGGTGATACCCTCTTAGTTTGTGAACTTTACCCTGTAATGAAATCAAAATTCTAATCCCAACTTGAAAAAATTCCTTTCCATATTTCTGTTTGTTTGCCTGATAACTCCAATTTTTGGAACCTATATCTATTTGCAATATCAGAAAAAGCTTATCAAAAAAGAAGTGAAAAGGAATATGATGGATGGTTTGGATAAAAACGAATTGGTTGTGCTAACCTTTGCATTAGCTGAGGCAAAATCTCAACTCAAATGGGAACACTCCAAAGAGTTCGAATACAAAGGACAAATGTACGACATTGTCGAAACCATATTTTCCGGAGATTCCGTTACCTATTTGTGCTGGTGGGATAATGAAGAAACACAGCTCAACAAGCAATTAAGCAAACTGGTTTCAGAAAGCCTGGGAAATAATCCCCAAAATAAGGAAAACAAAAAAAGACTGCTCAGTTTTTTCAAATCAATTTACACTCCTTTACCTTCCTTTTCTTTGAATACAATCCATCAATCGGTAAATAAACCACCCTTAACTACTTATTCCTTTTTCTATTCTCTCGACGGCAAATCCCCTTTGCATCCTCCTCCCAAAAAAGCATAAGCAGATTTATTTTAGTTTGTTTCCGGACAAAAAGTACCGGAGTCTTCAATTATTTTCTTAATAATTAAATAATCACAATGAAAAAAATAATCACATTGTGGTTGTTATTGGGTATTTATCATAGTGGATTCGCCCAAATAATAACCATAAAATTTCAAGATAATGGCCAGCCTGTAGAAATGGCCACTTTGGCAAGCGAAAGTCCAAGGGCTTATGCGACAACCAACGCCAAAGGACAGGCAAACATTTCGGCATTTAAAAATGCCGAAAAAATTGAGATCCGCTTCCTGAGCTACAAAACAGAAATAAAAAGCTATGCAGAACTCGAAGCCGCATCTTTCAATATCGAATTGATACCTTCAGGAGTTACCCTCGATGCGGTGGTGGTTTCGGCTACCCGGTGGAATCAGCCTTCAAACGACATCCCCGGAAAGATCACTATTATTCAATCGAAAGAAATTGCGCTTCAGAATCCGCAAACGGCGGCGGATATGCTGGCGGCTTCGGGTAAGGTGTTCATTCAGAAAAGTCAGCAAGGCGGGGGAAGCCCCATGATCAGAGGATTTGCCACCAACCGACTTCTGTATTCTGTGGATGGCATACGTATGAACACGGCTATTTTCAGAGCGGGTAACCTGCAAAACGTTATTTCATTAGATCCTTTCACTATCGAAGAAGCAGAGGTGTTGTTCGGACCCGGCTCTGTGATTTATGGAAGTGACGCCATAGGCGGAGTGATGAGTTTTCAAACATTAACCCCCCAATTATCAGTTACCGATAAGCCTTTGACAACGGGCAAAGCGGTGGCACGCTATTCCTCAGCCAATAATGAAATAACGGCTCATTTTGATGTTGGCATTGGTTGGAAAAAATGGTCATTGCTCAGCAGTGTCAGCTCTAATAAATATGGTGATTTGAAAATGGGCAGCAAGGGTCCTGATGAATATTTGCGTCCGTTTTATGTGCAACGTCAGGACAGTGTCGATGTGGTGGTGACAAACGATGATCCGCGCATACAGCGTCCTTCGGGTTATTCGCAGATCAATATGATGCAAAAACTCCGCTTCAAACCCAATGATAAATGGAACTTCGAATACGGATTTCATTATTCTGTGACTTCAGAATACTCCCGATATGACAGGCATATCCGATATAAAAATGGTTTGCCCCGATACGGTGAATGGTACTATGGGCCACAAAAATGGATGATGAACAATCTTAGTGTTTCACACAATAGTAACAATAAGGTGTACGATCAGATGTAGATTCGTTTGGCATGGCAATCCTTCGAAGAAAGCCGCATCGACCGTGATATAAATAAAGACACCAGGCACATTCGCACGGAGAACGTGGAAGCATATTCCGCCAACATCGATTTCAACAAATCCTTGGGTAAGAAGCATAAGTTCTTCTATGGCCTCGAAGCCGTTTATAACGATGTGAAATCAACCGGAGATGATGAAGATATTTCGACCGGTGAGATGGTAACCGGCCCTTCACGTTATCCCCGATCATCCTGGTCGTCATACGCTGCCTACCTGAGCTATCAGTTCAAAATATCTGATAAAGTGATGTTGCAATCGGGCATACGATACAATCAGTATGTGTTGGATGCTGATTTCGATACCACATTTTATCCTTTTCCCTATACTTCGGCTAAAATCAACAATGGTTCTGTTTCAGGCAGCCTGGGGGTAGTATATCGTCCAACTGAGAAATGGGCCTTGAACCTCAATGTTTCCACAGGCTTCCGGGCGCCCAATGTGGATGATATGGGCAAAGTATTCGATTCCGAACAAGGTGCCGTGGTTGTTCCCAATCCTGACCTCAAGGCTGAATATGCCTATAATGCTGAGTTGGGAATAGCCAAAGTTTTCGGTGAAGTTGTTAAGATTGACCTTACGGGATATTATACCATTTTGCAGAATGCCATGGTGAGGCGCGACTTTACCCTTAACGGAGCCGATAGCATTATGTACGATGGCACTCTAAGCAAGGTACAAGCGATTCAGAATGCCGCTGTTGCCAATGTGTATGGATTACAGGCCGGGTTTGAGTTGAAATTACCCATTGGCTTTGGCTTTTCGACCGACTTTAATTATCAGATAGGTGAAGAAGAACTGGATGATGGAACCAAAAGTCCTTCGCGCCATGCAGCGCCCTGGACCGGAGTATCACGACTATCCTACAATCACGACAAACTGAACCTGCAGTTTTATGCAGTGTATTGTGGAGAAAAGAAGTTTGACGACCTTCCGGATGAAGAAAAAGGAAAACCCGAGATTTATGCCATTGATAAGGATGGCAATCCCTATTCTCCGGGCTGGTATACCTTAAACTTTAAAGCGATGTACCACTTTATGGATCATTTGTCGGTGAGCGCAGGATTGGAAAACATCACCGATCAGAGATACAGGCCGTATAGTTCAGGTATTGTTGCTCCGGGCCGGAATTTTATTATTTCACTGAAGGCAAATTTCTAGTATTTTTATTCTCAAAATGACCACAGTGCTTATGAGTATTGTGGTCATTTTTCTTTTTCTGAAAACAAAAAATACACCGTAAACCTATAGTTTTCTTTTATTCCTACCTTTGCACCAAATCTTCCCTTTTTTGACACTCGATAACCTTTCATCGGCCTATAAAGATCAGGCGCTTTTTGCTCAGATTGCCTCTTTGTGTGATGGAGATGCCGCTCAAAAGATACATCTGAAGGGATTGAGCGGTTCGTCCAAAGCCTTTGCTGTGGCTTCGGTGTATGCCTCTCTGGAACGCACGCACCTGGTGGTAATGCCCGACAAAGAATCGGCGGCATATCTGCTGAACGATATCGAAAACATCCTTGGAGAGCAGGACCTGAAGTTCTTTAAGAAGAGCGTGCTATTCTTTCCTTCTTCGTATAAACATCCCAAAAACTTCGAGAAGATAGACAATACAGCTGTATTGCTTCGCACAGAGGTGCTGAGCAAACTGCAGAAGAAAGGCAAGAAACTGATACTGGTCACTTATCCCGAGGCCCTGTTGGAAAAGGTCATCAAAAAAAGCTTCTTCGAAAAGAATACCTTTAGGATACAGGTGTCGGAAAAAATTTCGGTGGATTTTATCAGCGAAATGCTTTTCGAATATCAGTTCGAACACGTGGATTTTGTAGTGGAGCCGGGGCAGTTTGCCGTGCGCGGAGGTATCATAGATGTGTATTCCTATTCGAATGAGAATCCTTATCGTATTGAGCTTTTCGGCGATGAGGTGGAATCCATTCGCACCTTCGACCCCGCCACACAATTGTCGGTGGAGATACTGAATCACATTAAAATTGTTCCCGATTCGGGCAATAAAGAGCTTTCCACTCACAAGATTTCCCTTACCGAATACCTTCCTCCTGATACAATTCTTTGGTTCGACGATGCCGGGCTTACTTTCGAAATAACAGATCAGGCTTATCAGAAAGCCGCGGAATATCTTTCGTATTCCAATGATAAAGGCATCAATCCCGAGCCCCATGAATTGTTTACCGATAGCGCAAGCCTCAGAAAACAAGTGCTGAATTTCCCCCTGATCGAATTCGGCAAACACAGGTTCTTTAATGCCTCTCACGAATTTAATTACGAAACCCTCCCCCAGCCTTCTTTCAACAAAAATTTCGATCTGCTTATACAACAGCTTTCCGATTACGGCAAGCAGGGTTTCGATAATTATATTTTCTCCGATTCAAAAAGCCAGACCGAGCGCATCTATTCTATCATCGAAGACATTCTGAAATCCAGAAAGGAAAACGCAGATCTGAATTTCAGCATCATCAACACCTCGTTGCATGAAGGATTTATTGATAAGAACCTTAAAATTTGCTGCTTCACCGATCACCAGATTTTCGACCGCTACCACCGTTTCAAACTCAAAGAAAATTACAGCAGCCGCGAGGCCGTAACCCTCAAAGAGATCTACAATCTCCAGCCCGGCGATTTTATCACACACATCGATCATGGTATAGGACGCTATTCGGGTTTGGAGAAGATTACCGTAAACGGTAAAATACAGGAAGCCATCCGACTGGTCTACGAAAACGATGACCTTTTATATGTCAGCATTCACTCTCTGCATCGCATCACTAAGTTTGTCGGGAAGGACGGCACCCAGCCCACCCTCAACCGCCTGGGTTCTACCGCATGGAGCAGCCTGAAAGCCAAAACAAAAAAACAGGTCAAAGATATTGCCCGCGACCTGATAAAACTTTATGCCGAACGTCGCGGTTCTCCGGGATTCTCTTTTGCACCCGACAATTATATGCAACATGAATTGGAGGCCTCCTTTATCTATCAGGATACGCCCGACCAAATCAAATCAACCGCCGATGTGAAGAAAGATATGGAAGCCGATTTTCCTATGGATAGACTGATATGCGGCGATGTAGGCTTTGGCAAGACCGAGGTGGCCGTGCGTGCTGCTTTCAAATCGGTGTGCGACAGCAAGCAGGTGGCGGTGCTGGTGCCTACTACCATTCTAGCTCTGCAGCATTACAAAACCTTCAGCGACCGACTGGCTGCCTTTCCCTGCAAGGTCGAATATATCAACCGATTCCGTTCCTCAAAGCAACAAAAAGAAATACTCAATCAACTGAAAGAAGGAAAGATCGATATCCTCATCGGCACCCACCGCCTCATCAGCAAGGATGTGCAGTATAAAGATCTCGGCCTGCTTATCATAGACGAAGAGCAGAAGTTTGGGGTGGCTTCCAAAGAAAAGCTGCGCACCCTGAAGGTAAATGTCGACACTTTGACCCTCACCGCCACTCCCATTCCGCGCACCCTGCAGTTTTCGCTTATGGGTGCCCGCGACCTGTCTATCATATCCACCCCTCCGCCCAACCGCTATCCCATACAAACCGAACTGCATGTGTTTAACGAAGCCAGCATACGCGAATCCATCATGTACGAACTTTCGAGGGGCGGACAGGTGTTTTTTGTGCACAACCGCATTGCCAACATCCACGAGATTCAGGAATTGATTCAGAAGCTTTGTCCCGGAACACGCGTGGCCATTGGTCACGGACAGTTGGAAGGACATGTTTTGGAAAAAATCATGCTCGACTTTATCGACGGACAATATGATGTGCTGGTATCGACCACCATCATCGAATCGGGCCTCGACATCCCCAATGTAAACACCATCATCATTAACGAAGCCCAGAATTACGGTCTCAGCGATTTACACCAGTTGCGCGGTCGTGTGGGGCGTTCCAACAAAAAAGCCTTCTGCTATTTGCTGGCTCCGCCTCTTTCGGTGCTTACCGAAGATGCCCGCAAACGTTTGCGCACCCTCGAAGAGTTTTCGGAATTGGGAAGCGGCTTCAACATTGCCATGCGCGACCTAGATATTCGTGGAGCAGGCGATATTCTGGGTGCACAACAAAGCGGCTTTATCTCTGAGATTGGTTTCGAGATGTATCAGAAGATATTGGACGAAGCCCTGTTCGAACTCAAGCAAACCGAGTTTAAAGAGGTGTATAAGAATATACATAAGGAGGCGGAAGACTTTGTTAAAGATTGCCTGTTCGAAACCGACCTGGAAGTGCTGCTGCCTGCTGAATATGTTTCGAATATCTCCGAAAGATTGCTGCTCTACAAGGAACTGGACAATATTGAGAAGGACGAAAACCTCAGTGCTTTTCAGGAAATGCTTATCGACCGTTTCGGCCCTATGCCCAAGCCGGCACAGGAACTGATACATACGGTAAGGCTGCGCCGCATGGCCAAAGCCATGGGCATAGAAAAGCTGGTGCTGAAAGAGGCTCAGATGAAAGCCTATTTTATCAGCAATCCCGATTCGGCTTACTATCAGTCGGGCATTTTCACCGAAATACTTAGCTTTTTAAAACACAACCCCCGCTTTTGCAGCCTGAAACAAACCAATGAAAAACTGATGATGGTGCTGCCGAATATTCGTTCGGTAATCGATGGTTTGCAATCGCTGAAGCCTCTAGAGGAGCATTTGAATAATAAGTAAATAATAATTGATAGGCCTGAGAAAGGGTAAGTTATAAGAGGAAAGCTTGTGAAAGAGTGAAAAAGATAATTAAAACGAATTAACATTTAAATTCTGATATGATTATGATGAGCGTTCAGGAACTTACCGAAAAATACAGGGGTTTTTCAGATGAAGAACTTATTCGAACCCATGCAAAAATTGAAGAATATTCTCCGGAGGCTAAGCTCGCTATGGATAAAATATTGCTTGAAAGGGGGGGAGTAAAGACAATTGAAGATAAAATTGAGAAGCAACAGGAAATGTTGCAGAAAGAAAAGGATATCAAATACACAATATCAGTTTTGGTAAAGCAAGGGAAAACCAAAATGGAAATACTTAAGGAAATAGGTACCGATTTTTTTAACGTGGAAAAGATCAATTCTATTGTAGATGAAATGATAGCCGGGCAAAATAAAATTCTGAAGGATAAAAAAATAACATTCCGTGCAATAGTGGGTAGCTTGTTGGGTGCATTGGTCGGGGGTACTATCAGCGGAATTATTTGGGGTGTGCAGATGATCTATTCTCAGCACATGTTCGTCCTGATTGCAATTGGGTTGGCTCTTTTTTGCTATTTCATGGTTAGGGTTTTTGCAAATAAATCAAAAAAGAATGTGATCGTAATTATAGCCACTGTTCTGGCAATAATTTATGCGCTTCTGCTTGGTGAGTTGTTGTACGGAATTTTTGGGTACATTCCGCCATCATAATATCTCTTCATACTCAGGTCACACTACCGTTTTGTCGAGCGTAGTCGAGACATCCTCCGCTCTTCCGTCTTCTGTCTTTGGTCTTCCGTCTTCTTCCAAAAAAAATCTCCCCCATTTCCCCCTCCCAATCCATATTATTTCATATTTTTACCCTATGAAACGTTTCCTGCTGGTTCTGTTTGTCGTTTACTCTTTGGGTGCATCGGCGCAGATACCGAATTTGAAATGGCTGAATGAAATACATTTTAAGGTTATCAGTATGGTTGCCGATGAGGAAGACAATATTTACATTGCAGGCGATATGAATGATACTTTATTCATTGACAACGACACATTGTTATCTAATCATGGAGATGTCTTTCTTGCCAAAATTGACAGCACGGGCAACTTTTTATGGTATAAACACATTGGTGGATCAGATTTCGATAATACAGTAGATATCAGATTGGGTGAAAACAACGAGGTCTTCCTTTTGACGATATTTGATTACACAACAACGATAGAAGGCGATTCTATACCTTACAGTTTAATAGGCCATCGACCTCTTTTAGTGAAATATTCCACTGACGGTGATTTTCTTTGGTGGAAAATACCAGGTTATGCAGACCATGGATGTTTTCATGGTCGTATGTTACGATGCGATCATGAAAATAACCTTATTATGATGAGTGATATATCGTACACTGATAATGTCATTTTTGCTGACAGTATTCTGTCAGATAGTCTGGGTTACACGCATATTTCAAAATATAATTCAGACGGTGTTTTTCAATGGGTAAGGGCGTTTAATGATGATATTTTTCAGGTTACAACCGACATTTCAAATAATGTTATAATATTAAAAAAAACTGACACAAATTCTATTACTGATCTTATTAAACTCTCGCCGGAAGGCAACTTGCTATGGAAAAAACAAATTAGCCATAGGGTACTTGGTATTTATGGTAGTCCTCTTTATGTCTGGTTGTCATTACTGGAGTCAGATAGGTTCAATAACTTTTATCTGGCTACTTGGTTTGATACAATAACCATAGGCAATAATACATTTACGGCTAATGGCAGCGACGATATTCTATTGATAAAATATGATTCAACAGGAAACGCGTTATGGGGCATTCCTTCGGGTGGTCCATATAGTGATTATCCGACCTCTCTTTTCATCAAAGATGATAAAATACTGATGACAGGTTCGTTCCGAAAAAAGATTTATTTTACCCAGGACAGCATTATTGGATATGGTACAACCAACTATTTCTCAAAAAATGGTGGATTCATTGTTGAATATGACCTGAATGGTGGAAATGAATCCGTTAAAAAAGTTTATAGCCCACATGAATGTAATACTACATTAGTCACAAAAGGCAAATCGATCTATTTATATGGGAATGCAAGCGATTCTACCTATTTTGGTAATTATTTGTTTATACCTACTCCATCACAATGTTATAATGGTTTTTCATACTTAGCCCGTTTCTACGACGAACCCACTCCCCCTGAACCCATAGTCGATGATTTCGAAATATACCCCAATCCCACACGGGGAACGGTCAACTTCAATTTCAATCCTTCCTATGGCGAAGTCACCCTGCAAATCTACGATCTGCGCGGCGCTCTCGTAAAAACCTATACCCTCTCTAACACATACAACTCCCTCGACTTCGATTTTCTATCGCATGGTCTTTACCTCGCCAGACTTATCAGCGCAGCTAAAGTTCAGTGCGCCAAATTCGAGAAATTATAAAGCGCAGCTTCCGAAAACTCCACTCTCATCCAGAATTTGAATAATCTATTAGAAGATTTTTACAATGATTACTGAAATTATCGCAACGAACTTCTTACATACAACAACGAAGTAAAGGAAGATTACTCTCTCTTTCGCTTTTACTCCGGTCGTGTTAGTTTTTATGACAATGAAGTAAAGAAATATTACAAGCAGGCAAACTTTTTTAACATCGGAACTTAGTATTTTTAAAGTCATTATCGTTCCCATGACAATGGACGACGTTCTCATTACCATGGATGTTATTCTGATAACATTGGACGTGATTTCGGTTTCATTGGATAGGGGTTTTTCAACATGAAATGTCATTTTGGCTTCATCGATGCACGTTTTATTCACTCTGAAGTTTACTTTATCTCCATCGGATCTTATAAAATCGACACTGTTTGCTAAGAATCTTCCATCGAAGTACGCGATATCCACTTCGGAGTAAGAAATACTTCTATCGATTTCGGTTTTACTTACATCGAAGTTAGAAATAGTAACAACGATTTTTGTTTTAGTTCTACTGAATTTTTTCCTACCTTTACCGTTGTAATGATTGGTTACATTCAATAAATTTTTGATTGCTTCAATTTTTCCGTTTATTTATTTGTAATACCTGCTAAAATGAATGAAAAAGAAAATACACGCCACAAAGCAAACGTAAGAGCCTCCCATTTTTTTGATAGATACGACGGAGAGCTTACGGGTATTGATCTTTATCCTGCGCTAAGAGCTGCGTTCGATGCCGAGATGATCAAAATTGATAAGGCCAGACAAAAACAATTCAAACAGATCAAACCTATCACCATTAGTAAAAACAGATTGAGGGCGGTTATGGCCGACACCATGGTTAAATTCCTCCTCAGGGCATCTGTGTCAGCTTACAATAATAACAATATTGCTTTGGCTAAGGCATTTTCGAAAGGGAAAACCCATTTCACCCGCGGAAAGAATAGCCTGGCCCCTGTCAAGGCTAGAACCCTTAAAGACCTTATGGCCAAAAATCTTGGAGTAATAACTTCTATTACTCCCGATGACATCATCGAGATGGAAACGGTCATTTTGGAGTTCGAAGAAATCCTTATCAAGCCCAAAATGGCGATCAAAGACAGGAAAGCATCGGGCACCATGGTAATACCTAAAACACTGAACAGACTGGATGACATTAAACATCAGATAGGAAATCTCATTCACTCCTATTTACCTCATCTGGCTCTTGCCTGGGATAATACCATAAAAGTGGGGCGCTCCACCGCCATTCGCCACATATCCCTGGTGATCAAAGTGGTTGATTCCAAAGTTAATGTTCCACTGCGCAACATAAAATGCACCATCAGCAACGGGCAAAAATCCCACATCAAATACTCCACCAAACGCGGGGGCATACGGTTTAAGAGTTTGCAGGAATCCATATGGACCGTCACCATCGAACATCCTGAATATAACACCGAGATACTGGAAAGAATCATAACGCGCATGAATCAGGTTACCCGTCTGATCATACCCCTTACCAAGATACCTCAAGGTTGATATACGACCACAATCTACTGAGTTGAAATATCGAAGTTTATTTCTTAACTTTGCTGCCCTATTATGTCTGCCTAACATTATTGTAACAAGAATTAAAAAATGAAAAAACACTTTTACAAGACTCTTCTGACCCTATTGTTCGTTTCTCTCTCACTGCTCTCTTACGCCTCCCCCGGCGACACCCTCAAGGTGCAGACCTTTACCTTTGGCAGTTCTCAAAATGCCTGGTTCGTATTCCCTTCCGATACCATGCGAACCAACAAAATACTGATGTATTACACCCTGAAATGCAACCCGGCCCAAAACCCCGCCTGCGGCGAATGGGATTATCAAACATCCACTTATTTATACGAACATACCGGCCGTCTCGATTCCACTTTGCTCAATGCCCCCAGCTACAAGATAGATGGCTCCAGCCCCGATTCCCTTCAATATATGTTTCAGCCTTCGTGGAAGTATTATCCTCATTTCAACACTTCCATTGACTATACGGGTATCACAACCTTCGATTCCACTATAATGATTTGCGGCACCCTGCCTTTAGATGCCCCTTTCAATGCGGCTTCTGCCGAAGGTCGCACCCAATATCTCTGGAAAGCAGGCGAACTTAGCGCTGCCGGTATGCAGGCTGGCGATATCAGCGGAATCCGTTTCGAACTCCAATCTTTCGGGAGCCAATTAAATAACCTCATTATCCGTATCAAACATACGGCATTGGATTCGCTAAAGGCTAACAGCTTCGAAAACTCAGGCTTCACTACCGTATATTCCAACAACACTGCTTTTTCCACCACAGGCTGGAATGCCATACACTTCATCAATCCATTCAACTGGAACGGTATCAGCAATATTGTAATTGATATATCATTTGATAACGAAACCCCAGGAATTCCAAGTATAGTTTCGGGGTCAAACCCTCACCAGCAAACCACCATCACTTCGGCCGGAAACGACAAGTCGCTTTTCTTCATGGGCAGCGATTTTGTAGATGTGCCTAAGGAAGCAATGGCTTCTATTGATAGCTTTATCACGGTTACTTGCTGGGCTTATGGCAATCCGCCTTATCAACCCCAAAATCAATCGCTTTTCGAAGCCTTCGATTCTTTGAATCGTCGCGTTATCAATGTGCATCTACCCTGGTCCAATAGCAATATGTATTGGGATGCCGGCAATAGTGCTACCACTAGCTACGATCGCATCAACAAAACAGCCGTAACGGATGAGATTGAGGGAAAATGGAACCACTGGGCATTTACCAAAAATGTGGCCAACGGAAGCCTTAAAATTTATAAAAACGGCCTGCTATGGCATTCCGGCACTGGGTTTACCCGCAGGATGTATGGCATAAAAAGCTTCAAAATAGGCTCCAATGGTAATGGCAGCAGCAACTACGACGGAAACATAGACGAATTTGCCGTTTGGAACGCTGAACTCGATTCGGCCACCATTCATAATTGGATGTTCAAAGACCTCGATGCAACTCATCCTTATAATAATAAACTGAAACTTTATTATAAATTCAATGATAATAGCCAACTCACCGCCGCCGATTCAGCAGGGGGGGCTTACACTGGCATTTTGAACGGCCTGCCAACCTATCAATATATTAAAGGCAGCGAAATTCAGCGCAATTTTACAGAAACTACCCTCCGTCCGAATATAATTTTTGAGCAGGGCACTTATGTATCGCATATCGACACCCTCGTCACTGTTGATTCCTTGCAAACCGATCCTATGCAGGTTTACTTTTATAGCGACTCCTTAAATCCTTTGGTCTGCACCGACACCATTACGATATGGCCTGCTTATTACTCAAATTATGTTTACGATCATCTTGGCCAAGCCATCGATTCCACTTTCGTAATGCCTGATTCTACCCTATATCTCAAACGCTGGTATTACTACTCGCCTCATTTCGAAGTCATCAACCGTTACGAGATGCAGCGATTCATCACGCCCTACGGCAACAACCTAAGTCTGGGTACCGGATTTACATGGGTAACCGATGTGTCGGATTACCGCACCCTGCTTCACGATTCGGTTCATCTGGCGGCCGGCAACTGGCAGGAATTGCTCGATGTTCGTTTCGATTTTATCAAAGGAACCCCTCCCCGCGATCCACTTAGCGTGCAAAATCTTTATAATGGCAATTTCAATTTCGGTTATGCCACCGACCCCATCGAAAGCCATCTTACGCCCAAAAAAATCTTTATTCCGGCCTCTGCCAAATCAGTTCGCTGGAAATCGCGCATTACCGGCCATGGAATGGATACCCCCGAAAATTGCGCCGAATTTTGCCCGAAATACCATTACTTCAAGGTGAACGATACCCAGCAATATCAGCGTTTGGTATGGCGCGACGATTGCGGTCTTAATCCGGTTTATCCCCAGGGAGGCACCTGGATCTACTCACGCGCCAACTGGTGCCCGGGTTCGGATGTCAAAACCTACGACCTGGAACTTACCCCATTTCTGACAATGAATGATACTGCACTTTTGGATCATGATGTGGAACCCTACATTCACACAGGCAGTTGGTCATACTATCAGATCGAAGACCAATTGATCACCTACGACAAAGCCAATTTCATTCTTGACGCCGAATTATACGATGTAATCAGGCCTTCCCGCGCACAGAGATACTCCCGTATGAACCCTGTTTGTAACAATCCGGTGGTAACTATTCGTAATACAGGTTCCACCACCTTGACTTCTCTGGATATTATTTATGGTGTAGAGGGTTTAGGAACCCAGCCCTCCGTATTCCATTGGCAGGGTAACCTGAAATTCATGGAAATGGCCAACGTTACACTCGAAGAAGTACAATGGATAGGTTCCAACGGAACCTTCTACGCAACGGTTTCAGCTCCCAATGGCGGCAATGATACCTATTCTTATAATAATACAGTTACGACCACCTACAATGCTCCCCCTCAATATCCTTCCGGAATTATTATTGAATTCAAGACCAATAGTTTCCCGAACGAAAACTCTTACACACTTAAAGACGATCAGGGAAATGTCATTTTGCAGAAAAGCACCTTCAATGCCAATACTATTTATAAAGATACAGTTCAACTCAATAATGGCTGCTACGATTTCACCCTTTACGATAGTGACGATGACGGCCTTTCCTTTTGGGCCAACAGCGATGGTTCAGGCTATATTCGTTTTCGGCGAGCAGATAACGGTCAGGTAATCAGAACCTGGAATGCGGACTTTGGGGCTCAGGCATCCACTCAATTCACAGTAGGATATTATCTGAACCATGAAGAAGTTTCAGCCAAGGAAAGCATCGAATTGTATCCGAATCCAACCTCTGGCCAGTTTACGCTGGATATGGTGCTTCCCGTCGAACAGGACATCAGCCTGACAGTATTTGATTATCATGGAAAAGCTTGTCTGAAGCAGGATATAAAATCCGTCTTTGATAAAAAGGTTCAGTTGGATCTTAGCAAATTTGCTTCTGGCATGTATTTTGTGAATATCCGCACCAATTCGGGTGTCATCACTAAAAAACTTATACTAGATAAGCAGTAACTGATATCTGTCATTTTTAAATACAAATCAATTAAATTGATTAATTTTGTCATCTAAATTTAAAGAAAAACTATGAAAAAAATTACTGGAACTATTATTGCCGTTATTTTAATAGCTATAGCCGGATCATTCACGCTGACTTCATTCACTTTCGTCAGACAAAAACAATCACCATCCGTCAATACTGCTATACCTGAAAAGGTGATGAGCATATTCAAAGTTTCTTGTGTATCATGTCATGCTGACAAAGGCAACACTATGGCGATGGGAGCAGTAAATTTCTCGCAGTGGGATACTTATAGCGCAAAAAAACAATTTAAGAAAGCAGCAGCCATATGTCGCGAAGTAACCAATGGGACAATGCCTCCATCTTCTTATTTGGCAAAAAATCCGGGAGCCAAATTAAATGTTGAAAAAACAGCCACTATTTGCAATTGGGCAACATCAATGCCACCGGTGCAATAGTATTTTCCGTTCCAAAAAAAATATTTGCAGAGCCGCAAAACAATTTGTTTTGCGGCTTTTTTAGTCATATTTTCTCGGTATATAATCTTTCTCAGGTTAATTTCTTTATCACTTTTCCATTATTTTTTCTCCGTATTTTTATTCAGAATGATTTTTTTTAGTGAATCACTAATGTCAAATTTTAGTGAATCACTAAGAAATTCCCGTGGAACACTCATGGTGTAAATGGCTGGCCATATTAATTTTGACCTGTGAATAAAAATGCCATGAGGTCGGTTAATTTAAGAACAAGAATCTATCCTTTTGAAACATTAATTATTCATCTTAACAATTGATTTAAAAGAAGTTATAATAATCAAAATAATTTATGAAAACTGTTAAAGTATTACTGCTCGACGATCACCAGATAATTCTGGATGGGTTAAGAACCATGCTTTCGAATGAAAAGCATATTACGATCTGCGGCACTTACCTTTCAGGTATTGATGCGTTAAAAAATGCAATCATTCATCAGCCCGATGTCATAATAACAGACATTATGATGCCTGATATGAGTGGATATGATTTTATTAAAAACCTTAAGTCGTACAATATAAAGTCGAAGGTTCTGATCTTGTCGATGTGTATTTCTCCCAATATCATTCACGAAGCAATGGAAGCCGGTGCAGATGGTTTTATTATGAAACAGAATGCAACCCGCGTCGAATTAGTGAAAGCTATAAGCCAATTGATAGATAACAAGAATTACTTCAATCATGAGGTTACAAACGCTATCAGCTACAAACCAAAAACTGACAACGGACATCAGGAAGTAAGCTTTGATAATTTAGATATCAGCGTTCTTTCTAAAGCCGAGTTACAGGTATTGGAATTGTTCGCTGATGGATTCTCAAATAAAGAGATTTCTCAAAAATTAATGATGAACGAAAAAACAATAGAAAAACATAAAGCAAACACCATGGCAAAACTTAATTTAAAATCAAATGTTGATCTTATCAAGTTTGCCATTAAAAATAATATTTGTTATTTATAAGAAAAAAAAACCAAACCATGAAAAATACAGCAAATTTATCCAACAGCAATCGCGAGAATTCAGGTTCTCAATTAATTAAAAAGAGTTTGTACAAGTATGTTCTAACCATCCTCTTTTTGATCATTCTATCTCCATTGAGTTCTTCAGCACAAGACTGCTCGCTCAAATTAGTCGCTGAAAACAACATCGAATCCGTAAATAGTGACGGAAGAGTGTTCTTCATTCAGTTAATAAATAATGGCAATGACGCAATAGCCGTGAACTTATCTATTGCTAATGACAATTCCGGGAGTAAAAATTCAGGAAAAAACCCTGATTTATCTGTGGTCAATAATAATGTCAGCTTGAATGCCAGCATTATTCTTGAAAACAGCCAGGAATTAAATAACATTAAGATTAGTGCCAACGAGACACTAAAATTTCAGGTTAAAGTTACGGTTCCTGAGGGAACTCCCATTATGAAATGGAACAATATGATTCTAACTGCATCATCCGAAAAATGCAATAATTATTCAACTTCTTTAGTGATCTATACTTTCGTTCCAAATCCGGAAGAAAAGTAAAACAAAAATTATTAAGAAAAAAAAACATTAGTCATGAAATTAAAAATACAAAATCCGAAATCA
>CAZRFL010000085.1:0-18130 GCA_964599365.1 uncultured Bacteroidales bacterium
TTTATTATACTTCTACCGGGCATCCCGGTATGGGAGGAATGGATATTTTCTATTCCAAAATGGATGATAATGGCAATTGGTCAAGTCCCAAAAATATTGGCTACCCTATCAATACCAACAACGATGAGGGCTATCTCATCGTCAATGCCCGTGGCAACAAAGCTTATTTTTCTTCGGATAATTATGGCGGCAAAGGTGCTATGGATATCTACAGCTTCGATCTTTACGAAGCGGCACGCCCCACGGCCGTCACCTACATGAAAGGTACCGTTTATGATTCCAAAACAAAGAAACGACTTCAGGCGAAATTCGAATTGATAGATCTTTCGAATTCCAATACCGTGGCCCAGTCCGAGTCCGATCCTTTGACGGGTGAGTTTCTGGTCAGTTTGCCTTCCGACCGTAATTATGCTCTCAATGTTTCCCGCGATGGCTATTTATTCTATTCCGAAAATTTTGAGCTCAAAGGCGACCACTCCCAATTGAAACCCTTCATGAAGGATGTTTACCTTCAACCCATCGAGGCCGGAAGCATAGTGATACTAAAAAATATCTTTTTCGATTTCGACAAATTCGATCTGAAACCCGAATCGCTCATCGAACTGAATCGCCTTTTCGATCTGTTAAAGAAAAACCCTGCCCTCAAGATAGAAATTGGAGGCCACACCGACAATAAGGGTACGGCAGAATACAACCAAAAACTTTCCGAATCCCGTTCCCGCTCGGTCTTCGACTTTTTGGTGAATAAGGGGATAGATAAGTCCCGGCTTTCGTACAAAGGCTATGGCCTGACCAAACCCATTGATACCAACGACACCGATGAAGGCCGTGCTAACAATCGCCGTACAGAGTTTAAGGTGGTAAGTAATTAACACGAATTCAGAATAGAAAAAAGTTGAATCAAGTTAAAAAGATAAGCATTTTCATTATTTTACTCTTGTTTGGTAGCGGGCTTTTCGCTCAACTTACCAAGGAATACAAGAAAGCCGCTTATCCTTTCTGGCAGTTTCTTCCTGTCGACAGTATTTTAAAGAACAATCCACCTGTACTGATCTTTCTTCATGGCAAAAGTTTGTCAGGCAACAATCTCGATCTGGTTACCCGTTATGGCATTATTTGGGAACTTAACCATGGCCGAAAGATTCCCGCAATCATTGTGGCTCCTCAGGTCCCATATAAAAAAGGCTGGGAGCCGGATAAGATTTTAACTGTCCTCGACTACATTCAGAAGATCTATAAAACGGATACCAATAGGGTTTATGTGGTAGGAATGAGTCTGGGTGGCTATGGTACCCTGCATTTCTGTGGAAAATATGCCAACAGAATAGCCGCTGCGGTGGCATTGTGTGGGGGAGGTAAAGTAACTGATGCTTGCCGATTGGCCGGGATACATCTCTGGATCATGCACGGAAAAAAAGACAGGGCCGTGCCCATATCAGAATCACAGAAAATGGTGGATGCCATTAAGAAAATTGACGGCTCCAAGCTCAAATATACGGTATACGAAAACTACGACCATGGGCAGTTGGCAAGAGTTTTCCGGCAAGACAGCATTTACGATTGGATGTTTCAGATCAGGAAACAATAGGCAGATAAATATCAAACCATTCAACATCAAACTTTTTCTGCCAATTTCTTTTTTATTTAGCATTAAAAATGTAATTTTGCACCCCCAAATAATTTGGGATAGAGAAATCAATTATTAACCCCTGTCTGTAAACAATTTATAGACATACAAAGCAAAAAAGATCAAATGACCGAAGAAACAAATTTGAACGAATCTAACGACGTTCAGGAAAATCAACCCCAAAACGAATCACAGGAACCAACTACCGAACAACCGGTAGAAGAAGTAACTGATGAAGTGGTTGAAGAAAAACAAGAAGAAATTGCAGAAGTTACTGCTGAAGTTGAAGAACCTGCGAAAGAAGAAGTTGCAGAAGTAGTAGTAGAAGCCAAACAAGAAGAAGTTGTGGAAGCAACTCCCGAAGTTGTGGAAACAAAAGAAGAAGTTGTAGAAACTGCTCCTGAAGTAGTGGAAGCTAAAGAAGAAATTGTTGAAACAGTGGTTGCCGAAGAACCAAAGGTAAAACATGTCGAAAAACCACAACCTCAGGTGGAAGATTTCGATTGGTCTACTATCGGAAAAAAACACGACAATTATTCAAGCAAAGAACGCGAAAATCTAGAGAACATTTACGACAAAACCCTTAGCTCTATTGTTGAACAGGAAGTTGTTATGGGTACCGTAGTAGGTATGAACTCACGCGAAGTGGTTGTAAACATTGGTTTCAAATCCGATGCAGTGGTATCACTGAACGAGTTCAGATACAATCACGATCTCAAAGTGGGCGACAAAGTAGAAGTTTATGTTGAAAGCCAGGAAAATCTTACCGGCCAGCTTATTCTTTCTCACAAAAAAGCCAAACTGCTCAAGGCTTGGGATCGCGTAAACGATGCTCTCGAAAAACAAGAAATAATTACCGGTGCAGTAAAATGCCGTACCAAAGGTGGTTTGATCGTAGACGTATTTGGTATAGAAGCTTTCTTACCAGGTTCGCAGATCGATGTGAAACCCATTCGCGATTACGATGTATACGTTGGCAAGACCATGGAATTCAAAGTGGTTAAAGTTAACAACGAATACAAGAACGTTGTGGTTTCTCACAAAGCTCTTATAGAAGACGAACTCGAACAACAAAAATCAGTTATCATTGCCAAACTCGAAAAAGGTCAGGTACTGGAAGGTACTGTTAAGAATATCACCTCTTACGGTGTATTCATCGACCTCGGCGGCGTAGATGGTTTGATCCATATTACCGACCTGTCATGGGGACGTATCAATCATCCTGAAGAAGTAGTTACCTTGGACGAGAAGATCCAGGTAGTTATTCTTGATTTCGACGAAAGCAAAAAACGTATTGCTCTTGGTCTGAAACAACTTTCACCTCACCCATGGGATGCACTTGATGCTAACCTGAAGGTAGGTGATACCGTTACCGGTAAAGTAGTTGTGATTGCCGATTATGGTGCATTCATCGAAGTAGTTAAAGGTGTAGAAGGTCTGGTTCATGTTTCCGAAATGTCATGGTCACAGCATTTGCGCACTGCTCACGATTTCCTCAAAGTAGGCGAAGAGTTGAAAGCAGTAGTTCTTACCCTCGATCGCGAAGAGCGCAAAATGTCACTCGGTATCAAACAACTTATTCCTGATCCCTGGACAAATATTGGTGGCAGATATCCTGTCAATTCAAAACACGAAGCTATCGTTCGCAACTTTACCAACTTTGGTATTTTTGTAGAACTTGAAGAAGGCGTAGACGGTTTGATCCACATTTCTGACCTTTCCTGGTCTAAAAAGATCAAACATCCTGCTGAATTCACCAAGATTGGCGAAAAGATAGAAGTTATCGTACTCGAAGTCGATGTTGAAAACCGTCGTCTCAGCCTTGGACATAAACAACTCGAAGAAAACCCATGGGAAGTATTCGAAACTGTTTTCTCAGTTGATTCTGTACATAAAGGTACTGTTATTTCTACCAGCGATAAAGGTGCTCTTATTTCATTACCTTACGGTGTAGAAGGTTTTGCACCTGCACGCTTCATGCTCAAAGCTGACAATACTCATGCACGCGCTGAAGAATCCCTCGATTTCAAAGTTCTCGAGTTTTCTAAAGAGAATAAAAAGATCCTGGTTTCTCATACCAAGACATGGCAAGATGTTATCAATGCTGAAAAAGCCAAGGAAGAGAACAAAGAAAAGTCACAGGAAAACGCAACCAAGAAAGCCGTGAAAAAGATCAAAGACAGCCAGGAAAAAACAACCCTGGGCGATCTGGCAGTTTTGGCTAACCTCAAATCCGATATGGAACAAAGCGAACGCGAAACTTTCGACAAAAAGTTTAAAGAAAAAGAAAGCAAAAAGCAAAGCAAAAAAGACGCTGAAGCCGAAGCTGAAAACGAATAAACTTAGTTCATCCTTTTTTCAATACAACAAAGCCGCCTCAATTTTGGGGCGGCTTTGTTTATGATATTCCCTTACTAAATTAATTTCCTTATGACTTACAACAAGCTTCTCCCGGAGGTGGATGATGCTCAGTTTTTATCGGGAGGAAGCAAACGCGAATATTTCCTGATGAGTATTATTAATCCATGTGGTGTCATCAGTAGCATCCATAACGATATTCGGTTGAATATTCCCGGCACCAGTCGGCCTTTGCGCTTTAGCATGGCACTTACAGCCTTTTTTGCCAACTTGTCCGCCCTCATCATTATACCACTGCGTAATGCTTTTTTATGGTCCGCTTCACTTAAGGCATAAAGCTGGGTTGAGACCGCACCGGGGAAAACACAAGTGACATTTATTCTGTATTCTCTCATCTCGCTCCTCAGGGCGCGTGAAAATGTCTTTAGGAAGCTTTTGGTCGCACTATACAAAGCAATTCCGGGGTAAGGCATATAAGCTGCCAATGACGAGATATACATTATATGCCCGCTTCTCCTAAGCTTCATATCCTTTCCGAAAAGCTTACTCAGCAGAGCAGGAGTAGTTGTGTGCAATTGCAACATAAGGCTGGCAATATCTGTATTGGTTTCCACCACTTCCTTAAAAAGGAAAATTCCAGCATTGTTCACCAGTATTTCTATTTCCAATGCTTCCTTCCGACACCAATCATAAAGTTTTGTGGCGGCATCCGGTTCTCCCATGTTCATACATACTGGCCAGGTCTTTCTTCCATACATTGTGGCTATGGACTCACAAGCTTCCCTAATCTCAGTATCACGGTTGCTCACCAGAACCAGATCGTAGCCGCGGCTGGCCAGTTCAAATCCTATTGCCAGACCAATGCCTGAGCATCCGCCTGTGATTAATGCAATACTATTTTTTGTGTTGCTACACATGGTCCATTCTTAATTTATGAAACCTTAGGTTTCCCAATCTCTTTTAATATACAAGCTGGCAGATCGCTAATGTGCTGATGACATGCCATCTCAATGGAATACATGCGGGCAATACAGTAGTTGGTACTGATGCATGTTGAGCGTGCTTCCTGATCCCTCTTCAGGCGATTCATAAAATCAGGTTCGCTGAGCAAAGCCCTAGCCATGGCAACAAATTCAAATCCCAGATCAAGCACTTCATTCATTTTCTCACCTGACAACAAACCACCTACATAGATCAATGGCATTTTTACAGCCTTTCTGAATTTCAGTGCGTCTTCCAGAAAATATGCCTCTTTAAAAGGAATGGAGGGTATCATCCATCTTCCCGCCAACTTTATACTTAGTTTCAATGGAATACTTTTCATATAATGCGTCAGGGTGGTGATGGGCATGCTACCCCGCATCACATACATAGGTGCTTTGCTAACAAAACCCCCGCTTAGCACCAGAGCATGCGCTCCCAATTGTTCGAGCAACTGTGCTACCTTCAGGCATTCGTCGGTTTGCATCCCGCCCTTGAATCCGTCATTCATATTCATCTTCACAATAACAGCCATATCGTTTCCTGCAGCTTCCATCACCCGTTTCATTACCAATTCCATGAATCGGGTCCGGTCGGCAAATGAACCTCCGAATTCATCTTTTCTCTTGTTTGTATAGGGCGAAAGAAACTGGCTGATGAGGTAACCGTGACCGGCATGCACTTCTACGGCATCAAATCCTGATTCCCTGGCAATATTCACAGCATGACCGAATGAGTCCACTACCTGATCAATATCATCCTTAGTCATCTTTTTCGACCATGTGGGGGAATAAATATTGAGCCCGCCTGAAGGAGAAAGCGGTATTTGTCCGGCCACACTTCGCTTCGACATATTTCCGCAATGACCCAGTTGAATGGATGCTGCTGCTCCTTCCTTATGAATAGCATCTGTTAACAGTCTTAATTCCGGTATGATTTCTTTACGTAACCACAATTGGTGAGGAAAAGATAATCCGCTTTGGCAAACTGCAGCATAGGCTACTGTGGTCATTCCTATGCCTCCTGCTGCTACCGAACGGTGGTAATCTAAAAGCATTTGCGAGGGGCGATTGCCAGGACACATGCCTTCAAAAGCAGCGGCTCGTATCGAGCGGTTTCGTAAAACAAGAGGCCCTATGGATGAAGAAGTAAATAGTTTTTGGTTCTGTGTCAATGCAGTATGTTTTTCGTTCAAAAATAAGGATATTTTCCTTTTGTTCGCTTATATCTTTTATAACCATTAATTGATTTAGCTGCTTTTTTAATTTTTAGAATGCTATTTTTTATGCTATTACAAACGGAAATTGACTCGAAAATTGTTAAAAAAACGTTTGATAAATATTTCCCATGCAATGAAAAGTCATTTATTAAATTTCGTTACTTTGTTTAATTCCGGTGATATACCATTATTATTGGATGATAAAATGATAAAACGTGTTGCCAACATCATCATTGAACATTTGGTTCAGGAAAACATCAAATACGTATTTGGCGTTACTGGTAAGGCCATTGCGCCCCTAATCGATGCAATAATTGATTACCCGGAAATTGAGTATATTGCTGCTAAACACGAGAGTGGAGCGGCATTAATGGCTTTTGGCTATGCTCAGGGTTCGGGCGAAATTGGTGTTTGTTGCGGAACAACAGGAGGAGGCTCTACTAATTTAGCTACAGGTGTTGCTACTGCCTACATGAATTCTATTCCCATGCTTGTTTTCACAGGTCAAATTCCGGTTTCTGAATTTGGTAGCGGTGGCTTTCAGGAATCCACAGGATTTGGACAATCCATTGATACGGTAGATTTTTTCAAGGCCATCACTAAGGAGAGTTTTTCTGTTACCAGCGCTGCCAAGGTTGCCGAAGCCATCAGATATGCCATAAAGAGTGCGACTGCAGGGCGTAAAGGACCTGTTCATGTGAATTTGCCGTTTGATATACAACTGCAGGAAGTAGAATTCGAAATCCAGGAAAAGCATAAGTCTAATATTTCTTACGAGTTGAGTTGGGAAAGCGCTGCTATGGATGAAACCATGGCGCTGATCGATAATGCTAAAAATCCTGTATTTCTGATTGGATGGGGAGCCTGTTTGTCAGGTGCCAATACCGAAATTATTGAAATTGCAGAACAGCTGAGAATTCCCATTGCCACAACACTTCAGGGGAAAGGTGCTATACATGCAAAGCATCCTCTTTATATTGGCGTTATGGGTTTGTGCGGGCATGCCTCAGCAACAAATTATATTTTTGAAAAGTCCGACTTGCTGATAGCCGTAGGAACATCTTTTAACGAATTCACTTCATTGGGATGGGATAAGGGCTTCCTAAACAATAAAAAGATAATACAGATAGACATTGACGGACGCGAGATCGGCAAGAACTACCCTGTTCAGGTGGGCCTGGTGGGCGATGCTAAGATCATAATACATCAGTTAAAAAAGGTGATCGAAAAACTTGCCATAACACCTAAGGACTACATTACCAGTCATAAGAATTTTAAAGTTCTGATAGAAAAGCCTGAAAATAGGGTGGAGGTGGTTTTTGAGAACAACAGAATCTATATAAATACCGATAGTTTCGAAAACAACAGTATTCTAATAAGTACACAGAAGGATCATTATGATTCAAGTATTTCCCCCTTTGATGGCATGGGGATGATGATCAATAATAATACTACGGTTAAGTATGTCAATCAGGATAAAATGATGGACACGGTTAGTGTGCCTATCAAACCCCAGCGATTGATGAAAGAGATACGTGATAATACGCCTGATAATGCCATTTTTCTCGCAGACTCTGGATTTCATTGGGCCTGGGCCATGCACTATTTACCGGTACATCCGGGAGGCAATTTTTTCCCTACCCTGAGTTTGGGAGCCATGGGTGCTTCTATTTGCTCGGCCATGGGTGTGCAATTAGCCAGGAAGGATCAGCCGGTGGTTTGTATTTGCGGTGATGGTTCCTTTTTGATGAACGGAAATGAGATCGCTACCGCCGAGCAATTTGATATTCCGGTGATATGGGTCATTCTTAATGACTCTCGTTATGCTATGCCTGCCGTTTCAATGAAGATCATCTATAAACGTACTATCGGAGTCGATTTTAGTAAGACGAACTTTGCCAAGCTTGCCGAAGCATACAACGTAAAAGGGTATAATGTCGATAAGCCAGGTGAATTAGCCGGTATACTGGCAGAAGCTATTGCTTCAAAGAAACCTGCTGTTATTGATGTATGTATTGATACTGGCGAGATTCCTCCTGCTGGTAGCCGCTTAAAAGCTTCCAAATAGTGAAATGAATTTACCAATAGAACTTCAATTTGATTTTCTTGGAAATTCTAATTTGAAATCAACCTCCTGATTATTATACTTCTGGAAATTAATATTATGATTGTAAAATTTCTTGACTAAAATAACTTAAAAAACGTATTCTTTATGGCAGAACATCTTTTAAACAACTTTGAAAAACCTGATATCATAAGTAAGGTAGCTTATAATAAAAACAATTCTAAGTTTTTACCCGTAAATGAACAATTGCGTTTAAGCGATCATTTAAAGAAAAAGCTATTCCGTCATTATGATGAGATGATGGAAAATGAATGCAGGCCCGAATCAATGAAGGTTTTGGATTCGATGATGAACGACCTCAAGGGGCAGAGAATTAAAGACCTTTACATGTCGCGCCGCGAAGGAAAGCACATTGTAGATATTTTGTGTCACGCGATACCACCTGAGATCATTTATGCGGTGGAAGATCACGTTCCGGTGAATGTTTGTATGGGGGCTGGTGAATTAGAGTCATATGCTGATCAATATACTCAGGGAATGTGCCACCTGACCCGTTCTATGATAGGACTGAACAATACGGGTATGTGCGTTTTCTTCAATGTGGCCGATTATGCCATTGGGAATAACCTCTGCCATAATATTACCAAGACAATGCAGATCTTTAGCGAGACCAGCAACGACCTTGATATGTTTCACTTGGATACCCAAAGAGTGGATGAAAAACACCTGAGGATAGATTTCTCAGGTCTGGAGCAATGGATCAACGTCATATCCAAAGGTAAAGGTTTCAACCGTGAACTTTTTATCAAATATGCCAAAGTATATACCGATATCAGGAATACTTATAAGGCTATATGGGAACTAAGAAAGGTGGCCAATCCTCCTTTGAACGGACTCAACAGTATGTGGATACAGCAGTTGTTCCTGGTTTCTGAACCTGAGCGCTTGCTGGAAGCTCTGTTGGATCTGAAAAAAGAACTGGAAGCCAATATCGCCCGAAATTTCGGATTCAATAATCAGGGAAACAAGAAAAGGGTGATGCTGATCACTCCCCGTATCATGCCTCCTTTTGCCGAGATCTATCGTGTTATCGAAAACATTGATGCCATTGTAGTTTGTGAAGAAATGTGCATGGGTATTGCCAATGTAACCTACGACATCGATCATTTATTGAGCCTGCTGGACAAGCCGGAAGGTTCTTTTGAGGAAGCTGCCCGCTACGTAATGGAGAATATTGATCAATCGGAATGCTCCTGTACCAAAGGCTTCGATATTGATAAGATCATGGCAAGAATTAAGGATTATAAGGTTGATGCCGTCATCAATTTCTCTTTCAAAAGTTGTCATTGCATGGAAAGCAAGATTCAGGATATAAGCGAACTGGTGGAAAAGAATGGTGTTCCTGCCATGAGCATTGTGACCGACTATCTGGAGATCTACGACAATGCGGATAGCTATATGGAGAAGATCAAGGCCTTTTTGAAGATATAATTGAACCTGCCACCAGCATTATTCTGGTGCTGTAAGTCCGTCTTTTTCAATAGAATGTGTTTGGTTTCGCGTTCATTGATATAGTTTTCGTTATCGTCATTATCATTCGCCTGATGGAGCAGAAATAATTCCGGCCGGATATACATTTCTGAAAATTCTTCTTTCTTTGTGTGGTAAAATTTCTGATATTTGTAATGCAATTTTGTCGTTTTGTGTGATTATTTCTTTGTTTTGTGCGAACTTTTTTACTTTGGTGACGTATAACGGGGGTATTTCGTGAAGACAGCGAATGACAATTAGTTTGCTAAAATGAATTGCTTGTAACATCTAATAATTTTTGATTATGCCAGAAAAACTAGAAGAAGCACTTGAACAGATCAAATCCCTTGAAAAGATTTTGGAAGAAAATGTCGAAAAGGGCAATGAATTAATGAAGCTCATTGAATCTCTGGAAGACCAGATCTTTTGCATTCAGAAAGATAAAAACAATGACTTTATCATCACCTTTGCCGAAGGTAAAGTGGCTGAAAATTATCAGCTCAGCACGGCCCAGGTGAAGGGACGTAAAATCCGAAACATTATTGGCGAAGAACTCTATGCAAGCTTAGAGGTGCATTATACCAAAGCCTTCGAAGGGGAAGTGGTAAAGTATAGGGGATTTACCCTGAACAATCGTTATTATTCTACGGTGCTTTCACAGTTTAAACGCAACGAAGATGGCGTGGTCTGCGAAATTATAGGCAATACCACCGATATCACCGAACAATATTTCACGGAAGAGAAATTTAAGGAGAGCACCGAGATACTCAACTACATCATCGATCTGAATCCTTACGGTATTCAAATTTGTAATGCCAAGGGTTATCATATTCGCGAGAACAAAGCTTTTCTCGACCTGTTTGTTTTTCCTCCTCCTCCGCAGTGGTCGCTGTTTAACGATCCTTCGCTGACGCAATCGGGATTTAATGAAAAGTTTATGCAGGTTACCAAGGGCGAGAAAATCAATACGCCTCCTATCTGGTATAATGCCCACCTGATCAATCCTCAGTGCCCCGATAAACCTATTTGTATTGGTTCGTCTGTTTTCCCTGTGTTTTTGGCCGACGGAAAACTGGAGAATATCGTTCTTATGTTCGAGGACATCACCAACCGCGTGAAAGCCGAAGAAGATATCATCAAGCGAATTGAAGAACTGGAAGCCATACACGATTCGACCGTAAACCGTGAGTTGAAAATGAGGCAGATGGAAGAGGAGATTGAGGATATAAAACGAAAGCTAAAGAATTAATTTTTCTGATAGAAATAGTAAAATTACCAGCACTTAATTTGAAACCGTATTAAAATGAACTCACCCATGGATTATAAACAGGCATTGTGTAAAATAAAAGAACTGCAAAAAGCTATTTGGGAAGCCCAGGAAAAAGCAAAAAATCTTACGGATATTACCAAATCATTGGAAACCCAAATATTTCGGGTGGCCAAAGATAAAAAAGGGAAGTATATTGCCGTTTTTAGCGAAGGGCAGATAGCTGAAAAGTTTAAGATTACCACCGCTGATGTTATGGGCAAAACTGTATCATCTATTTTCGGTGAAAGTCTTTACCAGGAACTTAAACCGTTTTATGATAAGGCTTTTAAAGGAGAAACGGCTCACTACAGAGGGTTTCTTTTCAGAAAGCGTTATTTTTCAACTATTCTGACTCCTTTTAGTTATGATACTGATGGAACAGTGCTTGAAGTTAGCGGCATTACACAGGATATTAACGAATTGTATGATACCGAGAAGAAATATAAGGAAATGACCGAGGTGCTGAATAACATCATTGAGTACAATCCTTATAGCATTCAGATCTGCGATTCTGATGGTTATCAGATCAAATACAACAACGCTTTTTTGAATATCTTCAAATCGAGCCCAAGCAAAGAATGGTCGTTGTTTAACGATCCCATGCTGAAGCAATCCGGTCTTTTTGAGGAAATACTCAAGGTGAAAGATGGCAAAATTGTTGAGATACCCGAGATATGGTACAACTCGCACGATGTGGATCCGAAATATCCCGACAATCTGGTTTGCCTGCGGGCTATACATTTCCCTATCTTTAATGCCAAGCACGAATTGGAGAACGTTATTTTGATGCACGAAGATATTACCAGCAAAATGTCGCTGAAGAAAAGAGTGCGCGAACTGGAAGAGTTTCATGATTTGGCGGGAGGACGTGAATTGTTGATGAAGAATATGGAGAAGGAATTGGAGGAGCTGAAAACAAAACTCAAGAACAGAAACAATCCAAATTAGCCATTATCATTTAACCCCATGGAAGCAGCAAGATTCAGACAGTTACAATTAGTATTTCAGTATGTTGGTGATATTACGGGTGTACAGCTTGTGGTATTTTCATTTTTCAATAAGACTACCGGTGCATTTGAAGTAAAGTTTATTGAAGGTGTTTCCATTGCCAAGATTCAGGCTGCCAAAAAGGTGGTTCAGAGGTTTATTAAGGATTTCAATCCGGTGAACTTTAGTTTTTCGGTGGCAAACAACCCCGTGCTGACTAAAATTCTTTCAGAGAAAAAATTTGTTAATTCCGATCTTCACTATGCTACACGCAACCTGCTTCCGACCTCAGCAGCCGATGCTGTTCTGGCATTATTTCCTGCAGTAGATGTCACGACTTTCCCGGTGATCGTCAAGGAAGAAGTGCAGGGGTTAATATCTTTTGTTAGTCGCGATAAACTTGATAAGCTTAACCTGAAAGCCATGACTGCTTTTACCAATCATGTTGCCCTGTTTTTGGAGAACATACTGGTGAACGAAAAACTGATAGAAGAAGTAAGGGATAAAACCGTCAGGCTGGAGGAAGAAAAGAACAACCTGGAAAACAATGTGCGCGAGAGGACCATCAAACTGGATAATTCGCGAAGCGCCCTGTTGTATATGCTGAAAGATATCGACAAAGCCAGCAAAAAGCTTTCGTCGGCCAAAGAATATACCGACAACATCATCCATTCTATGATAGAAACCCTTATCGTTATCGACATTAAGGGTATCATTCAAACGATAAACAAAGCCACCTGCGACTTGTTGGGATTTGCTGAGGAAGAACTGTTAGGAAAGCATTTCGCCTCCATTTTTCCCGGTAACGATTCGGCGAAAGTGGATGAACTGATAGCCGATCTGATGGAAAAAGGTTTTGTGACCAATATTGAGCAAACTTATATCACCCGCGACGGCGTTCATATTCCCGTGATCTTTTCGGGTTCGGTGATGCACGAGGCCGACAATGTGGTGCAAGGCATAGTATGTGTGGCTTCGGATATTACCATTCGTAAAAAGCACGAAAAAGAAGTGCAGGACCAGAACAGGATGATTGAGCGTACCAACCTCGAACTGAAAGAAGCCCTGCGCAAGGCCGAGGAATCGGACAAACTGAAGACGGCCTTCCTGCAAAACATGTCGCACGAAATACGTACCCCGCTCAACGGTATCGTAGGCTTTTCGCAATTGTTGTCGAGCAAGAATTTCCCCGAAGCCAACAAGCTGGAAATAGCCAAACTGGTTGAACGCAGCAGCTTCCGACTGATAGAACTGGTGAACAATATTCTGGATATCGCCAAGATTGAGACCGGACAGGTGAAGATCAACAGCTCGGCTTTCATGCTCAATGGTTTTATGAAGGAGATCATGGCGTTTTTTGCCTTGTTTGCCAAAGAGAAAAACCTTTCGCTTTTGTACGATACTTTCCTCGACGACGATCAGAGCATCATTTTTCTGGATAAGGAAAAACTGCACCAGATCATGGTCAACCTGATCAACAATGCCATAAAATTCACCACAGCAGGAGGCATACATTTCGGCTACGTGATCAAGAACGGCGAAATTGAGTTCTTCGTAAAAGATACCGGTATGGGTATTCCCGAAGAACTGCAGGATAGGGTGTTCGACAGGTTTACACAGGCCGATGTGGCGCTTACGCGCAACTACGAAGGTTCGGGACTGGGACTTTCTATCTGCAAGGGCCTCACCGAACTGCTGGGCGGCCGCATGTGGCTGGAATCGGTTCCCGGCAAGGAAACGGTGTTTTATTTTACCATGCCTTTTTTTCCGGCCAACCGCAGCAGCGAAAACGAAGATGCCGGACTGGTGGACCTGGAGATACTGAACCATTCCATTCATATACTGGTGGCCGAAGACGACGATGTGAATTTTAAATTTCTGGATTATCTTTTCCTGAATTCCAAGCATAGAATTACCCGTGCCATCAACGGACAGGAAGCCGTGGATATGGTTAGCGGCCCCGATATTTTCGATATCATTTTGATGGACCTGAAAATGCCTGTGATGTCGGGCTTCGATGCCACACGCATCATCAAATCCAAATTCCCTAAAATTCCTATTATCGCGCTAACGGCTTATGCCTTTGAGGAAGACCGCCAAAAAGCTTTTACGGCCGGCTGCGACGATTTCATACAGAAAGCCTACCGCAAAGAAACCCTTTTCGAGAAGATCATTAAGTTTGTGCCGATATAATTGGTCTGAACTGCTTACTAAGCTTATGATGAGCAGCCCTGCCTACGGCAGGCAGGCTTTCTGCCCGCATTCAAAGATAATACTTTTATGTTATTCTGTAATTTGCAAATTAGCAGAGGCGCACTCCCTCAGCTTCGGCTGGCGAAGGAGGCTACTCGATTATCGGTATGTTGCTTTTGTTTTTATCCTTTTTATTATTTGTTTTTTTATCCTTTAAATTATTAGTCTACAAACCAAGACCATGCTGCAAAGGGATTTTCATAGTTACATTGATGTAAATGCCAATAATTCATTAAGCATATAATGATTAGTGTCAAAGGCACTAAATAAAATAATAATTTCTTTATCAAAATTTTCTTCTCCCTTCTAATTGTCAATACAATTCCTATGATTGTCGATATCAATGCAGGTATAAATAAAATGGTGGATATTATTATGCAAGCATTAACGAAGTTGTGAATGGAATATGTATTAGGGTCATTATAACTAACACCAAAGCCCATTTTATGCTCAGTAGTTACCACATAATATGTTTCAAGTGACCAAATATAATAAAGAGGAAGGAGACCAATTAATGGAGTTAATGATAAAAGCTTTAATATTAACCTTAAAATTTTCATTGTTCTCAATTACCGATAACGATTGGGGCTTGCTAATGTGGCGGTTTCAATAACCTGTCCCGAAATGATAATATTTCAAGTTAAACTCTCCTGTCCACGAAGAACGACCGCCATTTTAGCAAGCCTCCTGTTGTCAGCTGCCCTTATTCCGTACCGTGTGTTTTGGCCTAGTTTATTATTCCTTTATAAATTTTGTCGTAAAATATTTGTCATCAAGTTTAATCTTTATTACATAAAATCCAGCGGTCAATGATGAAACATTTATTTTCTGTGAATTAGCTGTTTTCATCATTAATAGTCCGATTGAATTATAAATTTCAATTTCATTTTGTAGCAGACCCGATTTCAAAATAATATTCAATTCGGTATGTGCTGGATTTGGGTAAACCTGCAAAGGATTGTGGTTACTTATTTCAGAAATTGAAGTAATATTTTGATTAATTTCAATGGTATGATTTCCCGATGTCAAAGTTGCTGTTGATTGCAATATTCCATTGTTATCAGTGGCTATAGTTGTTACAATTGCACCATCAACCTTTACGTAATAAGAGCCAGATCTAAGATCGGCGGCAAAAATTGCAACAGTTCTGCCTCCAGCAATATTATTTAAAACATGATATATTTTTCCTGTATCAGCATCAGCAGAAAAATAAAATAAAGTATCATTCCAGTCGGTGCCAACAGAAATATTATTTTGCAAAGAAATTCCACCTGCAACTGCAATATTGACTGAATCACCAATGTATATGGTATGTAAATATACAATAGTGTCGGTAATAGTGATTGGTTTCACCTCTATTCTCCAGCGTCCAGGAGTATAAAAAGTGGTGTCGGGAAGACTAAGTGGCGGATAATTTGCTCCATTTACCCAATATTCATAACCACTTCCACCAATTAATGTAGTATAAGTATTTGCCGGAAGCAAAGTTCTTATTGCAAGGCTGCCGTTTCCATTTGATGCGATATAATCTTTCCCGTTGAAGGTTTCGATATGTCCGGAAACGTTTGTATTAATAATGCTTCCACTTACAGTTGGCTTATTAGAAAAATGTGCTATCCATTTAATATCTCGCTGGTTTGTGCTTGTGTTTTTCAGATGAACATGGTCAAGCACTATAACACGGTTAGGTTTTACATACAACAATCTTCTTCTGAAAAAATCAATTTTGGCAGTATCATACGACAGTTGTGCATCGGCAATGTTATATTCATAATTAGTCCCTGACGCATATTGTATCCATTGCCCTCTTTGATTCTGTGGTTGGAAAATATCGTTGTAATTGGCCAAAGCATTTGATTCTATTTGCCCGCCATCATTGGATGCAGATTGTCCGAAATTGAAATAAATTTCAGTAGAATCAAATACACAGATAGTATTATGTGCAATGCTTCGCTGATAATAATTCCTATAATGAGTACCGCCATAAGTATCGTAATATCCAGCATCAATAAGCAGAGGAGCATCTTTAAATATCGTAAAAGAATTATTGTCGCGATGTTCATGTGCTGCGCGTTTGCTGGGCGAATTAAAAAATGTAATCATGGTGGCCTCAGTGTTCCATGAAGAGCGACTCACTGATAACCCAACTTTATCTGTCCACCAATTCAAAGGAGAATTGGGTTGCGACACCGTTGACATATTAAAATCTTTGTAAAGTAATTTCGCAAACTTTTGATTAGTGTTGGGTGTTAAAACTGGTTGCGACCAATACTGTGACATCCATAAGCTTCGCGGGTCATTAAAAATCCGGGCATGCAGATAAGTTACCCTATCGCCTGTTAATCCTGTTTCTCCATCTCCCAAATGAATGCTTTTGTTATTAGGTTGCATAAAATACACATATTGATTAATACTGTTCTGAACCCATGGTAAATCTGTATAGAAATTCTTATCAGTTGCGATACGCATATTTTCGAAAAGTTGAAATTGATCTACCAACGACCACATGGCATAAGCAGCACCCCAGTTCCATCCCCCGTCATCATCACGATAATAGGTCCAGCAGGGAATAAAACCGTTGGTGAGTTTATCATAAACAGCTTGATACCAGCGAACAACCGTGTCCTTTTGCAAAGCAGTCAAACCTGATGCATTATATAAAGTCAATGCATTTTGATTGCAAAAAATATTGTTCCATGTATTGTGGCTCGAAACATAGCTGTTGCCCGCACCTGACAAGATATAGGTATTCATGAATTCCCTGTTCATCATGTACAACCTTTGAGCCAACTGATCTCTGAGCGTTGCCGGAAGATCATAATAGCACCAATCCAGTAGAATATCACCTGCATCGCTCATTTGCCTTAACAGATTCTCTTTTACATACCAATCCATTGCAGGAAAATCGGCTGAATCAATACATGCAATAATTTGTCCTGTCAGGAACCTGCAGCGTTTCAGTGCCAGCGTGTCGTCAGTGAGCTTATAAATAAAAACAGTGTAATATGCTTCTGGGCTTGCCCATTGAGAGCTCCAGTCCCAGGTCCATAGGGTGGAATCAGACCCCAGCAGATACAATTGGGGATCGTTGATCCACCAATTATTGTACGCATATAAAAAATCGTTATAAGTGTTTTGGCAGTCGCCCGGAAGAGCAATATTGTTTTGAAGCCAAGAAATTCTTGCTGAGTCGGCATAGATGCGGGGGCGGTTGTTATGTATTGTAGGATATACTACGGATGGAGGATTTGCTGAAAAAGAGATGGCAAAATGATTAATCAACCCGATATCACCATTTCCAAAATCGCGCAGTGCAAACTTCCACCAACCATTAGGGTTCTGTCCGTTATTGAAAAGATTTAATGATTCCTGCGGAATCCATGTGCCTGTATAAGGAGGGTAGCCATCGCTTAAATATCCATTGGCTCCATTTTGTGCAAGACATGTTCCTGTGAAATTATCACCCGAATCACCAACCCTGTTAGCAACGATGATAGTATCGCCATCTGGAGAAATAAGCCGTAAAACCAAATCCCTGACAAAAGTGTGATTAATATTGAAACATACTCCAGCCAAACCAAATGAAGAGTTGATTATTGTTGGTAAACCAGATACAAGAACCGAATCATAAACCTCCGGTCCCGGTGAATCGGGAATATTTACTATCAGATTGGAAGTGAATGTTTGTGCGATGACAGTCAAAGAGAAAAGCCATGCGAATGTTGAAACGAATAATTTTTTTATCATGTTTCTAATTTGTCAATATTTTTGTCCTAAATTTTTATTAGGGTTGCTGATAAC
>CAZRFL010000086.1:0-18119 GCA_964599365.1 uncultured Bacteroidales bacterium
AAAAAATTACGATTTTCTTGTGGTTGCAAACATTCCTTTTACAAGAACGCACCAGTTAATCATGAGTTTCAGAAAAGTAATTATTCCTTCATACAGTAAGGAAACCTTATTGCCTCTTGACGAATTAAATATTAATAAATTTATTTCTGCCTACCGGGATAAAAGGGATGAAATATTTGCCGAACCACAGATCAATGTAATTCAAATCAATTAGTTTATAACGACCCTAGGGGTCCCTTAAATTGGAATTATTGATGTGGATAAAAATAAAATTGCCTCTAAATAGCAACCAAATGGCCGTGCGATTATGCAGATCGGAATCGTGGAGCATGTAGTTGCTATTCACTCCTCTCGCGAGGAAATGTTTCCCGTGACGTCATAATAAAACATCTGAGAATATCACATCCACCGCGGCGGATCAGCGACAATCATATTTATCATAAATGATCAGCGTCTCCTCCTCTATTCTATTCCCGTTCGCCGCAAATCACTTGCCTACGTCGCCTTATCCCCTACTATTCCCTTGCATTGTAAAAGTATGAGCCATAACATCACAACCAAAAAGAATTTTTCGTAACTTTGAAAGAAGAAAGCTGTTGACCACAATGACCAAACTGACAAACAGCACCCAAGAAAAGAAACCTTTTAGAAATTACACTATTAAAAACGAAAGAAACACATACCTAACCATGAAAAAAACTATTCTGATCATCACAGCACTCTTGCTGTTCTCAACACTCAAAACCCATGCGCAGACCACCTGCGATTCTATCAGCACAGATACGGTTTATGTGGAAACCAATTCGTTGTACATTACCGTATACAACAGCAGCCATCATTTTATTGTTTATCCTTTTTTTACTGCTTCATTGGATGCCAATCCCTATATTTCATTGGGCGATACACTCACCGTTCCTTCTTTCTTAAGTGTCGTGGGAGATGCAAATAACGGATATACCACGGCTTTCTATTCAAATGTCTCTGTAGTCGCTGCCGCAAGCGTTCCTTATAATACTCTGTTTACAGGCATGCTGAGGATACAAGATCCCAATGATGCTGTCTTTAGCTGCAGCATACCTTTTAATTTTCGCTATGGCAATATGGGCGCTTCAGTAGGGGAACTGCAAGCTGACTTAGTGCAGCTATATCCAAATCCAACCAAAGGACAATTTACCATTTCACTTCCTGATGATAATGCTGAAATCAACGTTACTGACATACTGGGCCAATCAATACTAAAAATACTGGCAACACAAAAGATAACGAACTTACAACTTGAAAACAACGGTGTTTACATCATTTACATAAAGACAAAACAAGGTATAGCAAAACGAAAACTAATAGTGAACAGATAACACCACTCCTACAACATTCAAATAAAACGTAACATAAAAGTATTATCTTTGAGTGCCCGCAGCAACCCTGACTGCCGCAAGCAGGGCAGCTTAATGTTATGCTTAATTTAAAAAAGACAAAAACATGAGACATTTTAATTTATTTGTGTTGACTTTTATGTTTGTAGGTTTACTTGCATCAGCACAGACAACACCGACAAAGACCCCAGAGATTAGCATGACAGACTGGCAATTTCTTGATGAGTCTGGTTATTCGATTCAATATCCTCAGGACTGGGATTTGAATAAGTCTGGACAGATGGGAATGAGTTTTATTCTTCTTTCAAAACAGACCTCACAGCAAGACAACTTTCAAGAGAATGTGAATTTGCTAATTCAAGATTTAAAAGGACAAAATATAAATCTTGAAAAATTTACTGAAATTTCAGTCGGACAAATTAAGACAATGGTAACCAAGGGAAAGCTTATTGAAAGTAAGAAATTGAGCGGAAATGGAAATGAATTTCAAAGTGTAATTTACACTGGAGTCCAGGGAAACTATAAACTCAAGTTTGAACAATACTATTGGATTAAAAATGATAAGGCATATATTCTCACGTTGACTTGTGAGCTAGATCAATTTAAAAAATACAAATCGACTGGAGAAAAGATATTGAATAGCTTTAAACTGAAATAAAAAACTACGTTTAACCAAAACCATATAACAATTTGGGGTTTGCGTAATGATTGTAAAGTTTTCAGCCCGCAACATCCGCGAATATCATATCCGCCGCGGCGGATCAGCGGCAATCATATTTCTCATAATAAATCCCTGTCCGACTTTTGGCGGAAGCGTCCGACTTCTCGCGGATGCGTCCTCCCCCTCAAATGAAAACGATTCCCCAAACACCAAAAATATTTTTGTGGACATTAATAGGTATTAATTCATAAATAAGTCAAAAAAAATCATGTGAACGAGCTTCAATCAACAAGAATTTTATCTAGATTTGCTAATGTTTTAAAATAAAAAAATATTGAAAGCACTTATTTTTAATGTAGGGCGGATTTTACTACCACGTTTTATAAAAAACAGATTGCATAATGTTCGTATAATAGATCGCAATCTTCTTAATGCAAAAGAATCTGCTGAAGGATCCAAAAGACTTGATTTATGTGCATCACAAATTGCACTAATATTGCATTTAGCTGGTATGGCAGGCAAATATCCCATTAAAAACAAAGTTTGTTTGGAAATTGGAAGTGGGTGGGTATTAAGCCATGCCTTAATATTTTATTTATTGGGTGCAAAAAAAGTAATTGCCACTGATATTGATAATGTGGCACATCCTGAAACCTTAATAACATCCATCAACAAATCGGTACAATATATAATTCGTGATGTTCTTTCTCCTTTTGAAGACCATGATATAATCAGAGAACGCCTTAAAAATCTGCAAAAATTCAAATCCATATCATTTAATGATTTAAAAGAATTGGGCATTGAATATCATGCTCCTGTTGATTTAGCAATAAACACCTTACCCATAAAGTTTGATTTTATTTACTCAGGCTCTGTTTTAGAGCATGTACCCGTGAAAGACGCTTTACCATTACTAGATAATCTATCACTTATGCTTTCAGAAAAAGGAGTCATGCTGCATTGCATTCACCTTGAAGATCATAATGATTCGAATAATAATCCTTTCGAATTCTATGAAATTGACGAAGAGAACTACTCAATAGCCATGCAAAGTGAAAGAGGAAATAGAATCAGAAAAAGCCAATGGGTTGAAATATTTTCGAATATTAAAAACATTGAATACCAGATATTATATGAGTGGAGCAGATCAGAAAAGAATTTTTCTTCGAAAATTAGCCCATCAATAATATTTACCGACAATAAAGATATAAAAGTTAGTCATTTAGGAGTTTTTGCACAAAAAAAATAATTTCTTCCATCCATTTTAGGATTTTAATTTTGTGTGTACTCTATTCTGTTTTGCATCTCATCTTCTTTCTCTGCATCCTTTTGCTCGATGGTGCATATTCTATGTGCCCTTGCCCGAGAGAATTCGTTTAGGCGGGTATGTAGGTTAGGCTTTTTTATAAACCTAGCCATCTATTTTATCCAATCCTTCAACGCCTTCAGAAAAGCTGTCTGCTGATCTATAAAAACATTATGCGAGCAATTGTCGTAACACCTCAGGCGGTCGTTGCCCAGAATATCTGCGAGTGATGAAAGTTGCTGTTTCGAATACAAACCGTCTTCCTTACCATACAAACCATAGACCATAAGCTTTTTAGCAATAAGTTCTTTAAGTGTTGTGGTTAGACTGATGGTAGTATATTTTTCATTTTTCCAGAAACCCATAGTGGCAGGATAGGTCATTTGCGAAGCATATTTCATCAACAAGGTATCTGTTTTATAAAGTGCATAAATTGATTTGGCTTCATCGCAGGGCTGTTTAGGCGAATAGAAATTATTCTGTTTGGCATGCATAAAGCAAAACGAACTATACTTGAGCGAAGCCGTATCCATTTTTTCAATACTGGCCAAATAGCCAAGGTTGATGCTATCGTGTTTTTGCTGATATATTTCTTTGGCAGAATGAACAATGGTGCAAAAAGTTTCCTGCAAACTAACGGGTGCTCCAATCAAAACCAGAGCGTTTACCTTTGAAGTATATTTTTGTGCAAACAAAGTGCCCACCGCACCTCCGAAACTGTGTCCTAAAAGAGTGGCCGATTTAATTTTGTATTTTTTATACAGGCTATTCACATCATCAAATGCCTCCTGAAAAGTAAATTCAGCCTTCATGCCTGTCGATCTTCCTTCGTTGCGGCGGTCGTAATCAATAACATAATACCCTTCCTTTGAAAGATTTTGTGCTGTGGTAGCTTCAAAACCGGCACAATTATAACCAGGGCCGCCATGTAGGAAGATAACGGCTTTGTTCTTTGGATCACCGAATGCTGTAGAATACAGGCTCTGCCCATTGAGTGTAATAGTTAATAGCACCAGCAATAGTGTAAGACATATATTTATTCTCATTTCTTATCTTTTTACAAAATTACTGTTTTTCCTATGCCAACTCCGAACTTTTGTCCACTCGTAAGGATTCACCGCAGCGCAATCACTGCACCTAATCAGCGTCTATCAGTTCATACATAATTGAACCCTGCCCGTCCACAGGCGGATGCGTCTCCTATTCAATCATTATCCACATTTCAGGTAATGAAGATACCAGTGAAACAAAAAATTATTAACTTTGGGTTCAAGAAGTAAGGGGGCGAAAGATTATTTAAAGTAAATCTTAAAATGTTTTAATTAAATTTGTTGCAGCAAAATCCTTAATCCCTTACATTTACTCAATTTATTATCCCAACAAATAATAAACCAGGCACCCATGAACCGAAAACTATATCTGACCATTGTTGTTGTTCTTTTTATGACGCTCCCCTCCCATGCCCAGAATTTCATCAACGCTTATACCAATAAAACCCTTAACAGCTCCAACGGATCAATCGACCGTATTGCTGCAGACAATATGAACAATGTTATCAATGCCACCATGTATAGCGGCACCATAACGGTTGGAAACTATACATTTCCTTCGGGAGGCATACTCAGCACATTGATAGTTAAAAAAGATGAAAACGACTCTGTAGTTTGGGCCAAAAGCCTCAGTTGTGGTACTGTGGTGATTGTGGGTGGGCTGTATACCGATCAGCAATCGAATATTTATGTCACCGGCTATTTCGGCGACTCACTCAATGCTACCACCTTAAATTGTGATCCCTTTCCTATCAGCATTCCCAACGGTTATAATTCATTTGTAATAAAATATGCCCCCAACGGTACGGTTTTATGGAGCAACACCATTAAAATATCTACCGGAAACGCGGCAAGCAATGCCGATGTGTTTAAAATAACGGGCAACGGTACCAACCGTATTGCCCTCAGTTCTTTTTTCTATAATGTACCACCTCAAACCATTGGCACTACAACCATTTCGCCAAACAACGGAAATCTGTTTTATGCAGTGATAGACGACAACGGGAACTGGCAACATGCCACTCTTTTGGGAGGAACCTCCCTGCATTTGAGCATAAGCCTGGTGATGGCTGCCAACGAAGATGTTTTTATTGGAGGAGATTTCAGAGGAGTTCTGAATCTGGGCAGTGCAGGCACTCTCACCACCCTCACCTCTTCGCCACAGGATTTTATTTGCAAGGCCAATGCTTCAGGCAGCTTTGTATGGGCCAAAATGCTGGAAAGTTCATCGTGGTGGCGCACCGAAGTACTCACACAAAACAACGATGTTTACCTGATGGGGACGTTTAGCGGCACCATCACACTGGGTTCCACTCCGCTTACAGCTTCCAGCTATTCTACCTACCTTACAAAAATCGATAATGCAGGAAATTACCTGTGGGCAAAAAAATACGGAACCAATGAATCGCATTTCTATTGTGCCACCAAAAACAACAACCGTTTGTATCTTTGTGGTTATACCAGTCCTTATGTTGCCAACAATCAGTTCGACACCCTGAACATGGTCTATGCTACCTCGCTTCCCCCTTCCCATACCTTTAGTTGTATCTGTTATCTTATAGAGGTCGATCTGAATGGCAATGCTTTAAAAGGCGCTGCTTACAGTTTCAATTTTGCTACACTTAACACTCAGAGCATGGCTTGCACAGGTTCGCGGGTTTACCTTACAGGAAATGTCGGAAGCAAAGCTGCATTTGGAGGTTATGTATTGACAAGTAACCAGATAAATGCGTCCAACTATGTGGCACAGTACACCGATAGTGCCAATATCATCAGTGGGATCAGCTATTACGATCTGAACTCTAATGCTACTTTCGATGCCGGTGATGTGCCTTGCGATACAAAATTAAAACTTACCAAAGGAAGCAATTCATTAACTACTATGATTAATGGACCATATAAAATTGGCGTTGATAAAGGAACCTACCTCAGCAGCATAACCGATGCCCCTTTGTATTATACTTACACGCCCGCTACCTATACCTCTGTTTTTTCAAATCTAACCAACCAGATCGATTCGCTGAATGATTTTGCTTTTCAGCCGATTGCCGGCCAAAACGACTTGGTGATAGATATGGTATTGGGACAACTGCGGCCCGGATTCACAGGCATTGCGCACGCCACTCTTAAAAATATAGGAACCACACCCAAATCAGGCACTATGTCCCTCGCTTTAAATCATCCGGATATTGACATTTCATCGTGTATACCGGCAGCCATAAGTATGGCAGGGAATAATGCCACCCTTGCCTATAACCTGAATCCAACGGAACAGATCAGTTACATCATTGAATATACCGTTGCGGTGTCGGCTCCTCTCGGAAGTGCGGTGCTGGCTTATGTTTCTGCCCCTGATATCACCGACATCACTCCCTCAAACAATTCGGATACCATTCACACTTTGATCACAGGCTCGTTTGATCCTAATTCGAAAGACGTATATCCCCGGGGAAATATAAGTCCTGCATTTATAAGCCATGGCGACCCGCTGGAATATACCATTCATTTTCAAAATACAGGCAACGATACTGCTTTCACTGTAATTCTGGCAGACACCCTTAGCCAGAAACTTGATCCGAATAGTTTTCAATTGACCAGTTCAAGCCATCACGTGACGGTTGATTTGAGTGGCAACATGGTCTGGTTCAGATTCTATCATATCAATCTGGTCGATAGCTTACACAACGAACCCCTCAGTCATGGTTATGTAAAATACAGCATCAAACCTATGGGTTCATGTGTGTTGGGCGATATTATCACGAATAAGGCCTATATCTATTTCGATTACAACACCCCAATAGTTACCAATACAACCAGCACTCTTATTGACAATGGTCTGTATGTCGGGGAGAATTCAGACAACGATATTTTTAGCATTTTCCCAAATCCTGCCAATACGTCATTACATATCCAGACTAATATTAACGGGAACCATTTCATCCGGATTTATGATTTGCAAGGTAAGTTATGGCTCGAACAATCTTTAATAACTCCCAATTCAGTTGTAGATATTATTCAACTTCCGGTTGGTGCATATTTTGTCGTATTAACTGATGAAAAAGATAATGTGGCTAAGAGTTTTATTAAAATAGACTAAGGAAAGAATTAATTTAAGAACAGAAGGGTTATTTAGTAAACGATTACGCCAGTGTCAACTGAAAAGGTTCACCAATCACTTTAGATAAGTCAAATCAAAAAAATCAGATGAACCTGTCCTGATTCATTTGGACCGCTGATTCATACAATGAGTGAGTAAGCGATAGAGAAAATTATTAATTTTGGGATAAATTAATTTACACACCATTTTATGAGAAGAAGCATATTATTCCTCCTACTGCTCACAGGCTTATGCCTTACCATGCAAGCACAGCGGATGTACCTTCCGTCCGAAGCCGAAATAAACACCCTGCCTACCTGGGCTCAGGAAATGTACAGCGCCTCGCCCAATGTTTTTGAGGTCGACGCTTTGTATAAGGAATACCACAGCAATCACGATTTTGTAAAGAGTTATCATACCCAGTATTACAAACGCTGGCGCCGTGCGGTAGAAAGCAGGCTTACTGAAAATGGTTTTGTGATCCCGCGTGATCTGACTGAAGAGGCTAAAAGCGATAACGAATACCGAAACAAACTCAGCCAAAGCAGTCATGCAAAAAGCAGCGCTTCCTGGTCGGCAGTGGGTCCTTATCAGGTGTACGACAACACCTATCAACCCGCCAACAATCAAACCAATGTTTACACCATTGATCAGTGCATTTCTTCGCCCAGTATACTCTATAGCGGCACCGAGCCCGGCGAAGTTTATAAAAGCACCGACGGGGCGGCCTCATGGAGATGTGTGAGCATGGGTGAGAACTTTAACGGAGGCATATCGGCTTTGGAAGTAGATCCAACCAATCCCAACATTGTTTTTGCCGGAAGCAGCACTTTCGTGAAACGCAGCACCGATGGCGGACTCACATGGTCTACCGTACTCACCGTAAGCAGTCTGAATGCAAACGAAATTCTGATCAACGATGCCAACACACAGATCGTAATGGTGGCAGGCGATGCAGGACTCTACCGTTCTATCAACGGTGGCTCCGCTTTCACACAGTTGTATGCACAGAAATGTTTCGATATCAAGTTCAACACGGGCAACAGCAGCATAGTTTATCTGGTGAAAGACAATCCAACATTAAAACTGTGTGAATTCTACACTTCTATCAATTCGGGCGCCAGCTGGACGCAGCAAACCACTGGATGGTACACTTCATCCGACCCTGCCTGCAACGACGGAGGCGCCAGAATAGGTGTCACCCCTGCCGATCCCAACCGTGTGTATGCTTATCTGATTGGCGAAGCCAAAGCCAATGATTACGGTTACATAGGAGTGTACAAAAGTACTGATGGAGGAAGCAGTTGGACGCTTCCCAATGGTCCTGCCGGAGGTCCTTACACTGCCTCACATCCCAATCTGGCCTATGGAACCACTTCATGGACCTATCATCAGGGATTCTACAACTGTGCCATCATGGTTTCAGCTACAGATCCCGACAAAATACTGATAGGAGGCCTCAACATGTGGCGCAGCAACGATGCAGGAGCTACTTTTGAACCTGTGGCCGGTTATGTTTCGGGCGGCAACCTGAGCATTCATGTAGACATGCAGGATTTTAGGGCCATAGCCAACAACTATTGGGTAACCACCGATGGAGGCATTTATACTTCTCCTGACTTTTTCGCCACATCCACCACTCATAAAACCAGCGGCATACGCGGTTCTGACTACTGGGGATTTGGTTCAGGATGGAACAAAGATGTATTGGTGGGCGGTTTATACCATAACGGGAATATTGCATATTTTGAGAATTACGGCGAGGGCAATTTCCTTTCGCTGGGCGGCGGCGAAGCCAGCACAGGATACGTTAATCCCGGGAATAATATGAAAACCTATTTTTCGGATATTGGCGGAAAATATCTTCCCGAAAATATTGTCGATCCTGTGGGTTCTTTTGGATTGGGAATGAGTCCAAACGAAAGTTATTATCCGGGAGAATCCAGCGAAATAACCTTCCTTCCCTCCTGCTACAATATAGGATTCTTAGGAAAAGACAACAAGTTATGGAAAACCACCGATGGCGGAGCCTCTTTCAGTTTATTAAAGACATTCGGCACCAATACCAACAATCAGGTAAAATACATTCAAATATCCCGAAGCACCCCCCAGGTGATGTATGTTAATCAACAGCCCCAATCGGGCAGCACAGGCACTTTGTGGAAAACCATAGACGGAGGCACCACATGGACTTCGGTTACCATTCCTGCGGGCAACAGCCGGGTGATGTTGTTGGCTCTGGATTACACCAATGCCAATGTTTTGTGGATATCCTACACCTATGGGGCCAATGGTTCGAAGATATTCAAAACAATAAACGGAGGCAGCACATGGACCAATCTTACTACAGCCATGTTGAATGGCGAAGATGCCCACAGCCTGGCAACCATACCCAATACCAATGGCGGAATTTATTATTGTTCCGGTAGAACCGTATTCTATCGCAACAATGCGCTTACCGAATGGCAGATATTTAACGACAGTTTGCCAGCCTATTTCAATTCGGATATCGCACACCCTTTCTTCCGCGATGGAAAGTTACGCATTGCTTCATACGGCAAAGGGATATGGGAAAGTCCTCTGTATGAGCAGCCCTCCTCGCCTGTGGCACAGATCACGGTAGATAAGCTTCAGCAAACGGTGGTATGTGTGGCCGATTCCTTCTATTTTGATGATTACTCTGTATTAAATCATACTGGAGCAAGCTGGCAATGGACATTTCAGGGAGGAAATCCGGCCACATCCAACCTCAGAAATCCCCATGTATATTTCAGCAGCCCGGGCACTTATCTGGCAACGCTTACGGTAACGGATGGCAGCGGACATACGACAGGCGATTCCTTGTATGTGAACGTCAGTGCGTTTGTCCCTCCTCTTTTGGTTCAGGAAGGATTTCAGGCAAGCTTCCCTCCTTCTGAGATCATGATAGTAAATCCTGAGAACGATGCTCAATGGTCATTAAATTCAGCCGCAGGAGGCTTTGGGGGTAGTTCGCAATGTGCCATCTTCAACAATTTCGATAATGATTCACACGGCAATTGGGACGATATGCGGGTTTCCGTAAATTTCGCCAACCCCGCCACGACCAATCTGGTATTTGATGTAGCTCATGCTTGTTATGGAGGTCAGTATACCGATACGCTCGCAGTGTTGGTTTCCACCGATTGCGGCCTGACATTTACACAGGTTTACAAAAAATGGGGAAATAGCCTTACTACTGCACCCAATAATTCAAATTATTACACGCCAACCGCTACTGAATGGCGGAAGGATACTGTGAACCTGTCAGCATACTCAGGAACTCCCCATCTTCTGGTAATTTTCAGAAATATTGGTTTGTGGGGAAACAATATCTACATCGACAACATCAACCTACCCTCCTACACTACCTCTGTAAACGAAACAGAAGCGCAGATCATGGAGGTTTACCCCAATCCTGTCAACCATAACGCATCCCTCACCATAACTGATCCCTTGAACGAAGAAATCATTATCACATTATTGGATGGAAAGGGAAGCAAGGTATTCAGAAGAAATATCTCTGCTACTACCGTTCTGGATTTGAGTCAGTACGATCTTCCTGCGGGTATCTATCATTTGAATCTGCAGGGAGAAACCAGGATAATGAATTGTAAGCTTCTGATCAAATAGCTGCTTTCGGATCTTTCATATTTTCCTCGCCTAGAATTGCCTTTGGCTTGTATTTGCATTCATTATGTGCTCTTGTAATACAAAAGGTTAAGAGCGAAATAAACTATATCGATTTTTCTTCTGAAGTTCAGAAAAACCTTACTTTTGGTAAAACCAAAAACCTAACCTTATGAAAAAGTTTATCAGATCGCAGATACTACTGACTATCATTATAATGATGGTGGCCATGCAAGCAAATTCACAGAAATTTTACGTCACCCTGGGAGCAGGATATGGATTATCGGCGACTTCCAACCGCATGGGTAATGATTATTACAACAACAGCACCAGCAGCACCCTTGATATTTTCGACGGAGTCAATACCGATCATTCTGTCACCTACAATTCGGTAGTAGACAGTAAGAATCTTAAAGGAACAGGCTCTTATGGCCGTGGAGTTCGCACCGGACTAAATGTTGGCTATATGGTCACAGATTATATTGGCGCTGAGTTAGGGATTGATTATTTGATTGGTTCCAATATTACACGCTACAAATCAAACTACATCAACACTGACAACTCCACCTATGTGGATCAGACTAACTCAAACAACAATACCTATACCAGCCTGGTGCACAGTTCCAATGAGGAAATCAAGGTAAAAGGCAGTATGTTGAGGTTTATCCCGGCCGTTCGCATCACAGCAGGCGATTGGAAAGTAAAACCCTATCTGAAATTCGGATTGGTGATCAGCGTCCTAAACAAAATGCAATACGAAGACATCCGTACAGATGTGAATACAGCAGGTGTATCCAAAACCACTGAACAGATAGAAAAAGGAAAAGGCAACGTATCGCTCGGATTTGCAGGTGCTTTGGGTGCGACCTATCAATTACCCAAAAACTTTGGAATATTTGCTGAAGTCGGACTCATTGCACAAAGCTATGCTCCTACCAAAGCAGAGATAACCAAATACACTATTGATGGAGTAGACCAATTACAAGGCATGACTGTCAGAGAGATAGAAACGGTTTATGTGGACCATTATTCCCACTCCACTCCTGCTTCACCCGATGCTGACAACCAACCTTACGAAACCAATAAAGATTATTATCCTTTCAACAGCATAGGACTTAACGTAGGCATATCATGGGCATTTGGCGGGAAATAAGAAAAATGAACCATTAAACCCTTCTCATGCCATTTCAGATATGAAAATCGTAAAAATCATATTGCTCTTATTATTGCCCCTTTGGGTAAACTGGCAACTCCCTGCTCAAACCTCTGAAGATAAGATCTCAGATAAGGAATGGGATAAATTGGTTGATCTCTTAGTTAAAGAAAACTGGTCGGGAGCCGAAAAACTAAGTCTCTCCTATCTCAACAAATTTACTGAGAAAGACGATAGTTTAGCAGCTCCTGCCATCATCAGGTATATGTATTTACGGTGTGTCGCCGCCAAACTAGGCGAAAAAGAATACAGCAAAGAACAGGCGCTGGCAAAAACGGAAAAACTGGTGGGCACCACTATCATCACCCCGCCCAAAGAATTTATTCCCAACGGTATATTCAATTGCTTCAGCCTGAACGACGATTCCACAGCGTTTTATTCCTGTTCATCCAACACAGACATGACCGTGATACAAATATTCGAAAGATACGAGATGATAGATACCGATTGTATTCGCAAAGCCATAAACTCCGAATACATTAATAAAACACTGAGAATAGGCGCTGTTATAAAAGAAATAACGGCCGGAGGTTTTATGATGCCCCGTCTGGATATTACCTTTAAGGATGCGTTTATCTGGGAAGAGGAATAATGTGTCCAAAATCCATGGTAAGGGCTTATTTTAGTAATTTAGCCTTTGCACTTTTAATTTATAAAACAGTTTGTATGCAAGGATTTGAAATCGAAAGAAAGTTTTTAATTAATAAGGATAAATGGCAAATCATCGACAAACCACTTAAGGAGTTCTATCGTCAGGGCTATCTTCATGCTGATGCACTCAAGACCATAAGGGTTAGGCAAGCCGGAAGCAAAGGTTTTATTACCATTAAAGGAAAAACTTCAGGCATAGCCCGAATGGAGTACGAATACGAAATACCCTTTGAGGAAGCAGGACTATTGCTTGATACGCTTGCTGTAAGCAGCCTGACAAAATATCGCTACAAAATACACTTTGGGGATCATCTTTGGGAAGTCGACGAATTTCTGGAAGATAACCAAGGCCTGATGATAGCCGAAATTGAATTAAAAAGTGAAACGGAAGAATTCGCCTTGCCCGAATGGGTAGGTAAGGAAGTCACCGGCGACAAAAAATATTACAACGCAAGCTTATCAAGAAATCCATTCTTGAACTGGTAAAACACCTACCATACGTAAGATCAGCCATAGTGCGAATTATGTAATTTTTTTCACGAAAAATGTAATGCTTTTACTATGAAAGCGTCTCATCTTTGATGCTTCATTAAATCACAAACAAAATGAAAAAGCAAATAGACCTTATGCTCATGAGCATAAAAATCAGAAAAGAAAAAAAATACAATATAGCCGGGTATCCCTCCTATCCTGCTAATGAAGATATTTATAGTAAATTTAGGGAAGAAAAGGAGATCAATCCTGAGGATATCACTAAGAAGAAGGACCTCAATGAAGATGAAAAGGTAAAGGCACTTCACGAAAAATATATTCTTGACGAAATGTGCGGAAACTATTTGGATGTTCCCGGTTCGGAACTGGATGACGAACAGGAAAAGATAGGCAGTGAAGATGAAGAAAACAATTATTACAGCATAGGCGGCGACGCTCATAATAATCTCGACGAAACTAAAGGTTAATGCTGAACCTTTAGTATTTTTCTACTCAATTAGCCATCTGGCTAAAACCAGGATTATAGTAACTCAGTTATTATCCTGTTAATTAGGCAAGCCCTCTAGTACTTAAATTTTTTTAAAAAAAATATTTCATAAGCTTTATTGTCGTGTAAAATTAATGTCGTATGTTTGCGTCATAAAACATTAAGACATGACTTTCTCAAAAACAGAACACTTTGATGATGATGCCAAAGAAATAGCACGCATTGCCAAAGCCCTCTCCCATCCAGCCCGTGTAGCCATATTAAAATATTTAGCCGTTACCAAAACTTGTATATCGGGAGATATCACCACGGAAATACCCTTGAGTCGAACCACTGTTTCTCAACATTTGCAGGAACTAAAAAAAGCCGGAATGATACAAGGAGAGATTGATGGAACGCGTGTGAACTACTGCATTTGTTCTGAAAACCTGTCCAAATTCAGAAAAGTACTGGAAAGATTTCTAGAAGACACGGATATTAAAACTTGCTGTTAAAATCGAAAAACATGAAAATACTAATCATTTGCACCGGAAACACCTGCCGCAGCCAGATGGCTGAAGGGTTTCTGAAATCATTTGATACTTCGCTGGAAGTATATTCGGCAGGAACCAGAGCCGAAAAAAAAGTCAACCCTTACGCAGTAAAAGCCATGGCTGAGATTGGTATAGATATCAGTCAGCAGATTCCTCAACAAGTTGATGAATATTTGGAAACCGATTTTGATTATGTTATCACTGTTTGCGATGGTGCCAAAGAGATTTGCCCGGTATTTACCGGAAAAGTGAAGCGTCGTCTGCATATTGGTTTTGAAGATCCTGCAGATGCGACAGGAACTGATGAGGAAAAAATGCCGGTTTATCGCAAAGTAAGAGATGAAATTAGAACTGAATTCAAACAATTTCTTAACACAATAAAAAATAAGTAAAATGGAAAATCAAGTAAAACAAGATTGCGGATGCGATGATGGTTGCTGTCAACCTAAAAAAAGTAAACTGTGGGCTAAGATACTATTTATAGTGGTCATTGTAGCTGCAGTTACTATTGTGGTGATCAAAGTAACCAGCAACAATAACATTTCTGACAATAAATCGGCTATGGTTAAGAACGAAAAAGTAAGTTCTTCTGATTCTACCAAACCCTGTTGTGCTAATGCAAATTCTTCCTGTTGCGATAAGAAAGACAAAAAGTAATGGAAACATGGATTCAACAAGCCTTAAGTTCTGATCAGGCGGGAATATCCATACTTTTCGCAGTGTTTCTGCTGGGTGTGGTAGGCGTATTCAGTTGCGGATGTAATTATGCCGTCATAGGAACTGTAGTTGGTTATTCCGGTGCTGTAGGAGCCACAGGCAGAACAAAGGCTATACTCTGGAGCAGCATCTTTTTCCTTATAGGCACCATACTGTCCATGTCGACAATAGGATGTATCATTGGTTATGCGGGTGAATTCATCAGCATATCCATGGGCAGTTATTGGAAAATTGCAGCCGGATTGATTTCAATTATTTTTGGCTTGTACACGCTTGACATTTTCCCCTTCAGGATTCCGGGATTCTCAATCAATCTTAAAAAGCAGAAAAGTGGTGTATGGGGGGCTATACTTTTTGGCCTCGCAATTGGTGGCGTTTCATCTTTATGCGGATTATGCTGCAGCCCTTTTATGCCGGTTATACTGGCAGCATCCTTTGTAAAGGGCAGCACACTCTGGGGCGTACTCATGTTGTTTGCCTATGCCCTCGGGTATGGAATAACATTGGCTGTAGCCATGATAGGAATAGGATTGGGTGTGGGAAAAATATCAAAATCGCTTTCGGGATTTGCCAATATCCTGAAATATGCCGCAGGTATTATCATGATTATTATAGGTTTTTATTTTTTAATTACAATTTAGAATCAATGCATCAGGATTTTATTATCGGAAACATTAAAACCATATTTGGACCAGTTCCTCAGGTGGCTGCCGAATGGAGCCGTGCAGATATATGGCAAACCATAAAAGTTCGCTGGAATTTAGGACGTATGAATTATACTGTGGAGCCCGGATTGTATGCGGTGGGTCAACCTGACGGAGATTCGGAAGTTTTTGTTTCTGCCAATTTTAAATTGAGTTTCGATCATCTACGAAGAGCCTTACTTGGACTCAATGCATGGATACTGGTGATTGACACCAAAGGAGTCAATGTTTGGTGCGCTGCCGGAAAAGGAACCTTCGGAACACAGGAGATCATCAACAGAATTAAGATACACGCTCTGTTAAATATCGTTAATCACCGAAAGATTATTGTTCCGCAGTTGGGAGCTCCCGGTATTTCGGCTCACGAAATAAAAGAAAAGTCGGGGTTCAGGGTAATTTTTGGTCCTGTTCGTGCTGAGGACATCAAAGCCTTTGTGGCATCAGGAAACAAAGCAACCCCTGAAATGCGAAAAGTAGATTTTCCAATTTGGGAAAGAATGAAACTTATACCCGTCGAGATTACTTACGGGAAGTATTTAATGATTCTGATTCCCGCTGTATTCTTTATTTTGGCAGGATTGAACCTTCATGGTTATTCTGTTGATCGGGCATGGGAACATGGAGGAAATGCAGTTATTAATTTATTGGCAGCTTATGTTTCGGGCTGCGTGCTCACCCCTATTTTGCTTCCGTGGATACCCTTCAAGCGTTTTTCAGCAAAAGGATTGCTTATAGGATGGTTGATGGCAGCTATGCTTTTATTCTTCCATTTTTTAGGGGATAGTATTTTTGAGGTTCTTTCGTGGTTTCTGATTATGGGGAGCATTTCATCTTTTATGGCTATGAACTTTACAGGGTCTTCCACTTTTACATCTCTATCGGGTGTTCAAAAAGAGATGAAACTGTCGCTTCCTTTGCAAATTGGTGCTGCAGCGATTGGTTTAATTGGTTGGATTATTACTTTATTTATTTGACAACATGAGAACATTAACTTACTTAACCGATGTGGTAACGCTGGAACTCGACCGGCAAAAGTGTAACGGATGCACAACTTGTATTATGGTTTGTCCCCATGAAGTATTTATAATGCAGGACAAAAAGGCTTTCATACAGCATAAGGATTATTGTATGGAATGCGGAGCCTGTGCTAAAAACTGTCCCGAGAATGCTATTAGTGTTCGTTCAGGAGTGGGTTGCGCAGCCGGAATAATCAACGGACTATTAAGAGGAACGGAAGCCAGTTGCGATTGTTCCGATTCTGGAAGCACTTGTTGTTAAATCAATTTAGTGACCGCATTAAAACAATAAAATGAAAAATGCCATTAAATCACCAAAACACCAAATGGAACACCGAAATCTATTACACAAAGGTACACGAAGAATGCACGAAGTTACACAAAGTAATTTCCAAATTGTATCATTGTATAATTTTCAAATTGTATAATTGTATTATTAAATAATTGTCACCATGCCTTCCAACAAACGTCTGGGTTTTCTTGACCGCTACTTAACGCTGTGGATATTTCTTGCCATGGCCATTGGAGTTCTTTCGGGATATTTTTTCCCGGCCATAGCTCAATTCTGGGATTCGCTGAAATCCTCACCTGATAGTACTACCAATATCCCTATTGCCATTGGACTCATTGTAATGATGTATCCCCCACTGGCCAAAGTGAAATACGAAGAACTGGGTGATGTGTTTCGCAATTTTAAAGTTTTGGGAATGTCATTAGTTCAGAACTGGGTGATTGGTCCGGTGTTGATGTTTGCCCTTGCCATTGCATTTTTCAAATTGTTCCCAGGCGAAAATAACGCCAACTTACCCTACATGTATGGAATCATCATGATAGGTCTGGCCCGCTGCATCGCTATGGTAATCGTATGGAACGATCTGGCCAAAGGCGACACTCAGTATGCAGCAGGTTTGGTGGCATTTAACTCTATCTTCCAGGTGCTGTTCTTTTCGGTGTACGCTTATTTTTTTATTGCCGTTCTACCCGGATGGTTCGGAATACCGACCAACGATCTTGTGGAAAAAATTACGATTGGGCAGATCGCCAAAAGCGTTTTCATTTATTTGGGCATTCCGTTTATTGCAGGTTTCCTTACACGTTTTGTGATGATACGCGTGAAGAGCAAAGAATGGTATCATACTAAGTTTATCCCTAAAATCAGTCCGCTGACGCTC
>CAZRFL010000087.1:0-18065 GCA_964599365.1 uncultured Bacteroidales bacterium
CGTTGATCATTTGCCTAATACCGAAGATTTTACAAAGATGCGGCCCTTGTGGTAATTTTCGATGATACGTTCAGCCAAGGTTAAACCCAAGCCCCAACCAGTTTTTTTACTGGTGTATCCCGGATCGAAGATAGACTTGAATTTCGATTTTGGGATACCTTTTCCGGTATCGCTTATGTCGATAAAAACATGGTTAGGCTCTTCCGTGATATCGATCTCAATGCTGCCGTTTCCGCTCATGGCATCTATGGCATTCTTGCAAAGATTCTCAATCACCCATTCGAACAGATAATGATTCACTGGGACTATGATCTGAGGGGAGGAGGACTTCTGAATGTAGGTGATCTTTTTCGAGGTGCGTTTCTTTAAATAATCTATGGAGTTGTTGATCAGGCTTACGATCTCGGTCTCTACCAGCTTGGGTTCGGAGCCTATCTTGGAAAATCGTTCGGTGATGGTCTCCAACCGTTTGATATCTTTGGTTACCTCGGTGAGGTTCTCTTCTTCTATGCCTTTTAATCTCAGCAATTCGACCCAGGCAATGAGTGACGATAGGGGTGTGCCCAGCTGATGAGCCGTTTCGCGCGCCAAACCCACCCATACCTGATTCTGCTCGGAGCGGCGCGATGTGCTGAACAACAGATAAGCTATGAAGAGAAAAACGGCAATGATGATGAACTGCACGTAAGGGAAGTATTTCAACTGAACCAGTAAGGCGGAATCTTTATAGAAAACTGTACAATCTTTTTCGCCCGGGAGGTCCACCTTGATGGTGTTGTTCTCCGATTCCATGGAACGTATCAATTCGGCCACTGAGGCCTTATCCTTTATCTTCAGGGTGTCGATGTTGCCATAGGCTATCAGATGTTTGCGCGATGAATCGGTGACGATGACAGGCACCGAAGGGGCATTGGTGACTATCTCCGAAAGGAAGGACTTCACCTGTTTTTCCAATACTTCCTTGAGGCCCGTGAATATTTTCGAGTCTTTATAAAACAAAAGGTTTTTGGTTTTACTCAGGTAGTTGACATCTATAGGCGGATATACCGAATATTCCTGAAGCAAATCGCCCGAAAGTACCTTTACTGCATTCTGATCGAAGTCGACATTTTTGCTCAGCAATATATTGCGGTTGCCGTCGGTGATGATGACCGGAATGGTGTTGTTGTCGGCAATGATATCGGTGTAGAAGGTAAGGTCGGGAGTGTTCAACGGTGAATTGATGGCATAGAGGTAAGCATTTGCCCAAAGCTTCACTTTTTTGCGTTCTTCGTCCTGCAAAAGCGAATAAAATGTGTCGGTAGCATTCACCAGACTGGCCTTTTTATTGATGGCATTCACCCAAAGTTTTATCTTACTTCGCTGTTCGGATTCTATCTGCTTGGCCATGGTATCGATATACCACAGCGACAATCCAAAGATCACCATTGCCGTGAGGAAGAGCCATATCTTCCACCTTCTTTTTTTTACGTATATATTCATTATTCCATCTTTAGCAGGCCCTGAGAGATAAGCTCCCCGACCGAAAGTTCCATCATGATCTTGGTATCCGAAGGTAAAAACTGCAGTATGCGGGCATCCTCACAGTGGCGGATGGCAACGGTACGGAACCCCAGTTTTTCGTACGAACGAAGGGCGGGTTGGTTGGTGGCTGCCAGTTGTATCTGAATTTTGCTCACTCCGGGTGAATTTAATAGGGTATCCTTGATCAGTTCGAGAATTAATTTGTTAGAAACGCCCAAACCCCTGAATTTATTGTTCACGAACACAGATTCTATTTGAATCGTCCCGGCTTCGCGGGGTATATTGATCTGTTCCAGCAGCGAAGAGTTTTCACCGGCTTTTTCCAGCTTTTCGGTTCCCAAAAAGTGATACAATATATTGGCCTTGAGCAAGGAGGAAGGTATCTCTTCGGCAGCCTCTATCCATGAACAAACAGCTCCGGAGGCTACCTCATCAATAAAGGCTATCATAAATCCCGAAAGGCAGAGTTCCTGTCCGGGTATGTCTTCCAGCACAGCATTCTTCAATATCTCTGCCACCTCCGCTTCGGTAAGTCCAAACATGGTGGCATAGCTGAGTTTATCGGTTCCGCTCTTCTCGGCTTCGATGATGGCTTTTACCACAAAATCGGCTTCGGCTTCGGTGGCCCTTTTCAGTGTGATCATAGGTGGAATTTTAAACAAATATAAGGCTTTGTCGGATGCAGACAAAATTGTGACCTATTAATTTCGCCTATAGCCAAAAAAACTAGTAATTTTGACCACAAAAAAAACATGAGAAAGATAGTATTCCTTTTGCCTCTGATGGTAATACTTATGCAAAGTTGCGGACCCGCCGGAGAGAAGAAAAGCACAGAAAATAATAATATATCGGATCTGAGTGGCACTATTCTTATTAATGGCTCAGATGTATTGTTTCCTTTGACAATGAAATGGGCACAGGAATTTAAGAAAGAATATCCCAAAATAGTGATTGAGAACCGCGTGACCTGCAGCGATAATAGTCTTAAGTTGGTTCAAGCAGGAAGCATTCAAGTGGCCATGGTTTCGCGTCCTCTGACGGAACAGGAAGTGAAAGACGGATTGTATGCTGTGCCTGTAGCTCTCGATGCGGTGTTGCCGGTGGTCAGTTTCGATAACGATTATATTCAGCCCATTGTTCAGAAAGGAATCTCTGTGAAAAAGCTGGCCGCTGTGTTCAACGGAAGCATCAAAACCTGGGGTCAACTGCTGGGTAACAAAGCCACTGATGCCATTGAGGTGTGTATTTTGCCCGACACCAGCGGCACTTCGCATTGCTGGGCCTCTTTTCTGCAGATGGATGTGAAAAAGCTCAAGGGAACCAGCATGTATAACAACCAGTCGCTGGCCAATACGGTGGCAGCAAAAAAGTTTGCCATAGGCTATTGCAGCATGAGCCAGATCTACGATCCCAAGACCAAGGCGCGCCGGGGCAATATCTATGTATACCCTGTCGACCTGAATGCCAACGGCCAGGCCGACGACAACGAACTGGTGTTCGACTCGTCTGACGATCTGAAAACGGCCATCAGCAAAGGCAAGTATCCCTCCCCTCCTGCCCGTACGCTATATCTGGTAACCAAAAACTCACCCAAAGATGCCGCCTTGAAAACCTTCCTGACCTGGGTATTGGGCATAGGACAGAATTATTGCAGCGAATCAGGCCTGGTAAACATTGACAAGAAAACATCTGAAAAATTTGTAAAAGAGATCAAATAGAAAATAATGTAAGGGCGCCCTCAGCAACACCCATTGCTGAGGGCGTTTCATTTCAGGGGGTTATGTACTGTGTTATGTTGAAATCCGGGATCATATATACCCAAACGCGAATCGTTATAGACTAGTTTCTGTCAGCAGAAACCAGTCTATACAACTGTATAGGCGCATTCCTGTCGCCAGAAACTAGCCTATACAACCGTATAGATGCATTCCTCTTGCCAGAAACTAGTCTATACAACTGTATAGATGGGTTCCTGTCACCAGAAACTAGTCTGTACAACAGGATAGAGGGGTTTCTGTCGCCAGAAACTGGTCCATACAACATACATGGCGCATTCCTGTCGCCAGAAACTGGTCTGTACAACAGTATAAGTGGGTTTCTGGCGCAACCTACGGGCCTATACTACTGTATAGACATATTCTCTTCCCTAATAAGGCGATTAAACAAGTCTTTACCTTCTAATTAATTCTGGCCTGTTAGCATAAAATATCAATTTTAGGATTTAGGATAGGGAAACCACAGGGTCAAATTTATACTCCCCTGCTCTCTCTATCCTGACCAATGCAAATAGAGCCAAAAGGCAAGTTCCCATTTTTACATTTTTTTTATTTTTTTCTTGTTTATTCCAAATTATATTTACTTTTGCCGAAAACAATACCAAAAGGTATCATTTTATGAACTTCAATAAGACAACAGAATACGCCCTTCGCATCCTCAGTTATATGGCCAATGATGAAGCCAAACTTTACAGCGCCGACGAGATATTTCAAACCTTGAAAATACCCTACCGCTATCTACGCAAACAACTCACCATATTGTCGAAAAGCGGGCTGATGATCAGCGTACAGGGCATACGCGGAGGCTACAAGCTGGCCAAACCCAATGCAGAGATTACGATGCTGGATATTGTGAGTGCCTGCGGGGAAGATTTCATCAGCGATATGTGCTTCTTCGGTATCAAGGCATGCTCGTTCGGGCAAAAATGTGCCATGCACGACAAATGGGCCGTAGTGAAAACCGAAATACGAAAAGTATTAGGTTCAACCACCCTTGCCGACCTGAAACTGGCAGGACCTCCAATTGTAAACATATAATTCATTTTCTAAACACTTAAAAACAACAAATTATGGTTGATTCACAAATTGTTCTTCATGGACAAACCATCGCATACACTTGCTATGCGATCGTAATTATCCTTTTGGTGGGTTGGTTCGGACTTCGGGTCCAGCGCCCCGGAAAGGGTAATAAAGTAAGCAATGCACTGTTCTATTCGTTCGCAGGCATGCTTATAGTGCTGGGAGTTTCTCTGCACATCGTAACCTACAATACCATTCCGTGGGCCCCTATGGATATCAACAGGGCCGAGATCAAAGCGGATAAGGTATTCGACATTACCATCTCCAATCATCAGTTTCATCTGCCTTCAGAAAAACTGGTGATCAATGCCGGCGATAAAGCCCTGTTCAACGTCAGTTCGCAGGATCTTACCTACGGATTCGGACTTTTCCGCCAGGACAACTCCATGGTCTTTCAGATGCAGGTAGTGCCCGGCCACAACAACGACATACTGTGGCAATTCGATTATCCCGGGGTATACACCATACGGTCCACTGAGTATTCGGGACCCAAAGGTGCCCAGATGATTCTGAAAGATGCGGTGGAAGTGATCGCCAATTAATATTATTAGAAACTTAAAAACATTAAAGCAATGAGTTTTATACAAACATTTATGAACGGTGAGCAGGGTATGTTCAAACACAAAACCCTCACCCCTATGCAGAAACTTGTACTCAGGTTTGTGGTGGTCGGACTGGTTTATTACGGTTTTGCCGTGATAGAAGGCATGATCATGCGCATCTACCAAATACAGCCCATTGAGGGAATTCCCGATTTTCAATATTTTGCTATTCTGACGGCCCATCCCCTGGTAGGAATCTTCGGATCGACCTACTCGCTGGTGTTCGGTGCCTTTCTTTTTCTGGTTCCTTACCTGATGGGAAAACCTTTATGGAGCGTCAAACTGGGTCGCTACACCTGGGCGCTCATCACCTTCGGCACACTTATCTTCTGGTTGGCCGGATTCATCACACATTATGCCCCCCTCTACACACTCTACTGGCCTCTGCCTGCTGATTTCACACAATTCAGTCCCATAGGTGGTACCTTCTTTGTGGTGGGAATTGCTTTGGTAATGTTAGGAACAGTGTTTTTTGTTATTAATATTTTCAAGACCATTATGTATACCCCCGAAGGTTGGGAAAAACAACCTGCCGGCAAACTTATAGCATCGGCTTTGGGTATTAGCGGCATGACCAACCTCTTCCGCAAAAAAGAAAAACAGAAGGAACACCTGATATCTTTGCCAGTAGCAGCCATTGCCCGCGGCACTGTCGACACCGCCCTAAATGCTGGCATCATCCTTTTCACCGGCGTGTTGATATTGGTTTATATGATAGGCCACCTTACCGGAAACGATCTGAAAAACACTTCCGTGGATGCCCTACTCTATAAAAACTGGTTTTGGTGGGGACTGGACCTGATTGCCGACGGACTGGTACTGATATTTGTAGCCGGAACCTGGTATCTGCTGGCCATGCTTATCACGGGCAAAAAACTTTTCATGCAGAACATTGCCCGCGCCGCCCTGCTGGTCGAACTGGTGGTTTCGTGGACCGTATGGTCGCACCATTTGATGTCCGATCAGGCTCAACCCGGTATTTTAAAAATAGCCTCAGGCGAAATGGTCACAGCATTCGAACTTATCACACAAGGGCTGGCATTCTTCATCACTTTGGCAACCCTGTGGAGTGCGCGTCCATTAAAAATGACCAATCCGTTGAAATTCTTATTAGGAGGTCTGTTGGGATTTGCCCTGGCGGTTCCTGCAGGCATTATGCAGGCCGACATAGGACTAAACCGAATACTGCACAACACCCAATGGATAGTAGGTCCTCATGTTCATGTGGCCGTACTGGTCGGATTAACTATGACGCTTTACTCGGCAGTATACATCCTCTTCCCTATTGTTACCAACGGAGCCAAACTATACAGTCAGAAGCTGGCCAATTTCCACTTCTGGGCACACCTGACAGGGGGCATCGGTATGGGAGCTTTCATGGGCATGGCCGGCTTGAACGGAATGTTGCGCCGTACTATTTACTATAACGGAGAATTCAACCTCTATATGATATTGGCAGGAATTTGCGGAGGATTATTGCTTCTGGCTTTTCTTGTATTCTTCTATAATATTGTCATGAGTCTGGGCCTGAATGGCGTGATTGGCATCTTCACGCCTTCCAAGCTCAATAAGAATGATCTGGTTCCTACAAAAGAATAAGTTTCTATTGGTTTTTAATTAAACGAAAAAGACCTGCTCTTTAGGGAGCGGGTCTTTTTTTATTAATAATTAGGGATTATCTTTTGTCTTCAGTCGGCACAACAATTACTTCCCGGCTGCTTGCGCCACCTTCAGATTGCCTTTGGCATATTCGTTATTGGGATTGCATTGCAAGGACTTCTTACAGGCTTCAATGGCCTTATCCCACATCTTCATGGCATTGTAAGCCGTACAGATATTATTATAGGCTTCCGAAAAATCAGGTTTTAGCTTCAGGGCCTCATTACAAGCATCAATACATTTCTGATACTCGCCGGCATTGTAATATTGCAGGCTCAGGTTCAGATAATTCTCAGGCGTAGGATTTTTGGTCGCATCTTCTTTGTTAACCATGAGCTGCGATTTCTTGCCTTTCGCCATTTCTATAAAGTTGAGCGTAGCCGGATCGCCGGGGACAAAGGTCAGTGTTTCGTTGGCCAGCTGTGCCAGGGGTTCCCAATAACCCAGTTCGGCATAAACAGACATTAGCAGATAGCGCGACTGCATATAGCCCGGCGATATAGCAATTGACTTCGACAGGTAAGGAATGTTCTCCTTCGAACGCTTCTGCCCAAAGAGGAACTTGGCATAATAATAATAGGCATCGGGTTTGGTATCGCCGCTGTAGGTTATGGCATTCAGATAGTATTGCTCTGCCTCGTTTATCTGGTTGGTAGCTTCTTTCAGTATACCCATGTTGATATGCAGATAGGGCCACCCCGGCCAAATAGAAAGCGCACGACGGTAATAGAACTCCGCTTCAAAATAATAACCTTTGGCCATGAGCGTCAAACCATAATTCATCAGGGCGCGGGGGTTTTGGGGACCTTTCTGCACTATGTCGTACCACAGCGTGGCATCATTCTTCCACACCTTGTTGCGCTGGCGTGTGGTATAGGCATAGGACAGCAGCATCACCACGGCTATGATAATGATGGAGATATTAAATCGTTTGTGATCGAACAAAGGTTTAATCTTAAGAAGGAAGACATAAAACGCCCACACCATGGCTATGGTAAGCCCTACATAAAGGAAGAACAGACGATGGCTGTTCGATACCTGGGTGAGGGCAGCCATCACGGAAGTAGGAATGGCAGCCACGAAAAACCATAATATACCATAACTGATGGGGCGGTATTTCTCGTTCTTCGAACTTACGAAAGCCAGGAACAACATAACTCCAACAAAGAGGAAGCCCACATACATGCGGATATCGGTCCAGGAGGAAAACACGGTGAGGTCGGGATCGGAACTCAATGAGATGGGCAGAAAGAAATTGGTAAAATAGGTGAACAGCACATAAGGCTGGGTAAGGATATATTTCACGTGGGTGCTATCGACAGGAGTATGTGCCAGTCCGGCATTGGTGGTTTGCTTGTAGGCTATCACCTGCACCATGACCGCCACCGCCAGGGTAAATAACAAGGCAGGCAGGGTGCTGACTATGCTTTTCCACAACAGTTTGCGCTGGCTGCGCAGCATTTTATTGAGTGATACCTTATTTTCGAACAATAAAATATAGAAGAACAGCAGCAGAGGAAACATTACCGCTGTTTCTTTCGACAATACTCCCAGGACTACCGGAATCAGGTAAAAGAGGTATTTTCTGCAAAACCCGGAACCCATGTAGCATACCAATCCCAGTATTACAAAAAACGTTGAAAAGGAATCGGATCGGGCTATAATATAATTGATGATTTCGGCATTGCCCGGATGAAACATATACCAAGCGGTAGCGAACAGCACAATAAATTTGGTCCATTCGTGTTTATAGCTGACTGAAAATATTTTCAGAAACATAAAAAACATCAGCACACCCTGCAATACAAAAACCAGGAACATAGACAAATGAAAATAGAAAGGTTTGTAGCCTCCGCCTATCCAATAATCTATAGCCGTGCTGGCCGTAACTACGGGACGGTAGCCCAGATTGTCGGGCATGGAGCCAAAGGTACGCATATCGGTAAAGAAGGTAAAGAAGTTGCCGATATTCCTGATGTAGACATTATTACTGATGGTATGCGAATCGTCGAAATGGAAACCATTGTTGAAATGATTAGAATAAGTAAGCAGCAAACCCAGCATCAACACAAGAGCAATAATGAGCGAAATGAGCTTTTCTTTTTTCATAAGCGAACAGTCAATAGTTTAGGATTAGTGATAAACTTTAGTTAAAATTCTTATCTTTATACAAAAAAACAAAAAAAAACAATAAAATTGCAGTAAATAAAACTTTTTTGTTGTTTGTATTTTTTTATAATTTCGTACTAAAATTGGCGGGACAAATAACAGCACAATAAAAACACTACATTTACACTTATAAACTTCTATGAAATGAAAGTGAAAGAAAACATTTCTTTACACAAGGTCTTGAAGGAATTTTTTGGGTTTGATAATTTCAAAGGAAACCAGGAAGCGGTAATACAAAATATTATCAACGGGAACGATACATTTGTCATCATGCCAACCGGAGGCGGAAAGTCATTGACTTACCAGTTACCGGCATTAATAAGCGAAGGAACTGCTATTATTATATCTCCCTTAATTTCCCTGATGAAAAATCAGGTAGATAATATCCGCAATTTTGGTGTCGACAAAGGAATTGCGAACTTTCTGAACTCCTCCTTATCAAAACAGGAAATGGCCGATGTCCGTATGGACCTACTGGCCGGAAAGACCAAACTACTTTACGTAGCTCCCGAAACTCTTACCAAGAAAGAGAACATCGAATTCTTCAAACAATTTACTATTAGCTTTTATGCTATTGACGAGGCACACTGTATCTCGGAATGGGGACACGATTTCCGCCCCGAGTACCGCAACATAAAACCTACGGTGAAAGCCATAGGGCAGGATGTGCCAGTGGTGGCCCTTACGGCTACGGCTACACCCAAAGTGCAGCACGACATTCAGAAAAACTTGGGTATGCTGAAGGCCAATGTATATAAGGCTTCCTTCAACCGGCCCAACCTTTACTACGAAGTAAGGCCCAAGACCAAAGATGTTGCCAAGGATATCATCAAGTATATTAAAGGTCATCAAGGTAAATCAGGTATTATCTATTGCCTCAGCCGCAAAAAGGTGGAAGAACTGGCCGAAACACTTCAGGTGAACGGCATCAAGGCACTGCCCTACCATGCCGGTCTGGAATCAGAGATCAGAAAAGGTAATCAGGATAAATTTCTCATGGAGGAAGTGGACGTGATAGTCGCTACTATAGCTTTTGGCATGGGTATTGACAAGCCTGATGTGCGTTTTGTGATACATCACGATATGCCCAAGAGTCTGGAAGGCTACTATCAGGAAACGGGCCGTTCTGGACGCGACGACGGCGAAGGCAACTGTATCGCTTTCTATTCTTATGACGACATACTGAAACTCGAAAAATTTACTTCTAAAAAAGCGGTGAACGAACAGGAAATTGCCAAACAATTGCTGGTCGAAACCATTGCATATGCCGAATCGTCGGTGTGTCGACGCAAATTGCTGCTTCATTATTTCGGAGAAGTGTATCACGAAGAAAACTGCGCCTGCTGCGACAACTGTCTGCATCCCAAAACCAAGTTCGAAGGCACCGAATTCATAGAGATAGTGCTTGAAGCTGTTCAGGAAACCAAAGAACAGTTCAAGGCCAGCCATCTTATACAGATCATTGTCGGGAAACCTACTGCCGCCATAAAATCCTTTAAAAATCACGAGCTTAATGTATATGGCAAAGGTTATGAGAAGGACGAGAAGTTCTGGAATGCAGTAATTCGCCAGACCCTGATCAACCGCCTGCTGGAAAAAGATATTGAGAACTACGGCATCTTGAAATTTACCAAAGAAGGCCGCGAATGGATGGAAGAACCCACTACCATCATGCTTACGATGGACCACGACTACGACAGCACCGAAGAAGACGAGTTCTTCGCCGGTGGAGGTAAGACCAGCACGGCCGACAAGACACTCTTCTCTCTGCTGAAAGACCTCCGTAAGCAGATCTCCCGCAAGGAAGACCTGCCGCCTTTCGTTATATTCCAGGATCCTTCGCTGGAAGATATGGCCATTCAGTATCCCATCAAGATAGACGAATTGTTGCAGATCACCGGCGTTGGTGCCGGCAAGGCTCAGAAATACGGCAAGCCTTTCCTCGAACTCATTGCCAAATACGTAGAGGAAAACGAGATCATACGTCCAATGGATATGGTGGTGAAATCGGTGGTGAACAAGTCGGGCCTCAAGGTGTATATCATTCAGGCCATCGACCGCAAGGTTCCCCTCGAAGATATTGCCATGGCCAAGAACCTTCAGGTGAAGGAACTGCTCACCGAGCTCGAAAGTATTGTGGCCTCTGGCACCAAGCTCGACATAGCCTACTATATTGATGAGTATGTGGACCCCTATCATCAGGAAGAGATTTTCGATTATTTCCATGATGCCGAAACCGACTCTATTGAAGATGCCCTGAGCGATCTGGGCGAAGAAGAATTCAACGAAGAAGAGATACGTTTGATACGCCTGAAATTCCTGTCGGAAGTCGGAAACTAAAATTTTTTACACTTAAAATATAATTTATGAATGACGAATTGAATGCCATGGGCGATAGCCAACCATTAGTAGAAGAACAACCCAAAAAATGTAATAACCGCAAGCATTGTATCATGTTTGGCGTGAACATAGTGACTATCCTGGGTGTGATTGTACTGTTTGTTCTTTACTTTATGGGGGGTGGCAAAACCAAAAAGGATAATACTCCGGCCAAAACCCTGGATAAGATCTCCTATGCTTATGTGAATACAGATACCCTGATGGCTCATTACGATTTTGTGTTGGATGTTCAGGTCGACCTGGCCAAACTCGAAAAGATACTTCAGGCACAATATACCACGGCTGCTAGCTCTTTCAAGAAAGATTATGATGACTATATCAAAAGAGCCTCCGCCGGATTGCTTACCCTGGATCAGCAAAAGAAAAAAGAAGAAGAACTGGGATACCGACAACAACAAATAGCCGAAATGGAGCAAAATCTGGGTATGCAGATGCAGGAAGAAAAACTAAACCGCAATATGGAAGTCTTCGATTCTATCGTAAGCCATATCAAACGCTACAATCAGTCGAAAGACTATACTTTTATTTTCCAGCAATCCTATGGCGGCGCTTTGCTCTATGCTAACCCGGCCCTCGATATCACTTCCGAAATTCTGAAAGGGTTGAACGAAGAATATGCCGAACTGCAAAAGAACAAGAAACCCGAAACGGAAGAGACCAAAACCAAAGAAAAGAAGTAACAACCTGTCTATTATGAAAACCCGCTTATTACTCTTCACCCTGATTTCGGTGGTGGTTTTGTTTGGCTGTAAGTCGAAAATTGTGGAAGAAACCGTCGAAAGCTATGCCGATGGCAGCGCCAAGATGGTCAGGTCCTATAAGGAAGACGGACGCGAAAGAACCCTTGTGAAAGAATGTCTGTATTATCCCAACCATCAGAAATATATGGAAGGCGGATACAAAGACGGCAAACGCGACGGACAATGGAAAAGCTGGAACCAAAACGGAAACATCTGGAGCGAAGGCACCTTTAAAGACGGACTTGACGAAGGTTTGCGCACCATCTACCACGAAAACGGAAAAAAATTCATCGAAGGATACTACACCGCCGGAAAAAAGACCGGCACCTGGAAATTCTACGACGAGAACGGTACCTTTGTGAAGGAAGAAAGCTATAACAAATAGAGTTCGACAGGCTGCCCACCCCTCTAACCCATTTTTTGGAAACCATTTATGAAAGAAGAACTCAAGGCTTTCGACCGCCTGCTTACCATCATGGACGAACTCAGGGCCAAATGCCCCTGGGACGGCGCTCAAACCATTGAATCGCTGCGCTACCTCACCATAGAAGAAACCTACGAACTCTCGGATGCCATCATCGAAAAAGACATTCAGGGCGTGGGCAAAGAACTGGGCGACCTGATGCTTCACCTGGTGTTTTATGCCAAAATAGCTTCCGAAACCGGCGATTTCAACATCACCGATGTGTTGAACGGCATCTGCAACAAGCTGGTGGAACGTCATCCCCACATCTATGGCGATGTAAAAGTGAACAATGCACAGGATGTGAAAAACAACTGGGAGCAGATCAAACTCAAAACCGGCTCAAAGAATGTATTGTCGGGCGTGCCCCTCTCCCTGCCCGCCATGGTGAAGGCCTACCGCATACAGGAGAAAGTGAGCGGCGTGGGCTTCGACTGGGAGAACAAGGAACAGGTATACGAAAAGGTGATGGAAGAACTCGCCGAACTCAATGCCGAAACCGAAGCCGGAGCACCCATCGAACGTGTGGAAGACGAATTCGGCGACCTGCTGTTTGCCCTGGTCAACTATGCCCGCTTCATCAAAGTGAACCCCGAAGACGCCCTGGAAAAGACCAATAAGAAATTTATCAAACGTTTTGCCTATATAGAAGAGCAGGCCAAACTATCCCACCGCAAGATTCAGGACCTTACACTGGCCGAAATGGAAGTGTTTTGGCAGGAAGCGAAGACGAAAGTCTGAATGGGTTCAGGCTGTCTGTAAAAAAATCTCCATTCTTAACACCTCACTGGCAGAGCTTTGTACACCACGGCCGTTTTCGTAACGGGCAATATACCAGGCATAGATACGCGTATCCTCTATAGGTTGCATTCCCGTAAAACTATTTCTGAAAAGGCCTCTTTTCGCTCTTCCCACATACTCATATTGATGATGATTGGCCGGAGGCTCTGTTCCGACATAACAAAACATATTAATCCGGGTGTAACCCGGCGGAGGCGATTTACTTTCAGGAGCATCAGCATAGAATACTTCCAGCAAATGTTCGGCAACGCCAATGCGACGTACCTTCAAAGTAGGTTTGACTGTCTCTGTCAATACTCCGCCTTTGCGTTTTACCGGTTTTTTTGCCAGGGGTGTACCACGCTTAACATTGGTTGATTCCCAATCGGGCATTTTGCCAAACATGGCTATTTTATTCAGCAAATTATGTGGTTCTATCTTGCCATGATCATACTCTAAAAACTGCTTGATTAATAATTTCATTTCATCTTTGATCTCAGGCGGACAGGATCGTGTGTTTGACATAATAGTGTGCAGTTCACAGGCTTTTTCCTTTACCCGGGTCACTTCTGCACTCTCTTCATCTGTCCAAGACCAATCCTGGTATTTTTTATCATTAGGGGGAGTTCCCTCAGAGGTTTGCAGTTTGTCCAGAATTTTCATCTGTGCAACAAAGCGATCCGGCTTGCTCGAAATACGTGTACGTGACATAATATTAAAGTTTTATACGGTTTATTATCTTTAATTATCAGTAAATCTACACCTCTCTCCATTCTTTGAATCCTTGGATTCATTTCTCTGGCTCATGAGCTCATATCCTCAGCCCATGAGCTCGTATAATGAGTGTTTGAGCTCAACAATTTTGCTCATGAGCTCGTTTTATTAGCTCATGGGCTTATGTGTTCAGCTCACGGGATTAATTACTCAGCTCATGAGCTGATATTATAGGCTCATGAGATTAATATCTGAGCCCATGGGCTCGCCATCTGAGCTCATGAGCACAGCTAGTTAATCCTTTGCCAAAGTTATAAAATTTTTATGTACATAACATACTGCGACCGAAAAATTTTTTTTCGTGTAAACAGGAAAAAGTTTACAAAGGAATAAGGTCAATAAGAGGGTATGAGATTTATCTAAAGGCTAATACAACCATCACCGGGTAATGGTCCGAAATACAGAGGTTGTCGTTACGCTTATCGTCAATATGGGTACAGGAGATCACTTCGAGTTTGGATACAAAAACAAAATCTATGCACTCGGTCACGGCATTGCTTGGCTCAAAACTATTGAAGGTACCGCGGGGCCCATACAAAGGCTTCTGCGCCACCACCGAGGTTTCCAGCAATTGGGAAGTGAGGGTATTAATGGGTTCGCTGCCCGTGGCAGTATTGAAGTCGCCCATCAGCACTACGGGATATTTTGAAGTGTTCAGTTCGTTTATCTTTTTTAGTATCAGTTGGGCCGATTTTTGTCTGGCCTTAGTGCCCATATGATCGAAATGGGTGTTGAACACCCACAAGTACTTCCCGCTTTCTATATGCTGAAACAAAGCGCAGGTGCAAATGCGTTCCAGTGCCGCATCCCAGCCCACAGAAACCTTGTCGGGAGTCTCCGACAGCCATAAGGTAGAGTTGCTGATCATTTCGTATTGGGTGGTATCGTAAAAAATGGGGCTATACTCCCCTTTCTCCTTTCCGTCTTCGCGTCCCACGCCCACATAATTATAAGGTCCCAGATGTTCCTTCAGATATTTCACCTGCTGATGCAGACCTTCCTGCAGGCCGAATATCTGTGGAGCATAATGCTCCAGCAGCGCCACCACCGATGTTTTTCGTTGTTCCCATGAATTCTTGCCATCGTCGGGGTTATCGTAGCGAATGTTGAAAGTAAGGGTGGTGAGGGTTTGAGCCCGGCTGATAGAGGAAACCAACAAGGCCGTTAAGGTCATCAGGCTAAGTAAAAAATGCTTCATGCGAGGAGTTTTATACAGACAAATATACCAAAAACATCAAACAGCCTGGCATAAAAAAAGCTGCCCAAGAGGCAGCTTTTATATAATTCTCAAAATCTTCCGATTCTTAAATCTAAATTCTTAAATCTAAAATCAAAAATCCAAATTCTGAATTCTTCTTAGTGTTTGCTCAGATAATCAGCCACACCGTCCGAAGTAGCTTTCATGCCATCTTCGCCTTTGTGCCAGTTGGCAGGGCAAACTTCGCCATTCTCTTCGAAAAACTGCAATGCATCCACCATACGAATGGCTTCGTCTACATTACGTCCCAAAGGAAGGTCGTTCACCAGCTGATGACGAACCACACCATTTTTATCGATCAGGAACAATCCGCGATAAGCCACAGGAGCACCAATAAATTCGGCTTCGTTGTTCTCATTAAAATTGAATTCGCCGGCCAACACACCGTAGTTTTCCGAAATGGTTTTCGAAAGATCGGCAACCAATGGGAATTTCACGCCTTCAATACCGCCTTTGTTCTTGGGGGTCTGCAACCATGCCCAATGCGAAAATTTAGAATCTATAGAGCAACCTACCACGGCAGTATTGCGTTTTTCAAATTCGGCCAGTTTTTCCTGGAAAGCCAATATCTCAGTAGGACAAACAAAAGTGAAATCGAGAGGGTAAAAGAAGAAAACCACATGTTTTTTTCCGATAAATTGTTCGAGAGAGAAATTTTCAACAAACTCCGAACCGTTAACTACTGCATCGGCTTTAAAAACCGGTGCCTTTTTTCCAACTAAAGTACACATAACTGTTTTGTATTAAGATTATTAATTAATTTAGGTATTTGAATACAAAATTAACAAATTAAACGATTAGTGAATCAGAAACGACAAAATAATTGTGGCCCCAAAACCCAACACTATCACTACAAACTTTTTCAGGTTGAAACCATGATTTTCGTCCGATTCGAACAAAATGGTGGTAGAGATATGAAGGAAAATACCCACCACCACGGCCAGAATAATATTGAAGAAATTCCCCATGTTCTCCACAAAACCGGCACCCAGAAAATAACTGGTCAGCGTCCCTAGAGGCGACGACAAGGCAAATACAGTCAGTAGAATAATGGCAGTGCTTTTGCGCAGTCCGGTGTGCAGAAACAAACTCACCAGCACAATCGATATGGGAATATTATGGATGATGATACCTGTGAGCAGGGTGCTTTGCAGCTCCTGACTATGAAAGTTGCTCGATAGAGGCATACCTTCCAGAAAAGAGTGTATGCAGATGCCTATCATGATGCCCAGAAAACCCACCGGCTCATGCTTTTTACCGCAAGGTTGGTCCAGCTTCTCGTGATGACTGTGATGCCCGTGTTCCACTCCCTTGGTCAGGAAATCGAGCAAAAGCTGAATAAAAAAACCCAGCAACACAAACAGTCCAATCTGTGGTGCTTCGGTCGAAAATATTTCAGGAATCAATTCGATAAAAATCAGCGAAAACAGAAAGGCTCCCCCGAAAGCGAGTATAAGTTTCAGTGATTTTTCGCCTGTTTTAAAAAGAAAAACCGAAAGTCCGCTCAAAAGAACAGGAAAGAACAAAGCAATAAAAACGATCAGGCTCATGGAGTGTTGTTTTTAAATTACTGTTATATCGATCTCACTTTATTGCCCCAAACTGCGTAATACAAAATAACCAGGTAACAGGGTATGGCAATCCAATACGCCTGTTGAGTGCTGTGTAGTATTTGTGATAAGCCGCCATAGGCAAGAGGTAAAAGTGCCCCACCGGCAATAGCCATGATGAGCAGTGCCGAACCCAATTTGGTATATCTGCCCACCCCATTCAATGCCAAAGGCCAGATGGCAGGCCACACCAAAGAATTGGCCAGACCAAGCATTGCGATGAAAAGAACCGTATAAGGAATCGTTAAACTGATAGATTCGAAAGTAAGCAGATCAATGAACGGGATATGGATAATAGCCGTGGCAGGCACAAACACGGCAGCCAATGTAAGCAATATACCCAGCGATGCACACACTGTCAGGGCATTTTTTTGAGAGATTACTTTCGGGATAAGGGCTACACCGAAAAAATATCCGATCACCATAAAGATCAGCATGAGCGAAGTAAAATATTTGGCAGAATCCATAGTAATACCCAATGATTCGCCATAACGGATAATGGTATCGCCGGCAATAACCTCCACACCCACATAAAAGAATAATGCCACAACACCCAAAAGTAAATGAGGATACCCGAAAATGCTTTTTTGAGCTTTGGATGTTGCGTTGTCAACCACTTCTTTTTCGGGACTGATTTCGGGAAGCTTTGCAAATCGAATCATAACTGCCAGAACCGCCAAAAAACCCGCCATAAATAAATAAGGCATGATCAGCCTTTGGGCCAATTCGTCTAAAAGGGTCGCTCTTTGAGCCAGATCGGTGAGATCAGCCAGTTTGGTCTTAATAGATTCTGCGTCTTTCAGCAAAATAGAGGCAAGCAGTATAGGTGCCAGCACGCCAGCCACCTTATTACAGATACCCATAATGCTGATGCGTTTAGCAGCACTCTCAATGGGCCCGATAATGGTCACGTATGGGTTTACTGCCGTTTGCAGCAGGGCCAATCCTGTTCCCAAAACAAACAATCCTGTCAGGAACAACAGATAGGAACGCTCGTAGGCGGCAGGAATAAAAAGCAAAGCTCCGAGGGCCATTACTCCCAAACCTACCGTCATTCCATTGCGAAAGCCAATGCGCTCCAATATTTTAGAAGAAGGAATAGCCATCACAAAATAAGAAATATAAAAAGCGAAGGTCACCAGGTAGGCCGTAAAGTCCGAAAGTTCGCAAGCCGATTTCAGGAAGGGGATCAGTGCCCCATTGAGCCAGGTAACAAAACCAAACAGAAAAA
>CAZRFL010000088.1:0-18012 GCA_964599365.1 uncultured Bacteroidales bacterium
GCCGGGATGGCAATACTTCCGTTCTCGTCTGCTTTGCTAATAGGAATGGAAACAGCTATGGTCGATTCAAGATCGGAAGCGGTAACCAATAATTTTTCGTTGTTCAGTTCGAACAGAAAATTATCCAGTATTGGCAGGGTATTGCTTGAATTAAGTACTCCGCTGATGGATTGCAGATTCTTTAACAAGGCTGAGGTTGATACGATAAATTTCATGCGATATGGTTTAAATTTTATTTGTTTTTAATTTTGCTTCTACAAAAATAAAAAAAGATTCTTAATAATGAATTAATTTATTATTTCTAAATTTCCGGTTTTCGAAGGTTCTTCCTTAGCACCGTAGATATAATAACTCAAAGGCTTAAACAAGCGGCCGAACACATAAAATTGTATCAGAACCAGGTCCTTGTCATTGTTGATCAGGGCGTAAAGCCTGTCGCGGTCGTACTCTACAGCATTACCCAACTGATCAATCTGGTTAGGTGAGGCTTTCATTAAAAAGGTCTTTACATTCATTTGCTTTCCGTCAACCAGTTCAACGGATAAATTGATAAAAGGTTTGTTGGAAAGGATAGAATCTTTTTCAAGCTTGGGCAGGTCGTTCTGAAAAGCTTCAAATCTGATGTTTTCGAAGGCGGCAAAAAGGTCCATGATCTTTAGTGTATCATAAGGAATGAACTTCGACTTATCGGACAACATCCTGACATCAAATTCGCGTGGCGCTTTCTTTTCGGCACTGAAGGAACCAACAGCATCACCGGCTATGTCAATTTCAACCGATTTGATCTGGTTATACTTCAGATTAAATACGGTATGGTCGCGCCAGTCTTTCAGGAAGGGGCTGTAACGGGTATTCAGGAAACCATTGAATCCCTGGATAAAAACAATATAAGGATCTTCAGCTCCCTCAAGCAACATATAGGTGCCAAGGTTATCCTGGGTAGCGCTGCCCACATAATATGTCTTGGTGAGCTTTTCGTGAGGAAACCATTTGATCTTATCGAACAGGTCGATGCGGTAAACTTTCTGATAAATTTCGACTTTGGTAGCTGTGGTAGCCAGCAATTTCATGATCTGCTCGCGCCCCGTCTTGGAGACAGGTTGCTTTACATCCAGGCTCATAATGGTCTTCAACAACGAAATTACCATATCTTTCGAGGCGGCAAATGTATCATTTACCACCCATGAACTGGAATCCTTGCGGGTCAATAGCACCGTATGGTTGTTTTTGTCTGCGATGAAAATCTTGGTGATGCTTGCCGTATCATCAACCGCAAATTGATTGCTGCTGTTGTCTATGGTATTGGTTTTTGACTTTACAACCAAAAATATGGTCAGAACAGCAAGAACTAATATTATAATTATGGGAACCCGGTTTTTCTTCATAGACGATTATATCTTGGATTTCTTTGAGTACTTATATCTTCTGATTATTAATTGAATGAGACCGTAAATCAGAATCAATACTATAGGTAAAATGGTATTGGTTAATTGTATGGAAAGCTTGCTTTTTGCTATCCTGTTTTTATCAAGCATCCTTATCTTCAGTTCGCGTGTGCGAAGCGACAAGATTCCTGATTCGTCGGCCAGATAATCAATACAGTTTAAAATAAAATCTTTATTCCCAAAAGTTTGATTGGTATATTGGTCGTAACCCAAAGGATAAGGATTTCCGGATTTGCTGTTGATCTGACTTTTTATCACATCACCATCCGAAACCACTATCATTTTATTGGGCTTGCCCTCTTCCATGTAATCGAAGCTTTCTTTATCCTTCACCATATTCATTGGGATGCGGTTCTGAAATACAGACTGGAACTGACCTTCCAGCAAAATAGCCACGGGCAGCTTAGGCATATTGTACAACCGTTCGTCCACCTTCTTAAAGAGAACATCCAGCGAAATGCGCGTAGGCGTATTTGCCGAGCGGGAGTAATCGGAGGAGGTGAGCAGTATTGTTTTCTTTATGCCTTTCCCTCCCACCGTGTCAATGGTACTGGCAAATTCCATGGTGATGGCATTCAAATTGCGGACAATGGGGTGTTTTGATTCAGGAATGATCAAAGGGAAATAAAACCAGGGCAACAACTCAATCTGGGGCTTTCCGCCCGACTGACCGGTTATCATAGGAATGGGAAGTGCCGTAAGGTCGAGAATCAGATTGGTGTTGACGCGCACACCGTATTTGAAAAACATATCGTCAAGATTCAGGTCGCGGCCAAAGCCTATGGTTTCGCCGGGTGCTTTGCGCAAACTATCCATAGTGGCAACCACCGGATCAACCAGCCACAGCATTTTGCCTCCATGCATAATAAACTGATCGATAAAATACTTGTCCTTTTCCTGAAAAGCAGAATCAGGTTTGGCAACCACCATCACTGCATACTTATTTACCAGTTTACTCTCTTTTCCGGTAACTCTTACCATCAAACTATTGATCTTGCCATCTATTTTAATTCTGTCGACAGCATAATAATCTTTAAGGGAATTCATGATATCGCCCAGACGGGTGTTGCTCAATTCGCCCTGACCATCGAGAAAAAGAACACGGGGTTTGTTTTTCACAATCAGTTTGCGGATGATGTTGACGAGATTATACTCAAGATTCTGAATGGAGTTGTTTATACTATTTTCGCCAGATACGCCAATCTGATCGACCAATAGCTGCAACGGAAGTTCTTTGTTTTTATAGGTTACCAGGGCTCCAGGAAAAATCACCTGTTCGGATACCCCGCCTTCTTTATTGACTTGCTTATAAGTTGGCAACAATCCTTTTTGAATTAGCTGCTGCTGGGTATCTTTTATTTTCTTTTTATCAGTGCCTTCGAAAGGGTTGATGAATTTGTACTGAATGTTGTCGTTGTAGGCACGGAATTCATCGAGCATTTCTTTGGTTTCCATGCGCAGGCGTTTGTAATCGGCAGGAAAATCGCCATCCAGAAATACCTTGAAGTAGATGACATCATCCACACTTTTCAGATAGGTTTTGGTGGATTTGGATAAGGTGTATCTTTTCTCGGTAGTTAGATCGAAGCGTGTGAAAACGTAGTAAGAGATTATGTTTATCAATAGTAATATCACCAAAGCAAATCCCAACTGAATCAGATTGCTTCTTTGTATTTTTTTCTGTTTCTTTTCCATATCAATCAGCAGTTTTTACCATTTACGTTTTTCAATAGATATTTTCGACATGAGGATAAAGAAAGCTATTAAGCTTATGAAATAGATTAGGTCGCGCGTATCAATCACTCCCCTGCTCAACGAGATATAATGAGCATTGATGCCAATGGACTGAATGAGCAAATCGATTTTGCCAAACATCTCCAGCGAATAAATAAACTCGAAACCGATGTACATGAATCCGCACAGAAAAACAGATAATACAAAAGCCAGTACCTGTTTGTCGGTTAAGGTGGAAGAAAACAAACCTATGGAGGTAAAGGCACCTCCCAACAGCAGCAATCCCAGGTAAGACCCCCAGGCGGCTCCAATATCGATATTGCCTTTGGGGGCACCCAGTGTGTAGACCGAAATGAAATAAACCAGGGTGGGCAGCAGGCTAAAAACTACCAGAAGCAATCCCGCGAAGTATTTTGACAATATTATCTGGAGATCGGTAAGGGGTTTGGTCAAGAGCAATTCTATGGTGCCGGCTTTCTTTTCATCAGCAAACGAACGCATGGTGATGGCCGGAATTAAAAACAGGAAGACGAAGGGAGCAATCATAAACAGGCCGTCGATAGAGGAATATCCTGAGTTGATTATGTTGAAATCGGTGTCGAATACCCAAAGGAACAAACTGTTTATGGCCAGAAACACCACAATGACAATATAGCCTATAAGTGAACTTAAAAAACTGTTTATTTCTTTACGTAGAAGCGTAAACATAGGTTTAGTATTTGAAGTATGCGAAATTAAGTAAAATCCGTGTTTCGGAAATGGATAGTTATGATTTTTATAAACAAAGGTGCTAACAGAATTGGGGGGGGATTGAAGGGCACTTATACCACTGAGGCACTAATCCGCCGCGGCGGACATATAGAAACACTAAGAAATCTTTGTGTCCGCCGGCTGGCGGATTGAGTCTTGGTGTCTTAGTGGCAGCCTGTTTTTCTCTGCAAAAAGCACAGAGAAATGCTCAATGCCTGCCCGACTACCGGCGGGTTCAATGCTAAACTATCCCGACACTTCGTGTACGGGATGTGATAGTGTAACGCTCGCCTCCTTCGTCGGCTCACTAACACTATCATCATTTAAAGGGGGAATCAGGCTCCTTGGCCATGTGATTGTACACCATTTTGTCCATAAACTTCGGGAAGAATTTGTTCAGCAAAACGGTCATCTTTCCGGTTGAGGTGAGCACTATGCGGTCTTTTCTCTTGACTATGGCATTTACAATATGTTTTGCCACTTCGGCGGCAGTCATCATTTCCGATTCATCGCGGGGCGATTCGCCCTGCATGGAACCATCTTTTGCCAGGGCCGTGTTGCGTATGTTGGAGGCGGTAAATCCCGGACAGGCTATCAATACATGCAGACCCTTTTTCAGATTTTCAATGCGCAATACTTCCAGAAAACCATGCATGGCGAACTTGGAAGCCGAATAACCCGTGCGTCCCGGCAAACCTTTATATCCGGCCACGGAAGATACACCGGCCACGCTTCCCTTAGATTTCAGCAACCAGGGCAGGGCATATTTGGTGCAATAAACCGTTCCCCAGAAATTGATGTCCATGAGTTGTTTCAATACTTTCAGGTCTACTTCTTCGAAAATGGCGCGCATGGAGATGCCGGCATTGTTTATCAGCACATCAATGCGACCGTAATGTTTCACGGCTTCTTCTATCAGGTTTTTGCAATCGGCTTCCTGGCTGACATCGGTTTTCACTACCAACACATCGCCTCCGGCCTGTTCTATTGTTTTTTTGATTTCTTCCAGTTCGTTCACTTTGCGGGCGGCTATGACCAGTTTGGCTTTTTGTGAAGCCAGTTCAAAAGCCAGTGCTTTTCCGATTCCTGATGATGCACCGGTTATGATGCATACTTTATCTTTCATAATGTCTGATTTTTTTGCAAAAATATCCTTTATTTTCCGATTACCGGGCGATAATGAATAATATTAAGCCAGGCCAGGGTCAAATGAATATTCTGGTTTGAAGCGGGTTAATAATTAAAATCAGTTTTTTATTCTTTTTTGTTTGCCAATTAAAATAATGTGAGTATTTTTGCACCCTCAAAAAAACGGAGGACAATGTAGCTCAGCTGGTAGAGCATCGCCCTTTTAAGGCGGGGGTCCTGGGTTCGAATCCCAGCATTGTCACATAAAGCAGCCATCAATTGATGGCTATTTTTATTTTCAGCCGTAACGATAGGAAACGAAGTTTTCGAAAAGTGCAGGATGAAAATAAAATACATCCCGATAGGGATGCTTTTTATAACCCTCCCCCACTGGGATCATTCGCCGCAAGGCGGATAATCCCATCTGCCAAAAGGCGTACATGAAAAGCAGCCATCGGAAGATGGCTTTTTTATTTTCAGCCAAAACATTAGCCACAAAGACAAGAAAGCACCAATTTTCACCAAAGAATTGATTTAAACCGCAAGCCATAATCTATGGGCCATATCGTGAACCATATAGCAATAAAACAATTTAACCATTCCATCCTTCCATTCTTCCATTTTTCTATCTTTGTAGCATAAACCCTCCTAAGTATGAAAACACTTCTATTTTCTCTATTATCTGCTATCAGTTTTTCCTTGTTTGCCCAGCAACAGGTAGGTACGGATACGATCCTGATGAATGTCACGGTTGCACAGGCAAAAACTATTGTGGATACCAACATAGCGAATCCTGATTTTATCATTTTGGATATCAGGACTCCTTCGGAATTTGCAACCTCACATATTGCCAATGCTACTAATGTTAATTATAATGATCCGAATTTCAGCAGTCTTCTCGATGCCCTCGACCATAATAAAAAGTACTTATTGCATTGCTGGGGTGGCAGCCGGAGCACCCCCACTTTTGCGACCATGCAGGCCAAACATTTCAGGGAAGTATATCACATGAACAATGGTTTCGGAGCCTGGTATAATGCAGGATATCCTTATGTCACGGGCTACACTTTTGCTGAAAACGCAAATGCTTCTGAAAGCATAAAACTGTATACCAATACCTCGAACAACTATTTAAATGTGTTTTCCAATACCGATCAACCCGCCAGGCTTTCTGTCGTGAATATGCAAGGGCAATTGGTCATGGAAGTAAAACTAACACCGGGCAACCAGCAATTTGTTCTCAGCCATTTGGCCACAGGGGTGTATGTGGTGAATATCCAATCAGCGGATGAATGGTTTTCAGAGAAGATATTTGTTCATTAAGAGCCGTTGGAAATCCAATTATTATTTCGTAATGTCAACCTGCACTGGTCAGAATGCGAACATAGTAACTTGATATTTCAACTTGCTTATGGGACTACCGATCCGTAGAATTCGGTTAATTTATTTTTTCTTGCCCTTAACAGCCGCAATAGCCAGTATTACACCCAGCACAATACCTAAAATGGCAGCAAAGAGTACCTGGAAATGGGGCGGCAACAAAAAAGTGATGGTGTGAGCTGGGATCCAGAAAAAAGGAATGGTTTTTTTGAAAACGAAATTCCATTGAACATCCCAGTTGATGTTAGTGAGTATCTTTGAAAAAGTTATAGGTTTCAACAGGCAACCCAGGCTGCCGTTGTTTTGAGCGATATGAGTGTCGGTGATCTTATGCAGTGTCATCATAATGGGTGCATACACCAGGTTCATGGCAGCACTGATGCAGAATGCCGTAAACAACTTGGTCAGCGTGAAAGGTCCCGCCATAGCCGCCACTGCATTCCACGGACTAAAATGATTGAGACAGACAGGTACTCCTTTGGAGAAAACATAAAAAGCAAGTGCTATGGTGATTCCCAGAAATCCCCAAACAACTGCCCGGGGTAATATACCAAAACCTTTGGCATAATACTCCCCTGTTTTGATGCGCTGTCCTATCATCTCGCCCAGCGTTGCCAGTATTGCAAATTTCAGCATGGCCATCACCAGTCCGTGCTCTTTATTGAACTTCAGATAGAATTGGTACATATCCGCCGAAAGGAAGAAAGGTAAAAAGATCAGCACCAACAGGGCAATCATCCATAGGTCCTTTAATTTCATAAAGTCTTTTTTTGAAGGTGCTAAAATAGTATAAAAGTTCTATTCACAGTCAAATTGTTAAATGGTTATATTGATTGATAGCTAGAGGTCCAAACATAAATAACAATCTGGCAATGTAATAATAGAGCCATCCAACTATCCATTATTCCAATTATCCATTTATCCAATAATCCTTCCTCCTCCTACTTCCTCGGATGAAACTGCAATATAGCATCCCGTAAATACTCCCTGTCAAGATGAGTATAAATTTCGGTGGTAGTAATGGATTCGTGACCCAGCATATCCTGCACGGCGCGCAAATCGGCGCCGCCTTCCACCAGATGGGTAGCAAACGAATGCCGGAAGGTATGTGGGCTGATACTTTTCTTCAACCCTATTTTCTTAGCCAGCTCCTTGATGATCTTAAAAATCATATCGCGCGTAAGTCCGCTGCCGCGCCGGTTCAGAAATACTATATCTGTGCTATTTTTTTTCACCGCCTGCTGATTTCGGGTGGCATCCAGATAAAGTCCAATTTGCTTCATTGCCTCACGTCCAATAGGCACCAGCCGTTCTTTGTCGCCTTTGCCGATCACGCGTATGTATCCCTCTTTAAAATGCAGATTCGAAAGTTTCAGGTTTATCAGCTCCGACACTCGCAAGCCGCAGCCATACAGGGTTTCGATAATAGCCCTGTTGCGATGGCCCATAGGTTGGCTTAGGTCGATGGCACCTATCAATTGATCAATCTCAACCAGACTGAGTGCGTCGGGTAGTTTTCGGGTAAGGCGTGGCGAGTCGAGCAGTTCGGTGGGATTCCTTTTAACGATATCCTCAATTAGTAAATAATGATAAAACGATTTCAAACCCGAGATCACACGTGCTTGGGTATGCAGGCTCATGCCCAGTTTATTCACCCATTGTATAAAATCCTGAAAAAACTCCAGGTCGAGTTCGCCGGGTGAAAGGTCTACATTCCGCGCCTGCTGATATTGCATGATCATATGCACATCGTGCAGGTATGCTTCGATAGAATTATCCGAAAGGGATTTCTCTAGCTTCAGAAAAGCTGTAAATCCCCGCAAATAATTATCAAATTTCATAAAGCAAAATTAGGCAGGCAAAATTCTATCGAAAGATCTTACCATCCCGAAGCCAGGATGTCGACGATATGCATGGTTTTGATGGGGAGTTTTTGCTTCTTGATGTATCCTTCCAGATGCATCAGGCAGGAAGCCTCAGTAGAAACAATATACTCAGCCCCAGAATTGATAGCATTCTCCACTTTCTGTTCCCCCATGGCGGTGGATATCTGCTCAAACTTCACTGAAAAGGTTCCGCCGAAACCGCAGCAAACATCATTGCCCTGCATTTCGTTCAACTGAAGCCCTTTCACTTTGCTAAGCAACTTACGGGGTTGTTCTTTAATGCCATATTCGCGCAATGCAGCACAGGCATCATGATAGGTGATCACCGAATTGAATTCAGCACCCAGATCATCCACCCTGAGTTGGGTGACCAGGAAATCGGTGAATTCAAAAATATTTTTTTGTATTTGCTTGAACTGATTGTGCAGAGAGGTATTATTAAACAATTCGGGATAATAATTTCTCACCATGCCCACACAGGAAGCCGAAGGAGCCACAATATACCGGTTGCCCGAAAAATCGTTGATGAACTTTTCGCCCATGGTTTTGGCCTCGTTCCAGAAACCGCTGTTGAAAGCCATCTGTCCACAGCAGGTTTGTTCGGTATTATAATTCACAGCCACATCGAGTTTCTCGAAGATCTTAACCATATTCATTCCTATATGCGGATATACCTGGTCAACAAAACATGGGATAAACAAATCGACAATCATATATAATATTTACAAAATCAGAGCAAATGTAGAAATAAAATCAAAGTTTTTAGTATTTTTGGTTACTTTTTATACACAGACTTATGCCCTTCAGGTATTTTATCAGGCTCGCTTTCGACGGAACCCAGTATCATGGCTGGCAGCTTCAGGATAATGCAAATACTGTGCAGGAAGAGATCACCAGGGCTTTGTCGGTTATTTTAAAAAACAGAACTGAACTTTTAGGCTGTGGACGAACCGATACAGGAGTTCATGCCAGTGAATTCTTTGCTCATTTCGACTGCGAAACCGATTTGGGAAATACTGAAAAGCTCACCTATCAGTTGAATTCGCTCTTACCTGACGATATTTTTGTGTTCTTTATTAAAATGGTCAAAGAGGATTTGCATGCCAGGTTTTCTGCTACCCGTCGTACCTATAAGTATTTCATCAACCGTCACAACAATCCTTTCAACAAATCATTCGAACATGTGATCCATAGAGATTTTGATCTGGAAGCCATGAATACAGCGTGCAAGGTGCTAATGAAATATACTGACTTTTCCTGCTTTTCGAAATCGCATACCCAGGTGAATAATTATAATTGTAAGATTTATGAAGCTTATTGGGTGCAGGCAGGCAGTCAAATAATATTTACCATCACAGCCAACCGCTTTTTGCGAAATATGGTCAGGGCCATTGTGGGCACTCTGCTAGAGATAGGCTCAGAAAAGATCGGTCTGCCTGAATTCAGAAAGATCATTGAAAAAGGAAACCGCTCCGATGCCGGAGTTTCGGTTCCCGCCAAAGGATTGTTCCTTCAAAAAGTGGTTTATCCCGATGGAAGTTTCTAAAAGCGAATTTAGCAGCTTATCTATGCTCCCACGTAAAATTTTTCTCAGCCTCATATTAGTTGTTATTAACTTATGCCTTATTTCAACGACTTCATTCAGCCAATTCAGCATTCCGGTTTTTGGCAACCATGAATTGATTAGCGGTTATGAATCCTCCATAGAAGGTGAGGTCCTGCCCTATTTTTCATCTTGCCCCGATTTCGCCAAAGAGGCACTGCTGACCCGATGCACCGACGGAAAAAAGACTATTAGCTGGCAAACCTCAGTCGTCCCTCAAAAGACCCCTGATGGTTACTATTATTTCTATTGGTTGTCCGGCCATTCCAGCGGGACTAGTGGAGCAGACAGAAACTTTGACCTGATGATTAACGGCACGAAAGTTCTTAGCTTCAAAACTCCTGCAAAGAAGACTCCCCCGTTTGTCTGGACTTTCACAGGCAAAGATTCAGTGGCTGCAGTGTTCGAAGCTACCACCACTGACATTCATAAAGATGTTTTTGGCAACATGTACCTCAGGGTTCCTGAAAGGATGGTAACAATCGGTAAGCCCTTACACCTCTCCATTACAGGGCAGGCTGAAAACAGTAACGATTGGTTCATGTTGTTTCGTTATTCATTTTCAGAAAAATTCAGGATCAACGCTTCCCCTTTATTAGTCAATACCGAAAACGGAATCAAACAATTGCTTCAGGTTTTCATCGACCACATTTTGCCTGAACAAAATTCACTTCAGATAGTTGTAAATTCGGTGACCAGAAACATTCAGGTCACTAAAGGTTTTAACTACATTGAGATACCTGTTGATACTGTCACTGCACCAACAATACTTAGCGTGACCTTGCAGTCGGGTAAGGATGTAATTCGGCAGGAAAAGCTCATTCAATATCCTGTCCATCGCAGAGAGGTTGACATCATTCATCACAGTCATAACGATATCGGATATTCTCACGTTCAGGAAGATGTAATCAAAATTCAGCAGCAAAATATCATGGATGCGCTCGACATGATAGAGAAAACTGCCTCCTACCCAAAAGAAAGCCGCTTCAAATGGAATGAAGAAACCCTTTGGCCGGTGGAGTATTTCTTTAAACATGCCACTGAATCTGACAAAAAACGTTTCATAAAAGCCGTAATGAATAAGGGCATAACGCTTTCGGGATTTTACGTGGGGGTTATGACCGGGCTTTGTTCTGCAGAAGAACTGGGATGGATAACACAATATGCAGCTAAACTTAAAAAGACTTATTCTTTTCCTATTCAAACTGCCATGTTCTCTGACATTCCCGGTTTAAGCTGGAGCATAACCGATGTAATGGTAAAAGACGGTTTAAAGTATCTTTCGAACGGGCCTAATTTTATGGAAAACTTTCCGGACAGAGGAGACCGCATAGGCTCAACATTACGAGCCCAGGGAGATAAGCCGTTTTATTGGAGAACTACCGATGGTAATGGAAAGATACTGGTGTGGACCGCCGGAAGAGGTTACAGTGCATTTCATCAGATACCTGCGGGCAATATGGCCGCTAAGATAAAAGAGAAACTGGTATCTTACCTCAACGAGTTGGATACAACAGCTTATCCTTACGATATGGTCCAATTGAGATATACCATTAAATCGGACAACGGCCCTGTTGATAAAAACCTGTGCGACTTTGTGAGGGATTGGAACACCCAATATGTTTCGCCCAAATTAGTCATTGCAGGTGTAAATGATTTGATGCAGCGTTTTGAAGAGAAATACGGAAACAGTCTGCCAGTTTATTCCGGTGATTTCACGCCTTATTGGGAAGACGGGGCCTATTCCACTGCTGCTGAAGAAGGTGAAACCCGAATCTTAAGCGACCATATAAGTCAATTGGAGAAAATCCAACAATTAATCCCTGACAGGATTACCGACTCTGATTGGTTTTATGAAGCCCGAAAGAATATTGTGATGTTTCATGAGCACACCTGGGGTGCCTGGAACAGTATATCTTCACCCGACGATGCTTTTGCCATCAATCAATGGAACTACAAGAAAGCTTTTATTGACTCTGCCAAATTGTATATCGAAAAAATAGAATCGGTTCTCTTCCCCGTGAGTAAAAGCCCTAAAGAACTCATAATTTACAACACCTTACCCTACATCAGAAACGGGTATGTAGAAACACGACTTCCGGAAAATCTGAAAGGAAATGTATTGATCGATGAGAGTGGCGAAGTCAGTTTTTTTCAAACATTGAGCAATGGAAATATTTGCTTCATAGCTAAGCAAATCCCTGCTAATAGCTATAAATCATATCGCGTAGTGGTCAGCGATTCTGTCTCCAACTACAAAGAGAATATGCTGCCTTTCGAAATAGACAGCACTACAGGAGCCATCAAAGGCTATTCGTTTCATGGGAAGGAATTTGTGAATAAGAAAAACTCATCAGGATTAAATCAGGCCTTATACAACAATGGTTTGGATCCAACTGCCACATCAACCTCCCGGGTACAAAAAATTAGTGTGTCAGAAAATGGTTGTGTAAAGCATACGATAAAGATAGAATGCAGTCTGGAAGGTTCTAATAAACTCACCTACTTTTACGAGGTGTTCCATGGATTGGATTATATCAAGATGACTACCGAGCTAGATAAAAAAGCCGTTCGAAGCAAAGAAGCCATGCATATTGCCTATCCTTTTGATATTTCCAAGCCTGTAAACCGTGTAGGCATTTCAGATACTTTTTTCATACCCGGTTTAGGACAGATACCCGGTGCTAATAAAGACTTCTATTCTGTGCAAAGATGGATAGATGCAAGCGGGCCAGATTATGGTGTCACATTGAGTTCGCCTCAGATAGCACTGTTTGAAACAGGTAGTATGACAGACGAAAGACCATTGAACCATGGTTTCAGGGCATGGAAAGAAGAAGCCGGCCCTTCTGCAACAATTTTCCTATATGCGCTGAACAATTATTGGAATACTAATTTCAAAGCGGATCAGAGCGGCACTATTCGTTTCGATTGCTTTATGCAATTTCATAAAAAATTCGAGTCGTTTAAGGCTAAAAACTTTGGTGAAGAAATACACACTCCCTTTATCTATTATTGGAGATAAACATCTGGAATTAAAAAATTTCAAGAAATTGAAAATTTTCTTGCATTATACCGATTTTGCGCTTATATTTGTCGATAATTTACTACTAACCAACCAAAATCCTTAATTATGAAGAAAATTCTATTCTCTTTTGCAGCATTGCTATGTGTTGCGTTGATTTCAAATGCCCAAACCTGGACACAGCAGAACACTGCTTTTCCCGGCACCTCCATAGGTGTTGATGAGATCAGTATTGTAAATGCATCTACAGTTTGGGTTAAAGGTTTTAACGGAAGTGGCACCGGACCAATGATCAGGGCATTCTCGAAGACCAGCAACGGCGGTACTACCTGGACAGCAGGAACCATTGGCCTTACCGGAACTATAATGCCATACAACTTTGCCACCAGCAACGGGACCAGAGCTTTTGTGGTTTGTTTGGATACTGTTTCCAGCGGTGCCTCTTTTTGGGGTACTTCGAATGGCGGAACTACCTGGGCTCCGGTAGCAGGAATTTTAAACTCAACTTCATCATTCGCTGATGGTGTTGAATTCTGGAGTCAGACACAAGGCTTCTGCTATGGAGATCCTGTTGGCACCCCATCGGCTTATGAAATTTATACTACCTCTGACGGCGGAGCCACCTGGACACCTGCCTTAACTTCAGTAGCTCCTTCGCCTTCTAACGAATATGGTTACAACGGAGCCGATTGCTCCAGTGTAGTCCCCGGAACTGGTATTGGTTTTATTTTCACCGACCATGGCCGCGTATTGAGAACAACCGATTATGGTGTACATTGGGCGGTAACTCCTACAGCACCATTTACCAGTGCGGTATACAATAGCAACAAGATATTTGCTTCTAGTGCAAACTATATAATATGTGCAACTTACATAACCGCCACTACCACCTGGACATGGAAATATACCAGTGATGGCGGCACCACCTGGAATGCTTTCGCACCTACGGGCAATTTCTATCAATATGCTATGACCTATGTACCAGGCACACCCAACAAGTTTGTGGCAACATCACCTTTTACAACAGGAATTATGGGTGTAGGATACAGCACCAACGGCGGATTAAGCTGGACTGATTTTACGGACGCTTTGTTGCAACCTTCGGGCACCAATATTCAATGTCTTGGCGTGGGCTTCTTTGATGTGACCACAGGCTGGGTAGGTAATTACGATCAGGTAGGAACTACCAATTCGATCTTGAAATATTATGATCCCTATGCTGGTATTAATATGATGCAAACTGTGAACGGAAATGATGTGAATATCTATCCCAATCCAAGTCATGGTATGGTCAATGTTGCTGTAAATGGTCCTAACAGTTCTGAAATCAATGTTTCAGTATTAGACCTGATGGGGAATGTAGTTCTTCAGAGCAATCTGAATGTGGTTGACAAGACTGAATCAGCCTTCGACCTTACAAGCTATGCCAAAGGTGTTTATCTGGTTCAATTGAGTTCAGGATCAGACGTTGTTACCAAAAAGATCGTGATACAATAGTTCTTTTGTTTTAATAATTTAGTCCCGGATGGGTATACCTATTAAAGGTATTTGCTCCATCCGGGATTTTTTTATTTATACTGATTGACTGAGGTTTCCGAAAAATCAATATTCCTTGGCACGGGATTTGTTTAATCCTGTGAAAACTTACTACTATGAAACGTTCAGCTTTTTTTCTCATTGTTTGCTTTCTGATGATCGCAAACAACATGTTTGCCCAGCAAACCACAACCTCATCAGTTACCGACAGCACCGGGCTACCGGGCGATAACTTCTCCCTGCAGGGAGCTTTGGAAATGTTCAAACAATCAAAAACTCCCGAAGATTTCGAAAAGAAATTAAACAGCAAAGACAACTACGTTAACAATCTCGACCTAAACGGCGACGGCAAGATCGACTATGTGCGGGTTATCGACAAGACCAAAGGCAATGCACACGCAATTATTCTGCAAGTGGCCATAAACAAAACCGAATCGCAGGACGTTGCTGTAATTGAAATTGAAAAACAAGGCAAAGAGTCAGCAGTTTTGCAAATAATAGGCGATGAACAGCTCTATGGCGACAGCACCTATGTGGAACCTGTGGAAGCAGGTGCCGAAAAGACAAAAGGTGCCGGCCCATCAGCTTCACTAAGTTCTGTGAGCATGTTCTTTGTCAATGTATGGTTCTGGCCTTGTGTGACCTATATTTATGAACCGGTCTATGTAGTTTACGAATCACCATGGTATTGGGGGTATTATCCTTACTGGTGGAGTCCCTGGTATCCTATGCCATGGTACAGACATCATTACTATTGCCAGGATTATTACTACTACGGTTATCGTCCGGTATATGTTCATCACGTAACCAACGCTCATGGTTTGTATTATGGTAACAGAAGAACTTCTCCTATAGTGACTAACCGTTATCAAAATGCGCATCAACAATACCAGACAAATCGCGTAAACCAGATTCATAAAGCCCAATATAATAATCAGGTTCAAGGAAAACCCATAAATCAAAATCAACAAATGAATAACAATCAGGGGAAATTGAACAACAATTTGGAGAGCAAAGGCGGTAATAACAATCAGAGCAAGACCAACCAATACGAAAATAAACCCGGCATCAACCATCAGGGCAAGAACATCAATAGCTATGATAACAAACCGGGGAATAATTACCAGAGTAAGCCAGGCAATAGCAACGTTGGAAGAAATGACAATCAATATCAGAGCAAACCCGGCAACACTTACCAGAGCAAGCCAGGAAATACTGACAAAGTGAATCATAACAACAGCAACCAAAGCAAACCCGGCAATACTTATCAAAGCAAACCCAACAACAATGTACAAGGGAAACCCGGCAACAACACTCAGGTGCGCCCTTCGAACACCTACAAATCGCAACCCGGAAACAGCAGCAAAAGCGGCAACTCATCCGGCACTAAACTAAACAATGGCGGCGCTTCCAAAACAAATCAGGGAGGCGGCCACTCAAAAACAAACTCAGGCGGAAAAAGCAGGTAAGCTCATCGGCCAAACAACGAACAAAGGGTTTAAAACAAGTTTTTAAACCCTTTTGTTTTTTTAACCGACCATTATTAAATGATTCGTACTTTTGATTGCCAATTGAGCCTTCGAAATACTAATTATTATGAAAAACTTCCGTTTTACTTATATGTTTATCGCTCTATATTTTGCTTCTATTGCGGGCAATGGTTTTGCTCAGAAATTTGAAGGGACCTTGTCCTACAAAATATATTATATCCCCGGCTCAAAAATGGTTAAAACCTCTGATTTGGAGATTCAGTATGGCAACCGCGAAATAGTCAGCATTCGCAATGGTTATTATAAGACCTTAAGGCAATACGGTGATCAGGTACTTAAGACCTCAGTTTATGACAATACTAATCACATCAACTATATTCAACCCAAACAAGCAGACTATTGGATCAAGGATCAGGTGAGTTCTGACATCTCAAAAAGATTAGTCAAACTCGACACCAATGCAGTTATCGGGCTTTACCCTTGCAGTGTATATCGTTTTGTTAAAACGGCACTTAAAGCCACTTTTTTTGTTTCGAAGGAGAAATATGCCGGCAAAAACCCTGATAACAGTTGGTTCACCTATCCTACCCTTTTTCAGGGTCCTGTGGTAAAACTGGTGGTCGAATACCCTGATTATACTATGGTGCAGGAACTGTCAAAAGTGGAAGCCAAAACTCTGGACAATAAAGAATTTGAAACCGGCGATGCTATGATAGTGATCCCTGCAGACGATATTACCAATAACACACTGGAGCCAACCCAACGCCGCGAATTGCTGCAATGTTTATACAAAAGCATTGGTTATCCAGGCTTCCTTCAATTCAGTAATACCGAAGGTAAAATTGCTGTCGAATTGCTGTTAGACCAAGCCGGCGAACTAAAAAACATCAATATACGCACCGAATATTTTAAGAAACAGGAAGAAAGCATACGAATCTATAACACACAAAAAATTCGTTCGCTGGAGCATAAAACCCAGGGTAAAGTATTGCCTTTGGTGAAGCAATGCATGACGGGATATAAGTTCGAAGCGCCCCTTTCGGGAGGCGTAAAAGTGAATACCTTATTTCGCATACCCTTTACTTTCAGCAAAAATGCCGCTGATGTAGCCGAGGAGAATCAGGATATGGATGAGCAGGACATTGACGATGCCTTCTACGATGATTTCGAAGAGTTTTATTGAAATTACGCCTGAAAACCTTAGAATAAAGAGGTAAGAGTTATTGCCAGGTCCATACTTCTTTTCGCAAAGTCCATACTTCTTTTCGCTAGGTCCATACTTCTTTTTGCTAGGTCCATACTTCTTTGCGCTAGGTACATACTTCTTTGCGCTAGGTACATACTTCTTTGCGGAAAGTCCATACTTATTTTCAGAAAGTACAGACTTATTTTCACCAGGTACAGCCTTAATTTTACAAAGTAAGTAGAAATTTCACGCTCTCATGGGGAAAGGCATTGCAGTAATGGATTGAACATATTTCACAACAGCCTGCATCAAAGAATGTTGCAATCTACTTACTTAATCTTGCCTTCCTATCCAAACTATCAGTTAAAATTTGTCCCAACTACCCTTAGCTGCATTTTAGGCATTATAATAATTTGTCGTTTGAGGCAAATAAAAAAAAAGCGAAACTTTCACTTTAGGCAAAAGTTTCGCTTAAAAAACATGTTAAATGTTTACTCCTGTTTCGCTTCAGGCTCGCAAGGCTGGCATCTCCCCTTCCATTCTTCCTTCAATTTCGATCTTTCTTCGGGGGTCATGTGCATCCATTTTTTGTGCCATTCGTGATGATGGCTAGGATGACATTTCGAATGTCCGCGCCCACCGGGAAATCCTCCGAACAGAATTTTCGATAATACCAGTATTCCCAGTGCCTGCCAGAAAGTAATAGTTCCGACTCCTATTATACCCGGCAACAAACAGTTCCACAGGCTCATTACTACAAAGCCGAACAAAAATACTCCGGCTGCAATTGCTATGGGGATGAATATGGCTCTTTTTATCCAGAACCCTGCTCCCCGTTTTTCTCCACAA
>CAZRFL010000089.1:0-16425 GCA_964599365.1 uncultured Bacteroidales bacterium
TTCTTCGTTCATTACATGCGATTTGGATGCCAGAGCCTCTATGTCGGACAGGCGGCACAAGTCGGCAAATGACTTATTCATCAGATCGTAGTCGGTCAGTCCCTTTATCTGGTCTTCGTTTTTGCCAAAGAGTTTGCAGAGGGTTGAATTGGCCACTATATGTCGGAAGTTTTCGTCCTTCAGAAAAACACCCCGTGGAGTGGCTTCGATAAAGGTGTTGAGTTTTTTCTGATTGAGATGCAGAATTTCTTCGGCCTGTCGGCGTTCGGTAATGTCGCGGCCAGTAGCATAAATGATGCCTCCGTATGAGGGAGTTGCATTCCATTCGATTGTTTTAAAGGATGCGTTTTTGCAGATACAACGATTTGTGAAATTGGTTGAAGGCTGGCCCTCTAAATTTTTATTTACCGCCAAGCGCGTAGCTGCAAGGTCATCAGGATGTGTGAGGTCGAAAATGGTTTTTTTAAGCAGTTCGTTGGCAGAAAAGCCCATGATTTTGCTAAAAGCCCGATTAACGTTTATAAAATATCCCTGAGAATTGACAACGCAAAGAATATCGGGTACCAGTTCGAAAATATGTTTTATTTCGTTGTTGGCTTTGGCGATTTGTTCCTCTGCATTTTTTCGTTCGGTGATGTCGTGGGCCAACACAGTTACGCTCGTGACCTTGCCCTGGTCGTCGAGGTTGCGGCTATGGTTGGATAAAAACCAATAATTGCCTGTGGATAGCAAAACATTGTCTTCATACTCCAGGGATTTCTTGCTTTGGGCAACTGCCTGTATTCGATTCAGATAGATATCGCCATTTTCTTCTCCGAAAATCTCATGAACGTTTTTACCCACAAAGTCATCCGATCCTCCACCCAAGTTCTGCAGGGCTTTATGATTAAGATATAGTATGGTGCCATCGAGACTGTAGGTGGCAACTCCAATGTCTGAGCTTTCGACCAAATGTCGGTATTTTTCTTCGCTGATTACCAGATTTTCGTTCGCTTTTTTAAGTTCGGTGATGTCCACAGCCGTTATATGGCATGTTTTAGCGTCATCAGTGGCCGTGCCTGTCAGATGAACGTGCAGGCTTGCATTGTCCTTCGTTACAATCTTTATGTTGCAGGCTACTCTGGTTTTTCTTTTGAGTACTTTTTCGAGAAATTGATCAAAAACTTTACGTGTATCTTCAGAAACAAAGAGTCCAAAACTGTTATTTATGGCCTGCGACCGTGGTTTGCCGAGCATAGTGGCAGCACACAGATTCAACTCTAGAATATTACCCTCGTTAGATAAAGTGAAATATCCCGAAGGAGCAAAGTCGTAGAGCTCAGTATATTTATTGGCATCCGCCGAGGCTTGTTCTTTTGCCAGCATCAATTCCTCGTTCTGAAGTTGCAGCTCTATCTGATGCACTTCCAGTTCATGCAAGAGCTTTAGTGTGTCAACTTCCGAAAGTGGCCCCAGCGATTTAGAAGCTTTTTTCTTCATTTGCTCCTCGGCTTTGCGGCGAATGGTTTCGTTGGATTTTCCAACTTCAACCCCAACCCCTTGAGAAGGGGCTATAACAGATTCTGCTTTTTTATGCTTAGTCGGAGTATTTTTTTTCATAACACCTGATTTTAGTTTGAACAATTTAATCCCGGATCTAATTTCTGCCCTTAAATGGAGGCAAAAAACTGTCGTGATAAATTTATTTAAATTCTGCTTTTATTTGCTTCAATACTGCTGTCAAATTATTTAATACCTGTTTGTTTTCAAATCTCAACACTTTCTTATCTAATAAGGCAAGTTGCTGATCACGTTCCTTGTCTTTTTCGAGCCCTTCCTTGGTAAAATGATGCTGCCCGTCTAATTCAATAATCAAATTCTCTGAAGTGCAGTAGAAATCCGCAATGTAGTTTCCGAAACTATGCTGTCTTCTGAATTTGCGCCCACAAAGTTTTTTATCTTTAATAATTTCCCAAAATACCGGTTCTGCTTCTGTCATATTTTTCCGCAAACTGATACGCCTCTCTTTTAAGTATGGAAGGTTATTAATCTGAACTGTCATTTTTTGTAGTCTGTCTATAATAATTATGGTCGAAGTTATAGCCCCTTCTCAAGGGGTTGGGGTTATTTTTTATTTTTACTACCTGGTTATAGCCCCTTTTTAAGGGGTTGGGGTTATTTTTTTATTTTTCTCTTCGCGCAGGGCTTCGTTGGCTTTGGTAAGTTCCATTTCGAGCTTTTTGGCTCCGGTGATGTCGTTGAAGGTGATCACCAGCCCATCGATGCGGTCGTCCAGGGTGCGGTAGGGCATGATGCGGACGGTGAACCACAGCCCATGATGCGTGGCAATGGCCGTTTCGACCGAAGTAAGGGTTTTCATCACAGAGCGGGCATGAGCATCGATCTCGGGATATTGCAAGTCGGTCACCAGATCGGTAAAGGGGCGGCCGATATCGGTCTTGCGCAGTTTGATGATGTTTACCAGGTTGTCGGTATAGCGGCGTATGTTGAGGTCTTTGTCCAGAAACAAGGTGGCAATCTCGGTACTGTTCAACAGGTTTTTCATATCATCGTTAGCTTGCATAAACTCGCTTACCTTGCTTTGCAGTTCGGCATTCACGGTCTGCAATTCTTCGTTCAGGCTTTGCATTTCTTCTTTCGAGGTTGTGAGTTCTTCGTTGGTGGATTGCAGTTCTTCGTTGGTGGATTGCAGTTCTTCGTTGGTTGATTTCAGTTCTTCCTGCGAGGTTTGCATTTCTTCGCGGGTGCTTTGCAGGTCTTCGTGACTGCGCTGCAGTTCCAGTTCGAGTTCTTTCAATTGGCCGCCACCGGAGGATTTCCCGGTTTTTACTGATGGCTCCGTAAGCTTTATTATCGCAGGAACATCGGTAAAAACTATCATGATGAGGCCGCGGATGGCCGGCGGGTTTTCGATCTTCTGCACGGTGAGGTCAACAAACTGTGTGCCTCCGTTGGTTCCGATTTTGATATTATGTACCACCACCGCATCGTAGTTATGCATAGCCTTGCGGAAAGCGCCCGGCAGTTCATGGCGCAGACCTTCGCGGGCCATGCTGTATATGTTCCAGTTGGCTTTTCCGGCTGAGGGTTCCAGATATTTGCCGGTTCGGCCTGTGATGTAGAGTATGTCCCCTGCATCGTTGACCACCACACTGGCGGGTGAGAAGCGTTGAAGTAGAATTTGGTCGGCCAGGGATTGAATATTTTCAACTTCTTTGGCAGGAGTTTTACTTTCTTTTGTCATTTTTTTGGTTCGTGAAAAGGAGCTTGGAAAATCGATGAGTTCGTGTATTGGAGGCGATATGGTGCGGCGGAAGAATTTCAGACGATTGTCTATTTCTTTGAAACCTTCGTTGTATTTGCCCAGGGTTTCGGCCGTGCCCAGCAGCATGATGCCGCCCGGTTTTAGGCTGTAGTTGAACAGTATCATGAGCTTTTTCTGTAGTTCGGGCTCCATATATATGAGCATATTGCGGCAGGTGAGCAGGTCGAGGCGGGTGAAGGGGGGGTCTTTGATCACGTTCTGCGGAGCAAAAACCACCATTTCGCGTATCACAGTGTTCACCCGGTAGCCATTGCCATCGGGAGTGAAAAAACGGCTAAGGCGTTCGGGCATGATATCGGTGGTGATGTTGGACGAAAAGTGCCCTTTGCGGGCTTTTTCGATGGCATCGGTATCAATATCGGTGGCAAATATCTGCAGGGTAATGATCTTTTGCGGCTTCAGTTTTTCCATCACTTCTTTAAAAACAATGGCCAGCGAATAGGCTTCTTCGCCGGTGGAGCAGGCTGCCACCCAGGCCCTGATCATATGGCCGTTGGGCAAGCTTTTGATGAGCGAAGGCAGTATGTCGGATTTGAGTTTATCCCAAACGGCGGTATCGCGAAAAAAACTGGTGACGCCTATCAGCAGTTCCTTAAAAAGTATTTCTACTTCTTTGGGATTTTCCTGCAGGAAACGCACGTAATGGCCAATCTTGTCGATCTGGTGAATACCCTTGCGTCTATCAATGCGGCGCATAAGGGTGGTTTTTTTGTAGAGCGAAAAGTCGTGGCCCGATTGTTCGCGCAGCAGAATGATGATCTTGTCGAGGTTGCTTTGGGTTTTGCTTTCGAGGGTTTCGTCGGGGCGCACGGCAGGTATGTATTTCAGAAATTCGACCAGGCGTGCAGGCAACTCATCGGCGGGAGCTACTATGTCGGCTATCACGGCACTTATGGCCGAACGGGGCATGCTGTCGTATTTTGCCGTGGCAGGGTCCTGTACCAGCACTACGCCATTTTTCTCTTTGATGGCTTTGATGCCCAGGCTGCCGTCGGAGCCCATGCCCGAGAGAATGATACCTACGCTTTTTTCGTGCTGGTCGTCGGCCAGCGAACGGAAAAAGATGTCGATGGGCAGACGCAATCCGCGGGCCTCGGTGGGCGCAAACAAATAGAGCGCCCCGTTGAGTATGGACATGCTGCGGTTGGGCGGAATCACGTAAACGCAGTTGGGTTTCACCTGCAGGCGATCGGTAGCCTGAAATACTTTCATAGTGGTAGCGCGTTGCAGCAGTTCGGGCATGATGCCGGCGTGGGTAGGGTCGAGGTGTTGGATCACCACGAAGGCCATACCGCTGTCGGGCGGCATGTGCTGAAAAAATTCTTCCAGAGCTTCCAGCCCGCCGGCCGAGGCTCCTAAGGCGACGATGGGGAAGCGGGTTTCGTCCTCCGCCTCAGTAAAGGGTGGTTGAACCGATTGTGCCGGTTTTTTAGCATCTGTGGGTTTCGACGGTTTGTTTTTTTTCATTTAATAATTGTTTGTCCTATGGCAACATGTCATGGGTATAAAAAAAAGATTTTGGTAACAAAATAATCAATTGGTAGCAGACAGCAGTTCACAGGAGATAATGACACAATGTGATTGTTCATATAACTTCCTCCAGCTGTTAGCATTTACAAGGTTTAGGTTGGGTAATTGTGCAGTAAAGATAGTAATTATTAGGTACCATAGCAATTTATTTTTTAATATTTTCGGATAAGGCTTTAAACATGAAAATTAAACATCATTTTCTGTTTTTTCTTGGTTTTGTAATAATCAGTAAATCAGTAGTAAGATGATTGTTTGATTGTAGTTCTCCTGTATAATTTCGGTGAAATACCTTTTTTATTCGGCGAAATACCCTTTTTTGTCGGTGAACGCTTTTGTCGAAAAAATGGGGGTGTTTACTGAAGAATTTGGGGGCTTTGTCGAATAGATTTGCATGCCTGTGAGTATGAGTTTAGCTTTGTTCGAAATTATCTTAGACCTGAATTTTTATATTTCAAATTTTGTAGATAAAAGGAAAAGTTTTTAGCCAAATGATAATCATTCATTATTTCGATACTACCGACAGAGATTTACAGGAGACGCTTTCCCGTCTTAAGGCTACACCTTATCGCTTCGAGGCATCGAACCTTTGCCATAAGGCAGGAGTTTATAGCCTTAAGGCAGCGAATAATTGCCTCAAGGCATCATATTGTAGCCTTAAGGCATGGAGTTGTCGCCTCAAGGCAGCACATCGTCGCCTCAAGGCAGCATATCGTCGCCTTAAAGCAATACTTTATAGCCTTAAGGCAGCGAACTGAAGCCTTAAGGCAGTAACCTAAAAAATAAGTTCTTACTTTTTGACATTAGAGTCAAAATAATATAAATCAATATTTTAGTTAAAATTATTAAAAATTTGAAATTATGGGAAGTCCAAGAATCCCCGAAGAACAGGTTCTGTTTAATAAATACATTACGGACCTTTCAGTTTATTTGTATGTAATCATTACCGGTGTCATTACCCGAGGCGAATCTCTGGGTATGACTTCCGACGAAATGTTGAAATTTACCACCTATTATAAAAAATGGGCCAATCCCGATCTTGCTAGTTTGGGTATATGGATATTGCATTCCAATGCAGAATCGAAGAATAAATATACCCGGACTAAAGTGCTGGAATTTATGGAAGAATTTAGTAATTGGTTTAATCCTATCCTTACCCGTTTGAGCGTGAGTCCAACCATTACCAATGCCGACAAGTTGATATTGCACATAGGTGATATGCACACACCTCACGGTGAAATAAAAGAGCCTATGACCGAAAAATGCAATATTTTGGCCGAGATGATAGGCGGTGGTATGGTAAGGCTTAAAGGAAAAATACTTACCGATGCCAAACGTGCCAGTCTGCCCAAAAAAGCTAACGGAATGGAAATAGCCCACCGTATCGACCTGCCCAATGTAGATACCGGCACGGATACGGGCAGCAAAAGCAAGGTGAAGAATCTTATTGCCAACCCCGACGATGGTACCACCAAAACCATTTACACCAAGGCAACAGTAATTGTTGACTACGGAGCCGATAATTCAGGCAATATACTGCAGCTCTATGCCCGTTATGTCAACATCAAACATCGCAACCTCGACGGTCCCTGGACCGGTCCTTATACTTTTATCATAGGGTAAGGCATACCCTTATGATAGGTTGAGCAAAGGCTCGTCCGCGGGGGACGGGCCTTTTGTTTTTTAGAAGCAAGCTGTGATTATGGCAAAGCCAAAAGCAGGAATAGCGTCCCAGGAAATTAACTGTAATAAATTATCTGCAAAATTCTTACTTAGAATCCACGATGTCAAAAGCTGTGAAATGCTTGAGGTCGGCTTTTTCGATAGCAATCTGTTTTACACCATGCGTGCAAGGACCTGAATAGCACCATTGTTTAAACTTTTCAATATTATCTTCAGTTCCTTCTGCTTCCAGGTATATTTTGTCCTTATCCAGATACCTGACAAACCCTGTTATCTGCAGACTAACCGCATACTGCATCGATAAGAAACGAAATCCAACCCTTTGTACTTTTCCGGTAATCGTGATATTTAGGTGTATCATTTGGCTCGTTTTCATAAAAATATTAGAATAATATCTTCAATTGTTTCTACTTATACTGATTTTACTGCAAGTGTAACATTTTTTTTTCGATTAAAAACTGACCAGACAGTATTTTTTTTAGGCACATATACTGATTCGTAATAATGGAGAAATCATTAGGAATCTGGCTTTTAATTATAGCAGCCTAAACATAAGAGCCAAAATAAATGTATTATTTTATTTCGTGGTTCAGATTTTTCTTATAATATTAGTCTTGCCATTCAACAATTAATAAATTCAATACGGAAAAATAAAAATGGATTCTGAAAAAATAGCCAGTATTATCCGCAAAGGCCGCTGTCCTAAACATAAAGCCAAGCCTATAGTTATTCCCATTGGCGTTTCCATAGAACTGAAATGCTGTTGTTCGCGCTTCGAAACAGTTGTCCGAAAAAAAAGAGGTTGCTTGAAATAGGAAAACAAAAATCAGGAAACTACCAAGAAACTTTGCGACATAATTAGCCAATTCTGATCACCATTTCGATTATTTGGGTGCTGAAGAAGTATAGTTGCTTAAGTAAAAATATTCGAAACAACCTTGTATGGGGTAAAAAACAAAACGACGCACTGCAAAGTACGCCGCTTTGTTATAAACCAAATGTCTTTCTCAAGACAACCATGAAAATACACCGTTTCTGTAATCTCAGACCGGCTATATGGGTATATTCTCCGACCAGCAAAACGATGAACAATCTGAAGGCAAAGATACGGTCAGAGCAGAATAGATAACAAGAGACAAAAGACGTGTTTTTTTGTAGGTCATTATACCTGTTTTCTTTCTTTACGAATATATGATCAAAAAGGAATGTACAATGGTAAAAAGATAGGACGGTGCTTTTCTTTCTTCGACACAGGCCTATGGTCATAAAAAAATAAAAGCGGTACGTTTCCCAACGCACCGCTTTTATTTATTAACCTAAACAATTAAACCAAAACGAATTATGAAAAGAACGACATTGTAAGAATGAAGTTGTTGTGCGGGCGCACTTACAGGGCTTCATTCCTGTTATTAATTTGATGAAACAAAGATAGCATCAACGCAAAGGCGAAATCAAGCGAAAAAAAACCTGTTTTGAGTAGGTCATAGTACCTGTTTTTTAAAATTCTTCAGAAATATAATTTCGCTGCTGCCCGGCAGTAATTTTTATTCTGTCCTTACTGCTGCAATAAAAAGAATTCAACGGTAGCGTTATTCCATCGCATAGTATTTAATATCAGCAATAAAAAAAACAAAAGAAAATTGCCTTGTTAAATAAATGTTATTATCTTTGGAAAAGAATTACTAACCTATTGGTTAAAACAATTTTAATACCAAAACAATTATCACATGAGTTTTCAGCGAAAAACTAAGGCTGTTAGTCTAAGCCGTCGGCTTTTGCTCTATCTTTTAGGAGCAGCATTCATTTCTGCGATCGTTATGGGTATTTTTTGGATAAAAGATGAGGTGGAAGATTATAATTTTGAAGTCAGCCAGTTAAAGCAAAACTACGCTGATGCCCAAAAGATAGAACTTAAAAGCAAGATACTTCAGATCAAAGATTATATCCATTGGGTACATGCTCAGCCTTTGCAATCTGTTTCGCAAATTTTTTCTCAAAATATCAACCGACTGAAAAGTGTTTTTGCACATACGACTGTGGTTGACGGAAATTTGTCGCAGGCAGCTATGGATAGTATAAGATCGGCAAATATCCCGCTATGCATAATGGATGGTTCAGGCAAGACGGTTTTTTCTTTTTCGCCCTTTGCCGTCGCCGACAAAGTGGAAAGTTCTGCGCTTGAAAATAGTTTACTTTCCCAAATTAAAACCCGCACCAAAGGCAAAGGAATAGTCAGTAAATTTAAGGTTGACAATGAAAATGACTCCACACTGCAAGGCATAGGCTACTACGATAACGAAATTTTGCCGGGTTATAAAATAGCCTCCGTTGTGCCATCTTCCGATTTGAAAACTTTATTGAACGATCACATTCTCGATACCATCAGTCAACTTCGATTTACCGAAAACGAATACGTTTTTGTAAATACTATGGATGGAAAAGCCCTGGTGACTCACGGAAAATATAACAAGCCTGCGGTGGATATACTAAATTCGGGAAATGAAAAGTGGATCAAAATATACAAAGTTGAGCAAACAGCAGCCCATGACCCCGATGGCGTTTTTTATACTTACGTATGGCCTAAACTCGCCACAAGAGACAGCAATAATAAGACATCCTATTTTAGTTATGTGCCCTGGTTAAAATGGATCATAGGTTCTGGTTTTTATGAAGATGATGTTAATGCGTTGATTGAACAGAGGAGAAAAACTCTTTTTGCTAATCTGCAAAATAATTTGTTTCAGGTTGGCGTATTTCTTCTGATATCTTTTTTCTTGTGCCTGATGTTGGTAAGCTATTTTACCAGACGCTTTACCGCGAATATTGAAGCATTCAATGCCTTTTTCAAAAAAGCAGCCACCGAAAATATAGCCATCGACCGTTCGCGCATTAGCTATACCGAGTTCAATGGCATGGCCGAAGCCGCCGATCATATGATTGAAGACCGCCAACAGTGGCAGGCTAAATTGCAGGAAGCTACTTATAAATGGATCAATACATTTAATTCAATACAGCATGGCATAGTTTTGCTTGATAGCAAGCAGAATATAAAGGAAACCAATCAGGCATTTTTGGATATGATCGGTAAAACCCGTGATGACGTTTTAGATAAGCATTGCTGGTTTTGTGTTCATGGAACCAAATGCGCTTTGGCTGGCTGTCCATTTCTTCTGTCAGAGCAAAGCAGAAAGCGCGAATCCATTGAATTGAAAGTATGGGAGAAGGAATACGAAATAACTGTTGACCCTATATTGGATAAACACGATAAACTGATAGGTGCTGTGCATATTGTGGCTGACATCACCGAAAGGAAACATGCCGAAGAGAATATAAAAAAGCTGAACCGGGTTTATGCCTTATTATCCAGTATCAGTCAAACCATAGTTCACACCCGCGACAAACAGGTGCTTTTCGACGAAGCCTGCCGCATAGCCGTCGACAATGGCGGATTCGTTATGGCATGGGTAGGAATGCTGAATCATGCGACCCAAAAAGTTGAAGTAATTGCATCTTCGGGAAAAATTGGTGAATACCTTAAAAACATCGGGATCGACCTGAATGATGAGGATGCAGGATCGGGTCCGACCGGACAAACGATAAAAACAGGCATAAGGGTTTATTCCAATAATATTGAAATGGATAGCCATATGAAGCCCTGGCGCAGGAGCGCATTCGAACATGGATTCAGATCGTTAATAGCTTTGCCCATAAAAGTATGGGGCAAAACGGTAGGCGCCTACACCCTATATTCTAACGAAATTAATTTTTTCAACGTAAATGAGATCAGGCTGCTTGATGAAATGGCACTTGATATATCCTTTGCACTCGAATTTATAGAGAGCGAAAATAGCCGCAAACAAGCTGCTGAAGAATTAAAGGAGAGCGAAGAGAAATATCGGACCATATTCGAAAATGTGCAGGATGTATTCTATCAGGTAGATAAAGAGGGAATTGTGGTTGACATTAGTCCATCCATTAAATATTTCTCGGAATTTAGTCGCGATGAAATAATAGGTAAGCATGTCGAAATTATTTACAATGATCCTGAAGATAGAGAGAAATTGCTTGCGGAGATAAGTAAAAGTGGTGAATTGAAAGATTATGAGATAAAACTTAAAACCAAAACAGGAGAGGTTAGGCATGTGTCGGTTAATGCCCGTATGGTTTTGGATAAAGACAATAATTTGTTACATACCGATGGTGCCTTACGCGATATAAGCGAACGCAAAGCGATAGAGGTAGCCAAACAAAAGCAAATAGACGATCTGTTACATTTTGGCAAGATAGCCCGCAATCGCGAACTAAAGATGGTCGACCTGAAAAGAGAAATAAACGAACTTTTGATTAAACTCGGAGAACAAAAGAAATACGAGACTTTCGATTAAGGATAATGCTACCTTCATTCTTTTTGCTGAATTCCCTTAGGTAAGGTCTTAAATAAATAAAAGCGGAACGTTTCCCAACGCACCGCTTTTATTTATTAACCTAAACAATTAAACCAAAACGAATTATGAAAAGAACGACATTGTAAGAATGAAGTTGTTGTGCGGGCGCACTTACAGGACTTCATTCCTTTATTAAATTTGATGAAACAAAGATAGCATCAACGCAAAGGCGAAATCAAGCGCAGAATAACTTGTTTTGATTAGGTATTATTACCTGTTTTTGAGATATTGTAATTTGTTGGAATGCCATAGACCTATCAAATGAGCTATTTCGGATCCTTGGTTGGCAACAATAATGAAGAGCTATAAGAATCAGAATTATTTAATACACTCCATAAGGTGATAATTCCTGCTCGTAAATTATATCAAATGAAGAGAGATTTCTCCATTTTTCTAATTCAATAGATATTTGTGTTATGCTATAAGAGCATTGTCCGCTTCTAAGCCAATTTTTGTACTCTTCAATTTTATCAGCAGGTCCTTCGGCTTCAATGTATATTTTGTCGTCATCAACATTCATAACAAAACCGTTTATTCCTAATTTCACAGCGTGTTGTAACGAAAAGAAACGAAACCCAATGTGCTGTACATTTCCTGTTAAGGTTATATTTATGTGGATCATTAATTCTCTAGCTATTTAATCTTATTTACTTAATTAAATTTAGGTATTGTAAAGTGTTTTTTTAGAAAGGACTATTACAAGGAAATTAATTTCCAGTCGCCAAACCATTCACTGCTATTCAAAACAAAAGAGCAAACAATATTGGTCCCTTTTTGGCTTCGGATCAAAAGATCACCAAATGAATACATGAGGTCGATCCATTCCTCCTTTAGATTTTGATGCAAGGATTGTTCATGATATCTTAAAAATACGTGCCACGATTGATTTATGTCGTTATTGTACTTGTCTATTATGTCGGACAAATCATTGCGTATGTCTATTTCTTTTGATAGTTTAGCGGACAAAATCATTCATGAAGGATTTGAAGTATTTATAGTCAAGGTAATACGAGTTTTAATTTGCAAATGTATCTGACTAATTAGAAATGAACCAAGAGCAGAAATACTTGTTTCGCGTAGGTCTTTATACCTGTTTTTGGATGGACGTTTTTCGTTGCTTCTTATATTAATAAGCTAAACGAGGCATAATAATTTCAGAAAGTGGTAAGAGATGGCTATAAAAGGAAGCGGCGCACACGAATGTGCGCCGTTTCCCCTAAGAAAAAAAAACTAATTTCAATATTGCTATTGGAATTAACGCCATTTACTATTAATGCCAGATTACAGCTAACAGAAAGTCGCAAATTTTGTAATGCAAAGAAACAAAATTTGATTTATTAATACTACGGTATAAAGACCTGTTTTCGCGTAGGTCTTTATACCTGTTTTTCGGACTTTGGTATAAGAAATGAGTAATTGTATTGAGATCAGATGGAATTAGTGTGGGCCTAAATAAAATATAGCGGCATGCCTCACGGCAGTCCGCTATATTTGTTAAACAATTAAACCAAAACATTTTATAAAAAGAACGACATTATATAAATAAGCCGATGTGCGAACGCACTTACCGGGCATTATTCCGATTTTTAATTTAAAGGAGACTAATTTTGTTTGGAAAGGTTTTGAAAAAAAATATCATCTTCCATTTCTTGCTTCTTTATTTTCTTTTCAAACAAACTGACTAGTATAACTACTGTGATAACAATGGGCGTCAGGGATAGTAAAAAAATAGCACCAGCACTCATTTGACCTCCTTTGATTTTAATTGTAAATTAATGTGGCAAAATTAGGTATAAAGATCCTGACGAGTCAAGAGTACAAAGACCTGTTTTTTTATAGGTCTTTGTACCTGTTTTTCGCGAAAGGAAGGTGGGGTATTAAAGCCAATTTTGTACTAGGGAACTTGATGTTGAATAAGGGAAAGGCTATATGTAGATTGATAAATAAGTAGTTAAGGTTCGTAATTTAAGGATTCACGCTAAGATTATGATGATTCATGTCTCGAAATGGCATAAATGTACTGAGAGACTCGCGTTGTCCTGAATAGGTATTATTTTTTTACCTGGCTCAACGAAATTACTTTGGTAGTATTTCGAACTTTATCCAAATATTGGTCATGTATTGATTTTGCTTTTTTTTGCTTTTTCTCGACCATACTTGCAAAAGAGAGCGCAACAATAGTTAGTGGTATTAGCGATAATAGTAAGATAGTTTGTGCATCCATAGTTAGCCTCCTTTACGTCTTCAATATTAAAAGCACAAATATACCCTCCTGCTGTAATAGAAGCAAATGTGAAAAGACATGTTTTTTGGAGGCTTTTTCGCCTGTTTCAGCTAGGTAAGAATTTCTCACAATTTATAGGCAAATCATCACTTTTCTATTGATAGTTAAATCCTTCGAGCTATATTTTATCATATAGGCGCCGCAATTAGCGTCTATCTCAAAGCTGTAGTTAGTAATGCCGGATATTTGTTTCGATGCTACCAGTTGTCCCAGCATATCGTATACCTGTAGTTCGCCCTGAAGGCTGGTATTGGTGGATATATGTATCTGATTTTGGCAGGCATATATTTGTATTGGCTTATTGTTGTCTGATTCGATATTTGTCAGTAATGGATTGATATGGACTAAAAAACGGTTAATCCCGTTTGTTGCCCCCGAAGTGAATTCATAAGAGTTATTCACTGAAAGATCCAAGAATGCACCTGTTTGCATATCCTCAAGGTAAACGCTATTGCCGTTATCTGTAAAACTTTCAACCAAATCGGCCGTGAGTGTATATTGTCCGCTTAGAGAAGTATTAAATCCTATTGGAATAATCTTTTCACCAAGCAATTCGTCAAAGCTGTTGATTGAAATATTGTTGCTTTCTATATTCGTGTAAATCTGAGGATAGGTATTGTCGGCAGCAAACATTTTATAAGCATCATACTGACCGTCGAAACCATCCGTTGCATTTGCATCAAACCGTAAGTAAGTGTCATCGGTAAGGCTGTTGATCTGGTTGGTAGCAGTTAGATGAAGGGTATTAGATTGTAATGATTTGTATGTATTGTTGTCGTTATGCACTCTCACCGCATTGTTGCTGCCTAGGGTACCAGCAGCAGCACCTGTCGATAATCTTACCCAAAATGATTGCATGGGAGGAACGTATTGTGTTCCACCGTTGGTGCCTACACCTGCAATATACGAAGCAATATTTCCGTTCGTACGAAAATAGATTGCGTTGTCCACGTTGGTTTTGGTCCAGCCAGATGAGGCGTTCCAGTCCATTGCGCTGGGGTAGGGGTTTCCTACCAGATTCCAACCATTGAAATTATTTGAAATGGTCGTTCCTAATAATGCAATTGATTGGGCTCCGGTATTTAAGGTGCCGATAAAATTCTTTGCCATGTCCCCATCAGTCTCTGTCGTGATATATTTACGGGCATATCCTTTCATTACCGTCATAATTTGAGGGGAAGCATTGCTGATACTATTCCACGAATTAGTAGGTTCATTGGCATAATATATTCCTCGTAAAGCCGTAGTGAAAATCAAAGTAGATGCTGATCCTATCGGTGACGAGATATATTCCCATCGATTGTTGCCGTTCGAGCTCACCCATCTTTCCACTTTCACCGAACCACTTCCCGTAAAACCATTATCGATAAATGAACCTATAGAGTTTGCGTTGCTTTTGATAATAAGACATTGTACATTTCCTAAATTTGTTGTTCCATTTACTGTTAGATTAATAGTCGGATTTATTGTTAAAGCGCCACTATTAATATCTAATCCCCCGGCGATCGTTGCATTACTTTCCAAAGTAACACCACCGCTGACGTTGATGGTGAGATTGTTCAAAGTATTGCTTGCAGCTGTGGGTAGCTCCGGTCCAGGGATAATTGCAGTGGTGTACACTCCGTCACCATAAACAATATTCACTGGTGAGGTAAAGGTTGGCACGGAGCTTAAAATAGCTTCTGTTCGGGTAATGGTTGCCCCACTGCTTAAGGTGAGATTTGCTGTCGAAGACGTTACGGTTGCATTGTATAAATACAGATTGGAAATTACTATTAAAGGATTTGCAATGGTAAGTGTTCCAGTTGTTGGCCTGTTGATGGTAAAGTTTTGCAGTGTTTTCGTTGCATCTGATGTCTGATCAAAATACAAGGCCCCCAATGAACCAGTGCCACCTATGGAAAGTTTTGATAAAGAAGAGCCCGTTAAACTATTTGTTGCTGTCATGGAGGCTACTGTTCCATTAAGTGTAAGGGTACTCGAACCCATTGCCAGTTTTCCCACTGTAAAAGTAGCAGCACCGCTAATTACTAAATCATTACCCAATGTCGCATTGCCAGTCATTGTTCGGTTAATTGTAAAAGTTGCAATTTTATTTGAAGTGCCTATACTTGCTTGATCAAAATAAAGAGTGCCTAATGTACCAGTACCCCCAATGGTAAGATTTGAAGAAGCAGCACCTGTTAAACTATTAGCTGCTGTCATGGAGGCTACTGTTCCATTAAGTGTAAGTGTATTGGCTCCTATTGCCAGTTTCCCTGATAATATTGCAAGCGTGCCATTTACAGTTGTCCCTTGCGATAAAGTAACTCCTGTTGCATTGTTTATAGAGAGATTATTAACTGTTGCAGGAAATTTGTTTCCCGGAACTTGCGGGGCAGAGCCGCTAAATGTATAATTTCCTGCATTGCTAAGAGTCGTTTGACCACCGATGTTTATACAACCTGTACTTGCAGTAGTTGAAATCCCCTGTGTATGTTTAATGATCAAACCGCCTCCACTTTCCACTGTAAACTTGCAGTAAACAGATGCGTTTGATAGCACAGTAGCTGCAGTGGCAAACTCAAGTATAGAACCACTTTTAACGGTGAATTCAATCCCATTTGCAATTGTACCTCCTAAGTTAAAGAGTTGTGTGCCGCTTTTAGTAAAATTTATAGTAGAAAGTGTACTAGCCCCTGCGTTATTGTCTAAAGTGCCTCCTAAACAGGTAAAATCACCGGCTACATTAAGAATGGGAATATTTGTACCTGCCGTAGTTCTGCTTAACTGAAAGTTACCTCCTGTTTGATGGTAATTCCCAGCAACATTAATTGTGTGCAGAGAGGTGTTAAAACCACTGGCTCTTATAGCAAAAATCCCGCCTTCCATATTAAGATTTCCACCTATGGACATTGTTCTGGGTGTAGCACCAAGATTGCCCAAATAAAGAACTAGACTATTTGTACTTTGAACAGTAAAACTGCCATTTATTATATTAAGATTATCTTCCAGACCTAATGCACTAGCTTGTGAGGTACAATTCCAAACAATATTTGGATATGTTCCGGTTGCTGCTGGCATGGTGGTGGTAACACCCGTGAATTTTAGAGTAGAACCGGTATTCCATGAAATCGTAGGTATAGTGCCAGCGTTTATTGCATGATCATATACGCCTCCAT
>CAZRFL010000089.1:16435-17695 GCA_964599365.1 uncultured Bacteroidales bacterium
ATTGTCACAATAAACTGTTCCTGTGCCAGCAATAGTTGTAGAAGAGGAAGTTCTTTTATAGATACCTTTTATAATCAAATCGTTTGCATCAGCACCATTATTTATTGTTAGATTACCTGCTGATAATATTAAAGTACCACCTGAATTGATGGTTAACTGATCAGCGGTTACATGAGTAGAAACTGTTACCACATATGGAGATTGTATGGCTATTGCCCCTGATGATGAACTGGGAATAATATTGTAAGAACCTGTAAGAGTTAAATTGTCAAGATATGATGTTATAATTGAAGCCCCATTAGAATTTCTAAAACCAAGATAGTGTGTTCCGGTTGTTGCTGCTGTGAAAGTGTTAGTTCCATTATTAGTAGCCCATGAATTATTTGTCGGTAATGCATTATATAATTCTGTTGCATTTGTCCATATTGTTGAAGCAGTTGGCATACTTGAGTAAATACCTACCACTATTCTACTATTATTAGGAGTCGTATTTGTAGTTTTATAGTCAAAAGCAAGTGAATAAGTAACCCCGGCAGTCAACACTATTGATTTATAATACCAGACACCACTTGAACTGGCAGTACCGGTATAAGACATTCCACTGCTTCCGTTGCCGGAAGTACTTCCCCATGTCCAATTTTGACCACTTGTTATTTGCACATTTGTCCATCCTGGATCAGTGTCAAATACATTATTATCTGTAGATAAAGTGGCGCCTAATGCTACCCAGGAAGAGCCAATGTAACATTCCCACGTATTCGTTGCAGTCCAGTCGCCATTGGCTTTGGATCTGTAATCACCTGCTGTTTGTGAGTTCGCCGCATTTATAAATGCTGTGAGCATAAAGACAGAAACCAAAATAAGTTTTTTGCTTTTCGAATAAGAAATTATTGCAGATAGCTTTTTAACGAAGTTATTACTGTTTTTCATAAGATTACATTTGGTTGTTTCTAGTTTTTTTTGGGATACTCTTTTTTAGGCTATTATTCTTCTCAGCATTAGCATTATTTAAGAAAATTAAAACTACCAATATGTTTAACAGTACGAAATAAACTTTGATGTTGGATTTTTTTTTCTAAAATATATCGTTTACTTAATCAATACAAGAATCTGAAATCTTGTATAGGCCAACTAAATTTACTTTTCAAAATTTTATTAAATGACGGCTGGATTCCGACCATTTATTAGGAAACAAAAATAATATCGTGCTACAATTTCCATGGGTACAAAACATAGTTTGCAACAGGATTCTGTAGCTGA
>CAZRFL010000090.1:0-17589 GCA_964599365.1 uncultured Bacteroidales bacterium
ACATTGACATTTATTCACCTTCACAAAAAAACTCCACGATTTTAATAATTGTACTATTTTTACAACCAGTAATTCCATGCTTACCTAACCTAACAAAGTATTTATGGCCAAACAAATAGTGTTCATCATCACCATCCTGCTCACCCTCGGCGTGTTTTCCTACACCGTCTGGCGGCTCTGGGGTTTCTTCAGCCTCACCAAAAGCTTTCCCATACGCAACTACGCCAAGCGCTTTGCCCTTACGCTGGAAGTAGCCTTCGGACAAACCAAGATCTTCCGCCGTCCCGTCATTGGCCTCATGCATGCTTTGGTATTCTGGGGCTTCTGCGTCATACTGGTAGGCAGTATAGAAATGATCACCGATGGCATCATTGGCGTCGATAAAGCATTCTACACGCCCAACATCATCTACCGTATCATCTTTGGCTCCGGCGACATATTTGCCCTCCTCATTTTCCTGTTCATCGTTGCCTTCCTGTTTCGCCGCCTCTTTATGAAAATAAAGCGCTTCATGGGCTACGAACTCACCCACAAAAATCACATCGACGCCTACATAGCCCTTTCTCTCATTCTCCTGCTGATGGTATCCCTGCTTTCCATGAACATCTTCTACAGCGTCATGTATCCCGGCGATCCCAAGGCTCCCTATCCTTTCAGCAATTTCGTGGCAGGATTCATCACAAATATGAGTTTCGATATGGCCTATGTGATGTACGAGATCAGTTGGTGGTGGCACATACTGCTGATATTTTTGTTTGCCAACATACTCCCCTACTCCAAGCATTTCCATGTATTTCTTTCGGTGCCCAACGTATTCTTCAGCCGCCTCGATCCCCTGGGAAAACTGCCCAATATGGACAGCATCACCAAAGAGATCAAATCGATGATGAACCCCGAAACCGCTTATGCAACACCCGCTGGCGAAGTAGTGGTGGAACGCTTCGGTGTGAAAGACGTGGAAGACGTGACCTGGAAAAACTATTTCGATTCGCTTACCTGTACGCAATGCGGAAGATGCAGTTCGGTTTGTCCGGCCAATATCACCGGCAAGAAACTCTCGCCCCGCAAAATCATAATGGACCTTCGCGCCCGTATGCTCGAAAAAGGCCCCGGCCTGGTGAAGAACGGAAAAGACTTTACGGACAACAAATCCCTGCTCAACGACCATATCACCCGCGAAGAGTTGTGGGCCTGCACCACCTGCAATGCCTGCGCCAAGGAATGCCCGGTGAACATCAACCAGCCCACTCTGATCGTTGATATGCGCCGCTACCTGGTGATGGAAGAATCGGCAGCACCCAGCGGATTGAACATTATGTTTACCAATATCACCAACAACGGAGCGCCCTGGCAGTTTTCGCCCGAGGATAGGATGTTGTGGGCGAAGGATCTCACATTAACAGAAAAATAAAATTCAGAATTCAGTCACTGATTATACAAGTAAAATATCACTCTAATAGAGAACAAAAAAATAAATGCCACAGATTCGCAGATTTTCATTTTTAGGAGAAATTTCACAGATTACAATCGTTATATTTAATAATTTCATTTTTAAATATAACGTTCTGCGCAAATTATTTGCGCAATTTAATCTGCGAATCTGTGGCGATATAATAGAATTCAGATTTGAAATTGAGAATAAAGAAATTAAAATAAGAAGAACCTAAAGAACAAAAAAAATGAGCGAACCTATACCCGTTGAAGTTCCCATTATGTCGGAAGTTTTTGCCAAAGGCCACGAGCCGGAATATCTTTTCTGGGTGGGCTGTGCCGGCGCCTTCGACGACCGTTATAAAAAGGTTGCCAGGGCATTTACCAAAATATTACTGCACCTGAAAACCGATTTCGCTGTGCTGGGCAAAGAAGAAACCTGCACCGGCGACCCAGCCCGCCGCGCCGGAAACGAGATGCTCTACCAAATGCAGGCTCTGACCAATATTGGCACCTTTGCGAATTACAACATCAAAAAGATATTGACCATTTGTCCGCATTGCTACAATATCTTCAAGAATGAGTATCCTGATCTGGACGGACATTATGAAGTGGTTCATTATACTCAGTTCCTTCAGCAAATGATAGCCGATGGAAAACTAAAGATAGACTCGGATCTGTTTGCCCAAAAGAAGATAACCTTTCATGATCCCTGCTACCTAGGGCGTGCCAATAATATTTATGATGCTCCCCGCAAGGTGTTGCATGCCGTCCCTTCGGAGATGGTTGAGATGGACAGAAACAAGAGCTTTGCCTTATGTTGCGGAGCCGGAGGCGGACAGATGTTCAAGGAAGCCGAAGCCGGAGATAAGGAAGTGTTTATAGAAAGAACCGAAGATGCCCTGAAAACGGGAGCAGATATCATCGCTACCTCCTGCCCCTTCTGCATGACCATGCTGACGGATGGGTTGAAGTATAAGAATAAGGAGGAGGAGATCTTTAATTTGGATATTGCGGAGATTGTGGAGAAGGCGCTAGGAATCTGAAGTATTACTCAATCTTTACCACATAGGCACAATAGAAACATAGAAGAAAGAGAAAGCTTCAGGGCACATAGAGAAATACATAGAGGGAGTGCGGAGTATGGAGTTGGAAGTTAATAAACCACGGATACACGAAGAGCACTGAGATACACTAAGAAAATTGTTGCATTGTTACATTGCTATATTGTTGTTGCTTTTGAGGTGGCTGAATCCTTCGCCGAACAGGGAGAATGTTTAAATCACTTTACAAATACTTCGACTTGTAATCTTAAATCAGGCAGAAACTTGTTTATGATTTCCCATACTTCTTCAGCATCAACACCAAAATAATTGTGCGCCAGAATATTTCTAAAACTTTTCACTTTATGCCAGTTTACGCGTTCGGCAGTTTTTTGTAGAAAAGATTCTGAAAGTTTTTCCACCATCTCTCCAATAACAATAAAATTCATCAAAGTTGCGTCAAATACCAGGGTGTTTCTATTGAAATCATCGGCATTTTCAAATTCTTTCGTATAAGCGCTTATCTTTTGAATTGCATCAAGCATATTCAACAGGCAGGTAGAGTCTTTTTGAGAAATATTATGCATAGATGACATCTGCCAGAATTCTATCCTTTAAAAATGGTTTGATATATTTCTCCCTGCAAATATCAACGGGACGGTTGAAAACTCCCTGAATTTCAGTTCTGAGTTTTTGCTTTATTTCATGCAAATCACTGGTATTTTCTTCAAATTCAATTATTACATCAATATCGCTTTTAGCGGATGCTTCACCACGTGCAACAGAACCAAAAATCCCGATGCGAACCAGATGATAGTCTTCCTGAAAGCGAACCTTATTAGAAGATAAATAGTTTAGTATTTGATTTGAAGTTATCATACTCATTGTTACAAAGGTAAAAATAAATTAAACATTCCATTTTGAAAATTAAAAAAAATGCAAGGATTACAAATTCTACGCTCAGGAAGTTGGGAGTTAATAAACCACGGAGACATCCCGACATGATATGTGCGAGACAGGCTTAGACCACGGAGATACATGGAGAAGATTTATTGAGGTCGGAAGACCCATCTCGACTTCCCGACCTATGGTACGGGACAGGTCGCTCGATGAACCATTTAAGAATGTGATCTAATGAAATGATTAAAAAAGAAAGGGGCTGCTGTTTGCACAGAGCCCCTTTCTTTTATTCAGAGTTATTTTAACTGTTTTTCAGTTCTTTTACTGCAGTGATGAGTTCGGGAAGGACCTTGAGGACGTCGCCCACAATGCCGTAGTCGGCAGCTTCGAAGATAGGAGCATCGGGATCTTTGTTGATGGCTACTATGCATTTCGAACTGCTGATACCACCCAAGTGCTGTATAGCACCTGAAATACCACAGGCAAAATAGAGATTGGGAGCAATCACTTTTCCGGTTTGTCCGGTATGCTCATCGTGAGGTCTCCAACCTTCATCGGAAACAGGACGCGAACAGGCGGTTCCTGCACCCAGAAGTGCTGCTAATTCTTCAATCATTCCCCAGTTCTCAGGGCCTTTCATACCTCTTCCACCTGACACTACTACTTCAGCATCAGTTAAAAGGATCTTTCCGGTCACTTTGTTTACTTCCTTTACGGAAGTTTTCAGTTCCTCGCAGTTCACTTCAGGATTGAAGGCTTCTATGGCGCAATCTGCATGAGATTCAACCAGACCAAAAGCATTCTGCAAAAGCGTGATGATGCGAACAGGAGTTTTGATTACAATATTACCGATGGCTTTGGCGGTGTACACCTTCTTGGCTACGGTGAAAGGATCCATGCTTACAGGTATGGCGGTGGCACCTGAAGCCAGCCCTGCCTTCAAACGAACCGACAGACGGGGAGCAATCGCTTTACCTGTGTTATTGTGGGCAAAAATGATGACACTGGCATTTTCTTTGGCCACCGCCTGAGCAATTACAGATGTGTAAGACAGGTTGTCCAACCATTTCAGGTTTTCGTTATGGCAATTCAACACTTTTGAAGCGCCATAGGCTCCCAAAGTTTTTAATTCTTCGTCGCTCACGTTGCCGATGGACAGGGCCACTACGGAAGTTCCCAGTTTGTTGGCGATCTCGTGGGCGTATGATATCAACTCGAAAGAAAGTTTCTTGAACTTTCCGTCCCAGTTTTCTGTATAGACTAATACTGACATAATTTTAAGTGTTTTTCTTTAATTGTTTTATTCAATTATTAAATGTATTCAGAACTAAATGAGCTTTGCCTCGTTGTGAAGCAGATTAACCAATTCTTTCACGTTTTCGGGGTCTATCTTTTTGCAAGCTGCTTTGGGTTTTGGCATTTCGAATCCAACAAACTCCGTCAAAGGTTCCACAGCCACAGCTTCGACCACCTGAAGGGGTTTGGTCTTGGCCATCATGATACCGCGCATATTAGGAATGCGAGGATCCTTAGCGATACCTTTCTGAACGATTCCTATAAAAGGAAGTTGGGTGGCAACGGTTTCCTGTCCGCCATCAATTTCTCTTTTTAATTCGACCTGACCGTTGGTGACATCCAAATGTGAGATAGCCGAAACGGAAGGCCAACCCAGCATCTCGGAAAGCATACCTCCGAGTGCAGAACCGTTGTAATCACTGGATTCAATTCCACACAATATCACATCGAAGGGTTCTTTAGCAACCATATCAGCGATCTGGCAAGCCACGAAATAAGTATCTTTGGGTTCGGCATTCACGCGAATGGCCCTGTCGGCTCCAATAGCCAAAGCTTTACGAATGGTAGGCTCGGTGTCCATCTGACCGACATTGATCACAGTTACACTTTCAATACTTCCTGGCTGGGCATCTTTGATGTCGAGCATTCTGGTCAGCGCCAGTTCGTCCCAGGGGTTGATGATCCACTGCACTCCGGTATTATCAAAAGATGTATTGTTGTTTACAAATTTGATCTTTGTGGTAGTGTCAGGGACATTACTTATACAAATTAAGACTTTCATTTTTACGTTTATTTTCTATTTAATAGTTTCGTTATAAGAATTCAGATCCGCCGGGTTGGCGGACAGAATTTTGGTTTAATAAGACAAATTATTTTAAAAGCGAGCGCGAAATTACAATTTTTTGCACTTCTGAAGTACCTTCATAGATTTGTGTCAATTTGGCTTCGCGCATCAAACGCTCTACATGGTACTCCTTTACGTAACCATAACCACCATGAATCTGAACGGCTTCGGTGGTAACTTCCATGGCCATATCGGCACAATACTGTTTTGCCATAGCACTCATGGTCCCATAAGGCAAGTGCTGATCTTTCAACCAGGCTGATTTCAGACAAAGGTTGCGTCCGTTCTCAATTTTCACAGCCATATCAGCCAGTTTAAAAGCAACGGCCTGATGATTGAAAATCTCAGTACCGAATGCTTTTCTTTCTCTGGAATATTTCAATGCACGTTCGAAAGCACCGGAAGCTATACCCAATGCCTGTGAAGCAATACCGATGCGTCCGCCATCGAGGGTCTTCATGGCAAATGAAAAACCAAAACCATCATCGCCAATGCGGTTCTCTTTAGGAACTTTTACATCGTTGAACATAACTGAATGAGTATCGGAGCCACGCATACCCATTTTGTTTTCATGAGGTCCGAGGGTGATGCCGGGAGTGTTTTTATCCACGATAAGGGCATTGATACCTTTGTGTTTCTTTTCGGGATTGGTCTGACAAATGACTACATAAGTAGAAGCACAATTGGCATTGGTGATCCAGTTCTTAGTACCATTGACCAGATAATAATCTCCTTTATCTTCGGCGGTAGTTCTCTGAGAAGTGGCATCAGAACCTGCTTCAGGCTCGGATAAAAGGAAAGCACCTATTTTTTGTCCGCTAGCCAGTGGTCTGAGATATTTGTCTCTTTGAAAATCATTCCCAAATTCCTGAATTCCCCAATTGACAAGTGAATTACATACCGACATGATCACTGATACCGAAGCATCGACCTTTGAAATCTCTTCCATGGCCAACACATAAGAAACGGTATCCATTCCACCGCCATCCCATTTTGGATCGGCCATCATACCCAAAAATCCTAGCTCAGACAGCATCTTAACCTGCGAGGCCGGAAATTCACATTTTTCATCTCTTTCGATCACACCCGGCAGTAATTCGCGTTCGGCAAAATCTCTAGCTGCCTGCTGAATCATAATTTGTTCTTCGGTAAATTCAAAATTCATAGCTTTATTTTTTTAATTAATAATTTTCGGGGATAATTTTGTTACAAACCTACACTTTTATTTTGAAAACACAAAGTTTTGTTACATTTTGAAAACAAACTTCTGGTTTTCATTATTGTATGGCTTAGTTCTGTCAATTCATACAAGAGGTGATAAAACCAAGCATTTTATGTTTCACTTCATCCGCAGCCTGAAAATGGGGTACATGTCCACAGTCATCAATAAACAACAACTCCACAGGTCCGCTAATGTTTTTCTTCTTCGACAAAAGCTGTTTTTCGCTTCCATAGCAATCGTCCTTGCCCTGAATGGCCAATACGGGGCAAGTAATAGTGGACAAATGATGTTCGATATTCCAATCCCTGTTCACATCAGCTGTCCAGACATCACTCCACCCATAAAAGACCGCATCAGTCTTATCGCCATGAAACTTTTGCAAACTGCTTTTAAGTTTGCCTACTTTATAATCTATCACTGCTTTTTTAATGCCTGCAATGGTTATTTCCTCGCAAAAAAGATGGTCGGCTTCGGTGATCAATCCAAGAACATTCTCCGAATATCTGGAAGCATATAGTAAAGCAATTGATCCGCCATCGCTATGACCGACTAAAATTAGTTTTTCAGTTATCTGCAGTTTACCTAGCAATTCAGGCAGAAAAACAAAGGCCTCCATATTTAAATAATCCGGCGTACGTTGTTCTGCCAGCGCTTCTGATCTTCCATAGCCATACCTGTCGTAGACCAGCACAGGGCAATTAACTTTCTTTCCTATGACTTCCGGAAAATCTTTCCACTGAAGTATGCTTCCCAAACCTTCATGCAAAAAGACCAAAAAAGGCGTTCCTGGTTTTCTGCACTCCGGGTAAATAATTTCGTAGTAGATCTCTTTACCGGCAATCTGAACAAAATCTCCTATACGGTTTTTCATGCGCTATAGAATTATGCTATTCAAGCTATCTTTGGCAGTCATAAACTCTGAAACAATTTCTCTGACGATATCTGCCGCAGGTTTAATCTCATCGATCAGGGCTGCATTTTGTCCGATCTCCAGTTCCCCTTCTTCCAGATCGCCTTCGAACATCCCTTTACAGGACCGTCCGGAACCCAACAAATCCAAAAGTTCTTCGGGAGAGGCACCTGATGATTGCTTTGCTTCGACCTCGTTGAAAAATGTATTTCTGATCAGTCTGACGGGAACCAGTTTTTTGAGTGTCAAAAAGGTGTTTCCATCGCCGCTTTCCAAAACCTTGTTCTTAAAATTGATATGGGCCGACGATTCAACAGAAGCAACGAAACGGCTTCCTATTTGCACCCCATCCGCGCCCAGAGCCATAGCAGCCAGCATGGCACGCCCCGTGGCGATGCCTCCTGCCGCAATCAAGGGAATTGAAACGGCCTTACGAATCAATGGGATCAAGACCATGGTGGTGGTTTCTTCCTTGCCATTGTGTCCGCCGGCCTCAAAGCCTTCGGCTACAATGGCATCAACACCCACTTCTTCGCATTTTTTTGCTGACTTTAGGTTTGCCACCACATGAACTACGGTAATTCCATGCTCTTTCAACAAAGGAGTCCATTTGGCCGGATTGCCTGCTGAAGTGAAAACGACGGGAACTTTTTCGGCAATAATGATCTTGATAAATTCCTCGGCTGATGGGAACAATAAGGGGACATTGACCCCGAAAGGTTTGGTGGTGTTTGCCTTACATTTTCTAATATGCTCAAGCAATATTTCAGGAGTCATAGAACCCGAGCCAATAAGCCCCAGCCCTCCGGCATTACTAACTGCAGAAGCCAATTCCCATCCGCTGCACCATATCATTCCAGCTTGAATAATTGGATAACGAATCTTAAGAAGCTCAGTAATCCGATTCATTATTGGGTTATCAAACTTCTCTTATTCAGCTTTCTTGAAAACAATAGAGACCAAAGTTTTATCATCGCCGCCCATATTAATGGTCAAGCCATAAGGACGTTCCTGTTTCAAAGTGATCTGGGCATCGCCGGCTTTTCCGGTAAGTTGTTCCCAAATGGTCACAGCCTGATGTACCCCAGTTGCTCCGGTAGGATGACCCCAACCTATGAGTCCGCCTGTGGTATTAAACGGAACCATACCCGTGCGTGAAGTATTTCCTTCGAGCACAAAATCGGTTCCTTTACCATGTTCAGCAAAACCAATGGCTTCAGTGGCCAGGATACCAGCAATGGTAAAACAGTCGTGACATTCTACGGTTCCGACCTGATCTTTGGTTATTCCTGCACTCTGAAGTGCAATCTTTACGGCTGCAGCGGTAGTATCCAATACAGTAGGATCAGCAGGTGGTTTTGTAATATCATTTTCAGTTTGGCCAATTCCTTTTACTTCAATCGCATCTTTTAAAGAAATACCACAACGTTTCAGACCTTCTTCGGAAACAATAGCGATTCCGGAAGCGCCATCAGATACCTTTGAACAATCGAAGACATTCAGGTTATCGACAAAACCTTTGGGATTCGGAGCCATCATTCCTAATGCTTCCAGATCTTTGTGAGTATTATGATACTCCTGTGCTGTGGAACAGAGGCGGGCATTTTCCATGGCATTTACAAACCATTTGGCCATTGCCTTACGGGTCTTTTCTTTTCCGAATTTTTCGTAATAAACTCCAGCCCTGTCGCTGAATTTTCCGGGGAAGAAATAGGCATGACCATCCTTGCGTTCTTTGGCCCAACCGGCAGCAGCCAGTATGTCAGCGCCATAGATTGCCTTAACTGTATTCTGTACTTCCACACCCAAAACCAAAACCACATCGGCTGTTTCGGCAAGAACCGATTTGATTCCGCTTACCAAAGCCAAGGCACCGGTACCACAAGCACCTTCTACCCGGATTGCTGGTTTGTACTTTAATCCTTCATCAATAAATGGGAAAAAACCTGCCATGTTAGCCTGTCTATTGAAACGGGCTCCAATGAAGTTTCCTACCACACACTCGTCCACATTAGCAGCGCCACCAATCTGTTTCAGGACTCCCTGACCGGCTTCTTTCAAATATTCTTCTATACCCGGGCGTTCTTTTTTAGGATTGAACTCCTTACGACCGGTTCCCATGGAAATGGTGTTGTAACCGGCAACCATATATATTTTTCTTCTGATCTTTGTCATAGCTGTAATTTTTTAAATTTTAATTCAAATAATCGTTAATAGGACCGTAAGCATGGAAGAATCCGGTAAGCAAAACGGTATTTACATCTTTTTCAGCAAAAGCGACCTTGTCAGCCACCAGTTTCAAACCGATTGCTTTCGACTTTTTGCCATAGGCTGATGCTAATGTGGCACCCAGATTGGACATGCTACTTAATTCAGCAAAATATTGTTTGAATACTTCGTCTTTTTTCGGATCGCCGACAACCGCTTTCCAGGGCTTGACGGATGCAGGCATGGCACCTAAAACAGCATCGCATTTGGCAGCTATATCAGCCACTGCAATGTATTGTTTGGTTGCCGGATCATAAATACCAGCTACACGGCCTTTTTCGTATTTCAGGAAACCATCCTTCTGAGAACCATCAGAGTTTTGACCACCTTTTACGTTCATATCCATAAACTGATCCAGCAATGGACTGTGAATATCTTCGTCGTTAACGTGAGGTTTCATAACCTTCATGATGTATTGACAAACATCTATACCCACATAATCGATCAACTGGAAAATTCCCATCGGACGTATCAGATAGTCCTGAGTAACTTTGTTAATGCAATAAACTGCCTCAACGAATGGCATCTGGTTGGTGAGTTTCATAGCTTCTCCCATACCATAAAGGGCATCGCGCATGAAATGTCCGTTGCCTATAAAGCCAGCAAAATCATTTGATGGAACTTCAATTTTTCTCAGGCTCTTGATAAACATAGTTGCAAACTCCGGTAATTCAGGATTGGTATTATCCGTCTTGATGACCTCAACCAGTTTCTGCACGGCAGGAGGATTATAAAAATGAACACCTAGTACCCGTCCCTCCAGTTTGGCCTCTTTATCCAGATAACCTATAGGAATTGAAGAAGTATTGGTAAAGAACCAAGGTTTATTGGGACTATTCTGATTGATCTGCGAGAACATCTTGATTTTAAGCTCAGGATTTTCGCTGGCAGCTTCGAAAACGATTTGCGACTCATAAGCTGATTCAATGGTAGTAACCGGACGGATGATATGCATTACGTCCTTTACATACTGATCGATGATCTCGCTGTTTTCGATAAGGTCGTGACGATCGGCATAAATCTGACGCAGTGCGACAGCTTTTTTCTCAGCCTGTTTGACAACCTGTCCATGGATATATTTCATCAAACCGGTTAGACCTTTTTGGTTTATATCCATTGCATAAAGAATGAACAACTTGTCTTTGTTATCGGGTTTCAAACTCAGATCGGCCATTTCAATAGCCGTAAGCAGGAGTATTCCACTGCCCATTTTACCGGCAGCACCCAGTACTGTGACATTTTGAAGTTTTTCGGTATAATTCATGTTTTTGATTTTTTATAATTTATTTTATTTCAATTCTATTTTTTGTTTACCAATTCGGTTTTCTTTTTTCCAGAAAAGCACGCATACCTTCGGCGCCTTCATTTCCAAACAGAGAACCGAACTCTTTTGACTCCAGCTCGCTACCGCTTACAAAATCCATATGCATACCGGCACGGGTCACTTTCTTGATCTTACGAACGGCTTCCGGTCCTTTGGAAGCTATTCTGGTTGCCATGGCCAAGGCTTCCGGAATCAACTGATCGGGTTCCACTACTTTTTGCACCAAACCCATACGCAACGCCTCTTCAGCATTGATCATATCGGCAGTACAAAGAAGATAAAGAGCGTTTGAAATACCGACCAACCTCGGGAGCCTTTGTGTGGCAGCATAACCGGGGATGAGACCCAGGTTTACTTCCGGCTGACCGAATTTTGCAAAGGTACTGGCGATACGAAAATCGCAGCCCATAGCCAATTCGCAACCTCCACCCAAAGCAAAACCATTGATGGCGGCAATAACAGGGATATCCATTTTCTCTAGGTTACTGAATGTATTTTGACCTATTCGTGAAAAATTGCTACCCTGATCACTGTTCATATCAACCATTTCGGCAATATCAGCACCGGCGACAAAGGCTTTCCCTTCACCGGTAAGTATCATAACCCTGATGTCTTTCATAGCAGAGACATCCACTATCATACTGTTCATTTCCTCAAAAAATCTTGAGTTCAGGGCATTCATAGCCTGAGGACGACTGATGGTGACAATAGCAATATTGTCTTTAATTTCGAGTTTTAAAATTTCATAATTCATAGCTGTTGTTTTAAGAATTAAACATATTGTTTCACTTCGAGCTCGTGGTTTAGCGCCATGAATCCATGCATAGCCATGGCTTCCATTTCGTTCTCACCAGGATAAACTTTAACAGGTGCCAAATGGGCAACTCTTTCAGTGATATCATCTACTATCACTGTACTGTAAGCTAAGCCTCCGGTAAGAATGATAGCATCGACCTCTCCTTTCAGAACTGTGCTTAAGGCTCCAATTTCTTTAGCAACCTGATAAGGTAAAGCTGCATATACCAATTTGGCTTTTTCATCACCTTCGGCTATCCTATTTTCAATTTCCAAAGCATCGCTGGTACCCAGATAAGCTGTGAGACCACCTTTACCTTTGATCTTTTTGCAGATCTCAGCTTTGGTGAACAGTCCGGAAAAACACAAGTCGACCAACTGTCCTGCCGGTAATCCTCCGCTTCTTTCGGGCGACATAGGACCATCACCATTCAAACCGTTGTTGACATCAATGATGCGACCTTTGCAGTGAGCACCGACCGATATACCTCCGCCCATGTGCACTACAATAACATTGATTTCCTCATATTTCTTCCCTATCTCTTTGGCAAATTTTCTGCCTCCGGCACGTTGATTCAACGCATGCAGAAAACTTTTACGGGGAAGTTCCGGCATACCGGATATGCGGGCGATATCTTCCATCTCGTCAATGCAGGTTGGATCGACAATTATAGCTTCCACTTCAGGACCAATTTCTTCTGCCAACGAATAAGCAATCAGACCACCCAGATTTGATTCGTGCTCGCCCATGGGGTTTCTGATATCACGAATCATGGCCTCATTCACTTTGTAAGCACCTCCCGGAATAGGTTTTAGTAGACCACCGCGACAAACAATCAGATTGATCTTTTTAAGATCGATACCGGCTTTTACCAACTCATCCTTGACCATGTTCTTTCGATATTCATATTGGTCAGCTATGCACTCAAAGGTAGCCAGCATCTTCTGCTCATGTTTTACACTGATCATAAAGATCTGGGTACGGTTGGTAAAAACGGCAATTTTTGTCGAGGTTGATCCGGGATTAATTACTAAAATTTTATAGTCCATGAGTAATTTCAATATTTTTTATGGCAAATACTTTTTAGCAAATATAATCAATTAGGTGAATTCTGTTTCAATTTTGAAATATTAACATTATTTAACAATCAAGGTTGCAAAATAAACCTTGTTTTCTGACAAAAACAACTTATTTATTAATGATTTATGTCATTGCATTTATGATTCTGTCAGGGTTTTCGCCTGTACTTAATCATAATTTTGATTACTTTTGTCATTAGATTTTATTTGTGATTTTTTTCTTTGCAAACCCTAGATACATGATTATTACCAACATTTACAAACCTATAAACCATATCAGGATTGTAACAGCTGCTTCGCTTTTCGACGGACACGATGCTTCCATCAATGTTATGCGCCGTATTATTCAATCCACAGGTGCTGAAGTGATACATTTGGGCCATAACCGTTCGGTGCAGGAAATTGTAGATTGCGCCATACAGGAAGACGTGCAGGCTATCGCCATTACCTCCTATCAAGGTGGTCACCTTGAATTTTTCAAGTATATGCGTGACAAACTGGTTGAAAAAGGCTTTGGTGATATTAAAATATTCGGGGGGGGCGGCGGAGTCATTCTGCCCGAAGAAATAAAAGAACTGGAAGCTTACGGCATCAATAAAATATATTCTCCTGACGATGGCCGCGAAATGGGATTACAGGGTATGATCAACGACCTGATGCAAAAATCAGATTTTCCGAGAGGTAATAACTGTAAGGTTAGCGTTTCCGATATTGAAAAACAGGACACATTATCCATCTCGAAACTGGTATCTGCGATAGAAAATTTCCCTGAAGACTGCCAGAATACGCTCAAAGATCTAAATGAAAAGGCAAGCCATTCGAATGTGCCAGTACTTGGAATTACGGGAACAGGCGGTTCGGGAAAATCATCCCTGGTTGACGAAATCATCAGAAGATTTTTATTGGATTTCCCCGACAAAAAAATAGCCATAGTCTGCGTGGACCCTTCGAAACGGAAAACAGGTGGTGCCTTGTTGGGCGACCGCATCAGAATGAACGCCATCAATAATGAAAGGGTTTATGTGCGCTCCATGGCTACCCGCCAATCCAATCTGGCGTTATCAAAATATGTGAAGGATACCATCAATGTGATGAGAGTAGCCGCATTTGACCTCGTAATTTTGGAGACCTCAGGCATAGGACAATCGGATACCGAAATTGTTGATCACAGCAACCTATCGCTCTATGTGATGACTCCTGAATTCGGAGCTCCCTCGCAACTGGAAAAGATAGACATGCTGGAATATGCCGCTATCATTGCACTGAATAAATTCGACAAGAGAGGCGGCATGGACGCTTTGCGCGATGTTAAAAAACAATATCAGCGCAATCATCAATTGTTCGATCGGAAACCAGAGGATATGCCGGTTTACGGCACCATCGCCTCCCAGTTTAATGATGCCGGTGTGAACATGTTCTATCATGCCCTGATAAAAATGCTCAACACCAAACTAAGCCTTAATTTCCAATCGTCGAGTATCTCTGACGGAGAAATACCTGATAAAATATACATCATCCCACCCAAAAGAGTACGCTATCTGGCAGAAATATCTGAGACCGTAAGAAATTATAACCAATGGGCAGATGAACAAGCCGAAACTGCCCAGAGACTTTATTCCATTTCGAAGGTTATGGAAACAGTGAAATCAGAAGGTGGACCGGTTGAATATCTGGCAAGTTTGGAAAATACCCAAAAGGTGCTATCTGAAAAACTAGAGAAAGAAAACCAAAAGATACTGGACAACTGGCAAAACAAGGTCAAATCTTATAAAGACGAGTATTATATTTTCAAGGTCAGAGATAAAGAACTGAAAATAAAAACGCATACAGAGACCCTTTCACACCTGCAGATACCCAAGATTTCGCTGCCGAAATACCAGGCATGGGGGGATATTTTAAAATGGAACCTCAAAGAAAACGTACCCGGCGAATTTCCTTTTGTGGCCGGTGTATTTCCTTTTAAACGGGAAGGCGAAGATCCAACCCGTATGTTTGCCGGCGAAGGTGGACCCGAGCGAACCAACAAACGCTTTCATTACCTCTCGAAAGGATTACCCGCCAAAAGGCTTTCTACTGCTTTCGACTCTGTGACCTTATATGGCAACGATCCTGATCTGCGTCCGGATATCTATGGCAAAATAGGCAACTCCGGAGTTTCAATCTCCTGTTTGGACGACGCCAAGAAACTCTATTCAGGTTTCAACCTCTCCGACCCTACTACTTCCGTTTCTATGACCATTAACGGCCCTGCCCCTATTCTCGTAGGATATTTTATGAATGCCGCCATTGATCAGCAATGTGAGATCTACATTCGTGAGCATGGTTTGGAGAAAGAAGTGGAACAAAAAATAGCTGAAATATTTCGCAAAAAAGGAGTTGAAAGACCCAAATACCAGGAAGAACTTCCCGATGGAAATAATGGACTGGGATTAATGCTTCTTGGTGTTACCGGAGATCAGGTGTTGCCTGCCGATGTTTACAAAAACATTAAAGAATGCACTCTGGCGAATGTCAGAGGAACCGTTCAGGCAGATATACTGAAAGAAGACCAGGGACAGAACACCTGCATCTTCTCCACCGATTTCTCGCTGAAACTGATGGGCGATGTTCAGGAATATTTCATCAACAACAATGTCCGCAATTTTTATTCGGTTTCCATTTCGGGCTATCATATTGCTGAGGCAGGGGCTAACCCTATCTCGCAACTTGCCTTTACCCTGGCCAATGGTTTCACCTACGTGGAATACTATTTGTCGAGGGGGATGGATATCGACAAATTTGCGCCCAACTTATCCTTTTTCTTCTCGAATGGCATAGACATTGAATTCTCTGTGATTGGCCGGGTGGCACGTTCTATATGGGCCAAGACCATGAAGAATAAATACAAGGGGAATGCCCGTTCGCAACAATTGAAGTATCATATTCAAACCTCAGGACGTTCGCTGCATGCACAGGAGATAGGATTTAATGATATTCGCACCACACTGCAGGCATTGTATGCCATTTACGATAACTGCAATTCGCTTCACACGAATGCTTACGACGAAGCCATCACCACTCCAACCGAAGAATCGGTGCGCAGGGCCATGGCTATTCAGATGATCATCAATCACGAACTGGGGCTTGCCAAAAATCAGAATCCATTGCAGGGTTCCTTTATCATTGAAGAACTGACCGAACTGGTGGAAGAAGCCGTTATGGCAGAATTCGACAGGATATCGGAACGTGGCGGTGTGCTGGGCGCTATGGAGACCGCTTATCAGCGCAGCAAGATACAAGACGAGTCGTTGTACTACGAAACCCTGAAACATACCGGAGAACTCCCCATAATGGGTGTGAATACCTTCTTATCAACGGATGGTTCACCCACCCTGATCCCGGGAGAAGTAATACGTTCTACTGAAACTGAAAAACAATACCAGATTCATATGTTGGAACAACTGCACAAACTGCATGAAGAGGAACTGAAACACATGCTTCACGATCTGAAACATGCCGCTTATACCAATCAGAACATCTTCGCTAAGATCATGGAAATATCTAAGTTCTGTTCCATAGGGCAGATCACAAAAGCTCTGTATGATGTGGGAGGGCAATACCGAAGAAACATGTAAAAAACAAAAAAGCCGTTTTGGATAATTTCAAAACGGCTTTTTTTAGTTTTTAGAATTAAGTTAATGATTCTTCTTATCTGGCGGATCTCACAAATTTTCCCGTGAAAGTTTGGCTTTTGTTCTCAATGCGGATGAAATAGACACCTTCATTGATATAGCTGATATCAATGGGTGTATTGTCATTGTTTTTAGAGATCAGCAACCTGCCACTCACATCGAAAATATTTATCAGGGCATTATTATCAGCGCCCTTAACCATTAGAAAATCACTGGCCGGATTGGGATAGTAAGACAACTGTGTTGGCTGTAATTCGTTCATTCCGCTGGCATAATTATTTGAAATAACCAGATTTCGGATGTAGCCTTTGAGGCAATTCGCAGTTGAGTTATCTTTTGTGCCGAATTGTGTATCGGTGGGAACATAATCCAATGCAACAGTAATATTTGCAATTTCCACTCCATTTATAAACATTCTTGCGGTTGTACCATCGTAAGAAAGCCTGCCATTATACCACTGCCCGGTTTGATAAGTAGCTGTGCTTGCAGCAAAATTGGCGTTGTTGTATTTCATCTTTAAGGTGTGATCATCATTCAAATAAAAACCCAGCCACCTGTAAGATGTCCCACATGCTATTACACATTGTGTTAAATATTCTTCCACTTTAAAATCAAAACTAACAGCAAAGCTGCTGAACGAAAAGTTGAGAATGTTAGGGGTCAGAACCGTATAGGCCGAAGGGTTTCCGTTGCAATAAACGCCACCATTTTGAAATGGAGCGCTGGTAAGTGTCATAGGGCCATTAAGCCCCATTTGGTCGTTTCCATCGACAGTTAAGGGATAAAAAGCAAGAGTATCACTGGT
>CAZRFL010000091.1:0-17358 GCA_964599365.1 uncultured Bacteroidales bacterium
TCTTTTCCATTTCTCCATTTTTCCATTTCTCCCTCTACAGTTTCAACATTTTCCTCAAATTCTCACAAAAAAAAAATTACTGATCGGCTTTGGGGATGAAGACTGACTCTTTTGAGTCACTATTTCTACTAAACTATTACACAAAGTTACACGAAGGAGACACGAAGTTACACGAAGGTTTCCTTTTTAAATGAAAGAGCAGTCAACAATTCAACAATAGAACCATAGAACCATTTTCAAGAAAAACCATCCTCTTTTCCATTTCTCCATTTTTCCATTTCTCCCTCTACAGTTTCAACATTTTCCTTAAATTCTCACCCAATATTAGATCCTGATCGGCTGCCGAGAGTCCCATGGAACGGACGCGTTTCAGATTAAGTTCCAGGTTGTTTATTCCTAAGGGTGTGTCGGAACCCAACATCAGGCGTGTGGGGCCATACTGTTTCAGGGCCTTTTTTATTTTATGCACACCCATGGCCCAGGGAGGGGAAATATCAAACCAGAAATTATCCAGTCCCAAAGCGTTTTCGGCTATGGTATCGTATCCAAACATGTGCCCCACTATGAATTGTGTGTGCTGATGATCGGTCAGCAATTCGATAAACTGATAGTAATGTTTTTTCTCGAACATATGGATGAAGCAGGGCATGTCCTTTGATTCGCAAAACTCAGCTATCTGGTGCATGCTTTCCTGGTCGGTGTCGAAACTGGAAACCATTTGCTGCAGCTTGATGCCGCTGAAGTTCCATTCGGCATATTTATCGTTGATGCGTTGTATGATGTGGGGATCTTTGGGATTGGCCCAGTAATATTGAATGATTCGTTCGGGGCATTGGGTTTTCAGCCAGGCGAGGTATTGGTTGGGTTTTTCGTAAAACTCATCCACGATTCTTTCCCAAAGATCATGTACATGGTCCTCTATATTCTCTTCGGGCATATCCGGAAAGCCACTTTCCATGTTGAGTGATTCGTATTCGGTTTCATCAGCAACTCCCATGGGAGCTAAAACAATTTTGTCGACCCCGAGTCTATCGAGTTCGGCAACCAGAGTGTCTTTGCGCAGAAAAACACCGGCGGAATGAGCGTGTCCGTCAATGATCATGTGTTTTGGTTTTTTGGGGTTAAATATGGAATAAAATTAGAAAATATTTTCTAAAGAAAAGACCTTTTCAACCATGGGCTATGAAAAATAATGACCAACCGTATGATTTTCATTGCGAAACCAAGGTAGTCACATTTCGAACTGGATAACTTAACATTCAAACTACATCCTTCACAAGGTAAACAGTGCTGTTTGACATTCAAACTTCGTATAATTCTATGCAAACATTGAAGTTTGACATTCAAACTATACTTAATTCAATGTAAACATCGCAGTCTGACATTCAAACTATACTTAATTCAATGTAAACATCGCAGTCTGACATTCAAACTATACTTAATTCAATGTAAACATCGCAGTTTGACATTCAAACTGCGATAAATTCGTTGTTAACAGAGGAGTTTGAATGAAAAATATTAATAAAAATCCCAAAAAAAGCAAAAAAACGAAAATTTATTCCGCCTTCAGAAAACTAAAATTCACCTTTCCGTAGGTCCTTTTCTGGCTGAAGTTGGGATGTTGGGCAAAATCCACTTCGCGGGGATGCTCCATGATAAGCAAGCCGTCGGGATTCAGCATTTGGTTGGCAAACACCAATTCCGCGACAGCGGGAATATTCTTTAGGTCGTAAGGAGGATCGGCAAAAATAATATCGAACTTTTTATGCGTATGTTTCAGGAAACTGAAAACATCCGACTTGATAGCGTGCAGGTTATCCACGCGAAACTCTATGGCCGTTTTATCAATAAAAGCGGTACAATTCATATTGGTATCCACCGCAAACACCTCTATGGCGCCGCGCGAAACAAACTCGAAAGCAATGCTGCCCGTTCCTGCAAAAAGATCGAGAACAGTGAGTTCCTCAAAATCGATCAGGTTATTCAATATATTGAAAAGGCTCTCTTTGGCCAGATCGGTGGTGGGACGTACGGGAAGATTTTCGGGCGGGCGCAGCTTTCGGCCACCCAAACTGCCGCTTATAACTCGCATAAAATGGTATTGAAAAGGTTTTGATATTGATAGGTAGGCACGTCTTGCAAAATATAGCTGTCCCTCACCTGCTCAATGGGTTGGGCAAAGTCGATTTGGTTGATATATTTGTACAAAATGTCGTAAATAGCCGAATTCTTAAGAACATCGCCACTCAGCGTAAGCGTCGTCTGTCCGGGGATGATCTTCAACTGTTCGAAAACAAAGAGCACAAAATAAATGAAATCTTCGGCCGACGCAAAAGCAAAGGAATTGCAGAATCGCAGCTTACGATCTTCTATCACAACCAGATCAAAAAATCCTGCATGCACATTCACGAACACCTGCTGCGGATTGATATTATGACGATTGAGCACCAGCAATGCCTCCACCAGCACCGATGCATGATGATGCATCAAAGGGTGCAGCGACCTCACCACAGATAGAAGTTCGGCAGGAACGCCGAAAATATTATAGGCATCAGCCGTCCGCATTTTGTCGGACAGCACCACATCGCCTTCGTTCAAATTCTGATTGAACTGCAGATAGTTTTTTTCGGCCGCTGCCTCAAACAAAGGCGCCGGAACCAGCGTAGCACATTGCGATTGCCATAGCATTCGGACGCTCTTATAGGTCAGGCGCAGCAGCTCTTCGTTCTTAATAATCTCGCTCACCTTTTCGAAATACTCCTGCTTGCCCGAATTACTGAAGATAGTATGATGCTGAAATGCCACAAATTTCTTCTTCTCAGGATCGAAAACCGCCGCATGCAGCGAGGCACGCCCCAGCGACATCATCATCTGATAAGATGCCGAAGGACTCAGGTCGAAACCTGCATCTTTCTTTATAATCCTATCGTCCGATTCTTCGTTCATAAGCTTAAAAACCTGTTTGATAATCGCGCCAATCGCTCTTTTTATTGATCTTAAGATCTTTCAATATAGATGATTTGATGCGGATGGTAAAATTATAACTTTTTCTAACACCATAGGGAACCCATTCCATAGACATTTCCCAGCAATGCAGGTCGCGGTGTATATTAAATGAGGTATAGGAAAACTCTTTATCAATAAAATCGTAGCCGGTAAAAAATGAAATTCTCCACTTGGGTGTGATATAAAACTCGCCACTCAGGCCCAGCGTCATAATGGTATCCTTGGTATAATTGTTTGTTTTGTAAGCAAAGTTGCCCGAATAAGTAAAACTAAAATTGGCTGTCAGGTTCCATTGGTTCATAAAAATCTTAGTCTTGGTCTGTTTTTCTTTGTCCTTTTTCTGAAAAGTCTGGTCGCTCACCGTATAACTAACACCCAGTATCCATCGTGTATTTTCGCGTCTCATCAGGCGATGATTCTTCTTCCATTCGAAGGTTGCAATCCGGCCTTTCTCGTTGGCGGCATAGGGGTCCCATTGTCCGTTGAAACTGATATCGACAAGCCCGAAAAGCTTAGTACGTCCCGATAAAGTAAGTGGGTCCCAGTTCAAAGAGTCTTTCGCTATATCATAACCGGTGTATATCCTAAGGTAATCAATCAATACCACTTTTTTAGTACCTGTGATGGTATCTTTTCGGTTTCGCACCTTCATCTCAAGGTTGTTGTTCAACGAAAAATTTACCTTGCCCGACAAACCATCACCCGGCCCCCCATATATCATATTTTGAAACCTTGAGTAACGCATCAAATCACCTATTGAATCCGTTTGGAGATAATGGTAATAGCCCCAGAATGGTGCACCGAAATCAGGTCTGTATGTAAAACTAACTGAAGGTGTCATTACGTGCCGAATGGCTTTCAATGCTCCTTTCTTAAACTGATAAACCCCGTAAAGTTTGGTAGTAAGTTCCGACGAAATATTGAAATCGTGAACTGTCTGAAACTTTTGAATGGTATCAGATCTGACGTAAGAAGTATCTACGTCGTTAAACCATGTTTTATCAATAGATGAGAGGTACCAGCGTTCGGTGATATTAATAGAATTCGTCCAGGTGAGAAACTTCAGCACTTTCACCGAACTGCGTATGGGTATGGTATGTTTCATACCGTTTTGCATCAGGTTGAAAATACTCGACATCGAAATCAGGCTGTCGTAGGTTTGAATATAATTCTGCAACTCCATGGTATAGCCAATACTTATGTTGTCGTACCACTTCAATCCGCCTGCCTTTTTCTTATTGCGGAAAGGATAAAATGTCGATACCGAGAAATTCACCTCCGGCAAGGTTATTTTAAGTTCCCCGGTCTGGATGTTTTGTCTGCCCCCCAAATTAAGGGTCAGGTTACTTCTGCCTTTGAACAGAGAGGTCTGATAAGCAATACTCGATTCGAAAGTATTAGAAAGGTATTCGCCTGTGGATGTCGAATTGTATTTAGCAAAATTGCTGCTGACAATGTTGACATTGGCCGAAAAGCTACTATTGGGGCGGGCCTTGGGGTCTTGTTTATGTATCCATGCAATTTTAAAGTCACTTCTCTTAGTATGTTTGGGATCGAATTTCTCTCCAAAAATATTGGTTGCATAAGACAGCCGAACATCGCCATCGTATTTGTAGCGTTTCTTGTAATTGGACGAAACATAAGCCGCCCAACTGCCGCGCGTATAAATATCTCCCTGAAAAGTCAGATCGAAAAATTCGTTCACTCCCCAATAATACCCGAATTTATTGAAAAAGAAACCAAACTGGGCCGATTCGCCATAAGTAGGCAAAATAATACCCGAAATCTGACCTTTTTTATTCGGAAAATAGCCAAAAGGCAAAAGCAACGGAGTGGGGACATCTTCAATCTCCATATAAGCGGGTCCAGAAACTATCTTATTATCAGGAATCATGCGGGCACGACCGAATTTTATCGCATAATGCGGATGTTCCAGTTCGCAAGTAGTATAAAAGCCATTTTTTATATTCGCCGAACCATCATTAAATCGCTTCACAGTGGTCCCCTGCAAAAAGCTCTCGCCCTCGTTGGTAAAAATCTCCTTTACGTAACCCTTTTTGGTGTCAAAATTATATTTCAGGCTTTTGGCCGTAAAGGCATTGGAACCATCCGCAAATTCAGGCTTACCTATCTCCTTCCCCGACGAATCGATAATCCCTGTAGCATACAAAGTATTATTATCGAAATCCATTTCTACATAGGCGGCCTTCAGCTTAATACTCTCATAATTGATCTCAACATTTCCGTAGAGATAAGCCTTTTTCTCGACCACATTCAGTTTGATAGAATCTCTGGCTTTGTAATCAATTTTTGAACTAATAGCATTTTTCGACACCGAATCCATAAAATTAATGATAGTATCTCGGGTAATGCTTCCCAAAAGAGAATCCACCAACACAATATTATCCCTGATGGAATCGTTCTTAATGGAATCCGTAAGGATCAGAATATTGGATGGATAATTGCTTGTTTCTGTTTGCTGCGCATTCAATCGTAATGAAAACGATAATACAACCAAAAGCGCATAAAAACGGATTGAAATATGCCTGGTTGATAAAATCGTTAACAAGTACTGTAAAATTATGGTTTTAGGTTGTGAAAAGCGCATATATTTGCCAGCTACTGCTAGGAATTATTAGCAAAACTACTTAAAATATACCATTTTTATGAAACGATTTAATTTATTTTTTGTTTCCCTTCTACTACTTTTTTTCTATTCATCTGCAGCAGAAGCTCCGAAATCAGTGCAGATTAAAAAGGTTGTGATTGATGCAGGCCATGGCGGAGAAGATCCCGGTGCCGTTGGAAAAAAATCCAAAGAAAAGAACATTGCTTTGGCTGTTGCATTAAAACTGGGCAACTATATCAAGACCAGCTTCCCTGATATAGATGTTATCTACACCCGAAAAACCGATGTTTTTATCGAATTATACCGTAGAGCGCAGATAGCCAATTCTAACAAAGCCGATTTGTTTATCTCCATACATTGCAATTCCACAAAAAACCCTGATGCTTATGGCACCGAAACTTGGGTATTGGGATTGAACAAAAGTCAGGCTAACCTGGAAGTTGCAAAAAAAGAAAATGCTTCCGTGCTTTTCGAAAAAGACTACGCCACACAATATGATGGTTTCGACCCGAATTCACCCGAAGGCAACATTATCTTCTCTCTTTATCAAAACGCTTATTTGGATCAGAGCCTTCAACTGGCCGACATGGTGGAGAAACAATTCAGTAAAAAACTTGGCCGCCACGACCGTGGGGTGAAACAAGCCGGATTTCTGGTATTGTATAAAGCGACTATGCCTGCTGCCCTCATTGAGTTGGGATTTGTAAGCAACCCCACCGAAGAAGATTTTCTGCTCTCCGATAATGGCCAAAACCAGCTTGCTTCAGGAATTTACCGGGCTTTTAAAGAATATAAGGTAAAGTTAGAAGGCAATGGAATCGTTGATGATGATACTCCTGATTACGTTGACAACACTCCTATCGTAAAAGACAGTATTCCAAAAACTATGCCCAAGGATACCGTTGCAAAACAGAATACACCTGAAAAAAAAGAAGTCTGCTTCAGGGTACAATTCCTAACCTCAAAAATTAAATTATCCAACAATTCCGAAAAGTTCAAAGGCCTGAGTGATATCAGATTTTATGAGCACACCGGAATTTATAAATATACCAGCGGCAATTTCAAAACCCTCGACGAAGCACTCACCTATCAGCATAAGGTTCAGGAAAAAGGATTTAAGGACGCTTTTGTGGTGGCATTTCTGAACGAGGTTAGGATATCGCAGGTAGAAGCGGTCAAGATCTCGCAGCAATAACCTGCTTTTCTGTTCGTGTGATAATAATATCCGGCAGGCTGTTTGCTTAATTATTATTTTTGTTCACGTATGTTATCAAAAAATCGCATAAAATTCCTTCATTCTCTCAGCATGAAGAAGTACAGGCTTCAGCATGGCAATTTCATTGCAGAAGGTCCCAAGATTGTTTCCGAATTAGCCGACAGCGAACTAAAAATAACTGAATTGTTTGCTGTAAAAAGCTGGCTGGATAACAATGCTGATATTTCGGAGAAGGTAGCATCCATTGAGATCATTACCGAAGATGAATTAGCTAAAATAAGTTCGCTTTCTACCCCCAATCAGGTATTGGCAGTGGCCGAAATTCCTGTCAGAAAATTCGACCTTAGTCTGGCCAACAATTCAATGGTCATTGTCCTTGACGAAATACGCGACCCCGGCAACCTTGGAACCATCATCCGCATTGCCGATTGGTTCGGCATAAAGCATATTGTTTGTTCCGAAAATTGTGTGGATGCCTATAATTCTAAAACCGTTCAGGCAAGTATGGGGTCCATTTGCCGAATCCCGGTCTATTATGAGGACGTTGTTAATTTATTTAACCGTACTTCGAAAAACATTTCTAAATACGGTGCATTTTTGGATGGAACTTCTGTTTATGAAGAAAGATTTGATCACAACGGATTTCTTGTAATTGGCAATGAGTCTAATGGTATTTCTGCAGAAATTGAGAAGCTCATAAATAAAAAGATCAGCATTCCCAGTGGAAACAAAACCGGCAAACACGCCGAATCTTTAAATGCTTCCATTGCCACAGCCATTATTTGTTCTGAAATAAACAGGCAAAAGTCTCAATTATAGTTACAGACAGGCCGGTTTAAGGATTATTAATTGTTTTAAATCCAAAATGAACTAATTTTGACCCGGAATTCAGATCATTAAAAACTCATGAAATATTACATCATAGCGGGCGAAGCTTCAGGTGACCTGCATGCTTCGAATCTGGTACGAGAGATCAAAACAAATTATCATGAAGCTCATTTCCGTGGCTGGGGTGGCGATCTGATGCAATCTCAGGGTGTTGATATTATAAAACACATCAGAGATTATTCCTTTATGGGATTTACTGAAGTTCTCATGAACCTAAGAACCATCCTCAAAAGCATCTCATATTGCAAGAAAGACATACTGAACTATCAACCCGATGTGTTAATCCTGATTGATTATCCGGGCTTTAATTTGAGGATAGCTGATTTTGCTCATGAAAATAATTTCAAGGTCATTTATTATATTTCGCCTCAGATCTGGGCATGGAAACAATCCCGTATTCATAAGATCAAGGCCTGCGTAGATAAAATGATGGTCATTCTGCCTTTTGAAAAAGAATTCTATGGAAAATTTGATTTCGAAGTGGATTTTGTAGGACACCCCCTGCTTGATGCTATTGAAAATTACAAATGTAAAACACCTAACGACCATTTTAAAAAGGAAAACAACTTAAACGACAAGCCTATCGTTGCATTATTGCCAGGAAGCAGAAAACAGGAGATCACCCGCATACTGGGCGCCATGTTGTCGGTCAGGAGTGATTTCCCCGATACTCAGTTCATCATTGCCGGTGCTCCTTCTATTCCGGAAAATTTTTATAAGAATCTTATCGGGGCCATAGATATTAAGATCGTCTTCAATAAAACTTATGATCTGTTGATGAATTCTGCAGCCGCTCTGGTTACCTCAGGTACGGCAACACTTGAAACAGCCTTATTTAAGGTACCCCAAGTCGTATGTTATAAGGGGTCGAGCATATCATATCAAATTGCCAAGAGGCTTATTAAGGTCAAATATATCTCCTTGGTAAACCTAATTATGGACAAAAAAATAGTAACTGAGTTAATACAGAACGATCTGAATAAGGAGAATATCAAAAAAGAACTTGGCGATATTCTATATAATGAAAATGCTAAAAACAGATTCAAATCCGATTATACCGACCTTACCTTTATCTTAGGTGGTAAAGGTGCATCAGCCAAAGCAGCTTCCGTGATTTCAGCTTATCTTAATAAAGTTAATTAAGAAACAAAGTTCTCTAGGTACTTGTATTCCGGGGTGAATTCTCCTTTATGCAAGATCATACCTTTCTTTAATGCCCTGGGCAAATCAACATCTTCATAATGCATTTCGTAATCTGCATTCGCCAGAGGTTTAATAAAGTTGGTCAGCATATCTCCAAACGAATAAGAGGCATCGCGAGGTAATTCGCTGGGCAGTATGTCAACCGCCATGTCTAACACCCCTCTGCCTTCAAAGCCCATTGTATAAGAATCCGTAATTGGATCATAAACATAAACGGGATCTTCAATATGCGTACCTGCATGCGTACATTCCACTGAGCCGTCCGGATCACAAGTGATATCCCCAATGATCAACAATTTGGGATTTCCTTTGACAAACATCTTTTTAAGATACTCCTTGGTCAGGATTCTTGGATAACGGCTATCCCAATACATGCAATTCATCAGTACCGTAATATGCGGGATATACTTCTCAAATTTACTCTTGTAATTCTGTGGATTGGCATACAGATCGTGTAAATCAAATTCCTTCCCTTCTATATGCTCATATATATCTTCCTCTCTGAAAACAACCTTATAGATAATATTATCAGGCAAATTATGCCTGTTCCTCAAGGTGAGGAGTTTTTCAGGAGAAACTTCCTTAACAGGCAATAACCCTAAGATTTCCTGGGCACCATTGGATACATTTCCATAACCCGTAAATGCAACAACAAATGGCTTTAGACCTGTAGTGATTCCTTTTTCGGATAGCACCTGCCCTATATCTGAAATATCCCTTTTGGCTTCGTCCAAAGACTTATACATATGCGACTGTTTGATCCTCGAAAGTTTAGTATCTACGCCCAAATGCTTTTGTCGTTGTCCATATGCCCACATGGTATTGATCATTCCAGCCAATCCGGCGTATCTGCCGAAAAAGATAAGGCGTTTTCCTTGCTCGTCAATGATTTTTTCATAATCAATCAGGTTGCACTTTAGTTCCATCATTCTTTTCAACATGGGCATATTATAGGATTGCCCCTTTATTACGTGAGAAAAGAAAACATAAGTCTTCTCAGGTTCAAAGAAACTTTCCGGCATTTCCTTTATTCCAAGAATAATATCACATTTCTTTAAGTCCTTCGCAATTTTAGCTCCTGCTTTAATAAATTCGTCATCAGTAAAAATTCTCTTATCAGAAGTCTGAACAATAAAATCCAATTTATAATGGTGAATAAGTCGCTCAATATGTTTGGGAGTCAATGGTGTCCTGCGTTCCATTAGGTACTTATCCTCATGCCTTATTCCAATAAATTTACTCATTTCATTTTTTCTGCAAACTTACTATTTTTTTAACTGGAAATGTCGGCTCAAAATAATCAATGGAAAATCCTCAAAGATTAGAAATTACTACAATGCAGACAAATCAGCACTTATTTTTTATAGGTTAGGGATAATTTGTTAATTTTGCACAAACGTTCACACTATATTCAGTATACCATATTATTGTTTTGAAGAATATAATGGCTTAAATACATCACAATGACCAAAACCAAGACGAAGGAAAGGAAGTTGATCCGGGAAGGATATAGATTAATGCGGCAGTTCGGATATCAGGGCACCAGTGTTGATATGGTTGTGCATAATTTAAGTATCCCCAAAGGGACTTTTTACTATTACTTTAAAAATAAAGAAGAATTTGCCGAAGCAGTTTTGATTTATTATGTAACAGTTGTCCTAACTCGCGTTGACCGCACTTTATACGATTATACTTTATCACCAAAGCAAAGAATTGTTAAGCTTTATTCGGACCATATCGACTTTTATACGAATACTGGAGGTCCATTTTACGGAAATTTCGCCTCAAATATTTCACAAGAGCTTGGTGATATAAATCCGAAAATCAAAGAAATTGTCGCAACCTTCAATAATCGGATGAAAGATGCGCACGTAGATTGCATTCAATCGGCACGAAGAGCCGGTGAAATAGATAAATCACAGGATGCTGAAAAACTTACCATGCTAATCATATATTCTTGGGAAGGAGCAGTATTGAGAGTGAATATGCTCGGAAATATTAGATCACTTTTTGCTTTCCGTGAGATCTTACGTGATTTTATTTTAAAATAAAGTTCTTCAATAAATTTAATGTTTTATTTTTGGCATAGAATTTGTTTTTCTGCTCTTCAAAAAAAATCTAATAGATCATGAAGGCAATTAGCACTATATTTTTCATCCTAATTTGTTTACAATTGTCCGTAACGACCTATTCTCAATCATCTGAAATAACAAAAAAAGAAATAAAAAAGAAGAACATAGCCACTAAAAAAACTTCAAATGGGATTTTAGAGCATAAAACCGGCATTACAACGAATAAAGACAATCAGATTAATAGTACCTCAATTACATCAAACCAAAATGGCTCGGTTGAAAATACAAATATTGCTTCCAGGAGAAAATTTATCCGTAAGTATTCAAAAAAAATGGCCACGTCAAACATTATCAAATTATAAAAACCTTTAAAACACAAACACTATGAAAAAATTATTTTTACTCAGTTTCGTATTTATTGCTTTGGCAAGTAAAATTACAGCCCAATCAGATATTTCATTTTTTTGTCAAGATGGACTAAAGTTCTATGTTATTGTCAATGGTATCAAACAAAACGACATGCCTCAAACCAATGTAAAGGTATCAGGGTTAACTGCATCGAACTACAAGGCAAAAGTTATTTTTGATAACGCGACCATTCCTGCTATCGAAAAAACAATCTTTGCGAAAGATGCAGATGGCAATTTTTCCAGTTTATCTTACAATATCCGTAAAGATAAAAATGGAATTTATGTGTTGCGTTTAAACAGCATGGACGATGTGGCTTCCACTCCTCCTCCTAGTGGACAATACACTACCCAACTGTGGGTTGAAGAACGTCCTGCAAATATTACAACCAATCAAACTACTACTACAGTTACTACCAATGCCAATACTAACACCAATGGAGGAGGAGTAAGCATTAATGCTATCGACCCAGTAACCGGTGAAGGTGTGAGTATCAATATGAATGTAAATGCTGGAAACATGGGAATGAATGGAGGAGCAGCAGTTACCACTACTACAACTACTACAACCAGCACCAGTAGCTCTTCAAGCACCGGTGTTCAGCACGATGATGACATTGTAGTAGTTCATAATAATCAACCAGAACATTTTATTATGCAAGGATATAATGGCAAAATAGGATGTCCATGGCCCATGAGTGCAAGCGATTTTCAGTCAGCAAAAAGTTCTATCGCTTCAAAATCATTTGATGACACCAAACTTACTATTGCCAAACAGGTTATCGGCGCCAATTGCTTGTTCTGTTCGCAGGTAAAAGAAGTGATGTTGTTATTTTCTTTCGAAGCTACCCGTCTCGACTTTGCTAAATTTGCTTATCCTTATGTTTACGATCAGGGTAACTATTTTAAAATGAACGATGCATTTACTTTTGAAAGCACCATCGACGAACTAAACAGCTACATTAACGGTAAATAATAATCACTAACAAATCAAATTAAAATGTCGGCTTCAAAAGCTGGCATTTTTTTTTGCAAATTCATTTAGGTTGATAGATTTATTTGATTTAAATTTGCGCCGAATTTAAAAACACACACAAAATACTTTCAATAATAGGAGGAAATTTTAAAATGTCTAAAGAAAAAAATGTTAAGTACGTTTATTATTTTGGCGGAAAAAAAGCTGAAGGAAAAGCGGAAATGAAAAACCTGCTAGGTGGTAAAGGTGCCAACCTTGCAGAAATGGTTAACATTGGATTACCGGTACCTGCCGGACTAACCATTTCAACTGAATGCTGTACAGCATATTATGAAAACAACTGCGAACTACCCAAATCATTGTTTGATGAAGTTTGGGACGGTATGAAAATGGTTGAAGCAGAAATGGGAATGAAATACGGTGATGCTAAAAATCCATTGTTATTATCTTGTCGTTCTGGGGCTAGATCATCTATGCCCGGTATGATGGATACAGTATTAAATGTAGGTCTCTGCACTTCTACTATTCCGGGACTTATCAAAAAAACCAACAACCCACGTTTCGTATGGGATTCATATCGTCGTCTTATTATGATGTATGCCGATGTTGTTATGGATAAAGCCGAAGGCCTTGATCTGAACATCCGCAAAAAACTCGACGATATGCTGGATGATTTCAAAAAGAAGAAAAAAGTGTTGCAGGATACTGATCTATCAGCTGACGACTTAAAAGTTCTGGCGGAAGAATTTAAGAAAAAAATTAAAAAAGAAATCGGTAAAGAATTTCCGGACGATGCTAAAGAACAATTGTTTGGAGGTATTAAAGCCGTTTTCAAAAGTTGGAATGGTAAAAAAGCCATTTCTTATCGCCGCATCGAAGGTATTCCTGATGAATGGGGTACTGCAGTAAATGTTCAGGCAATGGTTTTTGGAAATATGGGGGATACATCAGCTACTGGTGTAGCTTTTACCCGTAATCCTGCCACAGGTGATAATTTATTCTATGGCGAATGGCTCATCAATGCTCAGGGCGAAGATGTGGTTGCCGGTATTCGTACTCCAAGTCCTTTGAACGACGATACAAAGAACGAACAAAACAATCATCTCCTCAGTATGCAGGAACAAATGCCTGGTACATACAAAGAATTAGCAAAAATTCGTACAATTCTTGAAAAAAACTATTGTGACATGCTTGATATCGAGTTCACCATTCAAGAAGGCAAACTTTATATGCTGCAATGTCGCGCCGGAAAACGCACCGGAACCGCAGCATTAAACATGGCTATGGATATGCTGAAAGAAAAACTCATAACAGAAGAAACTGCTGTTATGCGTGTTGAACCAGCTCAGTTAGACGAATTGTTACACCCTATCTGCGACCCTGCTGAAGAAAAGAAAGTTTCAGTTTTGGTTAAAGGTTTGCCTGCAGGCCCTGGCGCCGCTGTTGGTCAGTTGGTGTTTACTGCTGAAGATGCAGTGGCATGGGAACGCAAAGGCAAAACAGTGATTCTGATTCGCGAAGAAACCAATCCGGAAGATGTGGAAGGTATGCGCGCTGCTGTTGGTATTCTTACCGCACGTGGTGGAATGACCTCACATGCTGCTTTGGTGGCTCGTGGTTGGGGAAAATGTTGTATTGTGGGTGCAGGCAAACTGCATGTGGATACTACTGCAAAAATTGCAAAGGTTGAAGGTACAAACATAGTGTTGAAAGAAGGTGATTTTGTAACTTTGAACGGCACCAAAGGTCATGTTTATCAATCAGCATTGAAATTAATGGATGCTACCGAGAATCCACGTTTCAAAGCTTTCATGACTATCGTTGATAAATTCCGCACCATGGGTGTTCGCACCAATGCCGAAACTCCTGAGGATGCAAAAATAGCCCGCGATTATGGCGCTGAAGGTATTGGCTTGTTCCGTACCGAGCACATGTTTTATGGTGTTGGCTCCGAAAAACCTTTGTTGGCTTTGCGTAAAATGATTTTAAGCAACACCATCGAAGAACGCAAAAATGCACTCAACGAACTGTATCCTTATGTTAAAAAAGACATCAAAGCTACTCTGTTAGCTATGGATACTTTGCCTGTTACTTTCCGTTTGCTGGATCCTCCTTTGCATGAATTTGTTCCTCAAAGCCCTGACAAACAAGCCGAACTGGCAAAAGAATTGAAAATTAATGTTGCCGAAATTGCAAAACGTGGAGAAGCTCTTCACGAAAACAATCCTATGATGGGACATCGCGGGGTTCGTTTAAGTGTTACTTATCCTGAAGTTTCCGAAATGCAGTTCCGCGCTATTTTCGAATCATCTTTAGAGTTAATCAACGAAGGTCATCATCCTAAACCTGAAATCATGATTCCCGTTACCTGCGAAGTAGGCGAATTGGATGTTACCAAAAAGATTGCCGACAAAGTGTATGCTGAAGTTTGCGAAAAATTCAAGGTAAAATCTATTGATTACTTATATGGTACCATGATTGAAATTCCACGTGCTTGTTTATTAGCCGACCGCATGGCAAAAACAGCTCAGTTCTTCTCTTTTGGAACCAACGATTTAACTCAGATGACATTTGGTTTCAGCCGCGATGATATTGGTGGATTTATGAACGATTATCTCGATCAGAAAATCCTTGCTGCCGATCCTTTCCAGACCATTGATCAGGAAGGAACCGGACAGTTGATAGAAATGGCAGTTACCAAAGGCCGTTCCACACGCAGCAACCTGAAAGTGGGTATTTGCGGCGAACAAGGAGGCGACCCTGCATCTGTTGAATTCTGTTTCAAAACAGGATTAAACTATGTTAGTTGCTCGCCATTCCGCGTTCCGATAGCTCGTTTGGCTGCTGCACAAGCGGCTATCAAAGCTAAAAAAGCAAAACCTGCTGCAAAAAAAACAGCTAAGAAAAAGTAAATAAATTACCGATTATTAAAAAGTCCTGAAATTTCAGGACTTTTTTTTTGTTGTATTCTATATTTTACTAAGTTTGTATCGATTCTAATACATTAACTAAACTATCATTAATCTCCAATCTTTTTTATCATGAGTGGCTTGAAAACTAACAACATCGACCTTTCGATCTATGGAATCACTGACGTGAATACTATTTATCACAATCTTTCGTACGAAGATCTGTTCGTTCATGAAACCGACCCCAAACTGGAAGGTTTCGAAAAAGGGTTTATCACTAATACCGGGGCAGTTGCTGTTGATACAGGAATATTCACAGGCCGTTCTCCCAAAGATAAATATATCGTAAGAGAATCGGAAAATGAAAATAACGTTTGGTGGGCTAATCCCATAAGAAAAAGTTCGGACAACAAACCTATTTCGGAAGAAATCTGGGAACACCTGAAAGGAATTGCTAAAAATCAACTTAGCGCAAAAAAGCTTTATGTGACCGATGCCTTCTGCGGAGCCAACGATAACACACGTCTTAAAATACGTGTTGTTTCGGAAATTGCCTGGGCTTCTCACTTTGTGAAGAATATGTTTATCAGACCTACTGAGGAAGAACTTGCGGATTTCACGCCCGATTATGTGATCTTGCATGCTTGCAAAGCCACCAATCCACAATGGAAAGAACAAGGATTGACCTCAGATGTGTTTGCTGCTTTCAATCTGAAAGAGCGTATGGCAGTGATAGGCGGAACCTGGTACGGTGGCGAAATGAAAAAAGGTATTTTTTCGGTGATGAACTATTTTCTGCCTTTGCAGGGAATTTCGTCCATGCATTGTTCGGCCAATATGGGTCCTGACAAAGATACCGCTATCTTTTTTGGATTGTCGGGCACCGGAAAAACCACCTTATCAGCCGATCCAAAACGTTTCCTGATAGGTGATGACGAGCATGGCTGGGACGATGATGGTATTTTCAATTTCGAAGGTGGCTGCTATGCCAAATGCATTAACCTAAGCAAAGAAAATGAACCCGATATTTACAATGCCATCAAGCGCGATGCTTTGTTGGAAAATGTAGTTTTTGATGAAAAAACCGGGGTTATTGATTTTGCCAGTGGTGCTAAAACTGAAAACACCCGGGTAAGTTACCCCATCTATTTCATCAATAATATTGTAAAACCGGTATCGAAAGGAACTCATCCCAAAAACATCATCTTCCTGACTGCAGATGCATTCGGTGTGTTGCCTCCGGTTGCCAAACTCACTTACGACCAAACCATGTATCACTTTCTGAGCGGATACACAGCCAAAGTAGCCGGAACCGAGCGCGGTATTAAAGAACCCACTCCTACCTTCTCTTCATGTTTCGGTGCAGCATTCCTACTGTTGCATCCGACCAAATATGCCCAGGAGTTGGCAAAAAAGATGCAACAACATGGTTCGTCCGCTTACCTGGTGAATACCGGTTGGATAGAAGGGCCTTACGGAGTTGGCCGCAGAATTGATATTCCTTCCACCCGTGCCATCATCGATGCCATTTTGGATGGATCGCTCGAAAACGTGGAATACGAAGAACTTCCCATTTTCGGATTGATGATTCCCAAAAGCGTAAAAGGGGTAAATCCCAAAATACTCAACCCACGTAATATCTGGGCCAATCCTGCTGATTGGGATGTTAGTGCACGCAATTTGGGCGAAAAATTCATCAAGAATTTCGAAAACTTCACAGATAACGAGGAAGGCAAACGATTGGTTGCCGCCGGTCCAAAAGTATAGTAACTCTGATAATTCTGATAAAAAGCGGGCAAAAGAATTTTTGCCCGCTTTTTTTTCGTACCAATTTTATTGTTCTTTGCTCATGTACTGCTTTTATCCTTTAATAATCGTATTTTCACAGAACTTGATTAATATATCACATTTGAAATCGGGAAATTATTTTCCCGAGAACTGGTTATTCATTACTCAAAATTGCAAATCCGAATTAGCAGGGTATTTTATAAAAATTGTAGGTAGAGTAAAGCAGATTGTGTAAACAGGTTTTAAAGGAATATAGGCTTGCGC
>CAZRFL010000092.1:0-15778 GCA_964599365.1 uncultured Bacteroidales bacterium
ACAAAATTAGCACCTGAGTTTTCAGGAATTGTTTCTATAACTATTGATGAATCTGCCACCATGCAACCGGACGAATTGGTTACAGTCACAGAATAAGTTCCTGCACTGGCAACATTGATAAACGGTGTGGTTTCACCAGTTGACCATAAAAATACGTATGCTCCTGCTTGTGTACAGCTACCCGTATCAATAAGTGCAGTTAATGTTCCTGCAGCACTTGGACAATATGAAAAGTCCATATCGGATTGAATATTGGCATCAAAACCATTGCAACAGGTGTTATTCTCAATAACTTTTACGTTTTGAGTAAAATACAAAGTATCTGTTGCTGTAATCACAATCCATGTTACGGTTGTTGTTCCAACAACGAAAAGCGCAGTTCCGTGACCACTTGAATCTGAGGTTGCATTATTCTCAAGACTAACGACCTGGCAAACCTGACTGATATCTGGACCTATAAGTACGATGTTATCGGCAACTGTTTCGCCCGGATTTAAAGTAATGGTTATGTCTTCAGGCGGAGTTATAACAACATGGGTTGTATCGAGAACAGTAACCAAAAATGAAAAGGTTTGCGAATTTCCGGCCAGATCGGCATATTGATAAGTATTCATGGTAACACCAACTGGAAAAAACGAACCGCTGGGCAAACCGGAAGTTTGTGTAAAAGTAATATCAGCCGGTCCTGAACAATTGTCAGTAATTGTAGGCAAATCGTAGTTTACACTTGCGCCACACACGTTATCTTCTTTATAAAGCAACATATCAGCAGGCGGATTTGTCATCTGTGGCAACTCGTTATCAATAGCAGTTACGGTAAAGGTACAGGTTGTGGTATTTGTATTGTCGGTGGCAACCCATGTAACGGTGGAAGATGTGCCTACAGAAATATTGGTTCCTGGCAACAAACCCTCCGTATTGAAAAAGTCAAGAAATGACGGACAGTTATCATTGGCGGTAACAATATAATCGACCGTTGCGGTGCATGTACCGGCATTATTTGTCACAACAACATTGGTAGGACATGTTATTACCGGTGCTTCGTTATCAATTACGGTTACATTAAACGAATCTATAACATAATTGCCGGCAGGATCGATTGCTTTATAAACGCAGGTGGTTACTCCAGGAGGAAAAAGTTGACTGCTGGCAATACCTTTTACTAATTGAACATCAACATTGGCTCCAGAGTTGTCGATAGCTAAAACATTGTAATCAATAACACGACCATCTACAGCATTTGAATACTCGACTACCTCTGTTGGCAAAGTAAGAACGGGCGGATCCATGTCGTTAACCGTAACACTACAATCGCAACCTCCGGTATTACCTGAAAAATCAACAGCTTCGAATTTAATTAGGTTGACACCAATAGGAAATGTTGAACCGCTTGGCAATCCTTCGCGCAAATAAATATTCTGAACCTGACAATTATCAGTAGCGGTTGCCATTGGAAATGTAACAACAGCTCCACTAGAACCAGGATCATTATTTACTGTCATATTTTGCGGACAGTGTACAATAGGAATCTCTCTGTCTTCGACCTGAACATAGATTTTGGGGAATACATTAGTCTGACCAGTTGTAGTATAAACCCCTATCCATTGTATTCCTGTTGTTCCTTTATTAAAGGTGGTTCCAACCAATGAGCCTGTTCCACTGCCCGGGGTTGCGCCATCCAAAACATAAGAAAAGGTCCATTTGGTTTTTTCTGCAATAGGACACAGAAATCCTGAGGAAAATTGCACATCGAGTGAGGTACTGTTAAGTACAAAAAAGCATTCTCCATTGCTTGTTGAAACTACCTGGGTGTTACTCATAACGTAGAAACAGTTTGGTTTTTGGGCCGAAACATTATTCACGAACGGCATTATAAATAAAACACTTAAGAAAAGCATTATACCTTTCTTTAAGAATTTAACTGAATAAGTACTGATTTTTGCTTTCATATTATTAAGTTTTAGTTGTTATTTTCTTATCGTAATTATAAATTGGTGAAAATTTTACTTTCTGTAAATTGTTACTGCCGGTGTTCCTATATTTGTATAAATGGCAATAAAGGTGGCTGATGTAGATGCTGCAGCGACCATGTTACCTACCAGGGTTATACCAGTATTTGTAGTAAGAGTGATGGTTCTGCTACCAGAGTTTACTATGGTGAACTCGAACCAAGATCCGATTTGAGCACCTGGCAAACCCGTAACAAGATTTGATGCTGTTTCGGATTGTAATGATCTGTTGGTACCAGGAGACATAGTAAAAATTGTTTTGTCTATCATTTGTGTGGCTGTCAATGTGGCATCAGCATCGGTAAGATTGGTTACACCTTTTGTTTGAAGCTTGGGTTGTGTAATATTATTATTGGTGATATCAGCGGTTACAATGGCCGAAAAAGCTGGGACACCTCCATTTCCATGCAACACTGTTCCTGATGCACCTTGTGCGGTGATACCGATAGCACTGGTACCGTTACCATACATAATTCCGTTTGTTGTAAGGGTGGTCTGTCCTGTACCTCCTGTAGCCACTGTTCCACCTGTAATCCACGAAAGATTACCACTGCCGTCGGTTTTTAGCAGCTGACCACTGCTTCCATCGGCAGATGGCAAAGTATATGAAACATTTGCTGTTGGGTTTGCTTTAATACTAGTGTAAAATGCACTTCCTGCATTAAAAAATTTAAGTTCGCCAGTAGTGGTACTGGCAGTTCCAATTTGTGCCGTTCCGTCCACATGCAGCTTGCTGGAAGGCGAGTTGGTGCCTACCCCAAAATTTCCGTTAGTGATGCCCACATTTCCACCTGCAATGATGCGCATACGCTCTGTATTGTTAGTTCTGAAAACAAGATCTTTGGAATCGAAAGTTCCGATAAAATCAGAACTTGGATTGGTATTTGTATTTCCTGTAAGACTCCACGAAATGGTATTGAGCGAGCCCCAGGCTAATTTTGCTGTATCGCCGACTATAGTATTGCATTGCAATAGCTGACCTGCTGTGGCCTGAACCGAAGGAAACATATATTTTATGGTAGAGGCATTATTGCCTGCTATTAATATGGTAGGATTTGAGGTACCTGTTTTTACAAATTCAAGGACACCTATGTTGTGATCGCCTCCAATTCTAACAGTTCCATCTACATGCATCAATCTTTTTGGAGTAATAGTGCCGATTCCGACCCATCCGCCCCAGTTCGAGCCACTGTTGTAATGAGGGACAATAAGTGCATAGTTTTTTCCATCCGCAGCGTTGGCTGCACTGAAAAATCCACCACAATTCACACCAGTCGTTGTCGTACCTGTTGCTTCGGTGCGCATTCCATAGGCCCAGCTATCAGAACGCGAAGAGGTGCTTGTATTGGAAAAATATCCGCCATAATTCTGATCAGTAGTTCCGCTGGTAATTCCTCCCGAAACGGTACTTTTTATGCCATAGCTTGGCTGGGTTGCAGTCGAAGTGTTAGAAACCAATATGCCATAGCTCTGATAGGTGGCATTGGCTACTGATATATCTATTCCATAATTATTAGCAGATCCATAACTCATAATTTGCACACCACGATTAGCGCTATTGACATTGGAGTTATTATTGGCATCCATATATATTAGGTTGCCTGTCAATTGTTGCACAGTGCTGCTGTTAACACCTTCCACAGTTATATTAATTCCTTCGGCATTATAGGCATTCTGAATTAGAAATGCTCCGCCGACATTGCGCGATCCTACGCCCGAATTCGTAACCGCCGACAAAAAACCAACTGATGCGTGATCAGAATAGGTGTTTGTGCCGGATTTATTAATATTAAGTCCGAAACTAAAATCTTCTGTCGGACCATCGCCCGAGCCTGAGGTCAGCATAAGTGCACTTCCGTTGGTAAGCGAATTGGCCACAATATCAAGGGCGCTGGTTGATTCAGAAAGACTGGTAATTGATATGGTAGGATCTGTAAGCCCACCGTCTTTTGAAACCCGCAAACGTTCGACACTATTAGTCTTTATATAGAGTTCATTTTCGTCGGTTGTTCCCAGAAAATGGGTTCCGGGTGTGGTACCAGTGTTGCCGGTGGTCAGCCACGAATTGTTCTTATTCAATAGTGGCACCCAAACCGGTACGCCCGATGTGCCATCGTTATAATAAAAGCCCTTACCTAATCCTATATTGGCATTGATATTGAAAACAAGTAATGAATTGGCAGGATTGGTTATGGTAGTTTCATCGTCGAGTGATTGTAGCGATACACGCGGGATCAATAATCCTGCGCTGGTGCTTTTAATATCGAGCAATGCCGAAGCATCTGGATCTGTTCCGTCGGTGTTTATGCCAATGTTTTGCGCATTAAGCTGATTTACTCCAACAATTACTATAAATATAACGCCGGTAAAAAATAACTTTAGTAAATTTCGTAGTTTCATATCTTCTCTCATTTTAATTTCTCTGTGGCCTTTGCCATCTGATCTGTTTAAAAGCACTTTTTTCAATCCATAAAGCAGCTTACATTTTTACTACTCCTTTGTTTGCTCTGCGGTCATCAGGGGTTGATTTTCGATTGCTTGCCTGATTGACTATTTGGCTTTGAATGCTGCATCTGAATTACACTTTATTTGCCAATTCAAAAATACTACCTACAACAAGGGGTTATCAAGTGACAAAAAACCTGATTTATGCAAGCAAAAAAGAGGTTTTTATACAGGTAAACTGACCTAGTTCGGGGATAAAAAGGCAGGATTAGATTTAAAAAGAAATTTTACATGACAATTGCAGAATTGTAAATTGTAATTCTTGATTATCACATGTACTTTATTATCAAAAACAACTCCTAAGATAAATTCAAAGTAGCATCTTTTTTTATTGATTATTGGTATATTTTATAAAAAAATCGTAGGTTTGTTACCAATTTTAGAAAATCGGCCGATCTGATTAAAACGGTCAAAACATCATTCACAGGATATAATCTAAGCATGAAGAAAATTTACACCCTCCTCACTGCCATTCTGATTGCCGGAAACCTTACAGCACAGGACATACATTTTTCGCAATTCAACAATTCTCCACTTTCGTTAAATCCTGCTCTGGCCGGTGCATTCAATGCCGATCACCGCATCATTGCAAACTACAAAAGCCAATGGCGCAACATTGCGCATTCATACATGACCTATGGCTTATCTTACGACATGGGTATTCTAAAAGGTAAATTGAATGGTGGGATTTTAGGATTAGGTGTACAGTTGTATAACGATCAGGCCGGAACCAATAAAATGGGGTTGACACAGGCCAGCGTTTCTATTGCCTATCATTTGCCTGTGAACCGTCATAATTTTGTAACCGCCGGCATACAAGGCGGATTTGGCCAGCGCCGTATAGATCAGTCGAAAATGCAATGGGACAATCAGTACGATCCTAATACTACCGATGGATACAACTCTTCACTGTCATCAGGTGAAACCATGGGATTCAAAAGCAAAATGTATGGCGACATTTCGGCTGGTATGCTTTGGTCGTTTAATTCGCAAGCAGGAACACTTTCGTCAAACGATGCAAAAAAAGTGACTGTAGGATTAGCCGTTTTTCATATCAACCGACCCAAACAATCCTTTTCTGACCTGGTTGAAAGCCGGCTTTATATGAAAATTGCATTACACGTCAATTCATTCATTGGTTTTAAAAACTCAAACTTTGCTATTCTGCCATCGGCAGTTTGGTACAATCAGGGTCCCTCTAATTATATTCTTTTCGGATCATTATTCCGCTATCGACTGAACGATGCCTCGAAATTTACAAATTTCGTTAGTGAAACAGCTCTTTCACTGGGTTGTCATTATCGATGGGGCGATGCTGTCGTTATATCAGGTCAGTTTGAATGGAAAAACTTCATGTTAGGCATTAGCTATGATGTGAATGTTTCACAACTTTCCACAGCCAGCAAAGGAGCCGGAGGCATTGAAGTAGCCCTGCGCTATATTACACCTCTGTTTAATTCGAAAAACAAGAGCCTGTACTAGTTCAGATTTAAGAATTCTGACTTCCTAAGTATTCATTCCACCGCAAACATTCAATACCTGCCCTGTAACATATTCGGAAAGGTTAGAAGCAAGAAACAAAGCAGCGTTGGCCACCTCTTCAGGTGTGCCCGGTCGTTTTGAAGGAATATCTTTGAGCCACATCTGTCGGGCTTCTTCAGGAAGTTTATGCGTCATTTCGGTTTCTATAAAACCCGGTGCAATGGCATTGCAACGGATATTACGAGAGCCTAGTTCAAGTGCCACCGATTTCGTAAAACCAATGATACCGGCTTTAGAAGCAGAATAATTGGCTTGCCCTGCATTGCCGGCCACACCAACCACCGAACTCATATTGATAATAGAACCAAATCGTTGTTTCAGCATAGTTTTCTGAACAGCTTTGGTCAGATTGAAAACAGATTTCAAATTGATATTGATTACTGCATCCCAATCAGATTCCGACATACGAAGAAGGAGATTATCTTTGGTAATACCAGCATTATTTACCAGAATATCAATCACCGGAAACTCCTTTACGATTTCGTTCATGGTCACTTCGCTTCCTGCAAACGAACTGGCATCAGAAGCATAACCCTTTGCTTTCACACCCAGCACAGTCAATTCTTTTTCAAGCAGCATGGCATTTTCGTCATAAAACAGATCAGTGAATGCAATATTACATCCATGACTGGCAAAAACCAAAGCAATAGCTTTTCCAATCCCTCTTGATGCACCAGTAATAACAGCAGTTTTTCCTTCCAGAAGTTTCATAATTATAATATTTTTGTACAAAATTAATAATAAAATTTAAGAAACTGAGTTAATTCAGGGAGTGCAAGCCTGAGCGGTATCCAAGAAAACTTTATGAAATTTACCCACTACTTGATTTTTTTATTAGTGCTGCTGGTCCAAGGCAATACTTTTGCGCAAAATCAAAAAGCAAAAGACTTCAAGTTATTGACGGCTGCTTATGAAGGCCAGACCGATTCGGTCATTCACCTGATCATGGATAGCGCTAATGTAAATGCAAGATCCGACGAGGGCATCACACCTCTAATGTATGCTGCTGAAAAGGGCAACGAAGATATTGTCAAGATACTTTTATATAACAAAGCCAATCCAAACCTTATCCCCTATTCTGGCCGTACGGCATTGATAAGTGCTGCCATACAAAATCATCCTGAAATTGTGTACGACCTGTTGCTTTATGGAGCGAATATCAATGCTACTGATGATGTTAATGCTACAGCTCTTACCTATTGCAGTGGCTACAACCTGATATATATGGTACAATATCTTCTCGAAAATCATGCAAATACCAAAATCATGACCGTTGACAGCACTGATGCTTTGCTATGTGCAGCATATTATGGGAATGTTGAAATAGTAAGCATGCTGTTATCCCATAACGATTCCGTAAATTCTATAGATACTTCAGGTTTTACTCCCTTTTCCGTTGCAGTTCAAAACGGCGATTTGGCATTGCTCGACACTCTTATAAAACATAGCGCTAGTTCCGAATTCAACTTTCACTCCAAAGCAATAAAAAACCTTGTCGACTACGCTCGTGTTTTGAATCAGAAAAGAACTATTAAAACTCTAAGGAAACAAGGACTTCATGGCACGTTTCCACCTTACATCAATAAGATAACCCTAAGCTATAATCCGGGGTCATTTTCAATTCAGGATTATTATATGGGAGCCGGCATCGGCGTTTTCGATTCGAAATACAATTTCCAATTGGAACTGGGTTTTAATGGGGGGCTAACAAAAAAGCGCATTTTGGAAAAACAATCCGATTCAGTTTATTATCAATTGTGGGAAAAGCGCAGATACCTCTATTTGTGTCTCGATAAGTCATTTACTTTCCCTTCAAAAAATCATTTCGAGCGTCAGGGAATATTTATCCGATTAAAAGGGCTTTATTCGTTTGGGGTCTTCGATGCTATGCGGCATCGCCCGCAAGGCAAATTTGCATTGCTCCCCGGACTGGGTTATAGTTACAGCTATAAAAGCCTGTACATAAAGGCTGCCTATGAATATGGAAAAATAGAGCCTTATAGCAGTTCACCTCACTGGATAAGCCTTTCGGTAGGAGTTGCTTTAAACTTCCGTGATGCAACCCTCACTAAAAAAATAAGTTGGATGTAATATGAATAGGATTAGATTAATTTTCTTTTTGGCCATGGGAGTAATCACTATCTCCCTCAATTCCTGTCGCCAATCTTCATTTTCAGGTTCTGAAGACTGTACCAATTATAACTATTCTGATTGTAATACTACTGAACCTTTTATGGTTGGATTAAATATCAGGTTGACCATTAATGACGAGAATTTAAAGGTCCCTATAACAATATACGAAGGTAAAGTTGAAGAACAATTGATTGTTCTTAATGATACTGTTAGCGTTTCAAAATATAGTGTCCTTTTGCCCGCAGGTAAGTATTATTCTGTAAGGGCTAGGTATAAAAAAGGGGATCAAATTATCTATGCTTTTGGTGGTGACGATATTCGTTCGATACGAACCACTATTTGCGATTCGTCCTGTTGGACAACAGAAGATGGTAATGTAAATATTGAATTGAAGAATTAGTTTTAAACCAGGATACTGACTGGGAGACTATTTTCTTTTTCTTTCCTGATGATTGATTATTATCCGGAATCGGGTTGTATCCAAAAATGTGTCGAACCTGAGATGGTCCTTACGGGCATTATTTTTTCCTGCCATAATATCGTCGCCATACTCGTTAAGTATTACTTTCCATAGTAATTCTGTACAATAGAACTCGGTACTATCATTAATATCAAAGGCTTCATCAAAAGGTATTTGCTTGGCGAGATAATTCTTTGCCTTTAGGCTTATTGCCGAATTTGGCTTATTGATCTTAGCTTTATACCGAGTAACTACTACAGAGCTATATTGACTCTCCTCCATAAAACTTTTTAAATCCTGTGACTGCACACCATCGACATTAGAAACGGAACTGGATACTGAATGAATCACCGCAAGGCCTGTATCAGTTTTAACCACAATGGCACAATGAGAAAGATCATACTTTTCCTTAAGCTGTTCAACAATGAGGTCGCTTACCAGCCCGTAACCATGGCGTAAAATGATATCCCCATCCTGTATTTTTTGATATTCTTGTTCTGAAAGAGAGTATCTATAAAAAAATTGTTCCTGCAAGCTATGATGATCATAGGCAAGCAGGAACAACCATGTTGAAGTAATCAATGAACCAACTATGATGAAAACAATCAGAACAATTCTTTTCATCGTTCAAAGACCCAACAGAAAGAGGTATTTCTTAGTTTACAGCAGCTGTTGAATCAACTGGAGCTTCGGTAGGAGGTGTTTCACCATTACCTTCTTTTTTCATATCAACTAACCAGTTACCATCTTGTTTTACTAATTCGATGGTTTCTTCTTTTGCTTCTGCAGTATAAGTACATTTAGCTTTATCCTCAGTAGTTTCGCACTTCAGGTTTTCAATTTTCACATCTTTTGCTTCTGCTTTCTTGTCCATTCCAGAGAAACTTTCCATCATGTCAAGCATTTGTTTGGTATTTTCTGTACCAAGTTTTTTAGCTTCTGCATATTCTTTCTTGTTTAAATGACCCAAGAATTTTTCTGCAACTGCTTCAGGAGTGTTTTTTTTGCCACCACAAGCGGTAACTGCTACGATAACGATAGCTACAATTACTAAACTAAATAATTTTTTCATTTTTTTTACGTTTTTGGTTATTAATTTCTTTATAATTTGAAGTACAAAAGTAACAATATTCTTTTTGATTTTAACATTTTTTATGATTTTTTTTTAACAATCAAAATTGTTAGTAAGTTTATTCTTTAATAAATCGCAGCAAAATCAGCATGTTCGGGATTATTTCTGTAATTTTATACATCAATTAACTTTAAAAAAATACTACTTTATGAAGCTTTTTCATCTTATAGACTTTCTAAAAAACCGATTAAATCCCCCCTTACCGGGCAAGAAAGCGCATTTTAAGATGATCCCTTCGAATCGATTGAGAGAATTTGATCCGATTCCGGAAACTGCCCGGAAAAGCAGCGTACTATTATTGTTATTTGAAAAACAAGAAACCGTTAATACCATAATAACACTAAGGCCTGCCTACAAAGGAGTTCATAGTGCGCAAGTATCTTTTCCAGGTGGAAGTTTTTCAGAAGAAGATAAGAATTTGGAAGAAACAGCTCTTCGCGAAACCGAAGAAGAAACGGGTATTAGAAAAGCTAGTATAAATATAATTGGCAGGCTGACTGAACTGTATATCCCTCCAAGTAACTATAATGTAACTCCTTTCGTAGGTTATACCTCTGAAAAATTCAAACTCATTCCGGATCCTATAGAGGTGGATAAAATTTTTCAGGTTCCTTTGACTGAATTCTTAGGAAATAAAAACATTAAGACCAAAAAGATCAGAATACAAAGCGGTATGGAGTTCGAAACCCCTTACTATGATGTATGCGGGCTCACAGTTTGGGGTGCAACAGCCATGATTATACGGGAGTTTTCAGAAATTTGCTCCGAATTTTATAAGAATAAATAACAGTTACTCAATTGTGAACTCATGTTCAATAATGGTTCCATTACGTAGCATAGCGCTTACACCACAATAACGGTCCTGTGAAAGCTGGATTGCCTTTTGAATTTTGTCAGTAGGGAGATCCTTACCTTTAAAATGATAAATTACGGTTATCTTTTCATAGTACTTAGGATGGTCCTCAGTTAGTTCACCTTCGACAGTAATGTGAAATTCTTCAGGCTGAACCTGCATTTTCTTGAGTATAGAAATCACATCCATTCCTGTACAACCCGCTAAGGAAACCAGACTGAGTGCTTTCGGACGAGGGCCAAGATTACTACCTCCATTAAATTCGTCGGCATCCATTACAATAGTATGATCATTCACTTCAGCTTCGAAAGCCATGTTCTCCAACCAGCGACATTCAATTTTTGATTTCATTTCGTTAAGAATTATTTTTATATTTGTAGTCAAACAAAATTACAAAAAAAATGAAAAGAAAGCTAATGTTTTATTCATTGTTATTTTTGAGTCTGATTACTTTTTCTCAGTGTAAGAAGGAAGTCATACCACCAAGTACGCCTGTTGATGAATTGGCATTCACGGATGCCGAAAAAGAAATAATTTTCAATAATAGCCTTGATTCTGCACTGCGTGTGCTGAATTATTTTATTTATGCTGACTCTCTTATTCTCAGAAAACAATCACGTAACGTCAATTTCAATGACACTGCAACTCTTTTTTACCTAACTGACAGGATGTTTAAAAGTGTTGTTGCTGAAGGAGGTGTTGGTATTGCAGCACCCCAAGTCGGAATAAACAGAGATATTATTTGGGTTTGGAGAAATGATAAACCTTCTCATCCCTGGGAGTTATATTTCAATCCTGTTATCACTCAATATTCGGACACCTTAAAGCAACGTAGTGACGGTTGTTTATCCATACCGGGGATGTCGGGTCAATCATGGAGAGCAATTTGGGTAAATGTAGAATATGATTTGCCTGATGGAAGTCACCATGCTGAACATATAAGTCAGGCCTACACCGCACACATATTTCAGCATGAGATTGATCATTTAAAAGGTATTGTCTGGCTTGACAGAGTCAATCAATAAAAATAGAAATCAACAGGAATAATACCTGTGGTAATAATTCCTTTCAGAGCTCCCGTAGAAGAATAATATCGGACTTTCCCTTTTTGAATATAATCTACAGCATCGGCTACAAAGATCGTGTTGTCAATAGTATTGATTCCTATACCATGAAAGATGCTGATTCCTTGCGCAATTAGCGGGGTTGAAGGCAATCCAACTGCTGTTACTGACATCTGATAAATCCCATGATCCATATAATATAAGGTATCCTTAGCCGCATTTATGCGCATTTTATCCCAAATATCCAAACCATCAGGTAAGGAATAACTTTGTTCAACCAAACGGGTTGTTGTATTCACCCTAAATAGGGAAGCATGAATGCTATTGGCCGCATCGCCAGCACAAAAAGCCCACAATTTCACGTTCTTATCCATTGCCAATGAGTTTGATCCAAAGCCAACCTGAATACTATCCACAACAACATCGGTGTAAGTATTAATAACATAAATTTTATCTGTCCGAGTATTGGTGACATATACTTCATTTCCTGACAAAAGCATTTCTTCAGTACTTCCTTTGCAGGGAATGCTTCCTATTCTCGTATTTGAAGATAAGTCAACAATTGAAATGGAATTACTATACAAATCCGAAACGTAAGCTTTGGTGGCAGATACTGCCAGAAAATATCTCGGCGAAGTAAAACCAGTGATCACACCCGAAGAAGTAAAGGTAGCCAGATCGACAATTTCTATTTTATTGGAATTGTTTACAACAAGGTAGGCTTTCCCACTAACTACAGAGATCGATTGTGCAACATCTCCTAAAGGGCGGTGGTTTACTTTATCAAATATATCTTCAGTAGAGCTACCATCCGCAAAATTATAATTACTCACTGAGGCATTGCTCCACATATAATTTCCCTCATTCACAATAAACACCCCATGATCCTTGGTGATATCAGTATTATTATCATCAGGAGGCGTATCCTTTTTACAGGAAATCAATAGTGCCAAACAAAAGGTAGTGATCATTAATATCCAATATAATCCTTTCATAATACTAAGTTTTGATGATCTTACGATATTCGGTTCCTTTTTCGCTTACTATTCTCAACAGATACAATCCGGGCTGAAGATCCTCCATGCCTATTACTTTAGTTTGCTTTGCCGTAATTATCTCTTTCAATATTCTGCCATTTATATCCAGAATCGAGATTTGCAAAAGAAATGAAGAGTTTATATTCAATTGAGAAGTGCAAGGATTAGGAAAAACACTCAATAAAGATGCCCCTTCATTCTCATTCAATGACGACATACCCTGATGGATCACCCCAACTGCATCCAAATCTATTCCTGAGGAATTATAAGGTGTCGGCCATGGATCGTTGATAGCATGACCAAAGGCATCGTAGGAGGCATATTGCTTATTGATAGAACCTACTACATCCACAATTCGGATATGGGTGATGTGATTTATATCCAAAGATAAGATGGCTGACAATTCTTCCAAATCGAAGGGAGTACCGTATAAGGTACGGTACTTTCCGGCCAGATTGTTAATTTTGGTGGCATCAATAGCACCAAAAGCATCCACCTGCACGGATGTATCCGTAAGGGATGTTGACGGGAATCTGAAATAGTTGAGTCCATCGGAACTTACTTCAACAAAAGCCAGTTCCAAAAATGTATCGGAAAAAGAGTTCTCGAAAACAGCGAAATCCCAGGATGGACCATTGGAGATTGGATAAGCAAAGGTAAGAACTGCCGAACCTCCATCACCCAGACTTACCACACCATTGGTGCCGGCCTGTCCGCAGGCCATGGAACTATCGCCAACATCGGCTCTTCCCAATGTTGTATCAGCTATATTCTGCCATCCTCTGTTCACTTCGCAGTAGGTTGACCAGTTAACAAATACAGAACTATCCTTATATATGGCGGTTGTCCCAGGCTGCCCTGCAGGTGGGGCAAACTGTCCAACCACCATGAAAGGAGCTATCAGAACAAATAAAATTGTGATCAAAAATAATCTCATCTTACTTTTTTACAAATTTCGAATAAAATACTGAATTACCGTTCTCTATTTGCAGCAAATAAACACCTCCTGCCAGAGAACTAATATCTATCCTGCCATTCACAGGAGTTACTGGCAATCTTTGACCTCTAATATCAAACATCAGAACTTTGGTATTATCTGAAAACGTTTGAATATTGATCCATTCTTCCGCAGGATTTGGATACACGGAAAAAGTCTGTTCTTGATTCTCTTCCAATCCCACAGAACTGTTGTGATTGGTGATAAGGTTGTCCATGCAGAAATAAGTTGGATTATTGATGCCAAAGCCACCAGTATCGCTTGAGAACATTTTAAATTCCAGACTATCGAGCATTCCCAGGGTGGTGAGATCCAACCATCGCCAATCCTTAACGATATAATCCTGTGAAGAATTGGTAAAACGGTAATCAGCCAGATAAAATAAGACACTATCGGGGACTTTAACTCCATCTTTATAACCATAAACAGACAAGGCAAACCAATCAGGGTCGGTGCCGCTCACGCCACCGAATTTCTTGGCGGGGCCTCCCCCATTCTTCATGGTGAGATAACCATAGGTGGAATTGGTAATAAAAAAGCCACTAACACTATCTCCATGGGCTATTCCATTAAGCCTGACAACAGGCAAGGGATCGTATGAACTTACATAGCAAACGGCATAATTATCGGATGAATTATATCCCAGAGCCGTCATGGCGCTGAATTCATTGGTATAGATCTGTGTGGTGGTATCGCGCATATCGGAATAGGAAAACCCGCTCCATGATGTAAATCCACCTCCCCAATCAACAAATTTATTGGCAAAAGAAGCATTACCGCTGGTAAATACCCCGCTTCCATCAGAGCCATTCCAGAAAGTGTCAGCCACCAATGTCAGATTTTCGAAGTCGGCGATGGTTTGTGCTTTCAGACTCTTTGCAGAGGCTGACCAAAGCATAAGGGTGCAGATTAAAAGAAGAAGTGTTTTAGTTGTTCTCATTTGTTTTTGGTTTTATAGGATTATGTGTAAAATTGATGTTGATCCCGGTTTTGATATTGATACCCGGCATGGCTTGCCAGGCAATGGTTTGATAGGCCTGGTTCCACAGATTATTGACGTGCACAAAAGCGCTAAATGAAAAATGTTTCACCCGAAATGCCTTTGACACCTGAATATTTCCGAGCAGGTAAGGTTTTATCTTATCCGAATTATCGGGAGAGGTATAACGTGCCGAAACATAGTCCATATTGTAGCTGAAAAGGAATAGCCCGTAGCCGAAACTCAGGTTAAGACCTGCATTTACCTCTGGAGTATAGATCAGTTGCTTGCCTAAGGCACTTTCGTTATTGCTTTTGCGGGTAGTGGCTTTCACATAACTGAATTTACCACTGAGATCGAGCAATATTTTGCCTTTAGTATAAACATAACCCAAAGAAGCTTCCGCACCGCGGCTCCACACAGAAAGTATATTTTGAGGCGACCAATAGTAGCTCGTTGGCAGCCATACTATCCAATTGGTAACATCATTGCTGAAGACTGAAACGGTATAATTGATCTGTGTCTTCTTCCATTTCAGCAAATGCTTCAGGCCTATTTCTTCAGCATAGCCCGATTCTGGTTTCAGGTCGGGGTTGCCACCGGGATACCAATAGAGATCGTTGAGGGTGGGCATACGGAAGTTGCGGCTGAAGTTGGCATAAGCAAATAATTCTTTATACAATCTGACATCCAGTCCCACAGAAGGCATAATGGGGACAAACCTATGGTTAGCATATTCCTGTCTGAGACTCATATGAAGTTTGTATTTATCCTTTTTGCTTTGGATGAGCCAGGATACGAAAAGAGCTACCTCCTCCATTTGAGCCTGCTTTTGATAATAATCGACACGGGCAGTGGTGTGTTGATAATGCAGTCCGGTATTCAGGGTGTGAAAAGGAAATACTTTATAGTATATCTCCGCTTCACTGACCGAAGCTAAAGAGCGGCTGGTTGAGCGTATGCCTTTTGATGCTTCATCATATTCATAATCTTCGATAAAAAGGGCCGACCTCACATAGATCTGATGCTTCTTTCCTTCGTTCTTCCATTCCAGGGCCGAGCGCATA
>CAZRFL010000092.1:15788-17070 GCA_964599365.1 uncultured Bacteroidales bacterium
ACTGATCAAACTGAAAGGCATCGCTATTTCCCTGCGTCATGTTGGGTGGCAGTTGCCGGTCGGCGGTTTGATACCAAAATCTATAGGTCAAAAGGTTCTTATCATTTATTTTGTTTGCATTATCGAATAGTAATGCCCATTGCTGCAAATGAGCATGTGTCAGCCTTACATCCGGCTTACCAAATGCTGCCGTATTAATAAAGGGGAAATTGTTTTTACCTTCATGGTAAAAAGCCTTGAGTGAGAAGGCTGTCTTTTTATTGCTCCAGTTGATCTTAGTGTCGCCCGAATAGTTGGAAAAACTACCATATTGCCCTCCCACCGATACATCGAGTCCTTTCGAAAATTCAGGAAGATTGGACAGTTGTATGGCTCCCCCAATGGCACCACTCCCGTTGAGCGACGACATGCCGGTATACTGTATGCTGATCTTGTTGGCAAAACTTACCGGAAGCAGCGAAAAATCCATACCACCGTTCATGGGGTTCTGCAGATTGAAGCCGTTCCATAGCACCGCCGTATGCGAGGTTCCCGTGCCGCGTATAGATACCGAACTCAGGCCTGAGGCTCCGTTTGATTTCACATAAAGTGAAGAACGCTGCATCAGCAATTCCCCGAGGTTTGAATTCGCAAAGGTGCGCAAGGTGTTGCTGTCCTGCACCTCGGTCTTTACCCCGCTGATGTTAGCTGTAAAGCGATAGCACGATATTTCAGCCCCCTTTAGTATATGTATGGAGTCGTTTATAGCTTTCTGCCCCATGGCCGACATGCCCGAAAACAACAAAATCCACATAAACCAACCACAAAAGCGCATAGCAATTTCATTTAACGACCTACATGTAAAGTAAAACAGGATTAGAATAAAACATCCGAAATCTAACCAGCCTTTCTCCCCGAAAGCTTTACATGATCAATTGATGTGGCAGGTCTTCTGACTTGCTCCCTTTCTGAACGTCTTCCCATCGGCCGCGGTGGCTAACAGTGACAAAGATTGTCCGAAAGTTTTTATAAAGAGCTTACAGCAGCGGGTACTGTTCAGGATTTACACCTGATTCCCTTTTACCATACAGAACGATCTCCGCATGGGCACCATATCACCGGCAAAATTACTGTTATTTTTAAATGAGAAGATGTTTTTTATAAAAAAAGATAGGAGGAGGAATGGAAGTATGGATAAATGGAAAGATGGATGGACGGATGGATGGCGACCAGCCGGTCGCCCCTACGCTACTATCTACTATCTACTATCTACTATCTACTATCTACTATCTACTATCTACTA
>CAZRFL010000093.1:0-16954 GCA_964599365.1 uncultured Bacteroidales bacterium
CCTTTTTTATAGCTGTGTCGCCTTCTATTTGCCGGAAGCGTTCGAATATGATAGTGTGGTGTTTTTTATCAATCCCAATACCTGTATCTTCCACAAAGAAATGGATCTCATTATTTGCTATGGTATGGTAACCAAAACGAACATATCCTTCTTCAGTGAACTTAAGTGCATTATTTATCAGGTTAATCAGAATCTGTCTAAGTTTGATGGCATCGGTCATGATGTTTTTGGTGAGTTTTTTTTCAGGAAACTGTATCTCAAGACGTACATTCTTATCTTTCGGAATAGTAATGTTGATGGATTGATGCATTTCTTCCAGCAAGCTGTTGATCTCTACAGATGATTTTCCTACACTGACCTGTCCGGCATCGATCTTTGATATTTCAACGATATCATTGATAATAGACAGAAGATAATTACCGCTTTTGTGAATGATGGAAATAAAACTCTCTCGGCGATCGGGAGTGAATTCAGGTTTTTTCAGGAGATCGGTGAATCCAAGAATGGCATTCATAGGTGTGCGGATCTCGTGTGAAAGGTTTGCTAGGAAGGACGATTTTAGCCTGTCGCTTTCTTCTGCTTTTTCTTTGGCAATTTTTAGTTCTACATTTTGATTTTCGTAAGCTACATTCTTTTCGTGCAGCAGGGTTTCAAACTGTTTACGTTCGGTTATGTCGGTGGCTACACCAATTACTTTTGCCACAGAGCCATCATTGTCGAAAATCGGGCTATAGAAGACGTCGAAAACTATTCCATCTACCATCAATTCTTCACGAATACTCTTGCCGGAAAGACATCTCTTAATTGATTCAATAATGATAGGATAGTCCTTGTATATCTCATAAACTGACATCCCCACAATTTGCCCTGGTTCCAGTCCCAGTTTAATCAGACCTTTTCCATCAGATAGAGAAAAAATCCCTTCACTATCTACTACAAATGAAATAATAGGAGTGTTAGAAACCACGGTACGATAGCGGTTTTCGCTTTCGATAAGGGCTTCGATGAATTTTTGTTCATTTTTTTCCAGTTCTTTTTCTTTGGTTACGTCGCGGCCGGTTCCGACAACGCCAATCATATTTCCATTATTGTCCCATATCGGTGATTTGTTGACATCCAGAAACAGGAATTTACCCTGTACGTTGCCATATTCATCAAACTGTTTGGTTTTCTTCTCCTCATGTATCACCAAATCGGTATTGGCACATATCTCTCCGAAAGTGTGCCATTCAGGATTGTTGGGATGCGATTCTCTTTCGCGTAGGGCAAAGAACAAATCCGTTTTTCCAATCGGTTCTTCAGTGTCTTTTGCATTCAGGAGCCTTTCGCAAATGATCTTATTTGCAAAGATGTATTTGTTGTCAAGATCTTTGGCCCAAAGAAAATCTTTAGCATTGTCGGTGATCAGGCGAAGCATATACAACATGTTGCGGTACCTTTCTTCGCTTTCCATCAAAGCATCTTCCGATTTTTTCTGTCTTGTGATATCTCTGATTATCGCCAGTGCCTTTTCGGTACCATGCATCACCAGTCGGCTTTCGTAATAGCATACCTCACTGGCATCGTTTAGCTGATAATTAAATACCTGCATTTTTCCGGTTTCGAAAAGTTTTGCCAGATGCAAATGAGTAAGTACGGAAATTTCATCGGGAAATATCTCAGAAATATCTTTTCCCAGAAATTGGTCCGGAGGAATAAAATAGGTGTCTTCATCTTTATTATAGTCAATAAAAACACCGTTTTTATCCATTACCAGCATCAGATCTGGGATAGCATCCAGTATGGCATTTTTACGCTCTTCACTTTCTTTTAATTTCAGGTCGATAAGCTTTTGCTGTGTGATATCAATAGCAACCACCATAACTGCCGGGTTGCCATTATATTGAAGGGGCATAGCAATGGCATTGACGTAGATATTCTCTTTGTCAATGGTCAGAAATACCTCTTCGATAACCTCCTGCTTGGTTCTGTCTTCCAGGCTCCCTTTTATGCGGTCAATAACGACCTTGTGATAATCGGGATGTACAAATTCGAAAACACTTTTACCTAAAACCTGATCAGGATCTGTTGCCTTAAGAATATTTAGTGAGATGGGATTGGTAAAAACGATTTTACTGTCCTGATGAATGATCACACCTACGGGTAGGTCCTCCACCATACTTCTATATCTTTCTTCGCTTTCGATCATTGTTTTTTCGAACAATTTGCGATCGGAAATATCACGGATAAAAGATTGGAAAGTACCATCCGGCATTTGCCTTGAGTACATTTCAATGGGGATATATTCCCCGCTCTTCCTTACCAGAACCCTTTCGGATTTTACGGATTTGCCCTCTTTCAAAAGATCATACCGCAGAGGTTTGTTTTCTAATGACTCGGGGAGGAAGAGGTCATTAATAGCCATTTCGTTCAATTCTTCCTTCGAAAAGCCTGTAAGTTCCACGGCTTTTTTATTAATCAAAAGAAATCTACCATCTTTATCTCCCTGAAAAAAAGCATCGGACGCGAAATCGATCAGCATTTTGTAATTCTCTTCTGACTTGGTTCGGTACGAAATATCACGAACAATAGCCTGAAGGAAAGGCTTGTTTTTTATAAAGATACGGAACAACGAAACCTCAGCATCGAAAAGTTCGCCGTCGGCTTTCTGATGTATCCATTCGAAGATCTGGGGAGTGCCTTCTACAGCCTGTTTCACTTTTTCTCTGGCCGAATCCAAAGATAATTGTCCGTCAGTCTGGTATTCAGGGGAGAAATGTAAAGGGGTTTTTCCTATCAGATCGGTTTCGGTACATTTGAACAGATCGAATGCGCGAGAGTTGCAATCGATAAACTTATCATCTTCCATAATGAAAACAGCATCGTTGGAGGTGTCGAACAAGGTTCGGTAGACATCTTCCTTTTCCTGATAGGTTTTATTGGCCTGTGTTAATTGTGCTAGTGTTTTTTCGTACGAAGAGTTCAGGTCCTCATATTTCTTCTCCAGCTCAAGCAAGGCCTTCAGAAGTTCTTCCCTAGTTTTATCGTTGTAGATCATAGCTCGTTCAGGTTTCAAAATGTGTTGAGAAATCAGGGAAATCTCAATACAGGCTCAAATGTAATATTATAATATTTCCTCGACAAGTAATTTCGGTATTAATTTACCTTTTTTAAGATTTTTTAAGAGTTTTACCCTGCTCAAGCTAATTTTTCAATAGTTTTTACCGCTTTTATTTTATTCCTGTGAACTTAGTATATTTGCACCAAAATAAATTTATCCTACAAATTTCATCCTCATGATAACAAATAACTTTACCGCCCGCCACAATGGCCCCAGAGGTGCCGAAGTAGAAAAAATGCTGGAAACCATAGGCGTTTCATCCCTCGACGAACTGATTGACCAGACCATCCCGCAATCCATACGCCTGGCTGAACCTTTGCATATTCCCGAAGGTATCAACGAGTTTCAGTTTCTTAATCATATCAAAGAAGTTGGGGCGAAGAACCTGATATACAAAAGCTATATCGGACTGGGTTATTACGGGACCATTGTCCCCGGAGTTATTGTACGCAACATTTTGGAAAACCCGGGTTGGTATACTTCTTACACTCCTTATCAGGCTGAGATTTCGCAAGGCCGATTGGAGGCTTTGCTGAATTTTCAAACGGTGATATCCGACCTAACCGCCATGCCTATTGCCAATGCATCCCTTTTGGACGAAGGCACCGCTGCGGCTGAGGCCATGATCATGTTCTTCAATGCACGTAGCCGCGAGCAGGTGAAAAACAATGTGAACCGCTTTTTTATTGCCAAATGTACCTTCCCCCAAACCATTGAAGTACTGAAAACCCGCTCGGCTCCGTTGGGCATAGAACTGGTGATTGATAAACATAAAGATACCGAACTCGACGGAAGCTATTTCGGCGCTTTACTGCAATATCCTACGGCTCACGGAAGGGTGAATGACTATGCTGATTTTGTGGCAAAGGCTCATACTGCAGGAGTTTCTGTTGCCGTGGCAGCCGATCTACTTTCACTCACCATGCTTACGCCTCCGGGCGAATGGGGTGCCGATGTGGTTTGCGGAAGCACCCAACGTTTTGGTTTGCCTATGGGATATGGCGGACCTCATGCAGGTTATTTTGCTGTTATCGAGAAATTCAAACGCAATATCCCCGGCCGCATTATTGGTGTTTCGGTTGACTCGAATGGTACACGCGCCCTGCGCATGGCTTTGGGAACCCGCGAACAACACATCAAGCGCGAACGTGCCACTTCTAACATCTGCACCGCACAGGCTTTGCTGGCCATTATGTCGGGCATGTATGCCATTTATCACGGACCCAAAGGCCTTTACGAAATAGCCCGCAACATCAATATCCTTACGGGAGTATTGGCCGGCGAACTTGAGAAATATGGTTATAAACAGGAAAACGAATTCTACTTCGATACGCTGAAGGTGACCATTCCCGAAACCGTGAGCATGGATCGCATCAGGAATCTGGCATTGGAAAACAAGATCAACTTGCGCTATATCGACCTCCGGACCGTTGGAATATCGATAGACGAGACCACCGGCCTGAACGATATGAACCTGCTGTTGTCGGTTTTTGCGAAAGCTAACGGTAAGATGTTTCAGGAATATGTGTGCAACAAAACCGAGTGCGACAAGATTCAAACCCTGCCCGAAGCTTTACAAAGAACGTCCACTTACCTGACGCATCCTACCTTCAACACTTATCACAGTGAGACGGAGATGATGCGCTATATCAAGAAACTCGAGATCAAAGACCTTTCGCTCAACCGCGCCATGATTCCTTTGGGATCGTGCACCATGAAGCTGAATGCTGCCTCCGAAATGTTTGCCCTCAGCTGGCCCGAGTTCGGAAACATACATCCTTTCGTGCCCAACGATCAGGCTCAGGGTTATCTCTATCTGATCAAGGAACTGGAAAAGGCTTTGTGCGAGATCACAGGGTTTGCAGCCGTTTCTTTCCAACCCAATTCGGGAGCGGCCGGTGAGTATGCAGGACTGATGGTGATACATAAATACCATGCTTCGCGTGGCGAAAAACAACGCGACGTGGTGCTGATACCTGCTTCGGCCCATGGTACCAATCCTGCCAGCGCGGTGATGGCCGGACTGAAAGTGGTGGTGGTGAAATGCGACGAGAACGGCAACATTGATACCGCCGACCTTCGCGAAAAAGCCGAACTCTACAAAGATACCCTCTCGGCCCTGATGGCTACTTATCCTTCGACTCACGGCGTGTTCGAAGAGAACATCATGGAGATATTCGATATCATTCATGCTCACGGCGGACAGGTTTACATGGACGGTGCCAATATGAATGCCCAGGTGGGCTTCACCAGTCCTGCACGCATTGGTGCCGATGTTTGCCACCTGAATCTTCATAAAACATTTGCCATTCCTCACGGAGGCGGTGGCCCCGGAGTAGGTCCCATTGGCGTTGCCAAACACTTGGCCGAGTATTTGCCCCAGCATATTTATTGCAACTGCATCAGCGGCAAAGACGGCATTTCGGCGGTTTCGTCGGCGCCTTTCGGAAGCGCTTTGGTGCTGACCATTTCGTATGCCTACATCAAAATGATGGGAGGCAAAGGACTGACCGAAGCTACCCGCTTTGCCATACTGAATGCCAATTATCTGAAATCATGCCTTGAGAAATATTATCCTGTACTCTACACCGGCTCTAAGAACCGCGTGGCCCACGAAATGATTCTCGACTGCAATGCTATTGAACATTCCACAGGCATAGCCGCCATCGACATAGCGAAACGACTGATGGATTACGGTTTTCACGCTCCTACGGTGGCTTTCCCGGTGCACGGAACCCTGATGGTGGAGCCTACCGAGAGCGAGCCTTATTATGAGCTGAACCGATTTGTGGATGCCATGATTGCCATTAAGAAAGAGATTGACGAGATTGCCGAAGGCAAGGCCGACAAGGCGGACAATGTGATCAAACATGCGCCTCACACGGCACAGATGATTGCCTCGGACGATTGGAAGTTCCCTTACAGCCGTCAGCGCGCTGCTTTCCCTATGGCTTGGAGCGGCGACGATAAGTATTGGCCCACAGTGACCCGCATTGATGATGCCTATGGCGATCGCAATTTAGTGTGTTCTTGCGTCCCCATTGCGAATTACGAAGAGTAGAAGATTCGGAATGCTCCTTCGAGCGGAGTTGAGAAGAGCGGAGTTGAGAAGAGCTTAGTCTTGAAGAAAAACCACGGAGACACGGAGTCCACGGAGATACACGGAGAAATTATTAATCGGCATTCGGCAGACTAAATAACCACAATAGGCACATAGAGCACAATAGAAAAATCTTTGTGTAACTTTGTTTATGCTTTGAGAACCTTTGTGGAATAGCTGTTACATCCGCCGATTGGCGGACTACACAAAGAAGCACAGAGTTTCACGAAGAAATCCTTCATTATTCCCTATTCGTTATTCACTAACAACAATCTTCCTCGTCTCCACCATTTTTCCGTCCAGCGTTAGTTTCAGAAAATACATACCCGGGCTGAGTTGGTTGCGTTGGAACACTATCTCGTTGCAATCGCGGTAATCTTCCCTTAAGCATGACCGAAATTACAACTTTATATCTGTAAAAAACACATCTCTCGCGCATAAAATTGAAAAATTTGCACAACCGATTAAAAAAACCACAAATCCTCCTGTTTTGATGTCTAAATTTGTTGTACAAGCTTTGATGAATAAATTTATAAGAGAAAGATAATCAGGTAATAAATAATAAAATCACACCGGAAAAAGATAAAAAAGGGAAGGATATCCATAAAATGTCCTACGATATAGATAAAATGTCATGCGATATGGATAAAATGTCCTGCGACATGTATAAAATATCCTGCAACATGTATAAAATGTCCTGCAACATGTATAAAATATCCTGCGACATGTATAAAATATCCTACAACATGTATAAAATGTCCTGCGACATAGATATCCTTTCCTACAACATGGATAAAATGTCAGGCAACATAAATAAAATGTCCTTCGACATGGATAAAATATCCTTCGACATAGATAAATTCCCCTGCGATATAGATAAATGGTCCTACGATATCCATATCCCATTACTTTTTATGTCTAATGGAATTCAGAGTGCCAATACTCAATGACTCCAAAAACAATTCGTGACAATAAATGGCTCGATGCAAATGAGATAAATGCTCAACAATTAGCAATTTAGCATTTCATCCATTAATTCCGTCTTCCTCCTACTTCAAATACTTCTCAAACCCCTTCCTCAGTTTGGCCACTTTGGGGTTGATCACCGCATTGCAATAGCCGTTGCCGGGATTGTTTGCAAAATAGTTCTGATGATAGTCTTCGGCCTTATAGAACTCCTTCAGGGGTTCCAGTTTGGTAACTATGGGGTCGTCGTATATCTTTTTTCCGGTCAGCGACTGTATCACCTCTTCTGCCTCCGACTTCTGCTGCTCGTTGGCATAGAAAATAGCAGAGCGATATTGTGTGCCGCGGTCGGCTCCCTGTCGGTTGAGGGTGGTGGGGTCGTGGGTAGCGAAAAATATCAGCAGAATCTCTTTAAATGAGATCACCTTGGGGTCGAACTCCACCTGCACGGCTTCGGCATGGCCCGTATTGCCCATACAAACCTGTTCGTAGGTAGGGTTGGCTTTGCTGCCGCCCGTATAGCCCGAAACGACTTTTTCAACTCCTTTAATTTGATCGAAAACGGCCTCGGTACACCAAAAACAGCCGCTAGCCAGCGTGGCAGTTTCTAAAGTTTTATTTTGTTGCATAATATTGGATTTAATTTGGGTATCCCTCAGAAAATATCCTGTGGGTAATACGAAATAGAAAAGAAAACACAAAACGAAAGTTTTCATGAGTAAATAGGATTTTGTTACAGAATTTAAAACAACACTTTAACAAAAAACAAAACCGTTACGAGAGGTCTACCGGCTTATGGTCATTCGTTTGGCCATGCGCGAATCGGGGGTCGAGAGCAGGTAGATATACTCACCGTTCTTCAGTCCCGAAACATCTATCGTCTTATGGTTGATGCCCTGGCCTATAGGAATATTATTTTCGTAATACACCCGGCGACCGTTCATGTCCATAATTTCGATGGCTGCCGAAGCAGGAGGGGTAAGGAACTCATAGCTGATGGTGCAGGCTTCCCTGGTTGGATTGGGATACGATTGGCTCAGTTTCATTCCTGAAATAAAGTTTCCGTTCTCCACGCATCCGGCCGTATTGTCGATAATAGGCAATATCATAGCATCCACATCCACGGTGCCGCTGTCCCACTGTGCGCCCTGCAGGGTATACCAGCGGTCGTTCACATCCCATTGTTCCCAAACTCTTTCGAGGTTTCCGCCCTGACCTTTTTTGGTGCTCACCAGTGCTATCGAATCGCCGTTGATCTCCGACATGTCGAAGCCTATGCAATAATCCGAATTCACCAACACAGGGAAGGGGAACATTACGATATAAGCCTGATTCAGTGTCGAAGCGGTATCGATGCGGGTAGTGGTATCAATTTTCGAAAGGAATAAAGTGCCCGGACAGGGTTGGTTGTTGGTATCCGAAATGGTTCCGGTGGTACCGTCCATATCCCAGATAGAGAACTTCACCAGTCCTGCCGAGTCGGCGCGTTTGTAGCCAAACCAGTAGATAGCTCCTTCGATATGATAATTATAGGTAACCTTAAACTCTTCGCATTTGCACTTGTCGTGCCATCCGTTGGTTCCCAGTATATATCCTCCGTTGTCCGAAGTCAGCATCACGTATTCGGGAAAAGTGACATCGGGCAGGTTTCCCGGCAGCAGGGTATCGTTAGGTGTTTTAACATTTTCTATAGGAGATTGTTTTTGCATCATAACCGGCACCGATGATGTGCGTTGGGCAAACAAATTGGCAGCCATAAAAAGCATAACTGCAAAAATAAAAGCTGATATTATCTGAGGTTTTGTTTTCATAACAGCAAAAGTACGAATAATTTAATTTGATGGGTAAAATGATGTGTAAAACAAGGGGGGAGATGTCAGTATTTAGGATTGAGTCACTAACTTGAGAATTGATCCGCCGCGGCGGATTGAGAATTCAAAAACAACAAATGACCACTAATGACTACGAATGACTTTCCTCCAACTTTCCACTCCCTCATGCAGCTTTTTTCCTATATTATTTCTACTTTTGCAAAAAATATATAAAAATGATCGCAGAAAAAAACAAAGTAGTATCACTCATCTATCGTCTTACCGAGAACGATGCAGATGGTATCATGATCGAAGAAGTTAACGAAAACCAGCCCTTTATATTTCTATTCGGAGCCGGCAACGTCATACCGGGATTCGAACAAAACGTAAATAACCTTAAAGTAGGCGATGCTTTTGCCTTTAGTGTAAACGCTGATGATGCTTATGGTCAATACGACAAACAAGGTGTTGTCGAATTGCCTATTAGTGTTTTCCAAAATGAGGGTAAGATAGACGAAGAGGTTTGCAAAGTAGGCAATGTGCTTCCTATGCAAAACGAAGAAGGTCATCATTTCAACGGCCTCATCACTGCCATTTCAGATACCAATGTTACCATGGATTTCAATCATCCGTTGGCAGGCATCAACCTGCATTTCAAAGGTTCGGTGGTGGATATCAGAGAAGCAACCGAAAAAGAGTTGGCAAAAGGTCACGTGCATCAGGATCATGGCGACGACCATTCCTGCGGATGCGGATGTTAGTCTGGCTTAACTAAAGATTTCCTTTTACCGATTAGTTCTTCTTCCTGGGATTTTGATTGGCCAGATTGGTATAATAGTCAGCCTTTTTAAAATCCTTAATATGCTGGAAATACCTTGCTAGGTTGTTATTCAACGCCTGGTTGGCAGGTTGTTTTTCTATGGCTTTTTCCCAGTTGGCAATCGCTTGAGTGGTGTCTTTCAGCAGAAGATAATAGTTTCCGATGTTGATATAGGGTTCGTCCGAGGTAGGATCAACCTCCATCAGACGTTTATTGATATCCAAAGCCTTTTGCAGCTTGCCTTGCCCAAAATAAATACCCCCTAATTTGGAATAAGAGGCTCCGAAATCTTTTTTCAGGCTAATGGTTTTGAAATAAAGATACTCGGCCGAATCAAGCTGTTTGTTCTGTTCGTAGGCCGATGCCAGGTTGAACATGGCTTCCGTGTAGGCGGTATCTAGTTTTATGGCTTGCCTCCAGCAGTGCATGGCTTTGCTGATATTGCCGAAAAACTTGAACTCAAGCACCCCGAGATTGTTCCAGCAGGTGCTGTATTCGGGATAGATCTCCAGTGCTTTCTTGTAATATTTCCTGGCTTCTATGGCCGAGTTTTTAGCGATCTTCTTGTCTTTCGATTTGAATGTTTTTTCGTAGAGCATAGCTGCGTACACCGAATTGGCTTTGGCCGAGCGGTCCAGATATTTGATATCGTGGGTATACAGGGTCTCAAAATTCTCCCAGTCCTGGTTGCGGCTAATAGTTCTGATGCTCATAGGGATGATAAGCAGAATCAATAGCCACAAAGGGTTTCGTAATTGTTTCAGCGATTGTTCTTTTTTTCGGATATCTATTTTGAAGATCATGAATATCAGTACCACCAAGGCCAAACAGAATCCCAGCGAAGCAGTGAATAAAAAACGTTCAGCCACTATTCCTGGAGGCGGTTTGATAAGGTTCAGGTAAAGCGAAATGGTGATAAAGAAGAACAAAATGGAGAAACTCAGGATATGCTTACGTTTAAAAAGCTTTAAGGCAACAAAAATGAGAAAACCTGTGATGATGAGCGATATTATGGCCCAAATGTTCATCAGATTGGCTACAGGTATTTGATCGTAACCATAATAGAATAGCAGGGGGTGGGGGAACACCAGCATTTTCATATAGAACAGTAGGGCAATAAAAGCAGTGCCTAATCTCAATCCCAATCCTTTCTGGAAATACAGGGGGTTTTCGAAGAATAATATTTCGCGATCGGCTTTGTCCAGAAAAGTCTGAGGGAGTATCCTGAGCAACACTATCAGGAATAAAATACCCACAGTGATGAAGATCAGTTTTTTTGTTTTCAGCTCGGTGAAGAAATACAGCGTCAGAGGTATGGCTGCAATAAAAACAATGGTGCTCGACTTCGAATAATAGCTGAAAGTCAAACTCAATATTCCGGCTATGATCCATTTCCAATGGTTGGTTTCGGCCAGTTTTACAAAGGAATAAATAGCCAGCAATCCACCGATCATGCACAGAATTTCATCTCTGTTCTTAAGGCTATCAACCACTTCTGTATGAATAGGGTGGACAATAAACAATATGACTGTCAGTAAAGGAATGATGGGATGATAGTCACGTAATAGTTTACGCAACAAGGCAAACATGAGCAAGGAAAGCAGAAAGTACAGTAATAAATTAACGAAATGGCTTATATGCGGACTCTCTTTGAACATTGCATACTCAATAGCATAACTGATCTTAACTATGGGTCGGTAATCATAGTTTTGCTTCTTGGTGCTGGCATAATGGCTGGTAAGTATTTCAGGTATACCCTTTATCCCTTTTTTTATCTGAGGATTATTTAAGGTGACAAAATCATCGTCGAACGAATATTTGTTCGAAATGCTGTTACCATAAACTGCCAATATCAGTATGAAAAAGAATATCCCGACTTTCCAGAGCGAGGTGAAATAATTCTGAAAGAAAGGTAAGGAGTCAGATTTTTTATGCTGCAGGCTTTTTGGGGGATTGTTTTTACTAAGTGGTGCTTTGTAAACGTTCCCTTTATTTGCTTTGTTTTTTGACATTTGAAAAGTAAGGCTGGTTCTTTATTTTTATCAGAAAACTTCCTTGAATACTTGAAATTTTTGCTAAAAGTATAAAAAATAGCTTTAGAATGAACCTATGGTTCTAATATGGTCTGAGAAAAATAGCAAACAGAAAAGGAAAAGAAACCTGCTGATAAAGTTTATTTTATCAGCACTACGGTTCCTTTAATTTTATGTTCCTTGAACTTAATGTCTGTGAAGGTGATGATATAAGTATAGACACCTTGTGGCGCTATCTTGCCGTTTACCGAGCCATCCCATCCACTCTCATAATCGTTGGTATAGCAAAGTGTTTTTCCCCACCTGTCGTAAATTCTCATCACAAAGGTCGACCATTTTATACCTTCACCCTGCATAGTGAAATGCGAGTTTTTTCCATCATCGTTAGGTGTAAATGCATTGGGAACATAATAAGAAATGTTCGGATCCACATAAATATTTTGCTGAATGGTGTCGGTGCATCCATTAATGGTAATCGCCACCAGTGTCACAGTGTAATTGCCGGTATCCGTATAAGTGTGTATTGGATCTTCGAGATTTGAAACATTATTTACATAATTGGTGTCACCGAAATTCCAGTTCCAGCCATCAGCACTTATGGATTGATCATTAAAGAATATTGTAGGTTCCAGTTCCGAAACAATATCAGGAGTAGGGGTGAAGTAGGCATGTGGAAGTTTATACACTGTGATCATTTCCGGCCAAACGAGTTGGGATGTACAGCCATACTGGGTAGTAATTGTCAACGAAACGTCATAAACACCCGGATCAACGTATAAATGTTGCGGGTTCTGCAAATACGAAAAACCGTAATCACCAAAATCCCAATACCACTGCGCATTGGTAACATTACTAAGATCGGAGAACTGAACCAATAGATCTTCGCATCCTTTATAAACATCCGCTGCAATAACAATGTCCGGATTAGGATACACATCTACAGTAACGGTTGCGGACCCTGAACAGCCGCTATTATCGCCTGTTACAGAATAAACGGTAGTGGTTGTTGGAGAAATGATAACTGAATTACCATTCATACCTCCGGGCTGCCATACATAATTAGTAGCTCCCATACCTGATATCGTGGTACTCTGACCTGCACATATTAGTGCAGGGTTCGCCGTTGCAGAAACAGTAATATTGGTTACAACGTTCACCGTAACAGTAGTTGTTCCGGTGCACCCGACACCAGTAGTGCCGGTTACAGTATAAGTGGAAGTTGTCAGAGGATTTACGGTTAATGTATTTCCAGCTATAGCTCCCGGATCCCATACATAGGTACTGGCACCGCCGGCAGTAAGAACAGATGGTTGACCCACACAAACAGTCCCGGGGCTTGCTGTGGCAGTGACAACCATATTTTGAACTACATCCACGGTTACAGTTGCTGTTCCGACACATCCGCTGGCTGAGGTTCCTGTAACAGTATAGGTAGTGGTGACAGTTGGAGTAACAGTTACGCTTGTTCCTGTTAAACTACCAGGCATCCATGTATAGGTTGCGGCTCCTCCTCCTGTTAGTGTCGAACTTTGTCCCAAACATATTTGCGCAGGTGATGCCGAAGCTGTGACTGTTGGCAAGGGCCAAACATTTACCGCATGGACAATTGTGGTAGTGCAAGGTACAGAACTGTAGGTAGTAAGTGTCACATTATATGCGCCGGGAGTTGTATAGGTATGTGAAGGATTTTGAGTCGTACTATTAGGAGTTCCATCACCAAAATTCCAGTTCCAGCCATTGATTACACCAGAATAAGAAGTAGAGGAGTCATGGAATTGCACAGCAGAACCTATACATACGTCATGCCATGTAAATTGAGCTATATCAGCAAGCGGACTTATGGAGGACATATTATCCATCAGCAAGTACTGGCCATCAGTACAAGCAGGTGTGGGTGTATTGATTAAAAATAAAATATGGTTCCAGTTTGAGGTTGGTGTGAAAACCAGACTGTATGTCGACCATGTTGTGTTAGTTACGGTGGGTGAAGACCATAGTAATTCTTGTTTATCACAGCCGGAATTCACTCCTGACATTCCACCCCAAAGTTCCAAATATTCGCACCAGGGAGGTAAAACGATACCGGTCGAAGGGTCGGCAGAAGCCATAGTCGCCAGATCGATAGTGAAATTATAAGTAGTTCCTGCAACCATAGGCGAACTAAGAGTTTGTCCGCATCCTTCCTGCCAGTTGATACTGGGGGCATATACGAGACCTATATAAGAACTTCCATTTGAAGGAGGCAGCGTGCATCCCCATGAACCCGGTTGGGTGTCAGGTGTCACGCCGGGCATGCAAATATCCCAGCCCGGAGGTGTTACGTGAGGTTGGGGTGTGCCCTCAAAAGAAGGATTGGTTACTGTCAAAACTGGTCCTGTTCCGCATTGCCCGAATATTTGTAAACTATTCAGAATAATTAAAGCAGAGTAAAGAATTTTTTTCATGGGATTCTATTTTACTAAAACTACAGTTCCTTTGTACTTATGTTCTTTGAATTTTATATCAATAAAGCTGATGGTATAAGTGTAGATACCGGAACTCACTTTTTTCCCCTTGGTAGTTCCATTCCACCCGGTTTCATTATCGTTGGTAAGGAAAATGATTCGTCCCCATCTGTCATAAATCCTCATTTCAAAGGTTGACCAATTTATGCCCTCGCCATAGCCGACAAAATTCTGATTCTTACTGTCATCGTTTGGAGTGAATGCATTAGGTATGTAATATGAAACATTTGGATCAACGTAAATGTTCTGTTGAATGGTGTCAGTGCATCCATGTTCAGTTATAGCGACGAGAGTAATGGTATATGAACCAGTATCAGAATAGGTATGTATAGGGTCTTCGAAATTCGAATTGTTATTCAGACTGTTAGTATCACCAAAATACCAGTTCCATCCGGAAGCACCAACGGATTGATCGTTAAAGAATACGGTAGGCTCGAGTTCAGAAACAATGTCCGGTAATGGCGTAAAGAAAGCATAGGGAACTTTATAAACATTGATCATTGCTGGCCAGGTAACGGTGGCTGTGCATGCAGTTGATGAATTGACTGTTAAAGAAACATCGTACGTGCCAGCTTCAGTATAGAGATGCAGAGGATTTTGAACATAAGAATAACTATTATCACCGAAATCCCAATACCATGTACTATTAGGAGTTGTGCTAAGATCGGAGAATTGCACTAATAGGTCTTCGCAGCCTTCATAAATATCGGCTCCTATTACCAGATTGGGATTGGAAGCAACATTCACGGTAACAGTGGTTGATCCTGAACATCCGTTTACGTCTCCTGTCACAGTATAAGTTGTATTTGCAATAGGTGCCACTGTGACCGGATTTCCTGCTAAAGTTCCTGGTTCCCATGTATAACTCAATGCACCCGTAGCTGAGAGATCAGTGTTTTCTCCAAGACAAATTGTGGAAGGATTAGCCGTAGCCGTTAGAACAACACTTGTAATGACATTTAGTGTAACAGTGGTTGCTCCTGTGCATCCATTTCCATCAGAAGCTGAAACAGAATAAGTAGTGGTTGTAATGGGCGAAACAGTAACTGAATCGCCTGATAAAGCTCCGGGCTGCCAGGTGTAGGTGGTCCCTCCAACAGCAGAAATCACAGAACTTTGTCCTATACAAATTGTGGGAGGTGTGGCGGTGGCAGTAATGGTTAGGTTTGATGCGATAGTAACAACAACAGAGGCTGTTCCCGAGCATCCGTTTTGGTCTGTTCCGGTTACGGTATAAGTGGTTGTTGCAGCTGGAGTAACAGTAATGGGGCCGGTTCCCTGGCTGCCATTGCTCCAGGTAAACCATCCGGCGCCTGTTGAACAAGACCCTGTCAGGACCACAGAAGATCCGGCACAGGCCGATGGATTGGGTGGTGAAATGGTTACAGTTGGATTGGGGTTTACAAGAACATTACAAGTTACGGGCTGACTGGTTTGCCCGCCCACAGTAATGGTCATTGAATAAACCCCCGACATAGCCTGGGTAGCATTAGGCCTTGTCGGATTCATCACATTGGAAATAAACCCTCCCGGCCCTGTCCAGTTATAGGATGCACCAGGGGTGGGATTGTTAACAGTGAAGATTATAGTTTCTCCAACACAAACAGTATCACCGGTGATAGGTGGGGCAAGGATACTGCAATCAGTTGAACCGGTACCACCCGTTTGAGAAAACTCAATATCTGTGACAGCATTTGAGTAATTAGTAATAAGTAAAATGTATATCTCACCCGATAACGCATTCGGTATATTACAAGTTTCTTGTGCAGCTGTTGAATAGCTGCAATCTACACCGGAATTACTCATTAAATCGGTTGCACACCCAGCAGAAAGAGACGAAAAAGGACCCCAGCAAATAAAATCAACATCGTGACCAGTACCCGTTATGTCGGTGCTTTCCATATAAATGTCTATAGGGCCTGAATTGTCAATTTGTAAATAATACCATGCAGGATTAGGTGTAGTTAATAAGCAACCCACACTTCCCATATCGGGAACATCTACTCCTGCAGGGAAATTATAAGTAGTGCCTGTGCAGAACCCAACAGAACTTGCACAGTCTACACCCTGTGCAACGGAAAAATTATAAAAAGAAAAAATAATCGAAATGGTAAGTAAAATTCGTCTCATTAATAACTGTTTTGATTTAAAACGTAAATGTAAGAGAAAATATGAGTTAGAAACCGTATTTTTTTTAATTTTTTTTCATTCCAAATTAGAAGGAAGGTAAATGTTATTTCTTGAAGTAATGATTTATTATGGCAATAATAAGCATAACATGCTGTATATAATAGCTATACACTGTGCCGCAATGCTTTCATTACACCAAAAAGGCATCGAAAAAAAATAGGGAATCTTCTGCAAATGCCGCAGTTGAAGATTGTTCTATATTAGTTGAAGATTGTTTCGCGACAGATGAAAATTGGTTAGCTGATTTTGATTTTTTTTACACCTGAATTTAGAATTCGTTGATTATATTTTCTCCATATGTTTTATAAAACCCCTTAATCTATTACTAATGATGCAGTTGCTAAATTCAAATTTTCATCAGTAAACATCTTTTCCAGGTAGAGTAAAGCAGATTGTGTAAACAGGTTTTAAAGGAATATAGGCTTGCGCT
>CAZRFL010000094.1:0-15214 GCA_964599365.1 uncultured Bacteroidales bacterium
TTGCGTCACGCATCTAAAACGTTGCGTCACGCATCTAAAACGTTGCGTCACGCATCTAAAACATTGTGTCACGCATCTCCCATACTGCGTAACGCTTAATATGTGATATTACCCCCCCCCTAATAATAAAAAAGCCGGAGTTCTTAATCCTTAATTTCAATGGGTAAGGAAAATGTCATTGTAGTTCCTTTTTCAGGTTGACTTTTAGCACTAATGATTCCGCCATGTTGGGTAATAAATTCTTTGGTGAGAATTAGGCCAAGCCCAGTCCCCATTTCATTTTCTGTACCCGGAGTGGAAGGGATATTGGCTTCGATTCTAAATAATTTTTCGATCAAATCTTTTGTCATGCCAATACCTGTATCCACTATTGAAATTTCATAATGTTGGTCTTTTGCCTTAGCAGAAATCGTAATTGTGCCATTTTTTGGAGTGTATTTTACTGCATTAGTCAGTAAGTTTAACAATATTGTTGTTATCTGATAAGAGTCACCTCTTATGATCATACTATCAGGTATATTGTTAATCACCGTAATGTTTTTATTCTGAGATTGAAATTTAACTATTGTTACGCAATTTTCTGCCATTTTCATAATCTCAATATCCTTGGGTTCGTATTTAATTCTACCCGTCTGACATTGAGACCAGATTAATAGGTTTTCTAATAATGAGTGTGTTTGTTTTGTCGAATCATATAGAATTCCCAGGAGATTTTCTATTCTGTCATGTTCAATTTCTTTGTAATTGTTTTTCAGCAGATCAATGATCCCAATCATTCCCGCAAAGGGATTACGCAAATCATGTGAGATTATTGAAAAGAATTTGTTTTTAGTAGCATTTAAGATTTCTAGACGCTTGGCATACTTACTAATTTCTCTGCTTTTCTGAATAATTTGCAACTGAGTTTTAACTCTTGCCAATAATTCTTGTTGATTGAAAGGTTTGGTGACATAATCCTGCGCACCGATTTCGAAACCCTGAATTATTTTTTCAGTATCATTATATGCAGTAAGGAAAATTATGGCAAGATCTTTCAGTGAACTGTCATTACGAATGAATTTACAGGTTTCATAACCATTCATGACGGGCATGTCAATGTCTAATAAAACAAGATCGTATTCGTTATCAGTTTTAAGAATATTGATAGCTTGTTCGCCATTAAATGCAAAGCCAACCATATAATTAGCTTTGTGCAAAATGTTTCCTAATACCTGAATGTTATTCTTGTTATCATCCACAACAAGTATCCTATATTGTATTTCTTTATCCATATTTGCGTAAGTGATTGTGGTTTAATGTGTTTTATTGCGTTATTATATGGTTTGATAATTATCTTATGTCCTTACGATTAATGCTCTTCATTTTTTCTATTATATCTGAAAATTGTTTTAAAGTGGGCATAAGTTTATCAACTTCAAAAGTACTGGTGTAATAAATTATTTGTTCTGCGTAATCCACAATGAAGGGCAACTTATTTACTTTTCCAAAATTAAGAAGTCTTTTTCCAAACTCGTCAATGGTATTCATATTTTGCTTCCTAATTGCTTCTATATTAACAGGCAATAGTTCGCTCTCCAGTTGATTAATAATCTGGGCCGAATTTTCTATCTGTAGAGTGGAAATTTCAATGCTTACTCCTTTTTGCTTAGGAGGTTCTTCTATTGTATCGATAACTGAATATTTTAGGTGCTTTGAGATGATTTTTAATAGTTCATTCACATCAATTGGTTTAAGTAAAGCATCACAAAAATATTTTTTCAACTGTTCTTCCTGAGCAAAAGTATTATTTGAAGCTGTTATTGTAACCAATGGAATTGATTTTGTTTTACTATTTTGTTTTAGAAGTTTAGCCGCACTTATACCATTCATTACAGGCATTCTCATGTCCATAAGAATCAAGTCCGGTTGATGTTGAAATGCTAATTTTACAGCATCTGCACCATTAACAGCTTCCAGCAAAATAAAATTTTTGTTTTCAAGAGCGTCAAGAATTAATCGTCTGTTTGATTCTACATCATCTACAATCAGTATCTTGGCTTCTTCGAATACCATAGATGTCTGTAATGAAACCGTTTTTAAGGCTGATATTTCTGAGGATAATGAAATCTGTACATTCTTTAAAAGGATTCTAAATGTAGTGCCTTCATTTAGGCGACTACTTAGACCAATCGTTCCATTCATCATTTCGGTTAGACGTTTTGTTATGGCTAGCCCAAGTCCTGTACCACCATACTTTTTTGTACTTTGCGTTTCTTGTTGACTAAAAGTGTCGAATATTTTTTTCTTAAATTCATCAGGGATTCCGATACCGGTATCACTCACTGTTATCGACAGATTTATTGAGTTGTCATTATTAAATGAATTGCTGATTTTTAGCTTAACACTTCCTTGTTCTGTAAATTTTACTGCGTTTCCAAGAAGGTTGTAAAGAATTTGTCTTATGCGTACTTCATCGATAATGAGGAAATGAGGCAAATCGTTTTGAATTTCCGTAATAAACTCTAATCCCTTTTCTTTTATGTTTAGCGTAAATATGTTTTCGATGTCGGCAATAAACTTTCGGATATCGACTGAGTCATAGATCATTTTTAATTTTCCGGCTTCTATTTTTGAGAGATCGAGAATGTCGTTGATTATTGTTAGAAGATTTTTCCCACTATTTCTAATATTTTCGAGTTGGGATCGGTGCTTGGGGTCACTAACTGCTGCCAAAAGAAGTTCGGAAAAGCCAATTACGGCATTCATAGGTGTTCGGATTTCATGACTCATATTTGCTAAGAAAACGCTTTTTGCATGATTAGCTGCTTCTGCTTTTTCTTTAGCTTTTTTCAGACTTTTTTCAGAGATTTGCAACTCAGAGGTTCTTTGTTCAACCAATTCTTCCAAATGATGCCTGTATTTTTGCAATTCAAGCTCAGTCTGCTTTCTTTCTGTAATATCTCGGGTTACCCCATGAATACCCATAAGTTTATTGTTCTCGTCGAAATAAGGGGTAATTAATACTTCCCCTGTTTTGATATCCCCATTTTTACAAATATAATCCAGAGTCATTGTTTTCCTATAATCCTTGGGTGGTAAAGGAGCACTGGTGTAAATAAAAACTTCGTTTTTAAACGTACCTAGGGCAATATCAGCAGAATCAATCGCAAATCGGTCATTAATTGTTTGATTCAGGTATTCTTCAACGGTAAATCCTGTAAAATCCTCTATTGAAGAAGAAACAAAAAGACTTTTTCCATGCAAATCCATTAGCCAGACAACATCGCTAATTTTTTCTGTAAGCAGACGGTATTTTTGTTCGCTTAATCTTAATTCCTGCTCAACCCATCGGCGCTGAATTATTATGGACGCATTTCGTATCAACATTTCTGCAAATAAATGAGCCCCATGATTAATCTCTTTTGTTTTATAGAGTATTGCCACCCCTCCATAAATAGAATGACTCCATGTAACGCCCATGGCATAGACAGCTTCAATACCAAATGTTTTCTCTAGGGTGGCACATATGGTTTTTTCTATTCTTTTTCCTACTAAACCCTGAATGCCATTGTCCAAAAGTAAAAGTTCATCTCTTTTAAATCGTTCTATATCTTTGGGAGAATAGTCTTCAAGATCAACTTCAATTTTTGAAAGGTCGAACCCTAAAATGTTATCAATTTTATCAATTATTGAGCTAAAACCGAACTGTTTTACAATCTGTAATGTATTTCTATTAGCATCAATTTTTACGCAAATCAAATACGCATCTTCAATGACTGAAAGAATAGATCCTCCTAAAAAACCATATAAGTCGGTGATGGTTTTAGTCTGATTCATGAAAACAACAGCTTCAGACAAGGTTTTCTGTTTTTTACTCAGATCTTCCGCATTTTGTAAGGCAATCTTTCGTTCCGTGATATCGCGAAAATTTATTACGATAGATTGTACACTGGTGTCAGCAAGAAGATTGCTAAATACACTTTCAACCCAAAGCCATTCCCCTTGTTTGTTTTTGTAGCGGTATTCTATAATAGGAACGTAGGTTGGATCTGAATTAAGCCTGGATAATTCTGATAATACATATGGAAGATCATCAGGATGCGTGTAATGGGATGGATTGCCAATCATTTCATCAGATACATCAAATCCGAATATTCTTTTTGCTGATGGGCTAAAGAACTTGAAATTTCCTTCAGGGTCTAAAAGAACAATTCCATCAGGTGCTTTTTCAATTAATGCTTGATAGTGATTCCCTATTTTTCGTACTTTGTCTTCTGCATCTTTACGTTCGGTGATATCTCTTGTAACACCGTGCAAACCAATGATTTTTCCATTATTGTCAAAGTGGGAAGTTATTACAATTTCAGTCCATATCCAGTTGCCGTTCTTACATAATAGTTCAAGTTCGTATCGGTTTGAACTACTATGTAAACTGTTATCCAGATTAATAAGATTTTGGTTGTAGATTTTCTTTACAAGCTCAGTTCCTTCTGGTTTTAAAATGCTCCAAAGATCTGTTCCGAGGACTTCTGTCTGCTTAAATCCGCGCATTCTTTCATCAGATGGACTTATATAATCAAAACGAAAATTATTATCCAAGTGCCAGATAACATCACTCGAATTCTCAGTCATAAAGCGGTATTTCTCCTCACTTTCTTTAAGAGCCTCTTCACTTAACCTTCTTCCATCAATTTCTTTAATTAAATCATCTAGAAGGTTGAGCGTTGCTGTATTGTTATGTTTGAGTTCCCTTGTTTGTTTTTCAACTAGTGCCGAAAGTCTTTCTTTTTCATTTCTTCTTTCGAAGTTGGAGGTTCTGATTTTTACCATCGCACGAACCTGGGCAATTAATTCGCTTTCATCAATTGGTTTTGATAGAAATGCTTCTCCACCACATTCGAGGGCAAGAATTCGACTTTGCTGATTATCTTTAATTGCCGTAACAAAAACAACAGGAATATCTTTCAAATTATTGTCTGCCTTAAGTTTTCGACAAACTTCGTAGCCATCCATATGCGGCATGATAACGTCCAGCATAATCACATCAGGGCTTTCAGCAGCAGCAAGTTCAAGTCCTTTTGCTCCGTTTAATGCTAATATGGTATTCGCATCAGGAAATGCATCTTTTATTAAAGCCTGAATGGTGATGAGATTGTCGTTGTTATCGTCAATAACGAGAATTTTTATTTTTCTACTTTCCATAAAGCGTCTCATTGATGATTTTGAAAAACAATTTCTCTTCAATTGGTTTGGGCAGATAACCATCAAACCCGTAAGATAATATGGTTTCGCTGTCAGAAATCATTGCACTGGCTGTAAGAGCGATAATAGGTATGTTTTGTAGATGGGTATCTCCTCTAATTGCCTTAAAGGCTTCAATGCCATTCATTTCAGGAAGTGCAATGTCCATTAGAATGAGATTTGGCTTGTGTTTTCTGGCCATTTCAATACTTTTTATACCATCTGTAGCCTCAATAATATCATAATCTGGCTCAAGCAGAGCTTTGGCAGTTATCATGTTATCGGGATTATCTTCTACAATCAAAACCAAAGGTTTGCCTTCAATAATCAGTGGTTTATGTTTAGGTGTCTCCTTATTTAATATTACTTTCGAAACCATCTGCTTAACTTCATCTAAAAGGTCACTGCCATGTATGTCGCCTTTTTGGATGATCTGATGAATATTGTTACGCTTCAAAAAACTTAGTTCTTCTTGCGTAATATGCTTTGCAGTTAAGATAAGTACGGGAATATGTGCAGTTGATTCAACTTCGCGTATGGTTTTCAATAATTCGAACCCATCTATGCCTGGCATCATTAGATCTAAAATTATGGCATCAGGAATTGTTTGATTCATTATTTCTAGGGCATCAATTCCATCATGTGCTGACAAAACCTTATAATTATCTTCCTGCAAAATATCCTTCATCTGGATTATGGCAGGCTCACTATCTTCAACTATTAGTATAGTTTTTTGAGAAGAATCAGTGGCTGTTATATTAGTAAATTGTTTACCCAAAGATTGTGGTTCAAAATTGGGTGTCATCTCAAGAATATTGTTTTCTGCATGGTAGTTAATGGGTAAGGTAAGTGTAAATTCAGATCCATGTTCGATTTCACTTTTTACGGTTATATTTCCTCCAAGCATTTTGGAATATTTTTGAGCTATAGCTAATCCAAGCCCGGTTCCTCCATATTTTCTTGAAGTGCTACCATCTGCTTGCCTGAATTCATCAAAAATATGAGACAGGTGATTTTCGGCAATACCAATACCTGTATCTATTACTTTAATTTTGATGTTGTCGTCAATTATTTGTCCTGAAATAGTGACACTGCCTTTTTCGGTAAACTTCACTGCATTAGCAATCAAATTTTGCAGGATATGAACACATTTTCTAAAATCGCTCGATATGAACAATTCAGTATCTGTGTCATTATGAGTTAATTTGATATTCTTTTCTTTTGCCTGGGGCTCAATCATTCGAACAACTTCAACAATCATTTGGTTTGCATCCATTTTGTTTATGTTGATTTCTTCACGACCTGCCTCTATGCGGGAGATATCGAGTATGTTGTTTATGAGTTCCAGTAAGTGTTTTCCATTACGTTGAATTACTTCCAGATAACTGTATTCTTCGTCAGGGATTTTATCAGCCAGTCGGCGATTAAGTACGCCGGAAAGTGCGATCACTGAATTAAGCGGAGTTCGCAACTCGTGACTCATATTTGAAAGGAAACTGGTTTTAAGCTGGTTCGATTCATTAAGCTGGTGCATTTGCATCTCCAGTTCGGTATTTTGTTCGGTCAATTCAAGTGATTGATTGGTTAGCCTGGCTTTCTGTGTTTCAAGTTCTAAATTTTGTTCAGCCAATTTTTCTGAGAAATCTTTGACCTTGTGATAAGCCAAAATGCCTTCTATTCGGGCACATAGTGTCACAAGGATATTTTCAACCAATTGGATAGATTGACTGGTATAGCTGTTTATACTTGCAAGGGAAATTATTGCAATAATTTCGTAGTCAACAATTATCGGGATGGTTAAAATCTCATTTGGAATGAATTTACCACTCACTGTGTGAAATGAAAATCTGGTATACTCAGGAATATTCTTAATGTGCTGAATTTTTCTGCTGGCAAGAACTGCTCCGAATTCACCTTCAAAACGGTCAGCGGCGAATGACCTTCTGGCATTATCATCGGTACCAAGCGATTCATAATGCTGAAATGTCTTTTTGTCATCACTAAGCAAATAAATTGCTGCCATTTGCGAACCAGTATGAAGGGCCAAAGCATTAAGTGTTGCCTGAAAGAATTTTTTAACATCATATTCACTGAGCATGTGATTAGCAAGATCCGCAACCTTTTCACCCAATTCAGTGTTAACCTGAATATCTTCTGCAAGTGTGTTGAATGATGCGGATAATACTCCAATTTCATTTATTGAGCGATACGAACAGCGGGCTCTCATATCGCCTGAGTGAAAACGTTTTGCGGCTAATGTTAATTCTTCAATTGGGCTACGAATATTCCACAAAAGTAGGAAGTAAATGATAAGTGAAATAAGAAGGATCGCCCCCAGAACCAAAGCCAGATGGTAGTGCAACAATCTTTGAACCTTGTAAGACTCGGCATAAAGACTATCTCCTTTTTTTCTGGCAAATTGGTCAATATTTTTGATGGCATCCATAACTTTTGTTGCATGAACCCCCAAAAGACCATCGTGTCTTATCCTTTCAATAGCTTCATCTTTTTTACCTTCTCTGAAAAGTGCGATAGTTTCTTTTCTTACGTTATTGTATGAATTAAATTCTGCAAGAATATTATCAACATCGGCACGAGGCCCCAAATATTTTTCATAAATAGTGTCTATCTGGTTATGTGACTCTTTTTCAAAGAGGTCCATACTCTTTAGGAGTTTTCTGATTTCCTCTTCGCTGGTGGCAAGCGGTAATTCTTTCATGAGAAGCCGGCTTTGTAAGATATCCATGTTTAAAGAGCCAATAGCACGTCTTACCTGTAATGGGTGATTGTATATTATCTCAGTTTGAATATGCAGTCGGTCCGACTGATAGTAAGAAACCGATCCTAAAATAATTACCAGAAATATCATAGCCGAAAAGCCAAGCTTAAGTTGTGTCCCGATTTTCAGATTTTTTATCTTCATAATTTTTGTTTTACGCACTATAACCGCTGTTTTTACAATACGGACTATCTTGAGTATAATTGTTTTTGGTTTGGCTTGAAAAATATTCGTTTATATAGCAAAGCCGCAATTCTTAGTCAATACGAACGGTTTTTCTTTGAAAAATCGCTGATTGCAAATATACTTCATTATAGTTGTTCTTTATTAAAATTTCTCTTTCTGTTTCGCCGGTAATTAAGTAACCATCATTCGCTAATGAATTACCTGCTTTGTCAAGTATTAGTTTGATGTATTTGTCTTTGTAATAAAATAAAAGATTAGCGCAAATTACTATATCGAAATCTCCATAAATACTATCCGGAGGACAGCATAAATTAGTGTCGAATAAGTCAAATACAGAAAAATCGATATTTTTTTTAAGTTCTTTGCTAACCATAAAGTAATCCTTTTGTTCAATAAACCACTGGTTGATTCGTTTTAGGCTTAGATTCTGTAATGCCGTATTTGTAAATCGTCCTTTTTTGGCTTCTTCAATTTGTTGTTCGCATTGATCAGTAGCGAAGATTCTGTATTTTATGTTTTCGTTTGTGCTACTTTTTAGTTCTTCCATAAGCATGGCAATACTGTATGTTTCCTGTCCCGCAGCACAGGCTGAAGACCAAATGCGAATCTCTTTACGCTTGTTTTTTTGTTTTTTTGTTAATATAGTAGGAAGGATGATCTGTTTGAGCACGGAAAAGGTTAAAGGATTGCGAAAGAATTCGCTGAAACTTATCTGAAGTGAATTATTGAAGTTTGTTCCCTCAGATTTGTCCTTTAAGAGGAATTCGCAATATTCTTCAAAAGAACTGCAATTCGTTTCTGTAGTTCTATTTTGAATTAATTTACTCAAGAATGATTCATTATATTTAGAAACATCAATTCCTGTTGATTGTAAGAGTATTTCCGCAATATACTTGTTCTTTTGTTTCATTTAGTGGTAACTTCTGCTGTAAAATAGTTTAAATGCTAGGTTGCCTTAAAGGTATGTTCAGTTTATTCGACAATATTGTACTTTTCTTCTTTACCTAATTGCAATAATAGGGCATTGATCTCTTTTTTAAGTTCTATCATTTTTATTTCCCTACCAATGGTCAAACGATGGAACCGTTCCATTTCATTCATTTTATTACGTAGTTCTTTTTCGGCTAATTTTCGTTCCGTAATGTCAGTTGCAACTCCAATCAGAGCAATAGGCTTACCCTGATCATTATGAATAACAGAAGTGGAAAGAAACACCGGAAATTCATCGCCGTCTTTGGTGGTATTTATAACTTCGCCCTGCCATTGTCCGTTAAGGGTCTCCGGTAGGATTTTTTCGTACAGGTGTTTGGGGGTCTTTAGTGAACGAATAATACTGATAGGTTTCCCTAATAATTCGTGCTCTTCATATTTATAGGTTTTCAGAAAAGCTTCATTGACAAATAAGATGTTGTCCTGCATGTCGGTGATACTGACACATTCGCTTATACTCTTGATGGCATGAGCCAGCATATTAATAGTCTTTCCTGCATTTTTGCGTTCAGTGATATTCTCATGCAACAGCACAAATTTTTCCGGTTTACCGGTTGAATCTTTTAACGGAAAAATCAGTGCTTTAATCCATACAGGAACGTCAGGTAAATCAGGGTAAATATCATGAGCATTAAAGGGCAAGTCGGGGAGATGAACTACTTCGCCATTTTTTACCTTTCTAATTAATTGTTCCAGTTCGGGGCTTTTGCTTTGCAGATCATCGAAAATTGAGAAATCTGGGGGAGGGGCAGCTCCGAATATATCGGTATTCGCCTGATTGGTTCTAAGTGTAAATCCATTCTTATCCACGATCTGTATGGAAATAGGGTTCTTTTCGATAATATCGTTTAACAACCGTTCCACTTTCATTCGTTCAGTGATATCGCGGGCTGAACCCACCAGACCAATGAATTCATTGTTTTCATTGAACAAGGGTGCTTTGTGAACATCCAAAAATAGAAATTCACCATTTACATTTCCAAATTCATCGAATTGCATGTATTTCATTTCTTTTTTAGTGATCTCATCCGAATCAATACAAAGCTCTCCGAAGGTAAACCAATCAAGAATGTCAGGTTGTTGTTCACGTTGACGCTTTGCGAAAAACATATCATCTTTGCCAATAGGTTCATCGGTATCCACAGCTCCTAGTAGTTTTTCGCAAACTGCTTTATTTGTAAAAATGAATCGGTTGTTGACATCCTTTGCCCATAACAAATCGGGCATGGTATCGCTCATCATGCGCATCAATTTGTACAGATTGTAGTATTTTGATTCACTTTCATTGAGTCTATTCTCAGCCATCTTCCGCTCAGTGGTATCCCGAATCATGAATATCATACCATAGGGTTGTCCTAAGGAGTCGCAAATACGATCGGCTTTGACTTCGCATAATAAATAACTTCCATCGCCACATAAGATGCTGTATTCACCTTCCTGCACATCATTTTCCTGAAACATGAGTTGGATGTTGGCGCGGGCACGTTCATGATCTTCGGGTGCGACTAAATCAAAAAGGCTGCGTCCTAATAATTGGTCTTCGCGTTCATAGCCAAATATTTTATATGCGGAAGAAGAAACCAAAGTTATAGTTCCTTCCAAATTGGTAACTGTTATATCATCGGGCGAAGCATTCAGAATCGAACGATACATGTCTTCACTTTTACTGAGCTTTTCTTCAGCTAGTTTCTGATCAGTTATATCCCGGAAATTAATAACGATAGATTCAACATCAGGAGCGGCCAAAAGGTTGGTAAAAGTACTTTCTATCCAAAACCATTGTCCAGTATAATTCTTGACCCTGTATTGGATAATGGGAATGTAGGTGGGATCTGCAATTATTTTTCCTAATTCGCTTAAAACCATGGCCAGATCATCCGGATGTGTGATGCCATCAGGTGTTGCCAATGGGTCTTTGGTCAGATCATAGCCATAGAGCCTGGTGGCAGCCGGGCTGGCATAGGTGAATTTTGATTCTGCATTAATAAGTACTACTCCGTCGGGAGCATTTTCGATCAGTGCCTGGAAAAGTCTTGACAAATTATCAGTGGCAGTGTCTGAAGCTTGTTCGTTAGTAGAATTTTCAAAAGGAATTTCTGAGCTCATGTAATTTAATTTTTAACCTACAATATCATATTTACTGTCTTTGCCTAGTTCATTTAACAGGGCATTGATTTCTTTTTTTAATTCAATCATCTTGATCTCACGACCCACAGTGAGTTCGTGGAAGCGTTGCATATCGGCCATTTTTTTCTCCAATGCTTTTTCGGCCTGTTTACGCATCATTGCCGTTCCAATATGCGAGGCAATACTTTCCAGTACTTGTATTGAGGAAAGTGTGAATGCATCCTTATGCTTGCTATTCATTTGAATTAATCCTACAATGCGCTCACTATTACGAATGGGGATAAGTGCAAAGGATGCGTAACCCATGTGAATGCACAAATAGCGTGGATGAAAACGCGGGTCGGCATCGGCTGGAATATCCATTAGGGTTGATGAGTCGTTCACCCAAAAACTCCCCCCCGCAGTGAATAATGGAATAGATGGATCCGTTTTTCCTGATATCACCAATCCACAGGTACATTCGAGATAAGAATTCCCATCTTTATCAATACACATGGTTTTATCTTCTTCGTAGGCTACTAATTTGTTCTCAGCAGCCATAAATTCCTCGGGAAATCCCTGGTGCACCATATAAGGGAAATCGTTGTCTTTTTGCATGCGGATTCCTACGGCATCGAATCCTGTCCGTAGCTTAATTACAGCCACTACCCTTTCAATAGATACACGTAATTCGCTCGGATCATTTAGTATCTGCAAAACATCGCGCCTGATCTCACGATAAGATTCTTCCTGTTTCCTTTCGGTAATATCCATATAGGTCCCTAATACTCCCGTAATCACACCTTCCGCATTTCGAAGGGGGAGTTTGTTGGTAAGCAGTGTAAGATGATTTCCTTCAGGAGTGGTATGGTCCTCTTCGATGTTGAATTTGGCTATACCATTTTCAATGACTTGTATGTCATCATTACGATATAATTCGGCCTGAGCACTCCAACCCATCTGGTAATCGTCTTTACCTATGATATCTTCTGCATTTGTAAATCCGGCATCCTTCACGAAGGCTGCATTGCATCCCATATAAACCAGATTCTTGTCTTTCCAAAAAACTCTCACCGGAATAGCATTGATGATACCTGCGATTATTTGCTGCGAAGCCTGTAATTCTGCTTCCGCGCGTTTGCGTTCGCTTATATCGGCTATACTGGATAAGATAAATGTTTTTTCGCGAATTTTTATTAGTTGGGCTGAGAAAAGACCAATGATGATCTCACCATTTTTTTTTCTGAAACGAGCTTCAATTCCCTCTAATACTTTGCCTTTGCTAAGCGATTCAACCACTTCTTGGCGTTTGCTCTCATCGACCCATATTTTCATAGTAATGGAAGCATTCCCGATGGTTTCATCCTTTGTATATCCTGTTATGGAATAAAAACTATCGTTGACTTCTATAAAAGTACCATCTTCCAGTTGTGATATGGTTATGGCATAAGGCGAGGTTTTGAATGCAACTGAGAATTTTTCCTCACTTTCGCGTATGGCTTGCTCTGCTTGCTTGCGAATACCTATATCGCGAATGGCCCCATCGATATGATGAGGTTTTCCGTCTTTATCAAAAATTAAGCGGGCGTTGATGGATGCGTATTTAATATCCCCTGTCTTTGTTTTTAACAACAATTCATAATCGTTCAGGTAGCCTTTTTCGCTGAGGGCTTTCAGCAGCACCTGCCTGTCGGCATGATTATAATACAGATCAGCTACATTACTACCCAGCAGTTCGTCGCTATTAAATTCTGAGAAATGCTTAATAGATGGACTAATATCAAGAATGGTACCCTTCAGATCGGTCTGATAAAACACATCCTGCACGTTCTCGAAAATGCTGCGATATTTTTCTTCGCTTTCTTTGAGCGATTGTTCTATGTGTTTTTGTTTTGTAATATTGGTACTAAAGCCAAACCAGGTGATGCTGCCATCAGGCAATTTTTCGGGGGTCGAATTGGAATATATCCACTGAACAGGCCTGCCGGGTATGAGTACCCTGAACTCACAAGTGAAGTAGGAGAGATGTTCGGCGGAATATTCTATAACCCTGATCACATATTCTGCATCATCCGGATGCAGCACACGGGCTATGGCATCGAAGTTGTCGGCTACATCCTCGGGTGTGCACCCAAAAATATCCCTTATGCCTTCGGAGGCTATAGGTACATAATAACTTCCATCGGGGCGTCGGGTGAACTGATAAATCAATCCGGGCGCATTAATAGAAAGTTTACTGAATTTGCTGTTCCAATCTCTTAACAATTGTTCAGCCTGTCGACGTTCGGTAATATTTCGACCTTCGCCTATGACAGAAGTTGCCTTTCCGTTTTCGTCTCTCAATACATTGAAAATAGTTTCCAGCCATAGGGTGGAACCGTCTTTGTGGTAAAACTCCAGTTGAAGTGTTTCAGGGAAATCATAATCAGGGTCGGTCATTAGCCTGGGAAGTTCTGCCTGAAAGATTCCCAAAGCATATTGAAGCGAACCGGGTGCGAGATTTTGTTCTAAAGGAAGTTCAGCTAACTCCTGTAAGGTGAAGCCCCGAACCTTTTCGACTGAGGGGCTCACATAGGTGGTTTTCAGGTTGAGATCCATCATCCATACCATATCATGCGTATGGTTGGCTATTAAACTAAATTGTGCCTCACTCTTACGCAGTGCTTCTTCTGACATCAGACGCTCCATTTCGGCAGCGGCTCTAATGCCAACCAATTTTATTATTGTTTCGGACAGGGAAGGATTATTGAGAGGTTTTCGTCCAATCACAGCAATCAGTCCAATGGGTTTTCCGTCGAAACTCCACAAGGTGGTTCCCACATAGCTTTCGGCATTCAGGTCTTGAAGTGCCACATCATGAGGGAACAAATGGCAAACCTTTTCGGGGAAACAGCAGATGGTTTTTCCGACTACATCACCACAAGGCGTGTCTTTCAGTGTGTAGGAAACGTTGTCGTCAAATTTGCCGTCGTTATATATGGCTACCGTTTGAGCGGTGAGGTTATCACCCAAAAGTTTGTCGATACAAACATATTCCATTCCCAAAGTCTCCGATAAATACCTGGCCAGAGAGGTGAAGAAATCTTCCCCTTTGTTGTTAAAGCCGCTGCTTAACAGGAACAACTGTACTTCTTCTATCTTTTTGCGTTCTGTGATATCTTCATACACTCCCAAAATACCCGTGGTTTTGCCATTCAGATCGGTCAGTGGTACTTTGCTGGTTTTTACCCATTGGTGCACACCATCGGCTGAGATCGTTTCTTCAATGAAATTGAGTTTGGGTTTCCCGGTCTTCAGCAGGTTTTTGTCATCTTTTCTGTAGGTTTCGGCATGCTCTTTCCAGATCATATCGAAGTCGTTTTTACCTGTCACATCAGCAATGCTTGGCTTTCCGGCAGTATGAGCAAATGCCAGATTTCCTCCCAGATAATTTAAATCCAGGTCCTTCCAGAAGATCTTTACAGGCAGCAGGTCAATAATATTCTGAAGTAATTTGTAAGAATTCATTAAGGATTTTTCGGCGTGCTTGCGTGCACTGATATCGCGAACTATGGATAACACCAGGTTGGGTTGCAGGGTAGCCAGTGAACTAATTCTGATCTCCACCGGAAAGTCTGTGCCGTCTTTGCGTTTATGCATGCTTTCGAAGGTGCCTGAACTGCCAAACAAGGCTTTGTCGTGAATGGACTCTATCTCGCTGTTATCGAGCTTGAACTCAATATCCGCAGGGCTTAGCTGCATCAGTTCGTCTTTGCTGTAGCCCAGGTCGGCACAGGCGCGGTTGTTACATTTTACTATTTTTCCCTCACGGGTGTCTATCACATAAATAGCATCGGCGGCATTATCGAAATAGGTGTTGAGTTTGAATTCGCTCATCCTGATAGCCTCTTCTGCTTGTTTTCGTTCGGTAATATTGCGGGCAATACCCCTATA
>CAZRFL010000094.1:15224-15880 GCA_964599365.1 uncultured Bacteroidales bacterium
TGGACCAACGACTATGTATTCGGATTTATTCGGGACCCGCTTACTCGATATTTACTTATGGTTTGGATTTGTTGAGATCTATTTTGCGCCGTAAAATTGTTGCCCCTATTTCGTTGCACATTTCACCCCATATTTTAACTCCATGGTCTGAGTTCTTAAAATTGCTGTTTTCCTTATCGAAAAACGGTTCACCGCTGGTCTCAAAAATAAATTTGCGGCCGTCTTTGTGTAAAATTGTATTCGTTAATCCATTAAAAGGCTTTTGTGTAGCCACTATTTTGTCAGATTCTTTTTTCACCCTTTTCGCTTCTTCGGCTTCCATATATTTGAAGGGCAAGGTGCCAATCAATTCGTCTGGCTTATAGCCCAGCAATTTCTCACATTGGGGGCTTACGTAAGTGTATAGTCCTTCTATGCTGGTTTCCCAAATAATATCGGCAGTGGTTTCGACCATACTGCGGAATTTTTCTTCACTGGCACTGAGTTTGGCTTCGGCTAGTTTGCGTTTGGTAATATTCTTGATATACCCACCCACGCCGATTTTGCCTTTTTCGTATTCAACAGGGAATTTGATGGTTTCGAATACCTGGTCGCCCCAGATTTCTTCGTTCATTACATGCGATTTGGATGCCAGAGCCTCTATGTCGGACAGGCGG
>CAZRFL010000095.1:0-15516 GCA_964599365.1 uncultured Bacteroidales bacterium
CCAAAGGTGTCTACATGATCAAGGCTAATCTTAATGATCAGGTGCAAAGCTTTAGAGTACTGAAACAATAAGTTCGTTTTAATACTAAATAAAACTCAAAAGGAGTGATTGTGTCATGAACACAATCACTCCTTCTTTTTTAAGTTAAATCTTCAAAGAAAAATGCACGATAAATTAATTAAGACTGATCATTATACTGAACTATCAAGATTACAAGATGAGCTCTTTGACGACCAACCTTACCCAGATTAACAACCTATTATGCCTATTTTTATCATCAATAAATAAGGAACGCTAATTAATTTTTTGTTAAAAAACGACAACCATTTTTTTTATAAAAATAATAATTTACATTTGCTCACCTGAATTTTTGTATTAAGAAGTACTTTCCCTGGAGGCCTTGCAAATTTTCAGCATCTCTTGATCACCCACAATTAATCGAAATTAAATTATAGACAATGAAAAATCACTTTCTTTTCTTAGGTCTTATATTGACCACAATTTGTTCATTTGCACAAACACCGGGATCACTTGATGGTACTTTTAATACAACAGGTTATGTTGTCACACCTATCACTTCCGGCGATGATTGGGGGCGTTCGGTAGTAATACAACCCAACGGCAAGATCGTGGTCGGCGGACGATCATACGATACACAATGGAAATTTTCCATGGCCCGTTATTTGATCAACGGCGCTCTCGACCCTTCGTTCGGAACAGGTGGTAAAGTAGTAACTGCTATGGGCATGGAAGGTGGAGCTTATTCCATAGCACGCCAAAGTAACGGGAAGCTCGTTATGGCAGGCTATTATAATAATGGCTCAAACTACGACTTTGCCTTAGCAAGATTCGATACTACCGGAGCTTTAGACCTTACTTTTAACAGCACAGGTAAAGTGAGCACAGCCATTGGCTCAGCGAGTGATGTGGCGCATGCAGTAGCGATTCAGACTGATCAGAAGATAGTGGTAGTAGGCTATTCCAACAATGGAACCAATTACGATATTGCCCTAACCCGATATAATACCAACGGAGCTCTCGATGCAACCTTCGGAAGTGGAGGAAAAGTAGTCACTCCAGTTGGCAGCTACGATGACGATGTTTACGGATTAGTCATTCAGCCAAACGGTAAAATAGTTGTGGCAGGATATTCATTCAACGGCACTACCAACCAAGGTGTACTGGCACGATATCTTCCCGGTGGCACTCTTGACAATACTTTTGGCACAAACGGAATAGTGTTGCTCCCTAATGGAGGGCAGTGGGATAATTTCTTTTCACTGGCAAGGCAATCTGATGGAAAACTTGTCTGCGGGGGATATCATTCGCCGGCAACAACCAACCGAAATTTTACCATTCTACGATTCGACACTACTGGTGTTCTCGACCCTACATTTAGCGGAAACGGTGTCGTACAGACCGATTTTTATGGAAATGATGACGAAGCTTATGGGGTGGTTGTTCAACCGAATGGTCAAATAGTGGCGGCAGGTTATGCCATCAATGGAACTGCCAAAAACTTTGCCTTAACAAGATATAATGCCAACGGAACTGTTGACAATACTTTTGGCAGCAGTGGAATAGTTACCACACCACTTGGCAATCCGAATGCTTATGGTATATCACTTGCGCTTCAAACGGACGGCAAAATAGTTGTCGCCGGACGTGCTGACGGAACTACCAATGTTGATTTTGCCGTAGCCCGCTATAATGGTTCACTAATTACTTCTGTGAATGACAGCCCTGACCAAAATGATGTAATGCTCTTCCCCAACCCTGCTACTGACAAGTTGTTCATTGACTATCCTAACCTATATGCACCCAAAGAGGTATCTATTAAAATTTGCAATATCCAAGGCAGTATTTTGATGTCTCAGACACTTTTAAAGAACACGCCTGAAATAAATGTCGCCCATCTCCCAAAAGGCCTTTATTTCATCAGCATAACGCTGGATAGAAAAACCATAATAAAGAAATTTGTAAAAGAATAAAAGGAGCGAGCTAGAAACACCAGTCTCGTCAACAATATTTATAATCTTATTGTAAATTTATCAGAATTGCTGCGCTTAAATGACACCTAACGACTATTTTTTAACGGGGAAAACAGCAAGTTGGAACTTTATACAGAACAACTAATAATTATAAACCAATAGAATTAAAATTAACAGTTTTATGAGAAAAAGTAACTCTTTCACTAACACAAAATCTGTTTTGCAGGCAGCATATGTTGGACTTCTTTTGCTACTCTTTGGAATTACACAAAGCCAAGCAGCAACCAAAACATGGGTAGGAGCTACCACCGGAGGCAGTTGGTCATTGGCCTCTAATTGGAGTCCTGCTAGTGTGCCATCATCTTCCGATAATATTGTAATTAATGTGAATTCTTCTACTTTTCAATTTACAGGTTTGTCAACGGTAACCATTGCTTCACTCGACATTAATGGCACTACGGGGACTTTTAACTGGGGCACCACTTCGGCCACTGTAACTGTTTCGGGAGCCATTGTTTGCCAGATTGACTTAACCCTTAATGCTGTCAGCATGGTAGTGAATAACACCTGGACAGTACTCGCTGGCAAATCGATCATTATGAATACCTCTTCTAATATAAACCTTAATGGCATCAGTAGTTTACTAACCTTTAACGGTAATCTCAATTTTACTGCTGGAAGCATAACTTGTACCAGCAATAGCAAACTGGTTGTTAATTCCGGGGCGACTTTGTCATTCAACACCGGCATAAACAGTTCAAACATTCCCAATATGACGGTTAACAGTGGCGGTATTGTTGTTGTAGCCCCCGGAACAGGAACGCCTGTTTTGAATACCATGTCTATTGATGGCAAACTACTGATCGGTGGTTCAGGCAACATCAATGGCAGTAGTGGCGGTAGCCCCGTTTATACAGCTAATGGGACGCTTGAGTATGCCACCACAGCCGCTAAAACTGCTGGAACACGCGAATGGCCCACTACCAATAGCCCAGCCAATGTAATAATTAATACTTCGTTTGGTGTGACTTTAACGACTTCGCGTTCCATTACTGGGACTCTAACATTAACTACAGGAGCTTTCACACTTAGCGGCGCCACTACTGTTCTAACTTTTAATGGCAGTGGTTCAGCAGCGCCAGTTATCAAAACAGGTGGTACCATCACTTGTACAAACTCCCCTTCCCTCAGTTTCAGCCCAACCGGATCTGCTAACTGGATTCTGCCCGACGGGACCTTTACAACAACGCCAACGCTTACCAACCTTATCTCAGATATGAATCCCAGTGCAACCAGCGGCTCATTGACTCTAAACAATCAGGACATTACTGTTAGCGGGACAAGTACAGGTTTTAATCTCAGCTCAGGGCTTCTTATTGTAGGTACAGGGAATCTTGATGTTGCCTATACTTATGGCAGTGGGTTTTCAGCTACAAAAATGGTAATTACCTCGTCTTCTTCGGGATTTTATAGGCATTCTTTTTCAACAAGCTCCTATCAAACATTTACCTATCCTATTGGCGAAAACATTGGAACTGCAGAATACTGTGGCTTCTCATTTTCTCTCGAATCGAACAGTGTCACCAGAATAATCGGATTTAAAGTAATTGATGCAGTACATCCCAATATGGGCTCAGCGGCCAATTATCTCAGCAGATACTGGCCAAGCAGCCTAAGTGTCGCAACCGGAACTTATACTTATACGGTAACACTTCCTTATAATGGCACTATTGGTGACATTGTTGGTTCCGAGACTAAAATTGGAGTGCAGGACTGGAATAGCACCGCCTGGCAAGGTATGTCTGCAACCGTTAATACATCATCTAATTATCTTTCATTCAGCAGTGCTACTCAGGCAAACGCACCCCTTGGGTTCGACATAACCGGAAGACAGTCGGATAATGATGATGCTTGTGGAGCTGTTAACCTAACAGCAGGTAGCCCGGGAGTAGCATGCTCCTCTCCGACCAGTGGCTCAACTGCAGGAAGTACACAAACCTATTCTGGATGTTCGGGCACAGCTGATGACGATGTATGGTATAAATTCACTGCTACAGCTACTTCTCATTTTGTAAATGTAACTGGCAGCGCCAGTTTTGACGCTGTTGTTCAGGCATACACTCTGACATCAGGCACTTGTCCGACTACAGCTACTTTTACTGCTGTTGCAAGTAGCTGCACCGATGCAACCTATGGCGGAGGGACCACGGAAGTTATGATGCTTACAGGCCTTAGCATAGGCACGACTTACTATGTGAGAGTATATCATACCGGAACAGGAAGTTCAGCCACACCCACATTTACCATATGCGTAACCACTCCTCCTTTAAATGATGAACCTTGCGGTGCAACCACGCTTACGCCAGCTACCTCATGCAACCCCACAGCCTGTGATGCAGCCATGGCTTCTCAAACTAATACTTATGCAACCTGTGACTTCAGCTATACAAGCCCTGCCAGAGATCTTTGGTATAAATTTGTCGCTACAGCAACAAGTCATACTATTCAAGCAACTGGTAATGGAACTTTTGATCCGGTTTTACAAGTATATTCGGGTGCCTGCAGTTCGTTAACAGCTATTTCAGGTGCTTGTGCGGATAACACTTCTGCCGGGGCTATTGAGAGCGTCCTACTAAGCGGACTTACACCAGGAAATACTTATTACTTCAGGATTTATCACGGATCATCAACTGTTCCAACGAATACCACCTTTTCGGTGTGTGTATTATCACCTCCAGTGAATGATGAGCCCTGCAACGGGACAAGCATTACAGCGGTTACCCTAACTCCCGGAACGACCTGTGTTGGTACAACCGGAGATGCTTCGCTGGCATCCCAGACCTATGCATACGGTAGCTGTGATTACAGCTACACCTCACCATTGGCTGATGTATGGTACAGATTCCAGGCAACCAGCACCAGTCATACGGTTCAGGTTACCGGTAACGGAACTTACGATGCAATATTAACTGGATATTCGGCAAATGTAAGCACATGCCCTGTCACACTTACTGCCATTTCAGGTGCCTGTTTAGATGCTACCGGGGCCGGAGCCACAGAGACCATGCAATTGTCAGGTCTTGTAGTTGGCAATTGGTACTATGTCAGAGTATATCATGGATCATCAACAGTACCCTCCAATACTACTTTTACTATATGTATATTATCACCTCCGGTGAATGACGAACCTTGCAGTGCTATTATATTGACTCCCGGCGCTACTTGCAACCCGATAACAGGAAATGCAAATCTTGCTTCACAAACCTATACATACGCCAGCTGTGATTACAGTTATACTTCTACAGCCCGTGATGTTTGGTTCAAATTCACGGCAACAGGCACTACTCATTTTGTACGTGTTGCAGGCAACGGAGATTACGACGCGGTCGTACAGATATATACAGGTGCTTGCGGCTCACTTACAGCTATGACGGGTGGTTGTGCAGATAATACTTCGGGTGGTGGGATTGAAACTCTTACCTTAACGGGTCTTGTGAATGGAACCACTTATTATGTGAGGGTTTATCATGGTTCATCTTCAATGCCTATTAATACCACTTTTGGAATTTGCGTTTACAGTCCTCCTGTGAACGATGATCCTTGCGGCGCTATCACACTTATTCCGCAGGTACAAACATGCAGCAGTACCAGTGGGGATGTAGCCAACGCAACCCAGACTTTTACCGGATGCATAGGAACCGCAAATGATGATGTTTGGTTTAAATTTGTCGCGGCTGCCACAACACAATTTGTTGTTGTGGATGGATCTACCAGTTTTGATGCTGTTGTGCAGGCCTATTATGCTGGCAGTTGCGGAGCCATCATATCGACTAGTAATATTGGGTCCTGCGCAGATGCAACAACCGCAGACGGGGTGGAAACACTGAGCATGACGGGCCTTACGGTTGGCCTCACCTATTATGTAAGGGTGTATGATTATTATTCGGGTTTTCCTGCAACCACAACGTTTACTATCTGTGTTATCACACCTCCAACGAATGATGAACCTTGCGGAGCAGTGAATCTTACACCTGCCTTATCGTGCACTCCCACTACAGGCGATGTTGCTTATGCATCGCAAACCTATACGGGATGCCAGGGAACCGCCAATGATGATGTTTGGTATAAATTTACAGCGGCATCAACTTCTCAGGTTATAACCGTTGCCGGATCAGCAAGTTTTGAAGCGGTGGTACAGGCATATTCCGGAGCTTCGTGCAGTACGTTAACAGCCATAGCCGGAAGTTGCACAGAAAATATATACACAGGAGGAACAGAAACTATGACGCTTACTGGTTTGACCGTCGGAGTGTTGTATTATGTTAGGGTTTATGATTATTATTCGGGATACCCCACAACAACAACCTTTACCATATGCGTAGTTACTCCTCCACCTCCTCCTGCCAATGACGATTGCCCGGGAACAGCATTAACCTTATGTGCAGCAGCCATTTCGGGAACAACAGTGAGCGCCACCCAAACACTGGCAAATTATAGCGGGATGTATGGCTACTACGATGATGACGACGTTTGGTATAATTTCGTAGCTTCAGGTAGCAATGCATTAATTACACTTACCAATACGACAATGGATGGAGTATTGAACCTGAGAAGTGCAACCGCTTGCCCGGGAGGAAATATACAGTACAGAGATTTTACTGGAAACGCAGGAACCGAAACTATGAGAGTGACAGGACTTACCAATGGTTCGACATATAAAATAAGAGTTTTCAGCTATGATAATTTATCGAGCAGCGATGGCGCTTTCAATATTGCGGTGTGCAACACTTCTTATACTCCTGCACTGAATGATAATGTTGTCAATGCAAGCGTTGTTTCTACAGGAACGACCAACGGAAATAACAATTCTACTTTCGGATTTGAAGTTGGGGAACCAGCCGGAAACAACTGGGGCTTCAATCTTGATAATACCCCAACCGTGGTGAGCAACACCCAGTGGTTTACATTTACTCCAGCTACAACCGGCGGTTATAATATTGTTGCAACTCAAGGTTCAGGTATACAGGTTGCCGTTTATACGGCAACTTCTGCAGCAGCTATATTAACAGGCGGCGCCACTCAGGTTGCATCAGGTAGTTCATCAGGAAGCAATGTTTCGTTGAATGCCATTTGCCTTACAGCCGGGACTACTTATTACATACAATTGAATGGATATCTGGGAAGCACCGGAACCCCATCGCTCAATATTGCCATGAATATTCCAACAGCACCAGTTGCCACTGCGGCAACCAATGTTGGATGCAGCGATTTTCAGGCCAACTGGACCGCGGTAGCCAATGCAGGAGGTTACCATTTGGATGTTTCGAACGATAATTTTGTAACTTTTACAGGTATTTATAATGATTTGAATGTCGGTAACGTAACCACTTATTATGTAAGTGGGCTTACATCAGGATCAACATACAAATATAGAGTAAGGGCGCATGGTAATTGTACTATTTTGCCGGTTTCGGCTAATTCGAACGAGATCATGGTTACACTAGATTCTGCTTCGGGAGGGGGAATTATCTCTGGGGGTGACACTATTTGTGCAGGTAGTATAAGTGGATTACTCACGTTAACAGGAAATACGGGAAATGTAATAAAATGGCAAAGTTCCATTTCGCCTTTCACCAATTGGTCAGATATAGCCAATACGAGCAATACTTATACTTCAGGCCCGCTTACAGAGACTACCTGGTTCAGGGCAGTTGTTCAAAACGGAGTATGCGGGACAGCGAATTCGGCTTATACTATTGTAAGCGTTGGCTCCTCCACTCAAACTCCTGGAGGCAGCACCACACAGTCGTTTTGTATAAATGCTACTGTGGCCGACTTACTGGCAACAGGTACGGGGATTCAATGGTACGATTCAGCCACTACAGGAAATTTGCTTGCGCCAGGTACTGCGTTGATAAATGGAAACCACTATTATGCCAGCCAGACCCTCGGCACTTGCGAAAGTGTGATTCGCCTCGATGTGACAGTTTCACTATTTACGAGCATACAGTCCAGCGTATCCTTAGGGATCGACCAGAACCCTGTTTGTACAGGAACTGCCGTAACATTTACGGCAACAGCCACCAATGGAGGCAATCCTACTTACCAATGGCATTTGAACGGAGCAGCTGCAGGATATAATTCTGCCACTTACAGCTACACCCCTGCAAACGGAGACCAGGTATTTGTCACCATGACATCAAGTTTCAGTTGTGCCACTGGCAGCCCATCTACATCATCATTGATCACCATGGTAGTTTCCAATGCCGGTCCTGCCGGTGTTAATTTAGTGGTAGATCAGAATACCGTATGCGAAGGAATTACAGTGACTTTCACGGCTACACCCACCAATGGAGGCTCACCAAGTTATCAATGGTACAAGAACAGTTTTATGGTAGGTGCAAACCTACCTACCTATTCGTATGTTCCATTAAATCTTGATCAGGTTTCGGTGGTAATGACCTCTTCGTTGTCGTGTGTTACGGGAAATCCGGCCTCTTCAGGCAGCATCGCCATTTTTGTTAATACATGTACCGGCATTGAAGCTCTTTCTGAAGATCTGGGATCTTTGATAGTTTACCCTAATCCGACAAACGATAAGCTGTTTGTGAATTTCGATCAGATCAAAGAAACACCTTTGACAATAAAAATGTTAAGCGCCCATGGCCAGTTGGTTTTTGAAAGCAATAAGCCTCTCGATGCCAACCTTTCGGGAATTGACGTCAGCCAAATGAATGCAGGAACCTATCTGGTGCAAATCTTGTTTAAAAATAGTGTTGCAAATAAATATACTATTGTAGAATAGTTTCAAAAAACAGCTTACTACTAGTTAAAAACTCGCACAGACAAATATGATATTAAGCACATCTCAGACACACACGCTTTCTTGAACAGTTTCGAACACTCCCTTACATGTGTATTTTTTTGCCACCTGAGTGAGTTTTAATTATCTCCCGGAAAGCTATTTTGACATCGGAGTAATTTTTAAAATTTCTCCACAGAGGTCATGTCAAGCGTAATAGCTTACTGTGCAAGTGATGTAGCATTCCATGACAGTGGACTACCATTTCATGCCTGTGAACTACCATATCACGACAGTGAACCAGCATTTCATGCCTGTGAACTACCATTTCATGCCTGTGAACTACCATATCGTGACAGTGAAGTAGCATTTCATGCCTGTGAACTACCATTCCATGACAGTGAACCAGCATATCATGACTGTGAACTAACATTTCGTGACAGTGAATTAACATTTCACGACAGTGAACTACCATTTCATGACAGTGAACCAGCATATCATGCCTGTGAACTACCATTTTACGACAGTGAACTACCATTTCATGTCAGTGAAGTAAAGTATTATGAAAATGAAATAAGGAGTATGGACAATAAATGAACTACAACGAAAACAGACTCCCTAAATGTCAAAGTTGAAGTCAATGAAAAACGACCAGGAATAAATCATCAACGTATTGATTTTAAACAAGAACAGTTTACCAGTATAGTATGAAGTTTTAAAAGAAAGAATATTGTGATAATATAAAAAGGGTTTCAGAAAATTTCTGAAACCCTTTTTATTGTCGGGGTGAGAAGACTCGAACTTCCGACCACTTGCACCCCATGCAAGTACGCTAGCCAACTGCGCCACACCCCGAAAAACTGCCAAATCAAATTTGGGGTGACAAAATTACATCTTTTTACGAGAATAAAAAGCATTCATGTCATTTTTATAATCCTTACAATATCAGCTCTCCCGACAAAAATTCAATTAATTGGCACTATTTGGCACAATATTTAACGATTGCAATAGTGCTGTAAAATTATCCATATTAATAAATTATTAGGTTTGGATAGTGTCTGATTGTCCGTATCTGGATTTATAGTAATTTTATAGCTGAAAACTTTAAGAACATTTTCACTAAAACTAATCGCTTTTATGAAAAAACTTTTAACTAAATTTCTTTTTACATTTCTCACAATTTCAATATTTTCAACATCACTTTTCTCCCAGAAATTTACTATCAGCGGCTACGTAAAAGACAACTCCACAGGAGAGTTTCTAATAGGCTCCAATGTTTATCTGAAAGAACTCATGAAAGGTGCCAGCACCAACACCTATGGATTTTATTCAATTACAGTTCCAGCAGGTGACTATAATTTTGTGGCATCTTTTGTTGGGTATAAAGATTATACTGAAAAAGTCAAACTGGACAAGAACATAAAGATCAACGTGAGTCTGGAACCAAATGTTATTACTACCGCAGAAGTTGTAATTTCAGGCGAAAGAGAAGACAGGAATATACAGAGTAGCGAAATGGGAAGAGTCGAAATTCCTATAGAAAAGATAAAAAAGTTGCCTGCATTTTTTGGCGAAGTAGATATTTTAAAATCGATCCAACTCACACCCGGTGTGCAGTCAGCCGGTGAAGGCAATTCCGGTTATTATGTCAGAGGAGGCGGTCCCGATCAAAATCTCATACTGCTAGATGAAGCTGTGGTTTATAATGCCTCTCACCTTTTGGGCTTCTTTTCCGTTTTCAATGCCGATGCTTTGAAAAATGTGGAACTTATCAAAGCCGGTATGCCTGCAAATTATGGCGGACGATTGGCTTCAGTACTTGATATCTCCATGAAAGAAGGTAACAACAAGAAATTTGAATTCGACGGTGGCATTGGATTAATTTCATCACGATTGACTATTCAGGGGCCCATAAAAAAAGACAAATGTTCTTTTATCGTATCAGGCAGACGCACTTACCTTGACATTCTGATGAAACCCTTTCTGAAAAGCTCTTCACCCTTCAAAAAAGGAGGATATTACTTTTACGACCTCAACGCAAAGATCAACTATTACTTCTCCGACAAAGACAGGCTGTTTCTGAGCGGATATTTTGGCCGCGACGTATTTAAATTACACAATGCTGATTTTTCCAATTCCATCGATTGGGGCAATACCACAGCTACCGTCAGATGGAATCATCTTTATAACGAAAAACTTTTCTCAAACCTGACCTTGGTTTACAGTGATTATAAATTCCATTTAACTGCTGATCAAAATCTTTACGAGATGAAGCTATTTTCAGGCATCAGAGATTACGGAGCTAAAATAGACTTTTCCTATATTCCTTCCATCAGGCACAACATTAAATTCGGGACGGTGTATACATATCATACCTTTACACCAAATAATGCATCCGCAAAGTCAGGAGATACTCAGTTCGATCTTGGTGGCAAGGTTAAGCTATACTCACATGAGCTTGCCTTCTATATATCTGATGATTTCGACCTGACTGAAAATATAAAGATAAGCGGTGGCTTGCGCTATTCCATGTTCTTCCATGTCGGACCTTACGACAGGTATAATCTGGATCAAACAGGCAAAATAGCCGACACCATTCATTATAATTCGGGTGATCTGATTAAAATGTATTCAGGACTGGAACCCCGTGTATCAGTTAAATTTGGCATTAACGCCAGATCGTCCATCAAGGCGTCTTTCACTATGAACTATCAGTATATCCACATGGTTTCATATACCTCAGTTTCATTGCCGACAGATATTTGGGTTCCGAGTACATCGCTCGTGAAACCGCAGATCGGCTACCAATATTCCTTAGGGTATTTTCAGAATTTCAGGAAGAATATGTGGGAAACCTCTTTCGAGATTTACTATAAGGATATGCGCAACCAGATCGAATTTAAAGAAGGAGCCCAGCCCGAGGACAATCTGAAAAACAATACCGACAACAATTTTGTTTTTGGAAGAGGCTGGTCATATGGTGCCGAATTATACATCAAAAAGCGGGTGGGTAAAACAACGGGTTGGATAGGTTATACATTATCCTGGACCCAAAGAAAATTCCCGGATATCAATCAGGGAAGAACTTACTTTGCCAAATACGACCGTCGTCATGATGTCTCCATTGTTGTAACCCAGGAAATAGGTAAACGATGGTCCATTTCAGCTGTATGGGTATATGCCACAGGCAATGCCATGACGCTGCCCTTATCCCGATATTTCCTGTCAGGGAGCATCATTCAGGAATATAGCGCCCGCAATGCTTTCCGTATGCCGGCCTACCATCGTTTGGATATTTCAGCCACATTGGAAGGCAAAGAAAAACCGGGCAAAAAATTCCATTCCAGTTATAGTTTCGGAGTGTACAATGTCTATAGCCGGATGAATCCTTATTACATTTATTTTGAAACTACCGGAAATTTATTGGATTTCAATCTTCAAACGGTTGCCAAACAGGTTTCATTATTCCCCATTATTCCTTCTTTTACATGGAACTTCAAATTTTAATCTTACGACCATGAAAGCACAACTCAGAAATATTATACTCATCACCCTTTCGGCATTTCTTTTTTCCTCCTGCGAAAAAGAAATAAAGCTAAACCTTCCGGAACAGGAAAGAAAACTGGTGGTAGAAGGCTGGATTGAACAAGGGCAACCGGCTATTGTTGTTCTTACAAAATCATCCTCATATTTCGACCCCATCGACTCTGCAGCGCTATTTGGCTCAATGGTTACCGATGCAACGGTGACCGTAAGTGATGGCGTTACAACAGAAACATTGGCTTTGACTACCATTGATTATTTCCCTCCCCTGGCTTATAAAGGTAGCACTATCATTGGCGAGATCGGCAAGACCTATACCCTTGACATTGATTGGAATGGCGGGCATTATTCTTCCGTGACAACCATAAAGAAAACAGCAAAATGGGACAGTTTATGGTTCGACTTGAAACCTGATGACGACAGTCTGGGAAATGTTTATGGAATGGCTACCGACGATGGTACGGTGTACAATTATTATCGTGCCTATACCAAGATATTACATGTGGATCTAAATTTTGTCCCTATCTATGGCTCTGTATGGGATGACAAGTTTTTTAGCGGACAGACTCTTACCGGGCAAATGTATCATGGAATAGCAAGTAACATAATTGCACCAGATGACAACAACAAAAGAGGACTATATTACAAAATCGGTGATACCGTGCTTACAAGACTTAGCACCATGGATTCAATAAGTTATTCGTTCTGGAAAGCTGCCGAATCAGAAATATTTTCAGGTGGCAACCCATTTTCTTCTACAACCTCGGTTCCGACCAATATTGTCGGAGGGGCATTGGGATGCTGGACAGGCTATGGCTCAACTTACGACACTATTATATGCAAAAAATAAACTAAGAATATGAACACAGAAATTGAAAAAGTAAAAGTATTGATCATTGGTTCCGGTCCGGCCGGTTACACTGCAGCAATTTATTCAGCCCGCGCTGATCTGAAACCGGTTTTATATCAGGGAATGCAGCCTGGCGGACAACTCACCACTACAACTGAGGTGGAAAATTTCCCGGGATATCCCGAAGGTGTGGACGGCAATCAAATGATGGCCGATCTCCAGAAACAAGCCGAACGTTATGGAGCAGATATTCGCTGGGGAGTAATTACCAGTGTTGATTTTTCAGAAAAACCTTACAAAGTGGTAGCCGACGAGACCAAAACCATTCTGGCCGATGCAGTCATCATTGCCACCGGTGCCACCGCTAAATGGATAGGACTGGAATCGGAGCAAAAACTGCGCGGATATGGAGTTTCAGCTTGTGCCACCTGTGATGGTTTCTTTTATAAAGGACAGGATGTCGCTATCGTTGGTGGTGGCGATTCTGCCCTGGAAGAAGCCACCTATTTGGCTAAACTCTGCAAAAAGGTATATCTGGTCCACAGACGTAAGGAATTCCGTGCATCGAAGGTGATGCAGCACAAAGCCTTTAACACCCCTAATATTGAAATGATGCTGGGCTACAGCCCTGTTGAAGTTACCGGAGATAAAGGGGTTGATGGATTTGTCATCAAGAATGTGGAAACCGGAGAGTTAAAAAAACTGGATGTTCAGGGCTTGTTTGTTGCCATTGGCCACAAACCCAATTCTGAGATATTCGTAGGACAGGTTGACATGGACGAAGCCGGTTACATCAAAACCATTCCCGGAAAAACCCAAACCAGTGTAGAGGGTGTTTTCGCGGCAGGCGACATACAGGATCATGTTTACCGTCAGGCTACCACTGCTGCCGGCACCGGTTGTATGGCGGCTATAGAAGCTGAGCGATATTTGTCGTCGGAGCAATAAATTTGGTCAAAAAATATGGATACAAATAAGTTTCTGCAAAGGGATAAATTTGCTGTTTTACTTGGTATTGAACTTTTGGAAGCAGCTAACGGAAGGGCCAGGGCAAAAATGATTATCCGGGATGAGCATTTGAATGGAGTTGATTATGCTCATGGAGGCGTTGTTTTTTCCTTGGCCGATTTCACTCTGGCTGCGGCAGCCAATTCCAGAGGCAATCTCGCCTTATCAATTAATTCAAGTATCTCATTTGTGAAAGCTGTCAGAAATGAAACCATTTTTGCGGAAGCCATTGAAACTTCAAAAAACAATAAACTGGCAACCTATTCAGTTAATGTTACAGATGATGAAGGTTCACTGGTGGCCACTATGCAGGGAATGGTGTACAGAAAAAAAGAAAACTATTAGCGTCGGCTAGTTTAGAGTAAAATCTAAACTACAATGTTACCGCGCGGTTCAGAAAATCATTCAATGGCTTGAGAGCCTTAAGCACTTTGATACTCTGTTGAAAAAGTTCTTCCTCTGAGAATTTCGAAGGATCGAAACTATGAATGGCCGTGTAGTCTTTAAATTTCAGTGTTTCTATGCCTTTGAAATCTTTGGGATATCCTTTTGGGGGCAGTGATAAACGGCTGCCGTCAATTCCTTTAAAATACTTCACAAATTCCTTTTCGGAGACTATCTTATCGAATTCGTCGTAATTATAGAAAATCTCCTGTCTTATCATTTTCAGAGTTTCAGGTTCGGGCATATAGATGCCGCCGCCCATAAAACTGGTACCCGGCTCCAGATGAAAATAATATCCGGCATTGTGAACTTTGCGGCCACTGACATTAAAGGCAGCTCCGAAATTGGTCTTATAGGGCGATTTGTTTTTCGAAAAACGAACGTCGCGAAATATCCTGAAGATACAGTCGCGGGGAGTGAGATTGCGGACGCCTTCATCAAAAGTGCCTATCTCTTTAATGAATCGCAGGGTGATCTTTTCGAAATCGGCCTTGGCTGATTCATATAGTTTCTTGTTCTCAGCAAACCACTCTCGGCTATTATTTTCCGAAAGCAATTGCAGGAAGTTAAGACAGTTTTGTATCATTGGTTTTTTTTAGGTAAAATTAATGATTATTTTTGTAGGAGGAATGGAAAAATGGAAGGCGTGGAAAGATGGAAGGGATGTAGAATGGAAAGATGGAAGGAGTTATTCATCCTTCCCAAATCTAAAATATCCGTTCATCCAATCATCCATTCCTCCAACCATAAAACAATTTAAAAATCTAACAAAATAAACCATCATGAGTCTACGTTCAAAAGCTTTTTACCAGGATCCCGATAAGATTGCACAGATCATCAACAAATGCGATGTATGCTATGTAGGCATGGCCGATTCC
>CAZRFL010000096.1:0-15413 GCA_964599365.1 uncultured Bacteroidales bacterium
ATTCCATGTGGCTTTTAGTTTTGCATAAAGAGCACAATGGCTGGATTATATTCCTTCGAATTCTCCATTACCTCATTATAGTGTAAATTCAATTGCATTAGATGGAAACAATAATTCATGGATAGGAACAACAATGGGATTATCAAAATTTGAGGGTATCAATTGGACATCTTATAATGTTTCAAATTCAGGCCTTCCTGATAATTGGATATTTTCTATAGCTATTGACAGTAATGGAAATAAAAGGTAAAAACTAAAATTGATTTAAGTACCCTACAAAAAAGTATGTACGTTATAAAAATGAGTGGAACTAATCTCTCAGAGATTAGGAAATTTATAAAATATTAATATTAATATAAAACCAAATGAAAAGACTTTTTACACTTGCGCTAATACTGGTTACAGTAAATGTTGTCGGACAGCAAAATACTTTTAGTAAAACAAATGATAATAATGCAGATGGAAAAATAAAAGGATTTACAAATATTACGGAGTTTTATTTTGAATATGGATGGAAGTTTACTCATCAGTTAAGTCCTGAAAAGAAAAATATCGGGTTCGATTTAATACAAATTAATTATGGCCTGCATAGTACATTTGGTTATCAGTTTAACAGATATTACAGTATTGGACTCGGTTTGGGACTTGAAAATGAGGCTAGCTGGGGTATTCAATTACCGGTTTTTCTTGAGAATAGGATTTGTTTTTTAAAAGGAAAGGTAACTCCATTTCTATCCCTGGCTGCCGGTTATAGGTTTTCATTGTTTACAATGCATCATGGGGGTATTTTGGCTTCACCCTCGTTAGGTATTAAATTTTTTGTTTCGCCAAAAACTGCTTTGAATTTAAGTATTGGCTATATTTTATCAGAAGATCAATATGACTATGTATATAATCACCCGCCCTATAGCTATAGAAATGAAAAATACAAATGGGTTGAGCATGGAATTAATGTTAAGCTTGGATTAACTTTCTAAATAATACTATTGAATATTTGTTGAAGGAGTTCCCCGTTCGACGGTGGTGCAACCACCGTCGTTTTTTCAACTGAGGCTTCACCTCCACTAACAAATTATGAAAAGGCTTGTTTTGAAAAGGGCAGGCCTTTTGGTTTATACTTTCACGCAATTTTTTCCTTACATTTGTTCTTTCCAACAATCCCCGGATCATGAAAGAAATAAAGCAACTTTACCTTATCATCAGTATAGTGGTTTTAGTCTTCGCCTCCCCGCCCTACAGCACATTCAGCAACTTCTCCATTAGGGTTCCTTATAGGTGTCCTTAGGATCTTCGGGGCAAACTCCGAACTTTTATGCTGAGCTTGTCGAAGCACCCTCTCCCAACTTCCTACTGTATCATCTTCCCCTTATACCTCACCACATCCTTCACGGCTTTTTGCAGCAGTTGGTTGGCCATCATAATCATATCGAAATCGTTGGGGAAAGGCAACGGGCCATTGCCCAGTCGTTTCCGGGTTTCGGCCGAAAGGGCCTGCAAGTCGCCGTTGGCCACCACAAAGTAATTATTGAAGCTAGCATTGGCCGAAACAGGCTCCGACAATAGCAATTGCTTGCTCAGGTTATTATAAAACTCCACCCGCCCCGAAAGCAATGCTTCTTTGTTTTGGTGGGTTTCCAGCACATTGCACGACACCCTCACAAATTTAGGCACTTTAATGTCGTTGCCGGCCGTATCTTTCATCACATTGCCGTTGGCATCCAGTTGATATTTCCATCCGTCCTGAATCTCGCGGGCTTCTACCCATGTTTTTTCTTTGATGCGCTCGGGCGAAACATCCGCCACTTTCAGATTGAGCACTATGGCGTAATCATAACTCACGCCCTGTTGTTCTTTGGTATCGTAAATGATCCATTTCGAATCGAGGTCGTCCAGACCCAACTTCATAAATTCGTCTTCGAAATCGGAAGGCAGACTGGCATACGAATTATTATTGATCATAAACAGCACCCAGGTCAGCCCCAGGGAAGCCGATTGGCCTATCAGCGCATCCACATCCTTATAGTCCGAATAATATTGTTTGATCTTCACAAACTCGTCGTAAGCCGAGCGGGCAGCCATTTTTTCGTTCTTGGCCAGCAAAGTTTTGCCATGAGCGTAGAAATATTCGCAAGCCTTTTTCTGGGCTTCTATAATGTCGTTATCGTAATTCACAGCCTCAAAACCAATGGCAGCCAACACGGGTCCCGGCAAGGTATTCACCAGGTTCTGACGGTTTTTGAGTTGCTCATAATTCGAAAACACCTCTTCCCATATATCAGGCTGACCGGTTTTGCGCAGATAAGCAATGCGGTCGAGGTTTTGCTGTTGAGCACGTTTGAAGGCATCCGTCAAAACGGCGATTTCTTTCACCTTGTCGGGATGCTTTTGCAACTTACTTACGGCTTTTTTTACCGCCATAGGGTAATTTCCTTTTTCGAGGTATTGCCTGGAAGAAGTACATCCTGCGATGAACAGAATAAGGAGCGAAAGGGTGAATAGCTTTTTCATGGCGCTGCGATTTTTGGAAAGAAAAACAATATTTAAGCCAAAAATATCAATTTCCGCTGTACCGGGCATATTAAATCCCCGACCGTGATCCGACATTTCTCAACTTTGCCTTACAGTGCGTGAATATCAGCGCTATGATAATGAAAGCAAAGTTTTTTTTGTACGTTTTAAAATTGTACTTTTGACGATTAATTATAAACCCAAATTATCCCATGTGGAATTTCTTAGTACGGATTATTTTACGATATCGTACCACCAACCTGATCATAATTGCCCTTTTAACTGCCTTCATGGCCTGGCAAGCTACGAAGATACAGTTGTCGTACGAACTTCAGGAGATGCTTCCTTCTACCGACTCTACCAGCATACAATACCAACAATTCAAAAGTGTGTTTGGCGAAGATGGCAGTGTGATGTTCGTCGGATTGCAGGACAGCAATATTTTCCAGCTTCAGGAGTTTAACGACCTGATAGACCTGACCGCCAACCTGAAAAAAATAGAAGGAGTTCAGGAAATACTTTCCATTACGCGTACTTTCAAATTGCTGAAAAACGACAGCACCAAAAAGTTCGATTTCAAACCCATAGTCAAAGAAAAACCTAAGACTCAGGCCGAGCTCGATACCCTGAAAACCCTGATCTATTCTTATCCCTTCTACGACAACCTGCTCTACAACCGTCAGTCCAACGTTTACCTGCTGATGCTTACGCTGGATAAACAGAAAATATCGACAGGTCAACGTTTCTATCTTATCGATAATATCAAGGCCCAAATAGAACTTTTTACTGCCAAATACAAAATACAGGCGCACTACTCCGGCTTACCCTACATTCGTACGGTAACTTCGCTTAAAATCAAACGTGAACTTCTGCTCTTCATAGTACTTTCGCTATTGATTGCCGCACTGGTATTGTTCTTCTATTTCCGCTCGTGGAAAGCTATTGCCATTCCGCTGCTGGTGGTTGCCATCGGAGTTATTTGGGTTTTGGGGACCATGGTCTTGTTTCAATACAAGATCACCCTGCTTACGGGTATCATTCCGCCTCTGCTCATCATCATAGGGATAGAGAATTGTATCTTCCTGCTCAATAAATACCATTACGAATACCGCGAACACGGAAACAAGGTAAAAGCCTTGTCCCGCATCGTGCAAAGGGTGGGCTTTGCCACGCTGCTGACCAACCTTTCGGTGGCGGCAGGTTTTGCAGCTTTCATCATCATTCAGAACCGCATGTTGCATCAGTTTGGTGTGATAGCCTCGCTCAACATACTGATACTTTATATCGTTTCGCTCTTCCTCATTCCCATTCTGTTCAGTTTCCTCAAACCGCCCACTGCCAAGCAGATTAAACATCTGGAGAACAAAACCGTAAAAAAACTGATAGATTTCATTGTTTTTTCGGTGAAACAGCGCCGCAAATTGATTTACACAATTTCTATTGTTGTGCTGCTGATAGGTGTTTATGGCATCACGCGTTTGCGTACCACCGGAAATATTGTGGATGACATTTCGAAAAAGGACCCACTTTACAAAGATCTGATGTTCTTCGAAAAACATTTCAAGGGAGTGATGCCTTTCGAGATTTCCATAGATTCGAAAAAGAAAAAAGGGATACTCAACCGCAAAATGCTGGAAAAGATCAACACCCTGCAGGACTCGCTGGCAACCTATCCGGAACTTTCGAAACCATTATCTATAGTTGAGGTGGTTAAATTTGCCAAGCAGGCTTTCTACGATGGCGACCCTGAATATTATAACCTGCCCAACGGCAACGAAATGGTTTTCATGTTGGGTTACCTGCCCAAATTTAACAGTAAAAAGAAAAGTATCATCAACAACTTTGTGGATTCGACCATGCAGCGCACCCGAATCAGTGTGCAAATGGAAAACATAGGAACCAAAGATATAGAGCGTATCCTCTCGGATCTGAAACCCAAGATTGATACTATCTTTAACAAAGATTATTATGATGCCGTGAGGGCTCAGGACACCAGTGTGAAGGTCACCAAAGTGGATGTGGTGCTTACCGGTACCAGTGTGGTATTTCTGAAAGGCACCAATTATCTGGTGACCAACCTTTGGACGAGTCTGGTCATAGCCACCCTCATCATTTCATTGCTGATGCTGCTGATGTTCACTTCAGCCAGAATGGTCCTCATTTCCATGATACCGAATTTGCTGCCCCAAATCATGACGGCCGCCATGATGGGCTATCTGGGCATAACCATCAAACCCTCTACCGTCCTTATTTTTAGTGTAGCCTTAGGTATATCTGTCGATAATGCCATATTGTACCTCTCACGCTACCGATTCCAGTTGAAATTAAAACGGCATACGCTGGAAGAGTGCGTAATTGCGGCACTGAAAGAAGCCGGATACAGTATGATCTATTCTTCCTCGGTTCTTTTCCTTGGCTTCTCTATATTCATATTCTCCACTTTTGGCGGTACCCAGGCAATGGGCTATCTGATCACATTCACCATGTTCACGGCCATGCTGTGCAATTTGCTGCTTCTCCCATCGATGCTGCTCACCTTTGGGAAAAAAGGCACTACCCTGGCTTTCGAAAAACCGGTTATTGGTCTTCCCGACGAAAATGATGAAGTAATTGATATAGACCTGAAAGAAATAGAAGACCAGGAAAAGGACGAACCTGAAAATAATAATAACAAAATACCCCCTCAAGCATGAAAGGAATAATACTTGCCGGTGGTTCCGGTACCCGTTTGTATCCGCTTACTCTGGCGATGAGTAAGCAAATGATGCCCATCTATGATAAGCCCATGATCTATTATCCGCTGTCAGTTCTCATGATGGCCGGAATCTCAGAGGTGCTTATTATTTCTACCCCACAGGATCTTCCGCATTTCAGGAACCTACTGGGCGACGGAAAAGAACTGGGATGCAGTTTCTCTTACGAAATTCAGGAAATCCCCAATGGTCTGGCACAGGCTTTTGTTATAGGGGAGAAATTCATTGGAAAAGACAAGGTGGCCCTGGTATTGGGCGATAATATTTTTTATGGTGCCGGCATGCAGAACCTGCTTCAGGAAAACAATGATCCGGAAGGAGGAGTGGTTTTTGCTTATCATGTTTCCGATCCGCAACGCTATGGTGTGGTTGAATTCGACTCAAATCTCAATGCCATTTCCATCGAGGAAAAGCCTGAGCATCCCAAATCGAACTTCGCCGTTCCGGGATTGTACTTTTATGACAACAGCGTGATTGAAGTTGCCAAGAATATTAAGCCCAGCAAGCGTGGCGAATATGAGATCACCGATGTGAACAAGTATTATCTGGAACAGAAAAAACTTAAAGTCGGTATTTTAACCCGCGGCACTGCCTGGCTGGATACCGGAACATTTGCCTCCTTACTGCAGGCATCTCAATTTGTACAAACCATAGAAGACCGTCAAGGATTAAAGATAGGATGTATTGAAGAGGTGGCCTACCGTATGGGCTTTATCAACGCTGACCAACTCAGGGCTATTGCCGAAAAGCTTATTAAATCGGGCTATGGAAGTTATTTGTTATCTATTATCGACTCAAAATAATCCCTTATGAGAAGAATTCTGATTACAGGAGGTGCAGGTTTTGTCGGCAGTTGTCTGGCCGAAAAACTGATACTCGACCCGGAAAACTACGTGGTAATCGTAGATGATCTTTCCACCGGCGATATAACCAAGCTGCCCAAATTGCCCAAGACCAACTGGCGATTCATAAAATGTAACGTGAATGATTATCGCGATATAGCGGCCATTATGGTTTCCTCATCTTTCGATTATGTGTTCCATTATGCCGCCGTGGTGGGTGTTCATCGCACACAAATGAATCCGGTAAGCGTATTGAACGACATACAGGGCATTGAGAATATTTTGAATTTAAGCAAGAACTCCAATGTAAAACGGGTTTATTTTTCCTCTTCTTCTGAAGTATATGGCGAACCTGTTGAGCTGCCCCAAAACGAGCAAACCACACCATTGAACTCAAGGGTTCCTTATGCTGTGGTGAAAAATGTAGGCGAAGCTTACCTGAAATCCTACAAGCAGGAGTTCGGGCTGGATTATACCATATTCCGTTTTTTCAACACTTATGGCCCCAAACAGAGCCGTGATTTTGTGATGTCGAGGTTTATTGCGCTGGCCTTAAAAGACCAGAATATTTCCATTTACGGTGACGGCTCACAATCGCGCACCTTCTGCTACATTGATGATAATGTTGACGCTTGTTACAATAACTTCATGAAATCGGTAAAGGAAAAGAAGCCCGTCAATGATATTATTAATATAGGCTGCGATATGGAAATCTCCATTTTGGATCTGGCCAGGAAAATCATTGACATTACAGGTTCAAAATCGAAAATCATTCACAAACCACCCTTGTTGGAAGGCGATATGCAAAGGCGATTGCCAGATATTACAAAGATGAGAAAACTGTTGAAACGCGATCTCATGCCTATTGAAGAAGGCATAAAGAAAATCCTGGCAAACCTGCAGTATATAAAATAGAGAACCCGTTATTATACGGTCATAATATCCTTTTCCTTTTGATCCATAAGCTTATCCACTTTCGTGATAAAGCTGTTGGTCATTTCCTGAATATCATTTTCAGTCTTTTTTACCAGATCCTCAGGAACACCTTCTTTTTCGAGTTTTTTAGCGGCATCGTTAGAGGTTCTTCGGATATTACGAATAGCCACCTTGGTATTTTCGCCTTCCACTCTGGCTTTTTTTGCCAAGTCTCTGCGTCTTTCTTCTGTCAAAGGAGGAACAGTAATGCGAAGAACTTCACCATCGTTTTTGGGATTGAAACCTAAGTTAGCAAACATGATCGCCTTTTCAATCATGGTCAGCGTATTTTTATCCCAGGGCTGAACAATGATTTGTTTTGGATCGGGAGTGTTGATATTGGCTACCTGGTCGAGTGGTGTGGACACTCCATAATAATCGATACGGATACCATCAAGCATTTGCGCACTGGATTTCCCGGTCCTTATTTTCTGAAATTCTTTTTCCAGATGCATTATTGCATTTTGCATTGACTCTTTAGTCTCTTCCAGTAAAAACAAAATATCTTCAGACATAATATACTCCCATTAAATTTTTTACAAACCTACATAAATTTTCAAAACCAAGCCTCTCCTCTGACAAAAATCAGTTGCTGACAAAGGTTCCTACCTTTTCGCCTTTTACCAATTTCACTAAATTCCCTTCCTTATTCATATCAAAAACCACCAGTGGCATGTTGTTATCCTTACACAAGGTAAAGGCAGTAAGATCCATAATGCTCAATTGCTTTTCATAGGCTAAATCGAAGGTCAGGGTGTCGTATTTTACAGCGGTTGGGTCCTTTTCAGGGTCAGCGGTGTATACTCCGTCTACTCTCGTTCCTTTCAATATAGCATCTGCTTTAATCTCCAGGGCACGTAATACTGAGGCCGTATCCGTAGTGAAGAAAGGATTTCCGGTCCCACCTGAGATGATCACTACATTTCCTGCTTCCATGTAATCAATTGCCTTTCTTCCGCTAGTCAACTCGCAAACCGGATCAATATGAATTCCTGATAGTACTTTGGTCTTTACCCCAACAGATTCAAGCGCCGATTGCAAAGCCAGACCATTAATAACGGTTGCCAGCATGCCCATGTAGTCGCCCTGCACCCTTTCTACTCCAAAATTATTTCCTTTTAACCCTCTGAAAATATTTCCACCTCCAATCACTATGGAAATCTGGATATCCATATCAACGGCCTTCTTAATTTCCTCTGCGTATAATACCAGTCGTGAAGGATCGAATCCATAAGATTTATCACCCATAAGGGCCTCGCCGCTTAACTTTAAAAGGATACGTTTAAATTGCTTCATAATCTCTATTTGTTACCTGACAAAAATATAAAAAAAAAGAGAGAATTGTTATTCTCTCTTTTCAATTATCATTAAAAGACTTTATTTTACAGAAATTCTTTTGAAAGAAACCACTTTCAAATCTTTATCGCTCTCTGATAAATACTGAGCTATGGTTTTTTTGCTGTCTTTAATAAACTCCTGATTCAACAAGGTACTCTCTTTGTAAAATTTATTGAGTTTTCCCATGGCGATTTTTTCAAGCATTTCTTCCGCTTTCCCTTCGGCGCGTGCCTGCTCTTTTCCAATCTCTATCTCACGTTGAATCGTAACAGGATCCACATCGTCTTTATCAATTGCCACAGGGCTCATAGCTGCAATCTGCATTACAACGTCTTTACCTACCTGGTCGATTTCTTTTGCATCGCTTTTGTTAAAACCTAACATAGAAGCCAGTTTGTTTCCGTTATGGTTATAAGCAAAAACTTTTGGTGCTTCAATATAAGCAAAATCGCACATTTGAATTTTCTCACCGGTTTTGCCCATATAATCACTTATATGCTCACCAATGGTACGGTCATCCATTTTTATTGCGGATAATTCGTCAACTGATTTTGTTTTATGCTGGTTAGCAAGATTAGATATTGCGGTTGCAAGATCAATGAACTCCTGGTTTTTAGCAACAAAGTCAGTCTCGCAATTCAACATGGTTACAGTTCCGAACGTTCCGTCATTATTTACTTTTGCTATTACCAATCCTTCGTTAGATTCACGATCAGCTCTTTTGTTGGCTACTTTTTGTCCTTTTTTTCTTAAATAATCGATTGCAGCTTCCAGGTCACCATTTGATTCTACCAAAGCGTTTTTACAATCCATCATTCCGGCGCCGGTCATTTGTCTTAATTTATTGACTTCGGCTGCTGTAATATTTGCCATCTAATTTATTATATAAGGTTAATAAGATTATTATTTTTTAGTAATGATTTTTTTACCGATAGTTGGTTTTTTGGGGCCTTTTTCCAAAGCTTTACGGGTAGTTTTTTCTTCTTCAGATTCTTCTTCCAATTTAACTTTTACACCCAACTCTTTTTTCGCGGCAATTTTTTTCAAATTTTCAGCTTCTTCCTCTTCTTCCAACTCGGCGATGCTCTTAAGTGAAGATTTTTCAACGATAATTTCGTCTCTTTCTTCTTCATCTTCCTTGTCTTGTTTGTCTTTTGCGATTTTTCTTTCAGCCAATCCTTCTTCAATTGCCTGAATCATCATACCTACAATAATAGAGATAGATTTTGATGCATCATCGTTAGCTGGGATAGCGAAATCAACTTCGTTAGGATTTGAATTGGTATCAACAATAGCAAAAGTCGGGATGTTTAATTTTTTTGCTTCGTTAACAGCGATCTTTTCTTTCAGAATATCTACTATAAAAATTGCAGAAGGCAGACGGGTAAGGTCGGCAATACTTCCCAGGTTCTTTTCCAATTTAGCACGTTCACGAATAATTTGCAGACGCTCACGTTTTGAAATTTTAAGGAAAGTATCTTCCGTTTTCATTTTATCAATGGAAGCCATTTTGCGTACGGCTTTTCTGATCGTAGCAAAATTTGTAAGCATACCACCAGGCCAGCGCTCTGTTACGTAAGGCATATCAACTGTTTTTACTAATTCGGCAACGATTTCTTTCGCTTGCTTTTTAGTAGCAACAAACAATATTTTCTTTCCTGATTTTGCAATTTGTTTCATTGCCGCAGCAGCTTCTTCCGCTTTAGCCATGGTTTTGTATAAATCAATAATATGAATTCCGTTGCGCTCCATAAAAATGTAAGGCGCCATAGCCGGATTCCATTTTCTTTTTAAGTGACCAAAATGCACACCTGCATCTAATAATTCATCAAAAGTTACTTTACTCATTTTTTGTTTTTTTTATTTAATGTTTACTTTCTTTTTTACTATTAAGTCAATTGCCAAGTAGTATCGTGCAACGATAGTCTTGGCAATTTAGATACTAAACACACGTTAATACTAACGTTTGCTGAACTGGAATTTCTTGCGGGCTTTCTTTTGACCTGGTTTTTTACGCTCAACCATTCTTGGATCTCTTCTGAGAAGCATTTTGGGTTTCAAAACAAGTCTATGTTCTGGCTCGATTTTACACAAAGCACGTGAAATAGCTAATGAAAGGGCTTCGGCTTGTCCTCTGAAACCACCACCATTAACATTTACCTGAATATCGTATTTTTCTACCGAACCTGTAAGGTCTAAGGGTTGTTTAACAACATATTGTAATGTAGCAGTAGGAAAGTAAACTGCGAAATCTTTGGTATTAACTTTAATGATTCCGCTTCCGTCTTTTAAATAAATTCTGGCAACAGCAGTCTTTCTTCTACCTATGGTATGAATTACTTCCATAATTATCGAATGGTATTAATATTAATTGTTTTTGGTTTCTGAGCTTCATGAGGATGTTCGGTGCCAGCGTAAACAAAAAGATGTTTGTACATTTCTGCACCCAACTTTGTTTTTGGCAACATACCTTTTACACCCAATTCAATTACTTTCTCGGGTTTTTTATTCATCAACTCACGGGGAGTAGCAAAACGCTGACCACCGGGATAACCAGTATGGCGAACATATTGCTTGTCGTCCATCTTTTTCCCAGTGAACTTAATTTTATCAGCATTAATAACAATTACATTATCGCCGCAATTCAGATTGGGCGTGTAATATGTCTTATGTTTGCCGGCTAAAAGAATAGCGACCTGGGTGGCAAATCTGCCTAAAATTTCATTTTCTGCATCTACAACAACCCATTCCTTTACAATGCAATCGTTGTTTGCTGAGCGTGTTTTATAACTTAAAGTATCCATCATTTATTTGAATTACAGAAACTAATCCTATTTTCTATCAAAATTGGGGTGCAAATGTACTATTTATTTTTCAATTAGCAAATTTACCAACAATTTTATGTTGATATTTTTAACCAAGATCACCGAAAGAGCCTTTCTGCCTAAAATAAAAAAACCTCAAAATGTTTGGATTAATATTTATCTTTGCGCAAAATTAATAATTAAAGTAAAATTAAAAAATTAACGTAATGAAAAACACCTTTTTATCAATTGTATCAGTTGTTATGTTACTCGTTGTTATTTCTTCCTGTGGACAAAACAACAAAAAAGCCAATCTTCAAACCAAAGAAGACTCCATAGCTTATGTAATTGGGGCTAATATTGGTGCAAATCTTAAAAAAAATATGGATGCTGATTCTTTAAAATTTAGTCCTGAAGCTTTGATGCAAGGATTTAAAGACGCATTGGAAGGTTTAGACAGCACAGTGTTTACCGAAGAGGCAAAACAAAAAGTAATGATGGATTTCCAAAAAGACATGCAGCAAAAACAAATGGAAAAAATGGCGGCTGCATCCAGACCTAATAAAGAAGCCGGCGATAAATTTTTACAAGAAAACAAAAAAGTTGAAGGAGTGATAGAAACTACCAGTGGACTTCAATATAAAGTAATCAAAGAAGGTAAAGGAAAAACACCTACCGCAACTGACCAGGTTACCGTTAACTACGAAGGTAAATTACTTGATGGAAAAATTTTCGACTCTTCTTATGACAGAAAAAAACCTGAAACTTTTACAGTTGGTGGAGTTATTAAGGGATGGACAGAAGGTCTGCAACTTATGAAAGAGGGTGGAATTTACGAATTGTACGTTAAATCAGACCTCGCTTATGGTGACCAAGGCAATCAATCTATACCGGGAGGTTCTACTTTAATTTTCAAAGTTGAATTAATAAAGATAGCAGCTCCTGCAGCTAATCCTCAACAACAAGTAAAATAAATTTCTTGAAAACGAATATAAAAGCTGTTACATTTATGTAGCAGCTTTTTTTATTTTCAACTTCAACGCATTACCATAAATAGTTCTAAATTTGTATTCTAAAATTAAATTAAATTATCTCCATGAAAAGAAAAATTCTGATTGCTCTGTGTATTGTATTATCAACAATTCAAATCACTTCTTCCCAATCTCATAAAAAAGGGAAAGACTCAAAAGTAGTTCTGAAGACCTTTAACGACAGTATTAGCTATATCATTGGCTCAGATGTTGGCGGAAACTTAAAGAAAAACAGCATTGAGGTCAACACGGATCTGTTTAATCAGGGTCTTATCAATGGCCTTAAAGGAGGCGATTCACTTATTTCAGTTGAGAAACGCCAGCTGATCATGACAAAGTTTCAAAAAGAAATGACTGCCAAACAACAAGAAAAAAGTAATGCCGAATCAGGAAAAAATAAATTAGCCGGAAAAACATTTCTGGATGAGAACAAAAAGAAACCGGGTGTAGTTGAGCTTCCCAGCGGTCTGCAATATAAAATCATTACCAACGGAACCGGCGCTAAACCAAAAGCCGACGATGAAGTAGAAGTGAACTACGAAGGCAAATTCCTTGATGGTAAAATTTTCGATTCATCTTACGACAGAAATCAATCGGTATCATTCCCTCTGACAGGTGTAATCAAAGGATGGACCGAAGGTCTTCAACTCATGAACACAGGTTCGACCTATGAATTTTATATTCCTTCCGATCTGGCTTATGGTGACAAAGGTTTTAGCGAAATTTCCGGCGGATCAACCCTTATCTTTAAAGTAGAATTGATTTCGATTAAGGCAAAAGAACAGAAGTAACATATTAATAACCCAAAACCGAATAAAATGAAAAAACTTTTTGTTTATCCTGTTTTACTTATAACAGGAATATTTTTAGCAACCTGGCTGATTTCCGGCTGCGGTAATTCAAAAAACAATACAGAAATGGAATTAAAAGAGTTCATCAAAAAATTTGAGGCAAAATATGTTCCTCTTGGAAAAGAATCGGCAATTGCCTCGTGGAATGCTGAAACCTCGGGAAGTGATGCCGAATATAAAAAATCGGCCGATCTGGAGTTTAAAGTTTCACTGATATTTGCCAACAAGGAAGATTTTGCCACTTTGAAGAAATTCAAAGAATCAAAAGACATCAAAGATCCTTTGCTCAAACGTCAGCTCGACATACTATATAATGGGTATCTGGGCGAACAGATCGATTCGGTTAAAACAAAAAAAATGATTGATCTGCAGTCTGAAATATCCAAAGCTTTCAACACTTTCCGCCCTGTGGTAGGCAAAGACACTTTGACTGACAATAAGGTTGATTCTATTTTGCGTAGCAGTACCGACAGCAAAATGCTCGAAGCCACATGGAATGCTTCCAAAAAATCAGGAGCTAATGTTTCGGCCCGGGTGATCGAACTGGTTAAAATGCGCAACGAAGCCGCCAAAGAACTTGGGTTTAAAAATTATCACGAAATGAGTTTGAAACTTAGCGAGCAGGATCCCGCAGAGATAGAAAAACTCTTTAACGAACTCGACAGCCTGACACGCGACTCATTTGCCCAGCTAAAAAATGAAATGGATGAGTATTTTGCAAAACGCTTCAAGATCAAAACTACCGAACTGATGCCCTGGCATTATCAAAACCGTTTTTTCCAGGAAGCTCCAAACATTTACCCTGTCGACCTCGATGTTTATTATAAAGATAAAGACATAGTGCTGGTGACCAAAGATTACTTCAGCGGTATCGGTATGCAGATAGACGACATGCTGAAGAAAAGCGACATGTACGAACGTAAAGGTAAAAACCAACATGCTTTCTGCACCGATATCGACCGTTCAGGAGATGTACGTGTATTATGCAATTCGAAAAACAATGCCAACTGGATGAACACCACCCTCCACGAATTTGGCCATGCCAACTATTCCAAATACAACGACCGCGAACTGCCCTATATGCTTCGCGACGCTGCACACACATTCACCACAGAAGCCATAGCCATGATTTTCGGACGTATGGCCTCCAATCCTCAATGGATGAAAGCAAACCTGAACATCAGCGATGCCGAAGCTAAAAAAATAGCCGGCGATTGTTATAAAACCTTGCGTTTAGAACAACTTACCTTCAGCCGCTGGGCTCAGGTGATGTACCGTTTCGAAAAAGGCATGTATGAGAATCCTGATCAGGACCTCAACAAACTCTGGTGGGATCTGGTCGAAAAATATCAAATGCTGAAACGCCCCGAGGGACGCAACGCACCAGACTGGGCTTCGAAAATCCATGTGGCTTTGTATCCCTGCTATTACCACAACTACCTTATGGGCGAGCTGCTGGCTTCGCAGTTTACCTATTACATTGCCAAGAACATTTATAAGACTGAAGACATCAAATCATTGGATTTCTCGAAAAATCCTGAGATCGGAAAATACTTTATCGATAAAGTATTCAAACACGGCATGCGCTACGAATGGAACGAAATGATAGAAAAAGCTACCGGCGAAAAACTGACAGCTAAATATTATGCCAAACAGTTTGTAGAATAGTCTTACAGATCAAAAAAAAAGGCGGTATAAAATTACCGCCTTTTTTTTTCCTAGATTTTCACGAAATTATTTACTTTTATCCTTCAAAAAAAAACAAAATGGAGATCACAGGCCGCATCATAGAAATATTACCCGCTCAAACCGGCACCTCGCAAAAAGGCGAATGGAAACGTCAGGATTTTATATTGGAATCGAATGCTCAATTCCCTAAAAAAGTTTGCTTTGCCAACTGGAACGACAAGGTCAATCTTTCCTTCGACACTTCCCAAACCGTAAAAATATTTTTCGATATCGAAAGCCGCGAGTTCAACGGTCGTTGGTATACCGACGTTAAACCCTGGAAAATGGAGATCGTAGGCAGTACTAACCAGGCCGGCAATTATCCGCCTGCCGACGCCGGATTTCCGGAACCTCCGCCCCTGGACAACGACCTCGACGGGGATTTGCCATTTTAGGTTTGATTCTTAAGGAAAGAATGTAAAGGCTTTCAAGCCTACCAAGCCAGAATCTACTTCATAGTCATGCGCAGTAACATCACTTGCGTGTGCAGTCACTTCACTTGCATGAGCAGCTACTTCACTTGCATGAGCAGCTACTTCACTGACACGGGCAGTTACTTCACTGACATGAGCAGCTACTTCAC